>KL569111.1:54349-56363 GCA_000715635.1 Streptomyces violaceus | reverse complement strand
GCCACTGCTTCTCCCACGCCAGCAGCCGCTGGTGCTCGGCCTGCGAGTCCTCCGGAGCGACGTAGGAGAACATCTCGACCTTGTCGAACTGGTGCACGCGGAAGATGCCCCGGGTGTCCTTGCCGTGCGAACCGGCCTCGCGGCGGAAGCAGGGCGAGAAGCCCGCGTAGCGCAGGGGGAGGCGATCGGCGTCGAGGATCTCGTCCATGTGGTACGCCGCCAGCGCCACCTCGGACGTGCCGACCAGGTAGAGGTCGTCGTCGGCGAGGTGGTAGACGTCCTGGGAGGCCTGGCCGAGGAAGCCCGTGCCCGCCATGGACTGGGGACGGACCAGGGCCGGGGTGAGCATCGGGGTGAAGCCGGCCGCGGTGGCCTGGGCCATCGCCGCGTTCACCAGGGCGAGCTCCAGGAGCGCACCGATGCCCGTCAGGAAGTAGAAGCGCGAGCCGGAGACCTTGGCGCCGCGCTCGACGTCGATCGCGCCGAGGATCTGGCCGAGCTCCAGGTGGTCCTTGGGCTCGAAGCCCTCGGCGGCGAAGTCGCGGATCGTGCCGTGCGTCTCCAGCGTGGCGAAGTCCTCCTCGCCGCCCACGGGCACGTCCGGGTGGACGAGGTTGCCGAGCCTCTGGAGCAGCTCCTGAGTCTCGGTGTCAGCCGCGTCGCGGTCCGCGTCGGCCGCCTTGACGTCGGCGGAGAGCTGGCCCGCCTTCTTCAGCAGCTCGGCCTTCTCGTCTCCGGCCGCCTTGGGGATGAGCTTGCCGAGCGCCTTCTGCTCGGCGCGCAGCTCGTCGAAGCGGACGCCGGACGACCTGCGCCGCTCGTCGGCAGACAGGAGGGCGTCGACGAGCGCGACGTCCTCTCCACGGGCGCGCTGGGACGCGCGCACACGGTCGGGGTCCTCACGAAGCAGGCGAAGGTCAATCACGCGCCCAAGGCTACCGGTGCGCGATGACCGCCCACGACTCACTATTCCGGCTGCGCATTACGTACCGTTATGGGGGAATTGCGCGCAGTGTCAATATACGGCCCACCTCTCCCCGGAACGAGGCACTCCCGAGGCGCCGCATTGACTCGAATCCCTTGCGGGAGACGGGACTTGGGGTCAGGTTGTCCACAGGGATCCACACCTGCCGAAGAGTTATCCACAGGCTGTGTGGAAGATCTGTGGACTTCGGAATTGATCACTCCGGAAGGTCCGCTCACCCCTCAGAATTCCCGGCGCAAACCCGCTCTATCCTCACTTTCGAGTGGAATCAGGTCACCCCGAAGAGTTACGCAAAGGAAAACGGTGGACGAAGGGTGACCTGCCCGTCGATGGACGCATCAGGGGCCTGTAGGGCGATTTGTCGACTGACTCACGCTTCGTTGTCGACTTGTCCCCAGGTCGAGAAGCCAACCTGTGGATAACTTCTGTGGATAACGACAATCAGCAGGTACGACAGCCCGGGACCGATCTGGAACCGGCCTAGAACCGGCCGTCCTGGCACCGCGCCACCCAGTCCGCCGCCTCCACGAACTCCTCGTCCGACGTCCCCAGCCGCGGCGGCTGGACATCCCCGGGCAGCACGTCCGCGCGCGGATAGGAGCCGAGGAAGC
This sequence comes from Streptomyces violaceus, assembly GCA_000715635.1. Lineage (GTDB taxonomy): Bacteria > Actinomycetota > Actinomycetes > Streptomycetales > Streptomycetaceae > Streptomyces > Streptomyces violaceus. The sequence goes on along the minus strand of KL569111.1, from coordinate 54,767 downwards.
GCACCTGGAGGCAGATCCGCTTCAGTCCCTTCAGGGCATCGGCCATCCGGCGGTCGGAGATATGGCCCTCTGCGTCGATGCAGAAGCAGTAGTTGCCGATGCCCGCGCCGGTCGGCCGGGACTGGAGCAGCATCAGGTTGATGCCACGCGTGGCGAACTCGCCCAGCAGGTCGCGCAGACCGCCGGGGTGGTCGTCGCGCTGCCACAGCACGACGGACGTCTTGTCCGCGCCGGTCGGCGCCGCGGGCCGGGCGGGCCGGCCGACCAGCACGAACCGTGTCTGGGCGTTCTCCGCGTCGTGGATCCCGGTCTCCAGGGCCTCGAGGCCGTAGCGGGCGGCCGCGAACTCGCCGGCGAAGGCGGCGTCGTACTGGCCCTCCTGGACCAGCCGGGCGGCGTCCGCGTTCGAGGCGGCCGA
>KL569111.1:52686-54161 GCA_000715635.1 Streptomyces violaceus | reverse complement strand
CTCCTGGACCAGCCGGGCGGCGTCCGCGTTCGAGGCGGCCGACTCCCAGTGCGCGTCCGGCAGGTGCTTCTTCAGCCAGTTGCGCACCTGCGGCAGGGCGGCCGGGTGGGCGGAGACCGTCTTGATGTCCGACAGCTCGGTGCCCGGGCGGACGAGCAGTGCGAAGGTGATCGACAGCAGCACCTCGCGGTAGATCATCAGCGGGGCGCCGGCGACCAGCTCGTCGAGGGTGGTGGTGATGCCGCCCTCGACGGAGTTCTCGATCGGCACGAACGCGGCCTCGGCCTCGCCGGTTCGTACGGCGTCGAGCGCGGACTGGACGGAGACGTACGGGGTGAGTTCCCGGGTGGCGGCCTCGGGAAGCGTGCGCAGGGCGACTTCGGTGAAGGTGCCCTCAGGGCCGAGATACGCATAACTCGCTGGCATGACCTCACCCTAATGGGCCCGCGGAATCGGCATCCCCCACAAGACCGCCCAGGGGCGAACTCTCACCCCTCCAGCAACTTCTGCCCCACGTACTCGCCCTTTGAGGCCCCGCCCGGCACCGCGAACAGCCCGCTCGACTCGTGCCGGATGAACTGCGACAGGGCGTCGCCCCGGTCGAGCTTGCGCTGCACCGGCACGAAGCCGCGCAGCGGATCGGCCTGCCAGCAGATGAAGAGCAGACCGGCGTCGGGCACCCCGTCGGTGTCGATGCCGTCGTGGAAGGAGAACGGGCGGCGGAGCATCGCCGCGCCGCCGTTCTGGTCGGGCCGGGTGATCCGGGCGTGGGCGTTGATCGGGACGACCAAGTTGCCCTCGGCGTCGGTCTTCTCCAGGTCCATCGCGGTCGTCTCGGTGCCCCCGGACAGTGCCGCCCCGTCGGACTTGCGGCGCCCGATCACGTCCTCCTGTGCCTTGCCGGAGAGCTTCTCCCAGTCGTCGAGGAGCATGCGGATCCGGCGTACGACGGCGTAGGAGCCGTTCGCCATCCAGGCCGGTTCGCCCTTCTCCGGCACGAAGATCCGCTGGTCGAAGTCGGACTCGGCCGGCTTCGGATTGCGGGTTCCGTCGATCTGGCCCATCAGGTTGCGGGCCGTCATGGGATGGGCGGTGGCGCCTGGCGAGCGGTTGAAGCCGTTCATCTGCCAGCGGACCCGGGCCGCCGAGCCGGTGTCCTTCTGGATCGCGCGCAGGGCGTGGAAGGCGACCAGGGAGTCGTTGGCTCCGATCTGCACCCACAGGTCGCCGTTGCTGCGCTTCTTGTCGAGGCGGTCGGAGGAGAACTCGGGCAGCGGGTCGAGGGAGGCCGGGCGCTGCTTCTCCAGGCCCGTCCTGGCGAAGAAGCTGTGGCCGAAGCCGAAGGTGATCGTCAGCGACGAGGGTCCGGCGTCCCGGGCCACGTCGGTGTCGTCGTGCCCGCTCGGCTCGCCGGCCATCAGTCGCCGGGCCGTCTCCGACCAGCGGCGCAGCAGGGCAGCGGCCTCCTTGCGGCC
>KL569111.1:49067-52466 GCA_000715635.1 Streptomyces violaceus | reverse complement strand
CATCAGAGATGTGTATAAGAGACAGGTGATGCCTGGCTGATGTTTCCCGTGAAACATCCCCCGGTCGGTGCCGAGCGAGGTGAGCGGTGTGACGGCCTCGGAGGGGGCGGCGGCGTATCCCCCGGCCGCGCCCGCCGTACCGAGCACGAGCCCGGTGGCACCGGCGGTGCCGAGCATCCGGCGCCGTGAGATGCCCTCCCCGGCGGAGGCCGCGTCGGTCTCCCCAGGGGCGGTGCCGGGAGTACGGGCCTCCGGAATGGACTGGTCAACCATGGTGGTTCAGCCGATCTGCGCGTTCTTGGAAACGGTCACCTCGTCGATGTCGGAGGTCCGCACGGTCACGTCGACCTGCCAGTCGCCGGCCATGGGGATCTGCACTCCGTTCGCCGACCAGTGTCCGGTAGCGATGTGGTCGGGGACGACGGGCAGGGGCCCGATGTCCTTGGCTTTCAGGGTGAAGTCGACCTTCACCTCGGGGATGTCGAAGGCCCGGCCGTTGGGCCGCTCCACGTAGACGTGCATCTCGTTGTCGCCCACGCGCGCGGGGTCGAGGTCGACCGTGACGATGCCCTTGCCGTCCTCGCCGCCGGTGTCGAACGGCATGTTCAGGGTCAGCGCCCCGGATGCTCCGGCGTCGGCGGAGGCTGATGCGGAGGACGAGACGGCCGCTTTGGCCTCCTGCTCGGTACGGCCCGGCTCGGTCTGCGTCAGCACGGTGGTGACGGCGAGCAGGACGACCGCGATGCCGGCCTCGGCCAGCACGGAGCGGCGCAGGCCGAAGCGGTTCGGATCGGCGTCCCGCAGCCGCTTCTGCCGGGCGGTGTCCCGAGCGGCCCGCTGCCGGGCGAGCTGCGCGGCGCGCTCGGCGTCGGCGGGCTCGGTGTCGGCCGGCTCGGTGTCGTCGGGCTCGGGAACAGGCTGTTCGTCGGCGTCATGGTCGGTGTTCGTGCCGGTCGGGTCATCGCCGGAGGCGTCGGCAACCGCGTCGCCGGAGGCATCAGCCCCCGCGCCGACTCGCGCCATTTCCCGCTCCGCCGATGCCGGCACGGCCTCCACCAGCCGCCCCGTCCAGCGCCGCGAGATCCACGCGACGCCGGTCAGGACGACCACGAGGGCGATCTTGGCCAGGAGCAGCTGCCCGTACCGGGTGTCGGTGAAGGCCGACCAGGAGCCGAGCTGGCGCCAGGACTGGTACGTCCCGGTCGCGATCAGCGCGAGCACGCTGCCGAAGGCGACACGGGAGAAGCGGCGTACGGCCGACGCGTCGACGGGCGCGTCGGCGGGGGCCCGGTACAGGGCGACCAGGAGCGCGCCCAGCCCGCCGAGCCACGCGGCGACGGCCAGCAGGTGGAGGACGTCGACCGGCATGGAGAGGGCCGCCTGGAGCCCGACCGAGGCGTGCTCCGACATCGCCCAGCTCGCGGCGAGCCCGGCCGCCACGACGACACCGCCGACGGCGAGACCGAAGGTCAGGTCGCGTTTCTCCTGGGCGTCCTCACTTGAATCAGGCTGTCGGCGCGCAGCGCCGTCGTTCAGGGTGGTGGTGGGAGACGGGCGGGCGTACGCCCCGAACAGCACGGAGATGAACAGTGCCGCCGCGGCGAGCAGCAGCAGCCGGGACACCAGGGCCGCGCCGGTCTTGGTCTCGAGCACCTGTCCGAGCAGGGACAGGTCGACGATGTCGGCGACCTTTCCGGAGCCGGTGTAGGAGCCGCGTAGAAGGAGCAGGGCGAGGGTCGCGGCGGTGAGCGCGAGCCACCCGGAGACGACGAACCGCTGGACCGGCCGCACTCCGGAGCCGCGTCGCCAGCAGGCGAGGACGAATGCGGCGCCGCCGGCCATCACGATGAAACCGGCGTACGACACATACCGCCCGAAGCCGTACAGCCAGCCGACGACCCCGTCGTCGGTCGCCTGCTGGGAGACCGTCGCGGATGTCTTGGAAGGAGCGCCGATGGAGAAGGTGTAGGCGCCGGCGACGGGATGGCTGTCCGCGGAGACGACCTGGTAGGCCACCGTGTACGTGCCGTCGGGCAGGCCCGGCTTCAGCGGCACGGCATACGTCGTCCCGCTCACGTTGGACGGCTCGGCCGTGTCGACGCGCTTGCCGTCCGGGTCGAGTACGCGCAGCGAGTCGTCGGACAGCGCTACCTGCTCGGAGAAGGTGAGCGAGATCCGGGCCGGGGCCTCCTGGACCACCGCCCCCTGCCCGGGGACGCTGCCGGTCACCGCGGCGTGCGCGGAGGCCGGGCCTGCTCCCGCGAGGAGTGCGCAGGCCGCGGCCAGGAGCAGCAGCACCAGGGTCCGGACGCGGGGGGCGATGGTCTGCGTCACAGGGGTCCCTCCCTCAGTGTCCGGTCTTCGGGTGGTAGGTCGCCGACTTCACCGGCATCTCGACCTTGACGGGGCCCGAGCGGGCGAACCGCAGCTCGACGGTGACCGTCTGGCCTTCCTTCGGCTTGCGCTTCAGCTGCTCGAACATCAGGTGGTCGCCGCCGCTCTTCAGCACCAGTTCACCGTGGGCGGGGACTTTCAGGTCCTTGACCTCCCGCATGGCACCGCCGACGGTCTCGTGCACGGTGACCTGCCCGGCGACATCGCTCGTGACCGAGGTCAGCTCGTCGGCGGCACCGCCCTTGTTGGTGACGGTGAAGAACCCGGCCGCCATCTCGTCGGAGACCGGCTGCGGCATGTACGCGGAGCCGACGGAGAGTTCCGCCTTCCCGTCCGCGGAGCCGCTGCCGGAGTCGGATCCGGAGTCCGAGCCGCCGCAGCCCGCCAGGGCCAGCGCCCCGGCCAGGACGAGGGCCGCCGGGCCGAGTCGACGCCTCACGGGTTCGCTCCCTTGACGATCGCAGGGAGGTCCTTGGTGTAGTCGTCGACGGTGGCGCCCTCGCCGTAGAGCACATAGCCGCCGTCGGTCTTCGGTGAGAACGCGATGACCTGGGTGCCGTGCTCGGAGATGACCTTGCCGTTCTTGTCCTTCCTCGGCGCGTCGATGGAGATGCCGAGGGTGCGGGCGCCGGCCTGGATGGTCGCGAAGTCGCCGGTGAGGCCGATGAACTGGGGGTCGATGCCCTTGAGCCACTTGCCGAGCTCGGCCGGGTTGTCGCGGTCCGGATCGGTGGTGACGAACACGACGCGCAGGTCGTCCTGTTCGGCCTTGGGCAGCTGCTTCTTGGCCACGGCGATGTTGCTCATGGTCGACGGGCACACGTCGGGGCAGTGGGTGTAGCCGAAGTAGATCAGCGTGGGCTTGCCCTCGGTCTCCTTGCGGAGGTCGTACTTCTTGCCCTGCGTGTCGGTGAGGACCAGGTCCGGCTTCTCGAACGGCTTGTCGAGGACGGTGGCGGCCTTCTCGGTGCCGGCGTCCTCCGACACCACGGCGACGGGCTTGTC
>KL569111.1:48568-48863 GCA_000715635.1 Streptomyces violaceus | reverse complement strand
CTGCCGCAGGCGGTCAGGGTCAGAGAGGCGGCGGCGAGCAGAGCGGCCGCGGCGAGAGTCTTGGTGCGCATAGAAAGGAATCCCAGATGTCGGTGACCCGGCGCGCACCGGAGTGTCCCCGCCCGAGGGGCGAGGAGCCGGCGCGCGCCGTGCAACGGAAGCAGCGTCAGGCGTTGGAGCGCCGGCGCCCGGCGAGCACGCCGTAGGCGACGCCCGCCGCGCCGACCACGATGCCGACGATGCCCAGGACGCGGGCGGTGGTGTCGGTGCCGTCGGAGGAGCCGGTGTCGGCGGT
>KL569111.1:47541-48369 GCA_000715635.1 Streptomyces violaceus | reverse complement strand
GGGGGAGCCGGTGTCGGCGGCGGCGGTTTCGGCGGAGGCCTTCTCGGCCGACTCCGAGTCGGAGGCCTCCTCGCCCGACGAGCCGTGGTGCCCGTCCTCGGAGGCGGCGGACAGCTCCAGCACCGGGGCGGGGTTGTCGGGCTCCTCCTGGCCCTCCTGCGGCACCTCGATCCAGCGGACGACCTCCTTGTTGGAGTACGTCTGGAGGGCCTTGAAGACGAGTTCGTCGGCGTCCTCGGGCAGGGTGCCGATGGAGACCGGGAACTTCTGGAAGAAGCCGGCCTTGATGCCGTCACCGTCGGCGGTCCAGGTGACCTTGGTGACGGCCTCGGAGATCTTCTCGCCGTGCATCTCCAGCGGCTTGTCCAGCTTGGACTTGGTGACCTTGATGTCCCAGCCGGGGACCGGCTCCGGCATGACGGAGGCCAGCGGGTGGTCGGTGGGGAAGTTGACCTCGAGCTTGGTGGTCGAGGCGTTGTCGCGCTCGTTGGGGACCTTGAAGTCCACGACCGCGTAGCCGCCCTTGGCGGCCGTCCCCTCGGGCTGAACGGAGACGTGCGCGAAGGCGGGGGCGGACAGGGCGAGAACGGTGACACCGGCGGCGGCACCGGCCGCGGCGATACGGGAAACCTTCATGGAAGGGAGCACTCCGCTGTGAGTCGGGTCGGGATGAGGAGGAGGGATACGCGTACGCGCGCGTGCCGCACGACGGCGGCCCCTCCTCCGAGCCGTCCGGGAATCCGAGGATTCAGAAGAATCCGGAGGATCCGAAGAAGCGGAGTGGTGGTCGCGTCGCGTCAGGCGGCGAGGGCGAGTGCGGATGCGGGA
>KL569111.1:47030-47310 GCA_000715635.1 Streptomyces violaceus | reverse complement strand
GCCGTGACGGCAGGCGGGCCGCGCCGGATCACCGTGTGCTGCAGTGCGGTGGTGCACGGCATCTCCGGCACGGGCCGCACGGCGGGCGCGGGGCACGGACGGGCCTGCGGCGCTCCCGGGAGGCCGGCACGCAGGGTGCGCACCAGAGCGAACGCCGCCCGCAGGGAGCGCACCAGCGCCCCTTCGGTGACGCCCTGCGCCGACAGTTCGGTGAGCCGCAGCAGCGCCAGGTCGCCGTTGCGCAGCAGCCAGCCGGCGGCGATCGCCGCGAGGACATGGC
>KL569111.1:46575-46765 GCA_000715635.1 Streptomyces violaceus | reverse complement strand
ACGGCCACAGCGAGGCCGCTGCGGTGTCCGTGGTCACATGTGTGTGGGCGCCGCCCGTCGGCTGGAGCCGGGCGTCGGTGAGGATCTTGTGGGCCTGCGCCGGGCTGATCGCCGCCGCCGTGGTGCCGCACAGGAGTCGCGCGGCCTGCTGGACCAGCGCGGCGTCGCTCGCGCCCGCCGGCACCGAGGA
>KL569111.1:43143-46349 GCA_000715635.1 Streptomyces violaceus | reverse complement strand
GGCCCAGTCCGAACATGGTGTGCAGGACCGTCTGGCCGATCGCGAGCAGTGCCGCGATGCCCGGCAGCGAGCGCACGCGCCCCGCGAGCGGGGCCGCCACCGCGACCACCCCGAGGAACCCGGCGCCCAGCGTCCACAGCGGAATGCCCTCGCACGACGCCAGCGCGTGACCTGCCCCGGCCAGCACGACACAGACCGCGGCGAACACCGCGGCCCGCAGGATCCGGAGCGGGTGTCCGGAGCGCGTCGCGCGCGCGTGGGGGGCAGTCATGGCGGGCTCATCATCGCACTGGCCCCGCGGGCCTCGTGCGGCAGGTCCGCAAGATGCCGTACGACCGGAACGTCACCCTCTGGCCCCGCGCGCCCCCACTTACACCGATGTTCGCTCCTACATACACCGATCAGGATCAGCGCGCATCCGCCGTATGGGCGGCATCACGTCAACTTCACGCTTACATGCGGGGGCTCGGGGCAATACGTAACGGTATGTCGAGCCGCAGCCAGGAGGCTGGAGCATGAGCATCTGGTGGTCACTCCATCTGCGGCGCGAAGCTGCCAGCGTGCCGCTCGCCAGGCGCCTGCTGATCGGCACGATGGAGACCGCGGGCGTCGACCCCGACATCTCCTACGACCTCTCCGTCGCCCTCAGCGAGGCCTGCGCGAACGCCGTGGAGCACGGTGGGGACATGGCCCGCGGCCCTGGTTCCGAGGCGTACCGGGTCACGGCCTACCTCGACGGCGAGAAGTGCCGGATCGAGGTCGCCGACGCGGGCCCGGGTTTCCCCGCGTCCTCCGCCTCTCGGCCCCGCCCGCCGGTCCGGCCCGCGCACTCCGACGCGGAGAACGGCAGAGGACTGTGCCTCATCCAGGAGCTCGCCGACCACGTCCACATCGGCAACAAGCCGGGCCGGGGCGGGGCCGTGGTGAGCTTCGACAAGGTCCTCAAGTGGCGCGAGGGCGCCGCGCCGCTGATGGCGGTCTGACCCTGCGGTGGTGTTTCACGTGAAACACCACCGCCCTGTGAAGCGCCACGCCGCGTGAAGCACCACCGCCGTGTTTCACGTGAAACGTCCCACTGACCTGTCTGCTGCCACGTCCGCCCCTACAGCGCACCCCAGTCCAGCGTCGTCCGCGCCAGCCCCGCCACCTGCGTGAGCAGCGCCAGCCGGGCCGCACGGACCGTCGGTTCGGGGTCCATCACCAGCACCTCGTCGAAGAAGGCGCTGATCGCGTCGACCAGCGGCCCGGAGACCTCGATCAGTGCCCCGAGGTCGTCCTCGCGGCCGTGCAGCGCCTGGCGTACGGCCTCGGCGCTCTCGGCGAGGCGCAGCTCGGCGGGCGCGGTCAGCAGGGACAGGTCCGCCGCCTCGATGCCGCCCTCGGGGAGGATGCGCACGACCCGCTGGAACGCGGCAGCGAGTACCTCGAACGCCTCCGTGCCGATGTGCCGCTCCAGCGTGGCCAGCGTCCGGTCGCCATGGGCGGGCCGGTCGGCCCACACCAGGACGGCCTGGACGAGCCGGTGTTCGTGCCCGGCGTCCGTGAGCTGCTGCTCATAGCGCCGGGTGATCAGTTCGGCGGCCTCGGCGACCCGCTCGGCGGGTACCTCGACGCCCTGCGCGGCGTACCGTACGGCCGCCGCGCGCAGGCCGTCGCGCACCCGGACCCCGGCCACGGCGGGCAGGCTCCGCAGCACATTGAGCAGCCCGATCGCGGCCCGGCGCACCCCGTACGGATCGGAACTCCCGGTCGGCGCGGCGCCGATCACGAACATGCCGGTCACCAGGTCGAACCGGTCGGCCAGCGACAGCACGGCACCCGCGTCCCCGGTGGGAAGGGCACCGCCGGCGGAGCGCGGCAACTCCATCTCCGCGAGGGCCCGGGCGACCTCCGCGGACTCGCCGGCCCGGCGGGCGTACTCCTCGGCCATCACCCCGGCCAGTCCCGAGAACTCGATCACCATCTGGGAAGCCAGGTCGAACTTCGCCAGCGCACCGGCGCGGCGGACGACGTCCACCGCCTCCTGAGTCAGCCCGGCGCGCCCGGCCAGATCGAGGGAGAGGACGGCGAGGCGCTCGGCGCGGTCGGCGACCGTACCGAGACGGTCCTCGAAGGTCAGCTTGTCCAGCCGGCTCCGGAACTCCGCCGGCGGCACCTTCAGGTCCGCCCGCCAGAAGAACGCGGCGTCCTCGTAACGGGCCCGCAGCACCGCCTCGTTGCCCGCCCGCACCACGTCGTCGTCGCAGAGGGCGTTGGCGAAGGTGACGAAGTGCGGCATGAGGCGCTCGCCGTCCAGCACCGGCAGATAGCGCTGGTGCTTGCGCATCACGGTGGTCAGGACGCTCGCGGGCAGTTCGAGATAGCGCTCGTCGAACGAACCCCGCACGGCGTACGGGAACTCCAGGATGTCGGTGATCTCGTCGATCAGGCCGGCCTGGCCCTCCACGTCGATCCGCCCGCCGACCTCGGCCGCCGCCTCCAGGGCACCGCGGACCACCGCGCCGCGCCGGGACTCCCGGTCGAGCAGGATGCCGTGCATGTGCAGGAAGTGCGGGTAGCCCTCGGCGGAGGTCACCCGGACTTCCGGATAGGGGGCCTGGCGCTGCACCCGCGTCGTGTCGCCCGCGGTGAGGGAGGAGACCACCACGGGCAGGGGAGTACGCCCCAGCAGCGCGAGCAGCCAGCGCACGGGACGCGAGAACGACAGCCCCGGGTCGCTCCAGCGCATGTTGCGCCCGGCACGCAGCCCGGACACGACCTCGGCCAGCAGCTCGCTGAGCACCTCGACGGCCGAGCGTCCCTCCTCGTGACGGGTGAGCGCCACATACTCGACCCCGTTGACGTCGACGATCCGCACGTCCGTAGGTTCGGCGCCCTGGCTGCGGGCAAAGCCCAGCAAAGCCGGGGTGGGAGCGCCGTCCTTGAAGGCGGCGGCGACCTTCGGCCCGCGCACGGTCCGCATCGTGTCCCGTTCACGCGGCTGCACACCGTCGACCGTGATGACGATCCGGCGCGGTGTGGCCATCACGGTGATCGCGCCGTGCCCCAGCCGGGTCGCGGCCAGCTTGGCGGTGACCGACTCGCGCACCGCCTCGGTGGTGGCGGGCACGTCGGCGTACGGCAGTTCCTCCACACCGATCTCGAACAGCAGCGTCTCGACGCCGGGCACCTTGGGCAGCGCGGGCCGCTCGGCCGGGGCCGGTGCG
>KL569111.1:41762-42934 GCA_000715635.1 Streptomyces violaceus | reverse complement strand
AGATGTGTATAAGAGACAGCCCACAACTTCGCCGACTCGTGCGTCAGCCCGCGCATCAGCGAGAACGCCTTGGCCCGCTCGGTGGTGCTGATGGCGCCGCGCGCGTCGAGCACGTTGAAGGTGTGACTGCACTTGAGCACGTACATGTACGCCGGAACCGGCAGCTCCAGGTCGAGCAGACGCCGGGCCTCGGCCGCGTACGCCTCGAAGAGCCGGTGGTTGGTGTCGAGGTCGGCGTCGTCGAGGTAGTAGCGGCTCATCTCGTACTCGTTCTGACCGAACACCTCGCCGTACGTGATGCCCGGCGCGTAGACGATGTCCTTGAAGTGGGACACGCCCTGAAGGTTCATCAGGATGCGTTCGAGGCCGTACGTGATCTCCACCGACACCGGATCCAGGGCGACACCGCCCACCTGCTGGAAGTAGGTGAACTGGGTGATCTCCATGCCGTCCAGCCAGACCTCCCAGCCCAGCCCCCAGGCGCCGAGCGCGGGTGAGGCCCAGTTGTCCTCGACGAACCGCACGTCGTGCGCGCCGAGGTCGACGCCGAGCGCCCTGAGGCTGCCCAGATACAGCTCCTGAGGGTTGCCGGGGTCGGGCTTGAGGATGACCTGGAACTGGGTGTGCGTCTGGAGCCGGTTGGGGTTCTCGCCGTAGCGCGAGTCGTCCGGCCGCACGCTCGGCTCCACGTAGGCGACGCTCCAGGGCTCGGGACCGAGCACGCGCAGCGCCGTGGCCGGGTTGGCCGTACCGGCTCCGACCTCGGTGTTCAACGGCTGCGTGATCATGCAGCCGTTGTCGCTCCAGTACTTCTGCAGGGTGAGGACGGCGTCCTGCATGGTCAGCGCCGTCTGGACGTTCTTCATGATCGAATCGCCTGTTCCCCGAGTCGGCCCGGCAAGGTCGGCCATGATCTCACACGCCAACTACCGCTGACCTGCTGTTTTTTGACCCGCGGCCCCGTTGGCCGGATGCTTCCGGTCGATTCACAGCGGGCTCTCAGCCCGGACTCACGAACCTGACGGGTGGCGTCCTTAGGTTCTCCGTTCCATGACGGGAAACCACAGGAACACCTCCATCACCCGGCGCCGCGCCCTCGCGGTCACGGGCGGCACGGTCGCCGCGGCCGGCCTGGCCGCGGCCGGCTACCAGGCCTTCGCGGACACGACGAC
>KL569111.1:40280-41582 GCA_000715635.1 Streptomyces violaceus | reverse complement strand
TACCAGGCCTTCGCGGACACGACGACCGCCACGACCACGACGACCGCCACGGCGACGGCCACCTCCTCCGCGAGCTCCGGCACCTGCATGCAGCTGATGTCGAGCGTCACGGAGGGGCCGTACTACCTGGACGGCGCGCTGGTCCGCAAGAACATCACCGAGGGCAAGAGCGGCGTCCCGCTGACCCTGCGCCTGACCGTCGTGGACGCCACCGACGGCTGCACCCCGGTCCCCGGTGCGGCCGTGGAGATCTGGCACTGCGACGCCTGGGGCTACTACTCCGGCTACACCACCGCCAACCCCGGCGGCTCGGCCCCCGCCGAGAGCGAGGACGGCTCCACCGCCGACGACAAGACCTATCTGCGCGGCTACCAGGTCGCGAACGCCAACGGAGTCGTCACGTTCGAGACGATCGTGCCGGGCTGGTACACCCCGCGCACCTGCCACATCCACCTCAAGGTCCACACCGGTGGCGCGAAGGAGGACGGCACCTACGAGGGCGGCAAGGTCAACTTCACCGGCCAGCTGTTCTTCGACGACGAGATCGCCGAGTCGATCTTCGCCCTGGAGCCGTACAGCAAGCACACCGGCAGCTACACCAAGCTCGCCGACGACATGGTCTACGACGGCGGCGCGTCCAGTGGCCTGCTCACGCTCAAGGCGGTGCACAAGAAGGACCCGTCCAAGGGCTACAAGGGTTTCCTCACCCTGGGCATCGACCCGGACGCCGAGAATACGGGCGCGGGCAGCGGCGGCGCAGGCGGCACACCCCCGAGCGGCGCCCCCGCCCCCTCGTCCTCCCCCTCTTCCTGAGGTGCGGCGATGAACAGCCGTGCGGACGAGTTGCTCGCGCAGGCCGCCGTCGACGCACTGGTCGGCCAACTGGCCCTGGCCCCGAAGCCGGGCCTGCCCGACCCGCGCGACCTGACCGCCCGGGCCACCCGCCGGGACCACAGCTCCCTGCGCTGGTCGGCCAGGGCACTGCTGCCCGGCCTCACGGCGATGGCCGCAGCGGCCCGCCGCACGGGCGAGCCGAGCGCCCCGCTCCGCGCGGAACTGGGCGCGATCGGCCGCTCCACCGAACACACGGTGGGCCTTACGGGCGGCGGACACCGGGGCGCCTTGTGGACGCTCGGCCTGCTCGTCGCGGCGGCGGCCCTGAAACCGGGGGCGCGACCGGCCGACACGACGGCCCTGGCCAAGCAGATCGCCGCCCACCCGGACCGCCGCGCCCCACGCCGCCCCTCACGCGGCTCCACGGTGTCGGCCCGCTACGGCGCGGCGGGTGCGAGGGGCGAAGCC
>KL569111.1:37293-40116 GCA_000715635.1 Streptomyces violaceus | reverse complement strand
GGTGCGAGGGGCGAAGCCAGGGCCGGCTTCCCCCACGTCCGCCGCGCCCTGACCGCCCTCGCCACGTCCCGCGCCCGGGGCGCGACCGAGCCTCAGGCCCGCCTTGACGCCCTGCTCACGGTGATGTCCACGCTCCAGGACACGGAACTCCTGCACACGGCGGGCCCGATCGGCCTGCGCCATGTCCAGGCGGGAGCGCGGGGTGTGCTGGAAGCGGGCGGTACAGCCACGGAGCAGGGGGCGGCGGCCCTGACGGTCCTGGACACAGACCTTCAGGCGCGTGCCTGGATTCCCAGGGGCAGCGCCCCTCTACTCGCAGGCACGCTGTTCCTGGATGCCTCAGGGGCGCGGGGCTGTGTCTAATTGCGGCTCCGCCGCGTGGGCGCGACCAGCCCCCACGCACCCGCGGACGAAACTCAACCCTTGACGGAGGCCATCCACGCCTCGACTTCATCCGAGCGCCGAGGCAACGCCGAACTCAGGTTCCGGTTCCCACTCTCGGTCACGAGGATGTCGTCCTCGATCCGCACACCGATACCCCGGTACTCCTCCGGCACGGTCAGATCGTCGGCCTGGAAGTACAACCCTGGCTCGACGGTCAGACACATCCCCGGTTCCAGCACACCGTCGACGTACGTCTCGGTCCGCGCGGCAGCGCAGTCGTGCACATCCATCCCGAGCATGTGACCCGTGCCGTGCAGGGTCCACCGCCGCTGAAGCCCCAGCTCCAGCACCCGCTCCACCGGCCCCTCGACGAGCCCCCACTCGACCAGCTTCTCCGCCAGCACCCGCTGCGCGGCATCGTGGAAGTCCCGGTACTTCGCGCCCGGCTGCACGGCCGCGATCCCGGCCTCCTGAGCCTCGTACACCGCGTCGTAGATCTTCTTCTGGAGCTCGCTGAACCGCCCGTTGACCGGCAGCGTGCGCGTCACATCCGCCGTGTAGTACGTGTGCGTCTCCACACCCGCGTCGAGCAGCAGCAGATCGCCCGACCGCACGGGCCCGTCGTTGCGCACCCAGTGCAGCGTGCAGGCGTGCGGCCCGGCCGCGGCGATCGTGCCGTAGCCGACGTCGTTGCCCTCCACGCGCGCGCGGAGGAAGAACGTGCCCTCGATGTACCGCTCGGAGGTCGCCTCGGCCTTGTCGAGGACCTTCACCACGTCCTCGAAGCCGCGCACGGTCGAGTCGACGGCCTTCTGCAGCTCGCCGACCTCGAAGTCGTCCTTGACCAGCCGTGCCTCGGAGAGGAAGACCCGCAGCTCCTCGTCGCGCTCGGCGGTGACCTTGTCGGTCAGCGCGGCCTCGATGCCGGCGTCGTACCCGCGTACGACCCGCACCGGACCGGTGGCCTCGCCCAGCGCCCCGGCCAGCTCGCGCACATCGGAGGCGGGGATGCCGTACAGCTGCTCCGCCTCGGTGAGGGAGTGGCGTCGGCCGACCCACAGCTCGCCCTGGCCGTTCAGCCAGAACTCGCCGTTCTCCCGGTCGGAACGCGGCAGGAGGTAGATCGTCGCCTCGTGGCCCTCGCCCTTGGGCTCCAGGACCAGGACACCGTCCTCGGTCTGGTTGCCGGTGAGGTAGGCGTACTCGACGGAGGCGCGGAAGGCGTACTCGGTGTCGTTCGAGCGGGTCTTCAGGTTGCCCGCGGGGATCACCAGTCGCTCGCCCGGGAAGCGCGCGGACAGCGCGGCCCGGCGGGCGGCGGTCTCGGCGGCCTGGGGGACGGGCTCGAGGTCACGCAGCTCGGTGTCGGCCCAGCCGCTCTTCATGTTCTCGGCAAGCTCGTCGGACACGCCGGGGTACAGTCCGTTCTTCCGCTGCTTGATCGGCTCTTCGCTCTCGTCCGGGCCCGCTGCGTCAGCAGCAGAATCAGGCACTGCCGGGTTGAGCTCCTCCGCCACGGTCATCCTCCTCGATACGGCACTGGACCGTCCTCCACTGTACGGCGGCGTGGAAGAGGCCTCAGGGCGATGACGAGGAGCGTTACTCGAATCGCACCGCCAGCAGCACGACATCCTCCGCACCGTCGGCCGCGTCCAGCCCGTCCGGCAGCACGCTCCGCAGGACGTGGTCGGCGATCGCGCCCGGGTCGCACCGCAGCGCCCGTGGCACTCCGGCCGCCGCCGCGTGCAGCCGGGCGAAGGCGCGGTCGGTGGCCTCGCCGGTGCGGTGCAGCAGCCCGTCGGTGTACAGCAGAACCGTCTCTCCGGGCTCGGCGAGGATCTCCACGCTCGGCGCCTCCCAGCAGGCGAGCATGCCGAGCGGGGCGGAGACCGACGTCTCCACGAACTCCGTGCGGCGCTGTCCGATCAGCAGTGGCGGGCTGTGCCCGGCGCCGGCCAGCGTGATCTTGCGGGCGGCCGGTTCGCAGTAGCCGAACAGCGCGGTGGCCGAGCGGGCCGGCTCGGTCAGCCGCAGCAGCAGCTCCAGGTCGGACAGGACCGCGACCGGATCCTCCCCCTCCATCACGGCGTACGCGCGCAGGGAAGCCCGCAGTCGTCCCATCGCTGCGACCGCGCTGGGTCCCGACCCGGTGACGGAGCCGACGGCGAGGCCGAGGGCGGCGTCGGGCAGCGGCAGCGCGTCGTACCAGTCGCCGCCGCCGCGCGGGCCGGTGCGGTGCCGGGCGGCGAGCTGCACGCCGGGCACCCGCGGCAGCCGCGAGGGGAGCAGCTCGTCCGACATCGTCGCCATGGCCGTGCGCGTGCGCTCGAGTTCGAGGAGCCGGGCGAGGTGTTCGGCGGCGTACTTGGCGTACAGGCCGACGAGGTGGCGCCGGCGCTCGTCCGGCTCGGCGGGTTCGTCGTAGAGCCAGACGGCGGC
>KL569111.1:35803-37037 GCA_000715635.1 Streptomyces violaceus | reverse complement strand
ACGGGCCGCGACCTCGCGGTGGCGGGGGTCGAGCCCCTCCGCGGCGAACAGGTCGGGCTCGGCGATCCCGTCCTCGCCGCCCGGCAGCCCGTCGAGGATCCGGCCGTAGGACAGGGCGCTGCGCGGCACGGTCTCGATGTGGCCGAGGTCGGCGCGGGCCAGGCCCAGGCCGATGGTGGTGTCCGGGCCGAAGCCGTCGCCTGGTTCCAGTACGACGAGGCCGCGCCGGGCGCCCACGAGGGCGGCGCCGGCCCGCAGCACTTCCTGGAGCGCTTCGTCGAGCGCGGCCGTACGGGCCAGGCGCTCGGTCAGTTCGTGGAGGGTGGTGAGGTCGGAGACCCAGCCGGCGAGACGGTCCTGCAGTACCGCGCCGGGTGGGGCCGGGGTGTTTGCGGGGACAGCCGGGGAGGTACCCGGCGCGCTGGGCGCGACAGTGTGTGCGGGTGCCGGAACCGTTGAATCGATTCCAGCCACTTTCGGAGGGTGCGGGGCGTTCATGGTGTCCGGCCTTCCGACCGGCGCGTACTGCTCAAAAGCATCGCAAACCCCCATGTCATTCTGCGCCGCCAGCAGTGTCTCCACATGTACACGCACTCGTGAGGAGATGTCCAGCATTGTCCTGCCGGGATTCCTGGTGTCCGTGAGCCCCGCGGGAACAACTCCCCTTCCTCTCACTGAAATGTAAAGTTGGCTTAAAACTGCCGCAGGGGACGGCTTATTGCGGTCGACTGGCCTTGCTCGACGGAGCGTCACGACGGTCGTGATGGGTACGTACTCGGTGAAGGCCAGGGGTGGTTGGGAATCACCCGGGAACCTGGCGGCGGACCCGGGCGTCCTATCCACCGACGACCGTGCCCCATCCTCCCGTGGCGGAGGCGGAGAGAAATACGCGCGACGGCAAACGCCATACTTCGCCACCCCTACGCCACGCCCGTGCTTTTGATACACGCAGTATGGGCGGGACGGCCGCGGAGGCAGCCAAAGCTCGAACCATAGGGGTTCCCCCTGCTCACGGCAGGGGTGTGATGCGCCAACAGGTACGCACAGTGAAGTGATCGACACATGTTGTGATGTGGACCACGGTGTTGCCAGGCGTGCAACGGAAAGGAACGAGCGCTCATGCGCGAGATCCTCGGAAGGCGACGCAGGCTCCTGTCCAAGCGCGGTGACGGGACGCCTGAGCTGATCGGCGCGGCCCTGACCTACGCGACGGAATGGCAGTGGCCCGTACTCC
>KL569111.1:34135-35556 GCA_000715635.1 Streptomyces violaceus | reverse complement strand
CCCCGACCCCGAGTGCACGGTGCCCGGCGCGCACCCCTTCGACCCCGGCCTCCTCGCGGCCACCACCGACGGACGCATGGTCCGCTGGTGGTGGGGCAACCGGCCCACGGCGCCGATCGTGATGGCCACCGGCGGCAAGGCGCCCTGCGCGGTGTCGCTGCCCGCCCTGCCGGCCGCCCGCGCCCTCGAGGCGCTCGACCGCATGGGCATGCGGCTCGGCCCGGTCGTCGCCTCCCCCGCCCGCTGGGCGATCCTCGTGAAGCCGTACTCCATGGAGCAGCTCGGCGAACTGCTCTACGCCAAGGACTTCGTGCCCGGCTCCCTCCGCTTCCACAGTGAGGGTGGCTATCTGGCCCTGCCGCCGTCCGGGACGGGCCAGGGCGAGATCCGCTGGGAGCGGGCGCCGCTGCCCGGCTCCGCCTCTCCGTGGGTGCCCGATGTCGAGGCCGTGGTGGACGCCGTGGTCGAAGCCCTCACTCGTACGGGTGTGAGCGCGCCCGAGTTCTAGGACCGTCGGGCGCGCCGGGCCCGGCGTCGGCCTCGGGGCGTTAAGTTCCGGGTTCATGCCGCGTCATGCCCGGGACCGCTCCCGGGACCCCCGAAAGACCAGACTGCTCGCCCTCGCGGGCGTCGTGGCGGTGTGCGCGGTCGCACTGCCGCTGGCGGTGGCGTCCGCGGGGTCCGTACATTCCGTGCGTTCGGAGGGAGCCGCCGAACGCGGTGGCCCCGCCTCCGGTTCCGTACAGGACGAGGCACGTTCCTCCCCGGGCGCCGACGACAAGGCGATCGGGGCTCCCAAGAGCGCGCCCTCCGCCGTTCCCGCCCTGCCCACACTCGGCCAGGGCCTGGCGACCGCCGTGCGCTGCGGTCCCGAAGTCTCCTCCCCCGACGGCATCGAGGCGCAGACCTGTGTCGTGACGCAGGGTGCGCAGACCTGGGCGCGGACCTACTACCGCAATGCCACCGGCGAGGCGCTGGACGCCGTACTGACCATGATGGAGCCCGGCGCCCGGACCGTGCGGATGACCTGTGCGGTGAGCGCCGAGGACGAGCCGCGGACGTGCGAGACGCCCCGGGAGCCGGTGCGGGGGAATCTGGCGGCGTACACGGCGGTCGCGGAGTTCGCCCGGCGGGCGGGACAGGGTCCGCTGCTGCTGCGCTCGGGGAGCAACTCACCCGCGTGGACGGGTAGTTGACGAGCGGCTGCGTTCGGTGAACGGTCGCACGGACGAAAAGACCCGGTTGCTGGCGACGGGGGATGCACCAGCAACCGGGCTACGGGAACGGTAACAAGAGATCGGCGGTTCGCAAATTCGATCTCGCCCTTTCCAGTCACCGACTGGCCTGTCTCCAGCGGGAGTTGTGAGGGCAGTCACCCGTCCTGAGGCGCGCGGGTCCGGCCGGCCGGGGCGGCGGGCCGG
>KL569111.1:33143-33972 GCA_000715635.1 Streptomyces violaceus | reverse complement strand
AGATGTGTATAAGAGACAGCGTCCGGGGTGAGCGGCGCGTCCGTGGCCAGGGCGGCGGCGAGGCGCTCGGCGAACTCCGCCGCCGGCTTCTCCACGTCCTCGGCCGTGACCCCGCTCGGCAGGTCCCACACCGGCACCGTGAGCCCGTGAGCGCGGAAGGAGCCCACCAGGCGGGTGCCCTCGCCGAGGCTCGAGCGGCCTGCGGCGTGCAGCCGGGCGAGAGCGTCCAGAAGCTGCTCCTCGGCGTGGGGCATGACCCACCGCAAATGGTTCTTCTCCGGCGTCTCGCACCAGTAAGCGGCGTCCACGCTCTGGAGCTTGACGGTCGGGATGGCCGCGGCGTTGGCCCGCTCCAGGGAGGCGGTCACCTCCGGCGTGGCGTTCTCCGTGTCCGGGACCCAGAACTCGAAGCCGCTGTGCACTTCTGGCGCGAAGGTGCCCTCCGGGTCGAGCAGATCCTGCAGCCGCGGACCGTCGGCCGGGGCGCGGCGGCCCTGCACGGGCGTACCGGGCTGTGCCTCCAGGGCGCGCTGGAGGGTGTCGGCGAGGTCGCGGCTGATGTCGCCGGACGAGGTGTCGTTCTGCAGGCCGAGCAGGACCGAGCCGTCGTCGCGGCGCAGGGCGGGCCAGGCCATCGGCAGGACCGTGGCCAGGGTGACCGCGGGGACGCCCTCGGGCAGGCCGTCCTTGAGGGGCAGTTCGACCGTGGCCGCCGGGACCAGCTCGCGCAGGGCCACCCAGTCGCACTCGCCGGGCAGGCCCTCGAAGGGGCGGTGCACCAGCTCGGTCGCGGCGTGGGACGCGGCCCGGCCGTGACAGGCCTTGTAGC
>KL569111.1:32479-32948 GCA_000715635.1 Streptomyces violaceus | reverse complement strand
GGGGCAGGGCTCGCGGGGCCTACAACCGGGACCTCGCCATCCGTGATCTGCGGGCGCTTGGCCTTCGTCTGGGGTCGCTTCTTGGCCATCGATGGTCTCCCGGTTACGGCTCGTCTCGTACGGTCGCGAGCCTAGCCGTTCGGGCCTCGGGCGACGGGATCCTGTGGACAACACTCGGTCCAGCGCGGCGTACGGGCGCCTCGGTCCAGCGCTCAGTCCATGTCGTCGAAGGCGTCCGCGAAGTCGAGCCCGGGTATCTGGGACACCGCCGGGGCCGCGACGCGTGACACGAAGTCGTCGCGGCGGTGGCCGGCGTCCGGGTCGTACACGTCGTCGTGGACGATGACCCACACCGTGACCTCGCCGCGGATGTCGTCGCGGACGCCCCAGTCGTCGGCCAGCGCGGTGATGATGTTCAGCCCGCGGCCGCCGTGTGCCGTGACCGACGGGGTCGCCGGGGCGGGGCGGG
>KL569111.1:31424-32294 GCA_000715635.1 Streptomyces violaceus | reverse complement strand
AGGTCGGGCCGCCGCCGTCCGTGACCTCGACGATGAGCCGGCCGGCCGGGTCCACGCGCCACGCGGCAAGGACGTCGCCGTCACCGGACAGGGCGTCGCCGAGAGGCCTGCCGTGTTTGCACGCGTTGCTCAAAAGTTCGGAAAGGATCAGTACGGCGTCGTCGATGACCGAATCCGCTACGCCACCGCTGCGCAACTGTGCACGCATACGGTGCCTTGCTTTCCCCACGCCCGCAGGGCCATGGGGTACGGCCATGCTCGACGACGTGGGCACCTCCTGTGCCACCACCAACGCCACCCCCGAGACCTCCTTCGCCCCACGCCACGGTGTGGATGCCCCATTGGCCTGTACCGGAAACCGGCCAATCAACGTCCTGTGACGCATTCACCACGATCGAATACGGATCGAACGCGCCGGAGCACTCCCCGTAATCGCGTGGCTTGAATTCGTCGGTGTGGCCGAGACGGGAGGATCCCGCCCGTCAAGGCATGGGGTCAAGAGGTGTGCGTGGGTCTGGTGGGACTTGTGTGATGGGCCTCAGCGGCCGAGGCGGTCCAGCACAGCGCGCGGACGATTGGTGATGATGGCGTCGATCCCGAGGTCGATGCAGAGATCCACGTCCTCCGGCTCGTTCACGGTCCACACGTGCACCTGGTGGCCGGCCCGCTTCAGGCGCTCCACATAGACGGGGTGGTTGCGCACGATCCGGATCGAGGGGCCCGCGATCCCCACGCCCGGGGGCAGCCGCCCGTCGCGCAGCCGGGGTGAGACGAACTGCGTCAGATAGACCGTCGGCAGGGTCGGCGAGGCGGCCCGCACACGGTGCAGCGAGCGGGCCGAGAAGCTCATCACCCGCACCCGGGACTCCT
>KL569111.1:29457-31211 GCA_000715635.1 Streptomyces violaceus | reverse complement strand
CCTCGACCTGTCCCGCCCAGCGCGTGGGGTGCTTGGTCTCGATGGCCAGTTCCACCCGGCGCCCGGCGTCGGCGACGAGTCCGAGCAGCCGCTCCAGGGTGAGTACGGAGGTCGCCTCGCGGTCCTCCGGGGGGTGCTCCCAGTCGGGTTCCTCGTCGCGCCCCTTCCAGGCCTCGCGCGTCTTCCAGGAGCCGAAGTCCAGGGCGGCGAGATCGGCGAGCTCCAGGGCGGAGACCGCGCCGCGGCCGTTGGACGTACGGTTGATCCGACGGTCGTGCACGCACACCAGGTGGCCGTCGGCGGTGAGGCGCACATCGCACTCGAGGGCGTCCGCACCGTCCTCGATCGCTTTGGTGTACGCGGCCAGGGTGTGCTCGGGGGCCTCCTCGGAGGCTCCTCGGTGGGCGACGACTTGAATCACATGCTGCCGTGCGTGGGTCACCGCGTCATGGTGCCACCGAGTCCGGGTACGCGTCCGGTCGTACGGACCCGACGGATTCACAGGTCCGTACGGAGGCATTGGAATTGCTCCTTTTCGCCAGTAATGACCTATATAAAGAATGGCCGCGGACCCACAGCCACCGCTTATGGTGCTCTGACGTCCCGTGGGAAAAGCTGACGGCATACAAAGGGACAAGCACAGCTGTATCGCGCCGGACCGTCGCCAGCGTGAAGAAGCGTGACCGAGTGCGACCCAGGAAAAGCAGCCGTGGATCGAGGAGAGAAGCTGTGAGCACCGAGAACGAGGGCACCGCGGTACCCCCCGCCCCGTCCGCACCGCCCGTGCCGGTGGATGCTCCCGCTGCTCCGGCGCCCCAGGGGCCGTACGGGCAGGACGCCCAGGGGCAGGCCGCTCATGGAGAGGCCGCTCATGGAGAGGGCGCTTCTGGTGGCGCCGGGCATCCAGGCGGTTCCTCCTCCGCCCCCGACCCCTCCTGGCCCCCGCCCCCGCCCCCGGCCACCCCGTCGTACGGCGACGGCGGTGCCGGTTACGGAGCGGGCGGCTGGGGTTCCTCCTACCAGCAGCCGGCGCCGAAGCCCGGCCGCCGCCGCAGTGGCCTGGTCGTCGCGATCCTGGCGGCCGCGCTGGTCGCGGGCGGTCTGGGCGGCGGCCTCGGCTACACCCTGGCGAAGAACAACGACGAGAACTCCGGCTCCACGACGGTCTCCGCCTCCACCAGCGGCGGCGACCTCAAGCGTGACCCGGGCACGGTCGCGGGCGTGGCCGCCAAGGCGCTGCCGAGCACGGTCACGATCGAGGCCGAGAGCAACAGCGGCGAGGGCGGCACCGGCACGGGCTTCGTCTTCGACAAGCAGGGCCACATCGTCACCAACAACCACGTGGTGGCGGGCGCGGTGGACGGCGGCAAGCTCACGGCGACCTTCCCGAGCGGCAAGAAGTACGACGCCGAGGTGGTCGGCCACGCGCAGGGCTACGACGTGGCGGTCGTGAAGCTCAAGGACGCCCCCTCCGACCTGAAGCCCCTCACCCTCGGCGACTCGGAGAAGGTGGCCGTCGGCGACGCGACCATCGCGATCGGCGCCCCCTTCGGGCTGTCCGACACGGTGACGACGGGCATCATCAGCGCCAAGAACCGCCCGGTGGCCTCCAGCGACGGCAGCGGCAGCCAGGCGTCGTACATGAGCGCCCTGCAGACCGACGCCTCGATCAACCCGGGCAACTCCGGCGGTCCGCTGCTGGACGCGCAGGGCAACGTCATCGGCATCAACTCCGCGATCCAGTCCACCGGCAA
>KL569111.1:28832-29317 GCA_000715635.1 Streptomyces violaceus | reverse complement strand
AGATGTGTATAAGAGACAGGGCCTGGGCTTCGCCATCCCGATCAACCAGGCCGAGTACGTCGCCCAGGAGCTGATCAAGACCGGCAAGCCGGTGTACGCGAAGATCGGCGCGTCCGTCTCCCTGGACGACAGCTCGGACGGCGCGCAGATCACCGACCAGGGCGCGGGCGGCGCCGCACCGGTCGAGCCCGGCGGCCCGGCCGCCAAGGCGGGCCTCAAGCCCGGCGACGTCATCACCAAGCTCGACGACCGGGTGATCGACTCCGGGCCCACCCTGATCGGCGAGATCTGGACCCACAAGCCCGGCGACAAGGTCACGATCACCTACGAGCGTGGCGGCAAGCAGCAGACGGTCGACGTCACCCTGGGTTCGCGCACCGGCGACAACTGATCCCCACCCGCGCGCACCGACCCGTTACCCTTGTCCCCGCGCCGCCGATCACGGTCGGCGCGGGGAGGCGTGCCCGAGCGGCCGAAGGGAACGG
>KL569111.1:26579-28580 GCA_000715635.1 Streptomyces violaceus | reverse complement strand
CCGTGGGTTCAAATCCCACCGCCTCCGCGCAGGTCATAGACGCGCTGGTCAGAAGGGGTGTCCCTCGGTGAGGGGCGCCCCTTCTGCATGGGGTCTGTCTCACCTTGATCCGGCTGTGTCGCATGGTTGATCAGTGCGTGTGGACCGGGCGTGGACCAAGAACCCGCTCGGAGACCGAGCGATGTGGGTGGGCTGACTGTGGGGCACCCCTGGCCACCGGAACCGGCTCCTACTGCCTGGCTCAGACCAAGGCCCAGGCGAAAGGCGCCGACGCCAGCTGACCCACGGCCTCGGGGCCCCGAATCACGCGATCCCGAGGCCGCCGGTCACCCAGTCAGTCAAACCGGAGAAAAGCGCGGCCCGGCCTGCATGGGGGAGCAGGCCATGGACCGCTACGCCCCGCCAGTATCACTGGTCCAACGGGCACAGCCCGGCAGCGACACGCAGTGTCTCGGCACCGGTGAGCGACAGGGTCCGCTGCACCTCGGCGGCTTGGTTGCAGTGAATGGCCTGGGCATAGAAGCAGAACAGGACGGCGATGCTGAGGCCCGCCCGCCGCGCGACCTCGGCCGGGGAGACGCCGGATTCAAGCCAGGGGGAGACGCCGCGTGTGGTCGCGGATCAGCCGCACGAGGACGGGCGGAATCGGCACCGGCCGGGTCGCCTCGCGGGCCCGCTTCTTCAGTCCGCGTAGCCGAGTACGAACCGGTTGATCCACGAGTGGAGCGCACTCCGGAGCACCTTCGGAGGGGGCACCGCGGTTGTCCTTGGCCAGCTTCGGCGTGATGGTGGCTAGCGGGTCAGCGATACTCGCACGGTGCTTGGCCGAGGTGCCCGGCCACTTCGTCTCGGCGCACGCGCGGGCACCGAACGACGTGGGTGGGCTGCCGTTGTCATCGAAGGGGGCGACCGGTGCGCTGGGACCAGCGCACGGCGACGAGGGCAAGAGCGGCCACGAGAATCACGATGCCGATGATCAACAAGTAGCCCAGCCCCTCCGCAACTACTCCGATGATTCCCAGCACGACCGCGACCAGAACGAGAAGCAGCAAGAGGGCCATGACGCGTACGCCTCCCAAGGGTGGCTGAGCGCGGGCGATCAGCGGCGCGCGAGTTGCCGTTCGCCGCCTGCGCCCGTCTGGTAGGGCATGTCGTAGTGCTGGAAGATCGCTTCCTCCGACTCGGCGGGCAGGATGTCGTCCATGCCGACCGAGGGTGCCTTCTTCACCAGCGTCTTGGTGTAGGAGACCTTGACGTAGCCGGGCCCGAGGATCGCCTCGTCGAGGGGTACGAAGGCCAGGTGGTGGCGGGTGGGGAGTCCGGTCCGGACTGTGGCCATGGCCGGTTCGTCGGTGGAGGTGTCCACGTAGACCGCTTCGAGCACGCCGATCTTGTGTCCCTTCGGGTCGACGACGCTGCGGTTGCGCCACTCGCGGATATCGGCTGAATGGATCATGGCCTGCCTCCTGAGCCGTTGATCCGGGCCGGTTCGAGCCGCGCCCCGCCCTGCGGGCAGTCACAGCCTGCTGAACCTCGGCGGCCCTTTGTGCGTCCAGGCTATCCGCGAATGTCTGCGTCGCGCCCTCGCGCGGCAGGGCTTTCGAACGTGGTAGTCGGAAGGTATGCCGACGAAGCCTTCCGGTGCCGCGGACCGTTCATCTCGGTTCGGGCGACTGCACCGCGTGATCAGCCGTTCGCCAGTCGGGCGTGGGTGGCGGCGGAGCAGGGATATCGAGCTGTGGTCGCGTTCGCTGGGCTTCGCGGCGCTGGGGTTCCTCACGCTGGTGCCGCTGCTGATCATCGTCTCCGCTGCCGACGCCGAGCACGGGCGGGGGTTCGCGCAGTGGCTGGGGGAAGGGCTCGGTGTGTCGACGGCCTCCAGGCGGCAGGTCGAGCAGTTGTTCACCCGGCCCGGCCAGGCTCTGCGGACCACGACCGCGTTCGGTATCGCGGCCCTTGCTGTGTTCGGCCTGACCTTCGGGGCGGCGGTGCAGACCGGTT
>KL569111.1:25387-26423 GCA_000715635.1 Streptomyces violaceus | reverse complement strand
TCGCGGCCCTTGCTGTGTTCGGCCTGACCTTCGGGGCGGCGGTGCAGACCGGTTATGAGAAGGTCTGGGACCTGCCGTCGGCCCGCTGGTGGGCCAGGTGGCGGCATGTGGTGTGGCTCGGCGTCCTCACCGGATACCTCTACCTGTCCGCCACCACCACGCTGCTGCGCGAACCTCTGGCAGGGGGAGCCGTGGCGTCGCTGAGTGCCGTGCTGTTCCTGTGGTGGTCCCAGCGCCTGCTGCTCGGCGGGAGAATCCGCTGGCGTGCCCTGCTGCCCGGCGCCGTGGCCACCGTGATCGGGCTGCTCGGCCTGAGGGTCTTCTCCAGGCTGGTCTTCTCACCGTTGATCGCGTCCAACGCCGTCACCTACGGACCCGTCGGAACCGTCCTGGTCATCCAGTCCTGGCTGGTCGGTGTCGGTGTCGTCGTCTTCGGCGGGGCGCTGGTCGGCCGGCTGCTGTACGAGGAACTCCCCCGCATCGCACACCCACTGAAACGGCCCGAGTGAGGCGCATTTGGTCAGGGAGACACCTGACTCAAGGCAGCCCGTGGCCGTCGCCGCTCCTTGTCTCCGTCACCGAGATTTATGGATAGTAGCCCAGATAAGTGAGAACGGCTGCCAACATGCTTTTCGCAGGATTCGAGATCGTGAAGCATCTTCGCCCCGTGTCGGTCAACGCTGGGGGAATTGCGTTTTTTGGTGACGTTTCCCAGTCGCCCGTCCGGAGCAGAGCAGTGAGCCCCATCCGGCCCATTAAGCATTATTAAGCATTTCGTGATTGGTTGGTCAATTCCAGCGAAGGCCCTCGAGGCGACCGTGAATCGATCGCTTCCTCGAATAATATGCCGCCGTCAGAACCGCCGATGTAGGCATCACCCCTCACAGGAATTGGCCCCTCGATGACACTGAATATCCCTGGTGCGTCACGATGGCGCTCCATGTCGCTTTGGATCACTGCGGTAGTAACCGCGGTGATCGCCGCTGCTGTGATCGCGATGTCGCCGACACGCGCAGAAGCCGTTGCCACGCCCGTG
>KL569111.1:24325-25188 GCA_000715635.1 Streptomyces violaceus | reverse complement strand
AAAAAGCCGTTGCCACGCCCGTGCCTCTGGGTACGGCAGGCAATTTCGGAGTACTGGCGGGTTCGACAGTCACCAACACCGGCCCGACGACGGTCGAGCGTAACGTCGGGGTGAGCCCGGGTACAGCGGTCGTGGGGTTCCCGCCCGGCATCGTGCTGCCGCCCGGAACCATCCACGCTGCTGACGCCGTCGCTCTCCAGGCCCAGAACGATCTGACCACGGCGTACAACCAGGCCGCCGGGCAGGCACCGGACGTCACGTACACCGGAGACCCCGTTGAGCTCGGCGGCCAGACGCTGGTTCCGGGCGTCTACAAGATCCCCGTCAGTGCCCAGCTCACCGGCACCCTCACCCTGAACGGCCAGGGCAACCCCAACGCCGTCTGGGTGTTCCAGGTCGGTTCGACGCTGACGACGGCGTCCGCAAGCCGGGTGCTTTTCACCAATGGCGCCAACCCGTGCAACGTGTACTGGCAGATCGGCAGCTCGGCCACTCTCGGTACCGGCACCAGGTTCGTGGGCAACGTCCTGGCCTTGACCACGATCACTGCCAACACGAATACGACCGTCAACGGCCGGCTGCTGGCCCGCAACGGCGCCGTGAATCTGGACACCAACACGATCTTCCAGGGTGAGTGCGGGACCAGCCCCACGGGGACTCCCACCGGGCACTCCGACGGGGACTCCCACGGGCACTCCCACCGGGCACTCCGACGGGGACTCCCACGGGCACTCCCACGGACGGCGGCCACCATGACGGGGGTAAGGGGCACGACGAGCACGGCCGTCACGACGGGGGTAAGAAGCACGACGAGCACGGTCATCACGACGGGGGCAAGAAGCACGACGAGCACGGTCATCATG
>KL569111.1:23186-24091 GCA_000715635.1 Streptomyces violaceus | reverse complement strand
GGGGGCAAGAAGCACGACGAGCACGGTCATCATGACGAGGGCAAGAAGCACGACGAGCACGGTCATCATGACGGGGGCAAGAAGCACGACGAGCACGACAGCCATGGCTGGGTAGACGTCCCGTCGTGGTCTGGGCACTAACTGACCTGGCCATGGGCCCGGTAGGGATTGCCTGGCTTCTGGCGTAGAGATCAGCAGCCAGTGGAACAAACGGCGCGCGGCGGATCGCCATCGATTCCGTCGCGCGCCGTAGACAGTTCTGGGGGCGTGGGCAATCGCCAGAGGCAAAACGTTTCTTTGACTCTGTCGGCCTGCGCTCCTAGGCGGGCCAAGCAGGGGGGCCACTCCTCCATTCGGCCGATGTGGCCGCACGATCCCGCTCGGGTATTCGGGTGATAAGGATGATAATCCTCCTTGGCGGGGGAAGCATGAGACTGCCATGCCTTCACCGATTCCATCGGCGTCCACTCACGTCAAGGAGACAGAAATGCGTCGTAGCGCCAGTGTGCTGATCGCATCAGGGGCTCTCGTTGCTGCCCTCGGGGCCCCGGCAATCGCCGACGACAACATCGTCGCTCTGATTCCCATCAAACTGGACAACACTACTAGCGTTCTGAACAACCCGAGCGTTCTGAACAATCCCAGCGTCCTGAACAACCCGAGCGTCCTGAACAACCCCAGCGTCCTGAACAACACTGACGTGGACGACGATGACGTTGTGATTCTGGACGAGGACTGACAGGTCGCTGCCCCCGGCTTCGTCGGGGGCACCGCAGCATCAATAGGAGCAGTGGACCCCGTGTGGACCACGGCCCCTGCTAGACGCCCGGGGCCGGTACGCTGTACCCGCTCCGCCCCTGGTGGACGGGTGCGCAGGTCATAGATGCTGTCTCTTATACACATCT
>KL569111.1:21003-22934 GCA_000715635.1 Streptomyces violaceus | reverse complement strand
GCCGAGCGTGCTCGGCAGCCCCTCTCACGTGTTCGTCGCGCGTTTGTCGCGTGTTCGTAGTGGAGAGGGGGCGCGTGAGCCGGCGCATCGTCGTCGTCACCGCTGTGCACGGCCCGTCGGCCCGGTTCCTGCCGGAGGCCCACAGATCCCTGCGCGAGCAGCGGCTGCCCGAGGGCTGGGAGTGGCACTGGGTGATCCAGGAGGACGGGGAGAGCCAGGACGTAGCGCCGTACGTGCCCGATGACGCGCGGGTGACGTTCCGGCAGGGCCGGGCCGGTGGGCCCGGGGTGGCTCGCACCATCGCGCTGGCGCATGCCGACGGCGCGTATGTGAAGGTCCTGGACGCCGACGACCAGTTGCCGCCGGGCGCGCTCGCGCGGGATCTGGCGGTGCTGGAGGGCGACCGCACCCTGGGGTGGGCGACCTCGCGGGTGCTGGACCTCCTGCCCGACGGGTCGACGGCCGGGTTTCCCGGCGACCCCGAGCAGGGGCCGATCGAGCGCGGGGCCGTGCTCGACCACTGGAAGGCGAACGGTTTCCTCGCGCAGGTCCATCCGGCGTCGCTGTGCGTGCGGCGGGAGTTGCTGCTTGGCCTGGGCGGGTGGATGGCTCTGCCCGCTTCGGAGGACACGGGTCTGCTGCTCGCGCTGAACGCCGTGAGCCGTGGGTGGTTCTCGGGGGAGGTGGGGCTGCTGTACCGGAAGTGGGAGGGGCAGGTGACCGGGCAGGCGGCCCATGTGGACCGGGCCGAGCGGGATGCCCGGATGGCCGTCGTGGAGGCCCGGGCCCGGGCGCTGTCGGCGCTGCGGTGGAGCTCTTCGGTGGGGCACTGACCAGCGCCCAGGCCCTGGCTTAGGGCAGGAGTTCCGTGTGCGTCGGTGCCGTGCCTACGGGGTCGTGGCGGATGTACCACTCGGTGCCGAGCAACCGCCCCCGCTCGGGCACCGGGAGGGCGGCGATCAGGCCCGGGGCGGCTCCCCGTGCCACCTCGGTGCGATGGGCCAGGACGGCGGCGGTCTTCTGCTCCAGCCAGGGAGTGACGTCGACGGTCGCCGTGATCCGGTCGTCCGGGACGGTGTGCATCGTCTTGCCCGTGGGGGCCAGGTGCCCGCCCCACGCCCGGACGGCGGAGTGCGGGTGCGTGGCCAGGTACAGGGCGCTCGGCTGCCAGGGCTCGCCG
This sequence comes from Streptomyces violaceus, assembly GCA_000715635.1. Lineage (GTDB taxonomy): Bacteria > Actinomycetota > Actinomycetes > Streptomycetales > Streptomycetaceae > Streptomyces > Streptomyces violaceus. The sequence continues at coordinate 21,754 of KL569111.1, read as the reverse complement.
GCGTCCGGGTGGAGGCGTTCGAGTCCGGCGGCGTGGACCGCGAGCAGGGTCACGCGGTGGGTGTGCACATGGTCCTCGTGCCCGGTCAGACCGCCGTAGGCGTCGTGGGTGACGACGATCTCCGGGCGGAAGTCGCGGATCTGTGCGACCAGTTCCCCCACCGCCTCGTCGAGCGGGGCGTCGCACCAGCGCGGTCTGCCGGGGGCCGAGTGCGGCACGCGCGAGTCGGCGTGACCGAGCATGCGCGGACTGCCCGCGCCGAGGATGCGGAGTGCCTCGGCCAGTTCCGTGGCGCGTGGGCTGTCCGCCGCCCAGGTCACGGTGACGACCGCCGTGCGAGCGCCCGCGGACGCGTGCCGGGCGAGGACGCCGCCCGCCATCAGGGACTCGTCGTCGGGGTGGGCGAAGACCGCGAGCAGGCTCGGCAGCGGCGACGGCGACGGCGACGGTGATGGCGATGGCGATGGCGACGGCATCGGAAACGGCAACGGCCCTCGCTACGGCCGGCCCGGCGACGAGGGCGCGTCAGTGATCGTGATGGCCTGGCTGGGGCACTTCTCCGCCGCTTCCAGGATCCCCGGGTCGTCCGTGCGGTCCTGGCCCGGGCGGACGACACCGAACCCGTCGACGAACTCGAAGACCGCCGGGGCCCGGTGGGCGCACTCGGCGGAGCCGTAACAGAGTTCGCGGTCGACAGAGACCTTCATGACCCTTCCTCTGCCCAGCGCGCCCTCGGCTGAACCGGCCCCGC
>KL569111.1:20459-20804 GCA_000715635.1 Streptomyces violaceus | reverse complement strand
CGTCGAGCCGTTCGACGAGGGCCTGGACGGTCGTGTCGTCCTCGGGGGTGAGGTCGTAGAGGCCCGCCTTGCTCAGCCCGGCCATGAGGACCTGGTGGCGGCGGCCGGTCATGCGCTCCGCGAGCAGGGTCGGTTCGCCGGGGGACTCCGCCTCCGGGCTCGGCTGAGGTGAAGCCGCCTGCTTCAGCGCTGGGTCGAACTGCTGCCACGCGCCGTCCTTCGGTCCCCAGAGCGCGACGGTCACCTCGTCGCCGCGGGCGCGCATGGTCTGGGTCATCTCGCCGAGCGCGTACAGCACGGGCGAGCGGCTGTCTCTTATACACATCTCTGATGGCGCGAGGGAGG
>KL569111.1:19513-20215 GCA_000715635.1 Streptomyces violaceus | reverse complement strand
CGGTAGAGCATCGCCACCCAGCGTGGATCGCCCTGCGGCTCCGGGCTCTCGGGACGTGTCTCCATCGCGCTCACCCCTGTACGTCGCTGGTACGTCGCTCCGGAAGCGGTACGGCAGGCGCCGACCATAGCTGACATGTCGTCAGTTATCTAGGTTCGGCCCGGAGTCGGAAAGCGCGGACCGCAGAGGAGGTCACCACGTCGTCCGACACCGGTCCCTCCCCTCGTGGGGACCGGTGCCGAACGGTGGAGCTGCCGTCGTCCGGCGCGGACGGAAGCGGATGGAAGCGGACGGAAGCTGACCGGAATGGTGCGTTGCTGCGTCCGGATCCTGCCATTTCCGGCTGCTGAAGAGGAGATTCCGGTGCCGGACGGACGGCATTACCGCAGGTCAGCCATATAGAGTGAGTTTTCCGGTCCGGACGTCCAGGCGTGACAAGTAAGGAGTGGAGACCTTGAGTTCCGACTCGGGGGCACGCACCGCCTTCGCGGAACGCCTCGCACTGCTCTACAAGGAAGCCGGGAACCCTCCACTCAAGCGTGTGTCCGAAGCGGTCGTCCGGCTCCAGCGGGTCGACGAACGCGGGCGGCCCGTGCGGGTGTCCGCCCAGCGCATCAGCGACTGGCGGCGGGCCCGGAACGTACCCGCCCAGTTCGCCGCTCTCGCGGCCGTGTTGCACCTGTCTCTTATACACATCTCTGA
>KL569111.1:19227-19338 GCA_000715635.1 Streptomyces violaceus | reverse complement strand
TACCCGCCCAGTTCGCCGCTCTCGCGGCCGTGTTGCACGTACTGATCCCCGAGGCGCGACGCTTGCGGCCCACGCCGGTGTCCCCGGGCCTGTACGACCTCGGCCAGTGGC
>KL569111.1:17806-18972 GCA_000715635.1 Streptomyces violaceus | reverse complement strand
CAGTGGCAGCGGCTGTGGGAACGGGCGGTGGCCGACCCGGTCGCCGAGCGCCCCGAGGCGTCCCCGGCGCGGGAAGGGCCTTCGGCCGAGGCCCCGCCCGCGCCCGGCGGGGTGTGCCCGTACCGCGGGCTGGCCTCCTACCGCCGGGAGGACGCCCGCTGGTTCTTCGGCCGGGAGCGGGACACGGACGCGCTCGTCGCGCAGCTCGGGGCCGTGGCGAAGGCGGGCGGCCTGGTCATGCTCGTGGGCGCGTCGGGAGCGGGGAAGTCCTCGTTGCTGAACGCCGGTCTGGTGCCCGCCCTGCGGGACGGCGCGCTGGGCGGCGACGACGGTGCGGAGCACGGCCGGGCGCGAAAGGTCGTGCAACTCGTCCCGGGCGGTGATCCGCTGGCGGAGCTGACCCGGTGCATCCCCGAACTGGGGCCCGTCCTCCTGTCCGAGGCGGGAGGGGCCTCCTCCGGCGTCCCCTCCGCCACGGAACCGGAAGCGAGGGCCGAGGAGCCCGACGGCTCAGCCGTGGAGCACGAGGACCAGGGGGAACCCGGTGTTCCCCCCACCGCGGACGCCGTCCGTGCCGCCGTCGCCGCCTGGGCGCGCCGCGAGGCGCCCTCCGGTGCGCGTCCGGTCGTCATCGTGGACCAGTTCGAGGAGACGTTCACCCTCTGCCCCGACGAGGCGGACCGGCGTGCCTTCATCGAGGTCCTGCATGCCGCGTGCTCACCCCCCGGACGGGACGAACCGGCCCCGGCGGTCGTGGTCCTGGGCATACGCGCCGACTTCTACGAGCGGTGCCTCAGGTATCCCGAACTGGCCGACGCGCTCCAGCACCGGCACATGGTGCTCGGACCGCTCACCACCGCGGAGCTGCGCGAGGCGGTGACCGGACCGGCCAAGGCCGTCGGGCTGGAGCTGGAACCGGGCCTGGCGGAGCTGATCGTCCGGGAGGTCAGCGCCGACGGCCCGCGCGGTGGGGGTCCCTCCCACGCCTCTCGGGCTGTGGGGGAGCACGACGCGGGCGTGCTGCCGCTCCTCTCGCACGCCCTGCTCGCCACCTGGCAGCGCAGAAAGGCGGGCCGGCTGACGCTGGCCGGCTATCGCGCGGCCGGCGGCATCCAGGGCGCGGTCGCGGCGACCGCCGAGCGGGCCTGGTCCGGCCTCGACCCGGT
>KL569111.1:16659-17646 GCA_000715635.1 Streptomyces violaceus | reverse complement strand
GCCTGGTCCGGCCTCGACCCGGCGGCGCGCACGGCGGCGCGGCTGCTCCTGCTCCGGCTGGTCCGGCTGGGCGAGGACACCCATGCCACCCGCAGGCGGGGGACTCGGCGGAAGCTGGCGGAGGAGTCGACCGACCCGGGCAAGACCGAGGAGTCCCTGGAGGCGCTGGTCCGCGCCCGGCTGGTGACGCTGGACGCGGAGACCGTGGAGATCACCCACGAGGCGCTGCTGCACGCCTGGCCCCGCCTGCGCGACTGGATCGACGACGACCGGCAGGGCAATCTGCTGCGCCAGCGCCTGGAGGAGGACGGCCGGGCCTGGGAGGAATCGGACCGCGACACCTCACTGCTCTACCGGGGCTCCCGGCTGGAACAGGCCCATGGCTGGGCGAAATCCGCCGGGGACACGTTCCTGACCCGGAGCGTGGTGGAGTTCCTGGCCGCCTCGGTCAGGCTGCGCAGGCGCATCATCTGGATCAGCCGGGGCGCGGTGGCGACGCTGGTCGTCCTGGCGATGCTGGCCGTGGGGTCCGCCGTCATCGCCTCGAAGCAGCGGGACGACGCCGTGTTCGAGCAGGTGCTCGCCCAGGCCGATCGCGTCCAGTACACGGATCCGTCGCTGTCCGCGCAGCTCGACCTGGTGGCGCACCGGCTGCGGCCGGACGACAAGGGCGCGAACAGCCGCCTGATCTCCATCGTGAACGCCCCGCTGGCCACGCCGCTGGTCGGGCACACGGGCGCCGTCTACCTCACGACCTTCAGCCCGGACGGGCGGACCCTGGCCACGGCCAGCTACGACCGGACCGTACGGCTGTGGGACGTGGCCGACCCGAAGCGTCCGAAGCCCTTGGGCGAGCCTCTCACCGGCCACACCAGCTGGGTGAGCAGCGCGGTCTTCAGCCCGGACGGCCGTACCCTCGCCAGCGCGTCCGACGACGGCACGATCCGGCTGTGGGACGTGACGGACCCCGGCCGGCCGAAGCGGCTC
>KL569111.1:16168-16407 GCA_000715635.1 Streptomyces violaceus | reverse complement strand
CCTTGCCAGCCCGCTCAGAGATGTGTATAAGAGACAGGGCCATGACAGCACGATCTACCTGGTCGCCTTCAGCCCGGACGGGCGCACGCTGGCCTCCGTCGGCGACGATCACACCGTCCGGCTGTGGGACGTGGCCGATCCGCACCGGCCACGGGCGCTGGGCAAGCCCCTGACCGGGCACAAGGCCGCCGTGCGCTCGGTGGCGTTCAGCCCGGACGGCAAGACACTGGCGGCCGGGG
>KL569111.1:13595-15916 GCA_000715635.1 Streptomyces violaceus | reverse complement strand
AAGACACTGGCGGCCGGTGGCGACGACGGGGCGATCAGGCTGTGGGACGTGACCGACCCCCGGCGCCCGGAGCGGGCCGGGGAGCCGCTGACCGGCCACACCACCACCGTGCACTCCGTGGCCTTCAGCCCTGACGGCCGTACGCTCGCCAGCGGCAGCTCGGACAACACCGTACGGCTGTGGAACATGGCCGATTCACGTCGCCCGGCCCCGATCGGTGCGCCGCTCACCGGCCATACCGGGCCGGTGTGGTCCGTGGCCTTCAGTCCCGACGGGAACATGCTCGCCGCCGCCAGCGCGGACAGCACCGCGAGCCTGTGGAAGGTCAGTGATCCGGCGTACCCGTCGCAGGTCGGCGGGCCCCTGGCGGGCAGCAGCGGCGAGATGTACGCGCTCGGCTTCAGCCCCGACGGGCGCACCCTCGCCACCGGGGCGGGCGACAACAAGGTCCGCCTGTGGTCGCTGCCGACATCGGACATGATCGGCCGGACCGGAGTGTTCCGCCCGGACGGGCGGGTGCTCGCGACGGCGGCGCTCGACGGCCGGGTGCGCCTGTGGGACGTGCGGACGCCCGGCAGGCCCGTGCGGATGGGCGAACCGTTCCGGCCGGACGGCGGCGTCCGCTCCCTCGAATTCTCCCCGGACGGCAGCACCCTCGCGGTGGTGACGGGCAGCCGGGCCCTGCAGCTGTGGAACCTCCGCGATCCGGAGCGCCCTGTCCCGCACGGGTCCGCCATCCCCCTGAGCATCAAGTTCGCCGACCCGCTGGCCTTCAGTCCGGACGGGCAGGTCCTGGCGACCGCCTCCGACGACCGCACCATCCAGCTGTGGAACATCGGGGACCCGGCCCGTCCCCGCCCGCTCGGCGCGCCCCTCACCGGCCACAAGGGCTACGTCAACTCCCTCGTCTTCAGCCCGGACGGCCGTACGCTCGCCAGCGGCAGCGCGGACGGCACCATCAGGCTGTGGAACGCGGCCGACCCCGGCCGGCCGACCCTGCTCCGCGCACCTCTCAAGGGCCATCTCGGAGCCGTCAACGCCCTCGCCTACAGCCCCGACGGCCGGACACTGGCCAGCGCCGGCGACGACAACTCGGTCCGCCTCTGGGACATCGAGGACCCCGCCGGGGCCTCCGAGCAGGCGCGCCTCACGGGTCACACGGAAGCGGTCGTGTCACTGACGTTCAGCCGGAGCGGCCGCACCCTGGCCAGCGGCGGCGACGAGAGCACCGTCCGGCTGTGGAACGTCTCCGACCCCTCCGGGGCCACCGCGATCGGCCAGTCGATGAGCCCCCACGCCAAGACCGGCAACTTCCTGGCGTTCAGCCCGAACAGCCACATGCTCGGGGTGTCGAGCGGCGCCGACAGCATCCGGCTCTGGAACCTGGACACCGACGAGGCCGTACGCCGCATCTGCTCGATGACCCGGGGTGTTCTGACGCCGGACACCTGGCGCGAGTACCTGCCCCGGCTCTCCTACGATGCGCCGTGCGCCGGCCGATGAGACCGGGGTACGGCAACAGGGCGGATCCACAAGGCAGTTGAGTGATACGAGTCACAACCCGGCTTTTCCTGACGGACAGTCGGCTCCTCCGGCGTAAGCGCTTGTTACCCTTGGCCATAGCCCGACCGCTGGTGCATCCCCCGTCGCCAGCGGTCGGGCATTCGCGTGCCGGTCCGCTCAGCGCAGGCCGAGGCGCATCAGGATGCGGGGATGGCCGGCCAGGACCGATGTGGTGGGTGCCGCGTAGGTGAACCCGGCTCGTTCGAAGTTCTTCCTCAGGCCGGCGTAGGCCATCGTCAGGTCGACCTTGGCGTCGCCGTTGTCGAGGGGGTAGGCCTCGATCGCCGGTGCGCCCTGGGCGCGGGCGAAGTCGACCGCGCCGGCGATGAGCGCGTGCGAGATGCCCTGCTTGCGGTGGCCGGGGCGGACCCGGACGCACCACAGCGACCAGACGGGCAGGTCGTCGACGTGCGGGATCTTGCGGTTGCGGGCGAAGGCGGTGTCCGAGCGCGGAGCGACGGCGGCCCAGCCGACGGGTACGTCACCGTCGTAGGCGAGCACGCCCGGGGGAGGGTTCGCACCGCACAGCTCCGCGACGTAGTCACCGCGGGCCGGGCCGCGCAGTTCCTTGTTGAGCTTGGAGGGGATCCGGTAGCTCAGGCACCAGCAGACATTCGCCCCGGGCGACTTCGGCCCGAGCACGGCACGGACGTCGTCGAAATCCGTGGCCGGGCGGACATCGATCGTCATGGCACCACGATGGCACGCCCCTGGCGGCTTCGCCGCTACACAGTGGACCGAGCAGCAGAGGCCTGCCC
>KL569111.1:8743-13426 GCA_000715635.1 Streptomyces violaceus | reverse complement strand
ACAGTGGACCGAGCAGCAGAGGCCTGCCCCGACGCCGACGCCACCCGCAGCAGCCGCAGCTGGCCGATCTCGCTCGCGTTCTTCATCAGCTCGGCGTTCACCCAGGCCACCATGTGCGCGACGGTGTGCTGGGGGTCGTCCTGCCACGGGAACAGGGCAGTGGCGTCCAGATCGCTGTCGGTGAGGCCGTCCAGGACCGCCAGCCACTGGGTGCGCAGGTCGCGCAGCCACTCGACGGTCGGGGTGCCCTCGCCGGGCCAGGCGATCTCCGCGCGGTCGCGGGGCGGCAGGCCCCGCACGTGGTCCAGGGTCACGCTCCACCACCAGCCGATGTGCCAGCTCACCCAGCCGATGGTGGGGACGGGCACCGGGTCGGGCTCGGTGTCCGCCCAGTCCGGCACCCAGGTGCCGTCGGGCGCCCGGCGCATCGTCCAGCACAGCGGCGCGGGCTCCCAGAGGAAGTCTCCGGGCTCCAGCCGCTCCAGGTGGTACTCGAACAAGGACCAGGTCAACTCGAACTGCCAGCGCGGCAGTTCCGTACGGGAAACGCTCATCGGCCGACCCTACGCAAGCGCCCGGGTGTCCCGGGCCAGTCCCGTCCAGTCGATGTCCCGCAGCGCCCGCTCGGTGTCGCAGCCCGACGGAAGGTGAGGGGCCGACTGGAACCAGAGAACGGCCAGGCGTGAGCGGTACAGGACCGGGTCGCGGGCCGGATCGAGGGCCGTGGAGTGGAACGTGCCGAGGCAGGCCACGGCGGGCAGGACCTCGACGGGACCGAGGCCGCCCGCGTACTGGTCGGGGTGCTCGCGCGGGGGCGGGACGAGGTGGACGGGCGTGCCGGGGTGGGACCGCTCGGCGGCGCGCAGCAGTTCGCGGATCCGCAGGTCGTTGACCGGCTTGCAGGGATAGCCCTCCAGCAGGTCGCCGTAGGTCGAGAGCAGGGCGCCGTACGTCGACGAGAACCGCAGTTCGGCGAGGTCCACCGAGCGGCCGGAGGCGAGAGTGAGGCGTGCGAGCGCCATGGCCGGCGGTCTGGCGTGCTGGTGCATGGAGGTCTTTCGGTGCTGGTGGACGAGGCCCTGCTCACGGGCGGTGCCCCGTCATCCGGGCCGCTGACGCGATCGTCGCCCGGGCCTCACGCTCGGACAGGCCGGTGTGGAGAGCCGCTTCGGTCAGGGGGTCCACGAGCGCCGGGCCGATGCCGTCCTCGTACGCCCGGCAGGCCGCCCAGAACAGCCGGGTGTTGCGCTGGCCCTCGTGCGCGCCGAGGACGAACTGGACCAGGCCCTGGCCGTGCCCGCCGGCCGACGGGGGTGTGGGGTGGTGGGCGCGCGGCGGCGGGAGCAGCAGTCGCAGGAGGGAGCGCGGGCAGGGGGCGGGCGCCAGGTGCGCGGTCCCGGGGGCGGCGGCGTACACGCCCTGGTCCGTGCGGGAGCCGGGGCCGACGAGATAGCCGCCGGCGCCCCGGATGTCGATGCCGGGGGCGAGACGGCCCGCTGAGTTGGGGACGACCAGGTCGGGCGGGCCGCTCAGCCACAGGTGACGCCCGCCGGACGGGGTCAGGACGACCACCGTCGGGGGGATGGTGAACAGATGCCGTAAGGCCAGCTCGCGCAGGGCGGCCGAGGAGTCCGTGCCGGTCTTCACGTCCAGGTCGATGCCGATCAGCTGGTGCGGGGGGAGCCCGCAGGCGATGCCGTAGCCGGTCGCCCAGGGCGCCGCGGCGAACAGTTCGCGGATGCGGGCCGGGTCGCTGGAGGCGTCGTACACGCCGTGGCCGAGTCGGCCGCACGCGCCGTGGCAGAGGGAGGGGACGGGGTCGTCGCGGTGCGGGGAGCGCAGGGCCGGGAGCTTGGTGCGGGACAGGGGGATGACGGCCAGTCCGCGTTCGGCGGCTGACAGGGCGTGTGCGAGGGCCAGCGTCGTGGCCTGCCGGTCGGTGGTGGCCATGCTTCTAGTTTCGTACGTACGTTCGAAAAAGGAAAGGGGGGAGTGGGTGTGACGCGCCGGTGCGGGTGTCTGTGTGCGAAAAGTGCGGGAACGCTTCGCCCCTTGTGGCACCAGGGTTCGAACCGTCTCTTCCCTCCCGGTCCGGTACTGAAGTGACGCAATCGGGTTTATCGACATGTCATCACGCTTGAGTGCGAATAGGGGCTTCCGGTGTGGTTCGCCGGGGATTCGGTGGGCAACTCTGGACTCGCGACGTCGAGCAACGGACCAGGGTGGTCGGCCAACTTCTCTGGACACAGCAGTACTTCAGCAGTGCTTCCGCAGTCCTTGGAGGGACAACACCATGGCAAGCATCCGTACCGCCCGCGTCATCGCCGCCGTCTCCGCCCTTCCACTCGCGGCCGCCCTCTTCAGCGGTGTCGCGACGGCGGACAACGGCTCCTTCGCGGACAACGGATCGATCGCGTCCGTCACGGAGGCCGAGGCGGGCGTCCTCGGCAGCGGCGTCGGCGGCGACAACTACGGCACCTCGTCCACCACCAATCAGCAGGCCGTCGGCGAGGGCGCCTCGAACCAGAGCAACACCGCCCAGGTCAACGGCTCCGCCTTCACGGCCGTCAATCAGGGCAACGACAACACCGCCGTCAGCTTCACCCCGCTGTGGTGGTGAGCTGAGCGGGCCGGTGTACCGGCATCGGCCCGCCTTCCGTGTGGGTGTGCATCGTGGGGTGACAAGCGTCTGAGCGGCGGTACTTCGGTGCCGCCGCACAGGCGTTTTCGGCATCTGCCGGGCTTGACTGGGCAGCTGATCTGACGGACAGTCAGAAACTGTGAACGGTGAGCCGGAGGTCCACGAGGAGTTCGAGGCGCGCCTGAAGGCCTTCGAGGGCCGCCCGGCCGCCGCCACCGGGGTCGGCCGGGACCCCGTCAACGAGCCGATGATCAGGCATTGGTGCGAGGCCATGGGCGACACCAACCCCGCGTACACCGGACCGGACGCGATCGCTCCCCCCACCATGCTCCAGGCGTGGACCATGGCGGGCCTGACCCGTCGCCCGGAACGCACGGCGGCCTACGACGAACTGCTGCGCCTGCTCGACGAGTCGGGCTACGACGCGGTCGTCGCCACCGACTGCGAGCAGGAGTATCCGCGCCCCCTGCGTCCCGGCGACGAGATCACCTTCGACTCGGTGATCGAGTCGGTCTCGGGCCTGAAGACCACGAAGCTGGGGGCGGGTCACTTCGTCACGACCCGTACGGACATCCGGGCCGGCGGCGAACTCGCCGGCACCCACCGCTTCCGCATCCTCAAGTACTCCCCCGCACACCGGCCGAAGGACCCGACGCCCGGACCGGCGAAGGAACCCCGTCCGCGCCCCGTGATCAACCGCGACAACGCCGGCTTCTGGGAGGGCGTGGCCCGCCACGAACTGCTCATCCAGCGCTGCACCGGCTGCGGCGACCTGCGTTTCCCCTGGCTGCCGGGCTGCAACAGCTGCGGCTGCCCGGAGTGGGACACCGTCGAGGCGAGCGGCGAGGGCACGGTCTATTCGTACGTGGTCATGCACCACCCGCCCTTTCCTGCCTTCACTGCGTCCGATCATGCCGCTGACGCGGCGGGCCCCTACGCGGTCGGGCTGATCGAGCTCGCGGAGGGCGTGCGGATCGTCAGCAACGTGGTGGGAGTGCCGTACGACAAGGTGCGGATCGGCATGCCGGTCCGGCTCGAGTTCCGGCGGTACGACGACGCGTTGGTACTGCCCGTCTTCCAGGGGGTGACGCGGTGAACGCCGGCGACCGCCTCCCGTCCCTGGAGATCCCGATCACCCGCACCCTGATCGTCGCCGGGGCGATCGCGTCCCGCGACTACCAGGACGTGCACCACGACCCGGACCTGGCCCGGCAGAAGGGCTCCCCCGACATCTTCATGAACATCCTGACGACCAACGGCCTGGTCGGCCGGTACATCACGGACCACTTCGGTCCCGGGGCCGTGCTGCGCCGGGTGGCCATCCGGCTCGGCGCGCCCAACCATCCCGGCGACACGATGGTGCTGACGGGCACGGTCGAGGAGGTCGTCGAGGAGGCCGACGGCGGCACGGCGACGGTCCGGGTCGTCGGCACGAACGGCATCGGCAAGCACGTCACCGGCACGGTGACGGTCACGGTTCCGGCGGGAGCCGGGACGGCGCCGGCTCCCGGGGGACCCTCGTGATCGACGAGGTCTCCCTGGCCGCCGTGCGGCGCGGGCGCCCCTGGCACCGGCCCGGCATGAGTCCAGGAGGCCCGGCATGAGTCCGCGCAGGAGCGACACCCTCGGCGGGCGGGCGGCCATCGCCGGCATCGGGGCCACGGAGTTCTCCAAGGACTCGGGCCGCAGCGAGCTGCGCCTGGCCGTCGAGGCGGTGCGGGCGGCGCTGGCGGACGCCGGGCTCACCCCGGCCGACGTCGACGGGATGGTCACGTTCACCATGGACACCAGCCCCGAGATCACCGTGGCCCAGGCGGCGGGCATCGGCGAGCTCACCTTCTTCTCCCGGATCCACTACGGCGGCGGCGCGGCCTGCGCGACCGTCCAGCAGGCGGCCCTCGCGATCGCGGCGGGCGTGGCGGACGTGGTCGTCTGCTACCGGGCGTTCAACGAGCGCTCGGGCCGCCGCTTCGGCTCCGGGGTCCGGCACCGCGAGCCGTCGGCCGAGGGTGCGGCGCTCGGCTGGTCGCTGCCGTTCGGCC
>KL569111.1:8353-8537 GCA_000715635.1 Streptomyces violaceus | reverse complement strand
CCCGGCCTCCTGGGTGGCGATGGCGGCCCAGCGCTACCTCCACACGTACGGGCTGACGCCGGAGGTGTTCGGGCACGTGGCCGTGGCCGGACGCGCGTACGCGGCGACCAACCCGGCGGCGTACTTCCACGGCCGGCCCATCACCCTGGCCGACCACGCCGCGTCCCTGTCTCTTATACACATC
>KL569111.1:4338-8180 GCA_000715635.1 Streptomyces violaceus | reverse complement strand
CTGCTGGACTGCTGCCAGGAGACCGACGGCGGACAGGCCCTCGTCGTCACCTCCGTGGAGAGGGCCCGCGACCTGCCCCACCCGCCCGCCGTGATCGCGGCGGCCGCCCAGGGCGCGGGACGCGCGCAGGAGCAGATGACCAGCTTCTACCGCGACGACCTGACCGGCCTGCCCGAGACGGCGGTGGTGGCCCGGCAGCTGTGGCGGACCTCAGGGCTCGCACCGGCCGACATCGACGTGGGGATCCTCTACGACCACTTCACGCCGTTCGTGCTGACGCAGCTGGAGGAGTTCGGCTTCTGCGGCCCCGGCGAGGCCCCCGGCTTCGTGGCCGAGGGGCGCCTGCCGCTCAACACACACGGGGGACAGCTGGGGGAGGCGTATCTGCACGGGATGAACGGGGTCGCGGAGGCCGTCCGGCAGATCAGGGGGACGGCGGTGAACCCGATCCCCGGAGCGGAACGGGTCCTGGTGACGGCGGGGACGGGCGTGCCCACGTCGGGACTCGTACTCACCGCCGACCCGCAGGGGACAACCCGCAGTACCCCGGTCCCGCCGCTCCACCTGTAGGAGGTGCAGCGGGCCCTACCCCTACAACCTGAGGGGGACCCCGCTTCGGGACCTGCGGCCGATCCGCTCGACCTGGCCCGCTCATAGCGTTGAGCCATGACCACACTCGTCTGCACCAGCGCGTCGAGGGCCGCTGCACCAGCGGCGCAGCCCCTCCCGTACCCGTCGTTCTCGTCGTACGTCAGGGCCCGCCAGCCGGTGCTGCTGCGTACCGCCCGCTCGCTCACCGGTAACCCGAGCGACGCGGAGGACCTGTTGCAGACCGCGCTCACCAAGACGTACGTCGCCTGGGAGCGGATCGAGGACCACCGCGCCCTCGACGGCTATGTGCGCCGGGCGCTGCTGAACACGCGGACGTCGCAGTGGCGCAAGCGCAAGGTCGACGAGTTCGCCTGTGACGAGATGCCCGAGCCGGAGCCGGTGACCGGCCGCGACGACCCGGCCGAGCAGCAGGCGCTGCGCGACGCGATGTGGCGGGCGATCATGCGGCTGCCCGCCCGGCAGCGGGCGATGGTGGTCCTCAGGTACTACGAGGACCTGAGCGAGGTCCAGACGGCCGAAGTGCTCGGTGTCTCGGTGGGCACGGTGAAGTCGGCCGTCTCACGCGCGCTGGGAAAGCTCCGCGAGGACGCTGAGCTGGGACTTGTCCGCCAGTGAGCCCGCCTGGCAGGCCGCCTCGGCCGCCGCTGAACCCCTCGGTCCGCTTGGCGTGATGTGATCGATCGCCCGGTCCTAGTGACATACCGCGTGGTATGTGCGCAGAATCAGCGCAACCTTTACCACCGCGTAGGCAATGTCGCCCCGGGAGGACGCCGTGCTGAGCACGATGCAGGACGTACCGCTGCTGATCTCGAGGATCCTGACCCACGGGTCCACGATCCACGGGACATCGCAGGTGACCACGTGGACCGGTGAGGACGAGCCCCACCGCCGCTCCTTCGCGGAGATCGGCGCCCGCTCCGCCCAGCTTGCCCACGCGCTCCGGGAAGACCTCGGCGTCGCCGGCGACGAACGGGTCGCGACGCTCGCCTGGAACAACGCGGAGCATGTGGAGGCCTACTTCGCGATCCCGTCCATGGGCGCGGTCCTGCACACCCTGAACCTCCGCCTCCCGCCCGAGCAGCTGGCCTGGATCGTCAACCACGCCGCCGACCGTGTGATCATCGCCAACGGTTCGCTGCTCCCCCTGCTCGCCCCGCTGCTCCCGCACCTGAAGACGGTCGAGCACGTGGTCGTCACCGGCCCCGGGGACCGCTCCCTGCTCGCGGACGCCACCGCGCGGGTGCACGAGTACGAGGACCTGATCGCCGGGAAGCCGACGTCGTACGACTGGCCCGAGCTGGACGAACGCCAGGCCGCCGCCATGTGCTACACCTCCGGCACCACCGGCGACCCCAAGGGCGTGGTCTACAGCCACCGCTCCATCTATCTGCACTCCATGCAGGTCAACATGGCCCAGTCGATGGGCCTGACCGACGAGGACACCTCGCTGGTCGTCGTGCCCCAGTTCCATGTGAACGCGTGGGGTCTGCCGCACGCGACGTTCATGACCGGCGTGAACATGCTGATGCCGGACCGCTTCCTCCAGCCGGCCCCGCTCGCCGCGATGATCGAGAGCGAGAAGCCGACCCACGCGGCCGCCGTCCCCACCATCTGGCAGGGCCTGCTCGCCGAGCTGACCGAGAACCCGCGTGACGTCTCCTTCCTCGGCCAGGTCACCATCGGCGGATCTGCCTGTCCGCCCTCCCTCATGGAGGCCTTCGACAAGCTGGGCATGCGGGTCTGCCACGCCTGGGGCATGACGGAGACGTCCCCGCTCGGCACGATCGCCCGCCCCCCGGCCAGTGTGGTCGGCACGGCGGAGGAGCTCGCCTACCGCCTCACCCAGGGCCGTTTCCCGGCCGGCGTCGAGGGCCGCCTGACCGGCCCCGGCGGCGAACGCCTCCCCTGGGACGGCGAGTCGGCCGGTGAGCTGGAGGTGCGCGGCCCGTGGATCGCCGGCGCCTACTACAACGGCCCGGACGCCGACCCGCTCCGCCCCGCCGACAAGTTCAGCGAGGACGGCTGGCTCAAGACGGGCGACGTGGGGACCATCTCCCCCGACGGCTACCTCACCCTCACCGACCGGGCCAAGGACGTCATCAAGTCCGGCGGCGAGTGGATCTCGTCGGTGGATCTGGAGAACGCGCTCATGGCCCATCCCGACGTGGCCGAGGCGGCCGTCGTCGCCGTTCCCGACGAGAAGTGGGGCGAGCGCCCCCTGGCCACGGTCGTCCTCAAGGAGGGCGCCACCGCCACCTTCGAGACCCTGCGCGCCTTCCTCGCCGACGAGGGCCACATCGCCAGGTGGCAGCTCCCGGAGCGCTGGACGGTCATCGAGGCGGTCCCGAAGACGAGCGTCGGAAAGTTCGACAAAAAGGTACTGCGCAGGCAGTACGCGGAGGGTGACCTGGACATCACCAGGATCGGCTGACCCCGCCGAGCACCCCGGAGCCCCTGGCCACCTGCCAGGGGCTCACCCCTGCACGGCGCTCCATTCGTCCTCGAGCACGCTGAAGACCAGCGAGTCCCGCCAGCCGTCGCGGATGAGCCGCGTGTGCCGCAGGCGTCCCTCCAGCGTCATGCCCAGCTTGGCCAGCACCCGAGCGGAGCCGAGATTCCGCGGGTCGCAGGTGGCATGGACGCGATGGAGCCGTTGCTCGCCGAAGGCGTGCGCGAGAAGCAGCCGCCCGATCTCCGTCCCGATGCCCCGCCCCCAGACGCGCGGATGCACGATGTAGGAGATCTCGCCCTGGCGCCGGGGTGCACTGCGCACCCGCAGTTCCCCCATCCCCACCACCTCCCGCCCGAGGCGGGCCGCATAGGGGAACCGGCGCTGGGGGCTGTCCGACCAGGCGGCCACCGCGCCCGCCACGAACTCCCGCGTCTCGTCCGGCGTGTTCGGCCCCCACGGCTGATAACGGCAGGCCTCGGCCAGACCCGCCCAGGTGTGGACGGCGGCCCAGTCCTCCGTAACGATCCTGCTCAGGGTCACGGTTTCCCGACGCACAAGACGATCATGTCCACCTCGGCGTGCGGCTACCCGCGGTCCTCACCCGCGGGAGTCCATCTGCCCGTCCGGCGCCCCGCGTTCTCGCGCCGCGTTCTCGTCCCGCGTTCTCGTCCTGCGGCATCGCCTCACCGCCGAGCCGAGGTCAGCCCCCACCCCAGCACCAGCCACAGCCCCGCCACCGCGCACACCCCGCCCCAGCCGAAGTGGCTGAAGGCGGCCC
>KL569111.1:1752-4128 GCA_000715635.1 Streptomyces violaceus | reverse complement strand
CCCGCGAAGCCGGCGACCACATAGGCGGTGTTGGCGGTGGCCGGGGTGGACGTGGTGGTCAGGGCGAGGGTCTGGTTGGCGACGTGGGAGGCGACGAGCGCCGCATGGATCGCGATCGCGGCGGCGAACAGCGCGGCCAGAGCCTGCCCGCCCAGCCAGAACAGCGGCACGGACACGGCCGCGAGCAGATACGCGGACCGCACGACACGCGCCGCGCCGAACCGGTCCACGAACCCGCCCGCCAGCGGAGCCACCGCACTCGCCGTCAGCCCGAAGAGCCCGAAGAGCCCGGCGGTCGCGGTGGACAGCCCGTACGCGGGCCCGGTCAGCAGCAGGGAGAGCGCGGTCCACAGCGCGCTCCACGCGCCGAACATCCCGGCCTGCCGCAGGCACGCCCGCCACAGATCGGGCGAGTGGCGCAGCACCGAGGGCAGCGCGGCGAGTCCGGCGAACAGCGGGCCTTCCCGCCGCCGCCGCGACGGCAGGACGAGCGCGGTCGCGAGCCCCAGGACGAGGGTGAGCACGGCCGCACCCGCGAACACCCAGCGCCAGCCGAAGGCCTGCCCGGCCAGTCCGCCCAGGACCCGGGCCCCGACGATGCCGGTGAACAGGCCCGCGACGACAGCCGCGACATGACGGGCACGCCGGTCGGCGGGGGCGCGTTCGGCGACCAGCGGGACGAGCAGCTGGGGGATGACGGTGGTGGCCGAGGCGACGAACATGGCGACCGCGAGGGCGGTGATGCCCGGGGCGGCCGCACTGGCGCCCAGCGCGAGGGTGGTGACGAGCGTGAGCCCGGCGACCAGCCGGCGCCGGTTCGCGGTGTCGCCCAGCGGGGCGAAGAACAGCAGGCCGACCGCGTAGCCGAGCTGGGCGACCGAGGCGATCCAGGCGACGGCCGAGGGGGCCGAGCCGAAGTCGCGGGCCATGAGCGAGAGCAGTGGTGCGGCGAGGTAGATGTTGGCGGCGGTGACGGCGCTGCACACGGCGATCAGGGTGAGGGAGAGGCCGGGTGCGGGCGTACGCGCCTGCCGCAGGGGGGCCTGGCCGGCCCGGCGGGACGTGGTCGTGGTCGCTGACGGCATGGAAGGGGACTCCTCGGAGTCTGCTTGGAGTCGGGCTTGGAATCGGGCGCGGAGTCGGGCTTGGAGTCCGCTCTAGCAACTAACTGGTTGGTTGGATAACGGCAACAGTGTGAGCCGCCCTTCGATTCCCTGTCAACCAAACGGTTGGTTACCCGGCGCGCTACCCTCTCCCCCATGGCACCAAGGGACCCCGAGGCCACCAAGGCCCGGATCTTCGAGGCGGCGGTCGCCGAGTTCGCCCGGCACGGCATCGCCGGCGCCCGCATCGACCGCATCGCCGCCGAGGCGAAGGCCAACAAGCAGCTGATCTACGCCTACTTCGGCAACAAGGCGGAGCTGTTCGCGATCGTCCTCGAGAAGAAGATGGTCCACGTCGCCGAGGACGTCCCGGTCGACCCGGACGACATCGAGAGCTGGATCGACCGCGTCATGGACTACCACGCCGCCCACCCGGAGCTGCTGCGCCTGCTCTTCTGGGAGGGCCTGGAGTACGGCAGCGCCGAACTGCCTCACGAGTCCGCCCGCCAGAAGCACTACGTCCGCAAGGTCGCCGCCCTCCAGGACGGCCAGGACCGGGGCGTCATCACGGACGCCGTCCCGGCGGCCGACCTGCTGTTCCTGCTGACCGCCCTGGCCAACTGGACCGCCGTCGTCCCGCAGATGCGGCGCATCCTGGTCGGCGACGGGGAGGATGCCCAAGACCGCCTGCGCGCGTCGGTCAAGGAGGCGGCGCGCAGGCTGACGGCCCGGTAGGACCGGCCGGCCGGTCCTGGCTCAGTTGGTCCCGATCCTGCTCAGCAGCTCGACGATCCGGGTCTGCACCTCGCCGCTGGTGGACCGCTCCGCCAGGAACAGCACCGTTTCCCCGGAGGCCAGCCGCGGCAGGTCGGCCTGGTCGACGGCGGCGGTGTAGACGACGAGCGGGGTGCGGTTCAGCTGCCCGTTCGCGCGCAGCCAGTCGATGATCCCGGCGAACCCGGCCTGTCGCCGGTGCACCTGCATCAGGTCCATCACGACCAGGTTCGGCCGGAAGTCGCTCGCCAGCGTCACCGCGTCCGCGTCGCTCGCGGCCCGCGCGACCTGCATCCCGCGCCGCTCCAGCGTCGCCGTCAGCGCCAGCGCGATCTCCGCGTGCTCCTCGATCAGCAGCACCCGCGGCGGGTGCTGCTCACTGTCGCGCGGCGCCAGCGCCTTCAGCAGCACGGCCGGATCGGCACCGTAGGCCGCGTCCCGCGAGGCCTGTCCGAGCCCGGCCGTCACGAGGACCGGCACCTCCGCGGCCACGGCGGGC
>KL569111.1:1329-1521 GCA_000715635.1 Streptomyces violaceus | reverse complement strand
CCTCCGCGGCCACGGCGGCCTGGCGCAGCGACTGCAGCGCCGTACGGGTGATCGGCCCGGTCAGCGGGTCGACGAACAGCGCGGCCGGGAACGCCGCGATCTGCGCGTTGACCTCCTCGCGCGAGTTCACGATCACCGGCCGGTAGCCGCGGTCGCTCAGCGCCTGCTGGGTGCTGACGTCCGGCGCGGGCT
>KL569111.1:0-1111 GCA_000715635.1 Streptomyces violaceus | reverse complement strand
CTGCGGCCGCGGCGGATCGGCCACCTCGACGGCACCCCCGGGCCCGTCCAGCGGCTCGGGCCCCTCGGCGGCGTTCTCGTCGGGAGCGCCTATGGCGTACGACCGACCGCCGCCCTCGGTCAGCTGCGCGAGCCGGGACTGACCGGCGAGGGACGGCTGCGCCGGGACGGGCGCGGGCGCTTGGGCGGCGACCGGCGGGGGTGTCGCCTCGCTCGCCGGATGCGGCCGCGCGGCCTGCTCCGGACGCGCTGCCTGCTCGGGGCGCGGACCCTGCTCCGGACGGGACGCCGATTCCGTACGCGTGGCCTGATCGGTACGCGTGGCCGGGTCGGTACGCGTGGCCGGGTCAGGCGGCGTGCCGAGCTTGCGGCGCCGGCCCGATCCGCCCGGCTGGTGCGGGGGAGGCGTCGCCGTCGGCAGGGGGACGGACACGGCCGGCGGCTGCTGGACCTGGGCCGCCTGCCGGTTGAACGGCACGCCCTGCCCCAGCGTCCGCACGCTGATCGCCCGCCCCTGCGTCGAGTTCGGATCGACGGGCGCCGAGGCCTCCGCGGGCAACGGCTGGGCAGCCCGTTGCGCCTGCGCCGCGCCCTCCGGCGGCAACGGGGTGCCCGGGGCCGGGGTGTTCGGGGCCGGGGGGTTCGGCTGTGGGGCCTTAGGGGGTGTGCCGTTCGGGGGTACGGCGAAACCGGCCCCCGTGCTGTCGTCGTCGGCGGCGGGCCAGGGCTGGGGGGCGGGGGTGCCGCCCTGAGCCGGGGTCCCCTGGGCGGAAGTGCCCTGAGCCGGGGTGCCTTGGGCCGGGGTGCCTTGGGCCGGCGTTCCCTGCCCCGGGGCGGCCTCGGCGGGGAGCGGCTGCCCGGCGGAGGGCTGCTGCGCCGGTGCGGCGACGCCCTGCTGCGGCAGGGGCCGCGCGCCCTGGGCCGGAGGGTGCAGTGCCTGCCCCGGGAGGGCTGCCTGCACGCTGTGCCCGAGCCCGCCCTGTGCGGGGAGGGACACGCCCTGCGGGGCATTTCCTTGGGGGGTGTTCCCCTGGGGCTGAACGGCGTTGCCCTGCTGCGGCGGCACGGCCGCACCCGGCGCGCCCTGGGCAGCGGCCACCCCGGCCTGGACG
>KL569110.1:154012-165498 GCA_000715635.1 Streptomyces violaceus | reverse complement strand
ACCCAAGGCCGAGGCGGGCGTCGACACGGCCGAGGCGACCGAGGCGAAGCCGCGCCGCACGCGGAAGACCGCCGCAGCGGCTCCGGATGCCGAAGCCGCCGAGGCCAAGCCGCGCCGGACGCGCAAGACCGCCGCGGCGGCCGAGGCCGCCGTCGACACCGCGGAGGGCACGGAGGCCAAGCCGCGCCGCCGCACCCGCAAGGCCGCCGACGCGGTCGAGACCGTCGCCGCCGGGATCCCGGCCCAGACGGCCCAGGAGCCCGAGGCCACCAAGCCGCGCCGCACGCGGAAGACGGCCGCTGCCGCCACGGCCTCCGCCGAGGGCACGGCCGAGGCGAAGCCCAAGGCCCGCCGCACCCGCAAGGCCACGGCCACCGCGGAGCCCACGGAGGGCTGACACTCCGCCCGACGGCCCGGTCCCACCCAGGTGGGGCCGGGCCGTCGGCGTTCACCTTTGCGCACGCCACCCACCGGAGAGCGCACCCCACCCGCTACCCTCACCCCGTGACCAGGCACGCCACCTTCACCCCGCCCCCGGGCGCCCGCGCATACCCCCTGGGCACGGCCCGCGGTGAGTTCGCCGTCGTCGACTCGTCGCCGAAGGCGGGTGCGCAGGTCAGGGGAGTTGTCCTGATGCTGCCCGGATTCACCGGGAGCAAGGAGGACTTCAGCCTGCTCCACGAGCCGCTCGCAGAGCGCGGGTACCGGCTCGTCGCTGTGGACGGGCGGGGGCAGCACGAGTCGGACGGGCCGGTGGCCGACGAATCCGCCTACGCGCAACGGGAACTGGCCCTGGACGTACTCGCGCAGGCCGAGGCGGTCGGCGTTCCCGTGCACCTCGTCGGGCACTCGCTCGGCGGGCAGATCGCGCGTGCGGCCGTGCTGCTCGACCACGCCCCCTTCCTCTCCCTCACCCTGGTCTCGTCCGGCCCGGCGGAGATCTCCGTCTCCCAGCAGCAGCGCGTGAAACTGCTGCGGGACGCGCTCGCCGTCATGTCGATGGAGGAGGTGTGGGGGGCGATCCAGGCCATGGGGCCGCCGGAGGAGGTCGGCGGGCCCGCCCGCGGCATCGGCGACCAGGAGCAGTTGCGCCGGCGCTGGCTGGGCCACAAGCCCGCCCAACTGCGCGCGACCGGCCACCAGTTGTGCACCGAGCCGGACCGCGTCGCCGAACTCGCCGCCGTACCGCTGCCGTTCCACGTCCTGTCGGGCGCGCACGACGACACCTGGCCGGTGGCGATCCTCGACGACATGGCCCTGCGGCTGAACGCGCACCGCACGGTCATCACGGGGGCCGAGCACTCCCCCAACGCCGACCGGCCCCTGCCGATGGCCCGCGCCCTCGCCGACTTCTGGGACAGCGTCCAGACGGTCTGGAACTGAACTGCGTCCACTGCGTCCAGACGGTCTAGAACTGCGCCCGCAGATGCTCCCAGAAGCCGTCCCGCAGGGCGCGCCGCAGGTCGGCCTGACCACGCAGCGAGTACTGCAACAGGCCCTCCGCCTCCACGAGCAGGTCCTGGTCGACCGAACCGGGCAGATAGGGGTGCCCGTGCAGCAGCTCCCCCAGCGTGTCCCGGCCGCGTGCCGCCACCCACTTGGCCGCGATCTGGGCCCCCACGAATCGCACGTCCTCGCGGGTCGGCCGGCCCGTGGTCGCCTCGTAGGCGGCGGCCGTGCGGCGGGAGACGTACGGCTTGAAGAAGTCGAGGTCGAGCGTGCGCTGGCTGTCGACCTCCCACAGCAGGGGCTCCGCCTGATTGCGGCCCTCCGGCGCCTCGATGCCCCACAGGTGGACCCGGGCGCCGTAGCCCTGTGCCGCCTCCACCGCCGACACCAGGTCCTCGTCGCCGCCGAGCAGGGCCGCGTCACTGATGGCACGGTGCCGGGCGAGTGACTCCAGGTCGGAGCGGATGAGCGAGTCGACGCCCTTCTGCTGGTTGTTGGCGTTCAGGTTGCCAAGGCGCACCTTCACGTCCGGCAGTTCCGCGATGGTCTGCTGCTCCGCCGTGTGGATGCGGCGGCGGGCACCGTCGTACCAGTAGACCCGCAGCAGCCTGCTGTCCGCGAAGATCGTGCGGGCCTTGTCGATGAGCGCGTCGATCAGGCCCTCGGCGTCCAGGTCGAAGGCGCGGCGGTCCTCCGTGCCGGCGACGAGCCGTCCCGCGGCCGCGTAGAGGTACCCGGCATCGACGAAGATCGCATGGGTCGAGGGTGTCTTCGCCACCTCGGCGAGCATGCGCTGGAGCAGCTCGTTGGTGCGGTCGATGCGGGCACTCAGGGCCGCGAGGTCATCGTTCATCGCCTCCATTGTCCCGGCGGTCACGCTGCGAACACAAATGATCCCGGTCGGTCCCGTAACGACACTCTTACGGCTCGGTAATTAGCCGTTCGAAAAATTTCCTTAGCGTAGGGAATGTTTGAACCATGCAGTCCTGTTGACTCATACGGAACACCGGGCACCGAAGCCCCGTGGGCCGCCACACCGAGTAGTTCTCCTCAGGAGGATGACCAGACGAAGGGAGAAGCCCTTGCGCTTCGAAATCATGCACCTCGACGATGTCGACGGCACCCCCGTGGACACGACCGTCGTGGACGCCGCCTCCGTCAACCGGATCGTTCAGCAGGCCGCCGCCACCGGACAGCGCCTCTGGATCCGCCCGGCCGGGACCACGGCCTCATAACGCGCGCAGCTCTCCCGCACTTCGGAGCCCCCGCCCGGCATCGGCCGAGCGGGGGCTCCGCTGTTGCGGACCGCTGGGGACGGGGGCGTACTGGCTGAGGGGCACAGCGAGAGCGAACAGGACGGTGGGACACATGTCCGTGACGGGCCGGTCGAACGAGGAGCTGCACGAACAGGCGGCCGAGGCCGCGCGGCGGTACGAGGGCTCCACCACGGAGCGCGAGCGGGTCGAGGGCCGGATGGCGGCCGGCGTGCGGTTCCCGGACACCCCGGACGCGCTCGCCGTCCGCGCCGACCGGATCCTCGAGCGGGGCGGTCTGTCGCCCTCGGCGGTCGTGGCGGACATCCACGGCGAGGCCATGGACCTGCCCGACACCAACGAACGCATCATCGATCTGTCCAACGAGCTCCAGGCCTGGAGCTTCCTGCCGCGCGGCGTCAGGGCCGGGGCCTCGGTCGCCCGGATCACCCTGCGCCGCGACGGCCGTGAGCTTCCGCACGGCACCGGCTTCCTGGTGTCGCCGCGGCTGATGATGACCAACCACCACGTGCTGCCCGACGAGAGCTTCGCCCGCCGGTGCTTCGCCGAGTTCAACGCCCAGGTCACGGTCGACAACGTTCCCGACACCGCCGTCCGCATGGAGCTCGACCCGGGGGCCTTCTTCGCCGCGGACAGACGGCTGGACTTCGCCCTCGTCGCGGTCACCCCCGCCCTGGACGGCCGACCGCCGGGCGAGATCTTCGGCTGGAACCGGCTCAGCGTGCAGGTCGGCAAGCTGGTGCTCGGCGAGAAGGTGAACATCATCGGTCACCCGGACGGGCGCCTCAAGGAAATCGTTCTGCGCGACAACGCGGTGCTGGTACGGCTCGACGACTTCGTCCACTACAGAACCGACACGCGACCCGGAAACTCGGGCTCCCCGGTCTTCAACGACCAGTGGGAGGTCGTGGCCCTGCACCACAGTGGCGTACCCAAGAAGGACGACCAGGGCCGCGTCCTGCGGAAGGACGGACAGCCCTGGCGCGAGGGCGACGGCGACGACGCGATCGACTGGGTCGCCAACGAGGGCGTCCGCATCAGCTCCATCCTGAAGCACCTGGCCGGTCTGGACCTCGACCCCGGGCGGCGTGTGCTGCTGGCCGAGATGGGCCCCGACTCGGGCTTGGACCAGAGCACGGTCGCCGCGCCCGCGCTCTCCTCGCCGACGCCACCCGGCGTCACGACCCCGCCGTTCTCCACCGCTCCGGTCACGGAGAGCGGGACGGAGGCCCCCAAGCCCCAGGCCGGACGCCCGGCCCGGAGCACCGCCTTCGGCGGCCGCCGGCACCTGGTCTTCCTGCACGGCAGGGACCAGCACGAGAAGCAGCCGGACGAACTCCGCCGGAGCTGGGCGTCCGGTCTGAACCGCGGACTCACCCTCGCGTCCCTGCCCGCGATCGACCCGGAGGACGTCTGGTTCCCGTTCTACGGCACGAGACTGCACAACCTCGTGACCGGCAGGGAGAGCACGGCCGAGGTCATCGGCCTGGACGAGGTGAGCGCCGCCGCTGCCGCCGAGGTCTTCGCGGCGGAGTCGCCCACGGGTTCCTACGAGCGACTGCTCTACGAGGCCGCCACCCGGGCCGGCATGCCCCAGGACGGGCCGGCGGCCACGGAGGGCTTCGGGGCGGGGCTGGTCGGGGCCCTGCACCGGCCGCTGAGCTGGCTGGCCGCACGGTCCGACCTGGACGAGTGGACCATCGCCACGTTCCTGCGGGACGTCGACCTGTACCTCGGCGACAGCGCCGTGCGGCAGTCCGTGCTGGACAGCGTCATGGAGACCATGCCCGCCACCGGCGAACTGGTGCTGGTCACGCACAGCCTGGGCACGGTCGTCGGCCTGGATCTGCTGACCCGGCTCCCGGACGGCCTCGACCCGGTCCTGCTCGTCACCGCGGGCAGCCCGCTCGGCCTGGACGGCGTCAACGAACGGCTCCTCGCCCACGGCCCGCACCGGCCGCCCCGGGTGCGTGACTGGGTCAACGTCTGGTGCCCCACCGACGGGGTGGCCATCGGCTGCCCCCTGGAGGACGAACGCTGGGGCAAGCTCACCCAGCTCGCCGTCTCCAACGGCCGTGACCGTGCGCACAAGGATCGAGGAGTACCTCGCCCACGCGGGAGCGGCCGGTGCGATCGGCTCGGTGCTCGGCCGGGCCTGACGCGCCCGGTCAGCTCCCCTGGATCACCTGTGTGACGCCGTTGATGATCTGCTGCACGGCGATCGCGGAGAGCATCATGCCCGCGAGCCGTGTCACCAGGACCACACCGCCGTCCTTGATGATCCGGATGATCACCAGCGAGTAGCGCATCACCAGCCACAGCACGACATGGATGGCGAGGATCGCCGCCCACACGGAAACCTGCGCGGCGGCACTGTGCGCCTTCTGCACGGCGAGGATGACCGACACGATCGCCCCCGGCCCGGCCAGCAGCGGCATGCCCAGCGGCACGAGGGCGACGTTGACGTCCTTGGTCTGCTTCGGCTCATCGGTCTTCCCGGTGAGCAGATCGAGCGCGATCAGCAGAAGCAGCAGCCCGCCCGCGATCATCAACGCGGGCACGGAGACGTGCAGGTAGTCGAGGATCTGGTGCCCGAGCAGCCCGAACACGGTGATCACGCCACCGGCGACGCAGACGGCCTGAAAGGCCATCCGCTTCTGCACCTTGCCGGGCCGGCCGGCGGTGAGCGCGAGGAAGATCGGGGTGACCCCGGGGGGATCCATGATGACGAAGAGGGTCAGGAAGAGGGAGCCGAAGACGGCGAGTTCGAACATGGGTGTGATGGCCTTGCGAGGTTGATGAAGCGCGCGGCGGGCAACGCGGCGACGTGACCGCTACCGCGCCCGCTGTGGGCAGGCGTTCCGTTGGGGGGTCCCCCAGGCCCTTGCGGCACTGGGGGCGGAACGGGTGGGCACAGCGGACAACGCCGAGTGCCTGAAAACGGACCTACAGGAGAGAAACCTCAGACCCCGCCGGCCCCCGGCACGGGAAACGCCCCGAAGGCCCGCCGAGTGATCTCCCCGTACACCTCGGGATCCGTCGTGTACTCCCCGAGCACACACGTCTTCCGGCTGCCGTGGTAGTCACTGGACCCGGTCACCAGGAGCCCCAGCTCCTTCGCCAGCCCCCGCAGCCGCGCCCGCGTATCCGCGTCGTGCTCCATGTGATCGACCTCGACGCCGTCCAGCCCGGCCGCGGCCATCTCGGCGATCGCGGCCTCCGGCACCGTACGCCCCCGCTTGCTCGCCGCGGGATGCGCGAACACCGCGACCCCGCCCGCGTCCTTGACCAGCCGGATCGCCTCGAAGGGGTCGGTCTCGTGCTTCTCGACAAAGGCCCGGCCGCCGTCGGCCAGCCAGTTCTGGGTGAAGGCGTCGTTCACCGTCGGCACCACACCCAGCTCGACGAGCGCGCTCGCGACGTGCGGGCGCCCGACGGACCCGTCACCGGCGATCCGCGCGACCTGCTCCCAGGTCACGGGCACGCCCAGCTCCTGGAGCTTGGCGATCATGGCCTGTGCCCGGGGCACCCGGTCGTCCCGGACCAGCTCGCGCTCGGCGAGCAGCGCCGGTTCCTCGGCATCGAAGAGGTAGGCGAGCATGTGCATGCTGATGCCGTCGAGCCGGCAGGAGAGCTCGGCCCCGGTGACCAGCGTCAGCCCCTCGGGCAGCGCGGCGATCGCCTCGGCGTGCCCGCGGGTGGTGTCGTGATCGGTGAGCGCGACGGCGTCCAGCCCGGCCGCGGCAGCCTTCCGCACCAGCTCGGCCGGGGTGTCCGTGCCATCGGAAGCGGTGGAGTGGGTGTGCAGATCAATGCGCACGACACGAACTCCAGACACAGACGGACCGAACAGGGCTGCTCAAGGATAACCGGATTTTCAACGTCCCCTGTCACACCCGAACCTATGAAGCGCCCCCTACAGCAACGCCGCCTTCAGGGGCGCGGGGAACTGCGCGACCAACCACAGCCCACCCGCAGCCGCCCGCACACCCGCCCCCCACCCCCTAGGCGCTACGGCTCAAGCAAGCGCGGCGACAACGCCCCGCACGGCACCAGCTCCACCTCTGCCCCCGCGTCCCGCACATCCGCCAGCACCAGCTCGTCGTACATCAGCAACCCCGACTGCTCCGGCCACACGACCGCCCACAGCCACATCCCGAGAGCCTCACCGGCGAACACCGCACGATCGCCCGGCGCACCGGTCACATGCCACAGCGGCGTCGGCCGCCCCGCGGCGAGCACCTTCGTCTGGGCCGGCTTCTCGACGTTCATGTACGGCCCCGGGTCCGGACCGTCCAGGCCCGCGTACCGCGCGCCGAGACCGACACCCAACTCCTCGGCCACCAGGATCAGCTCGCCCATCCCGCCGAGCGGCCCTGGCCCCGTACAGGCCACGGCCGTGGCGCGGCCACCCGTGCGGTCGTCCCCGGCGCAGGCCACGCCCGTGAACAACCAGCCGACCGGCAGCGGCCAGGGCATCCACACCGGCACCTGAGTCCGGTGCACCACGACGTTGAGGGCGTCGACGCTCGGCGGTATCACGGGCTGCACCGGATGGACGGTGCCGTGCACATCGCACTGCCAGGAGTCGGAGAAGAGGCCGGGAGCCCTGACCCGGCCACCGCACTTCGGGCAACTGGGTTCGCCCCTCATAGGGCCCCACGGTCCTACCCCCGCCCCGCCGCGTCAAGGACGATCACCCAACCGGACGGAACCCTTCACCCCCACACTAGATGTAGCTTGCATTAGTTAGCGTGGCTAACTTAGTATGTGTATATACCAACTACCTCGCCTCGGGAAAGGGAGCAAGCAATGGACCCCTTCGACGCCGGAGCGGGCGGCCTCCTCAAGCAGCCCAAGTCCGTGTGGGCGACCGCCGGAGCGTCGGTCGTCGCTTTCATGGGCATCGGACTCGTCGACCCGATCCTGCCGTCCATCGCCTCGGGCCTGAACGCCTCCGCCAGCCAGGTCTCCCTGCTGTTCACCTCGTACTTCCTCATCACCGCGATCGCGATGCTGGTCACCGGCTTCGTCTCCAGCCGCGTCGGCGGCAAGAAGACCCTGCTGCTCGGCCTCGCCCTGGTCGTGGCCTTCGCGGGGCTGTCGGGCACCTCCGGATCCGTCGGCGAACTGGTCGGATTCCGGGCCGGCTGGGGGCTCGGCAACGCGCTGTTCGTCTCGACGGCCCTCGCGGTCATCGTCGGAGCGGCGGCAGGAGGCAGCGCGGCGGCGATCCTGCTGTACGAGTCGGCCCTCGGCCTCGGCATGGCCTGCGGTCCGCTGCTGGGCGCCCTGCTCGGTGACGCCAGCTGGCGCTACCCGTTCTTCGGTACGGCCTTCCTGATGGCCGTCGGCTTCCTGTGCATCGCGGTGTTCCTGAGGGAGCAGCCGAAGCCGGCCCGCAAGACCTCGCTCCTGGACCCGGTCAAGGCACTCGGCCACGGCGGCCTCGCCTCCGCGGCGGTCTCGGCGTTCTTCTACAACTACACGTTCTTCACCGTGCTGGCCTTCACCCCGTTCGTGCTGAACATGAGCCCGTACCGGTCGGGTGCGGTGTTCTTCGCCTGGGGTGTGCTGCTCGCCGTGTTCTCGGTGATCGTGGCGCCGCGCCTGCAGAAGCGGTTCGGCTCGCTGAAGGTGCTCGGCGGTTCACTGGTGCTGCTCGCGGCCGACGTGCTGGTGCTCGGCTACGGCGACCACGCCACGGCCGTCGTCTGCACGATCCTGTCCGGTGCCTTCATCGGCGTGAACAACACCGTCTACACCGAGCTGGCACTCGGCGTCTCGGACGCGCCCCGGCCGGTGGCGAGCGCGGGCTACAACTTCGTCCGCTGGTTCGCGGCGGCGGCCGCCCCGTTCTTCGCACCGAAGATCGAGGAGTGGACCGATCTCCACATCCCGTTCGTGGTGGCGGCCGTCACGGCCGTGCTGGGCGCCGTCGTCGTGGCCGTACGCCGCAAGGCGCTCACCCTCCCCCAAGCTCTCGACTCCGCTCGAGCAGGGGGGACCCCCACCGCCGAGGAGCTGGAGCCGAGGCACGCGACCGAGGACAGCGTCACCGTCTTCGCCAACTGATGCTTTTCGGCCATGGGTTGGTGAGGTTCCTCACTCCAGCGGGACGGACTTCCGGGACGGATCCCGGAGGTCCGTCCCCTGGTTCAGCCACCGCTCCTGGAGCGCCTGCGCGCCGTGCACCCGCTTCCAGGCGGCCTCGTTCGGGGTCATCGGCAGCAGCGGCAGGAACCGTACGGGGTCGAGGGGCTCATCGAGCTCCAGGTCCTCGACCAGACCGCCCGGTTCGGCGACCAGGACCGAGGTGAAGGGGGCACCCGGCCACAGCGGTTCGCCGACGTCGAGGGAGGCGCCGGGGGCCACGATCAGGCCCTCCACCTGCGGAGACGCGGCGAGAACGGCGAGCGGACGGAGTACCTTGTCCGTCTCGGCCAGCCCCGCGCGGACCGACAGGACCAACTCCGCGCGCGGCCCCTTGACCGGGTCGGCGACCGTCGCCGTGGGCTCCGTCATGGGCTGCGCGGACATGCCGAGCGTGGCGTAGCGGGCGATGTCGCCCTCCTGGAAGCGCAGCACCTCGATGCGGTCCGTACCGAGGAACGTCACTGCCGCGCGCGCGTCCGGTTCGCCCAGCGCCGTACGCAACCGGGCCTCGACCAGAGGAAGAACATCAGCCATGCCGTGAGCATAGAACTCGTCAGTAGCGGGCAAAGGAGCACCTTGACAGTTTCGTCGGCTGCTACTCTTGCCCGGTGGTTCGGGGCAGCACGCAGAAGCGTCGCGATCAAGCCCCGACGCCGATGGAACTCCCTTACGAGGGACCGGCCGGAGGAGGTGGGGCTGCAATGGACCGAAGTCGACCGTGCAGTAGCACCACGCTCTCCCGCCGCTGATGTAGCTGCTCTGTCTCTCTGGCCGGCCGCCACCTCTCGCACTCGCTTCACCGCGGAAGAGCGCTTCGTTTCGTTTTTCCTGATCTGCCTCAGTAGCTGAATCAGTAACGAAGCTCGCCACCGCGACGGTGCGGTGCTCCCCGCTTTGTGGACGTGTCAAACATCCGCAGTCACAACGTCCTCATTCCGGGTAGTTCCACCCGTCGTCGCCGGCGCCTTTGTTGCCCGCCCGCGAAGGAGCCCGCCATGTCGATGATTCGCGACCTGCGCGCCGTGGTCCGTCCGTCCCGCGTCTCGCTGCGCAAGGACAGCGGCACGTACGACGCCACCCGCAGCCCGGCGACGGCCACCGCCGTCGTCGACTGCGCCATCTACCGGGACGGCCGCCGCATCGAGACCGAGACGCCGCTGACCCCGCACGAGGCGGTGCGCCTGGTGCGCCGCGACGGGGGCTTCGTGTGGATCGGCCTGCACGAGCCGACGGAGGCCGAATTCTCCGGCATCGCCAGTGAGTTCGGGCTGCACCCGCTGGCCGTGGAGGACGCCGTCCAGGCCCACCAGCGGCCCAAGCTGGAGCGCTACGACGACTCGCTCTTCACGGTCTTCAAGACCATCCACTACGTCGAGCACGACCTGCTCGACGCCAACAGCGAGGTCGTCGAGTCCGGCGAGGTCATGTGCTTCACCGGACGGGACTTCTTCATCACCGTCCGGCACGGCGGGCAGGGTTCCCTGCGGGCTCTGAGGCACCGCCTCCAGGACGACCCGGAGCTGCTGGCCAAGGGCCCCTCAGCCGTGCTGCACGCGATCGCCGACCACGTCGTCGACGGCTACATCGCGGTCGCCGACGCGGTGCAGGACGACATCGACGAGGTGGAGACCGAGGTGTTCTCCCCGGGGCGCAAGGGCTCGCCGCGCGGCTCGGACGCCGGCCGGATCTACCAACTCAAGCGCGAGGTGCTGGAGTTCAAGCGTGCCGTGTCGCCGCTGCTGCGGCCCATGCAGCTGCTGAGCGAGCGGCCGATGCGGCTGATCGACCCGGACATCCAGAAGTACTTCCGGGACGTCGCCGACCACCTGGCCCGGGTCCAGGAGCAGGTCCTCGGCTTCGACGAGCTGCTCAACTCCATCCTCCAGGCCAACCTCGCGCAGGCGTCCGTGGCGCAGAACGAGGACATGCGGAAGATCACCTCATGGGCCGCGATCATCGCCGTACCGACGATGGTGTGCGGGGTGTACGGCATGAACTTCGACCACATGCCCGAGCTGCACTGGAGGTACGGCTACCCGGTGATCATGGGCATCACCGTGGTCATCTGCCTGGGCATCCACCGCACACTGAAGCGGAACGGGTGGCTGTGAGCAGCCTGGATAGGCTGGGGCCCATGACTAGCGAGCTGCTCGGCCAGGCCCTCATCGAGGAGGCCACGAAGAAGTCCGGCCTCGTCTGGGTCCAGGGCCCCGACGGCCCGGCGCGTGCGCTCTGGCACGTGTGGCACGAGGGTGCCGCGTGCCTGATCGGCGACGGGCCCGGCGAGCAGCCGCTGCCGGGTCTCGCCGACGGGGCCGAGGCCCGGGTGACGGTCCGCAGCAAGGACAAGGGAGGCCGGCTGGTCTCCTGGACGGCGCGGGTCACCGAGCTCGCGCCGGGCTCCGAGGCGTGGGACGCGACGGTCGCCGAGCTCAAGGGCAAACGGCTGAACGCGCCCGACGGCGAGGCCATGACCGGCCGCTGGGCCCGTGAGTGCCGGGTGCTGCGCCTGGAACCGACCGGGGCGATGGCGTCCCTGCCCGACGGCTCCCTGTCCGAGCCGCCCCTGCCGTCCCCGGCGATCACCCGCCGGCCGCTTCCGGCGGG
>KL569110.1:152676-153818 GCA_000715635.1 Streptomyces violaceus | reverse complement strand
CTGCTGCTGAAGAAGCGCAAACGCACGTAGCGGCCGGACGCGCGGAGCGGTCGCTACGACGTCGGCAGCTGCCGGCCGTAGTCCACCGTCTCGTTCCTCTCCGGCTCCCTGAGGGAGAAGTCCTCTCCCCAGGCGGAGAACGTGAGGGTGCCCGCGCCGCCGGCCCGCTCCAGGCGCAGCGGATACGGCTTGCCCTCGAGGGAGACCTCCAGGGCGCCGCCGGAGCCCTTGTCGCCGGTGATGCGGATGGTGCGGACGCCCGCCTGCTCCTCGTGGCCGTCCGTCGCGAGTGTGCCGTGCAGGGTCAGCAGACCGTCGAGGAGGACACCCTTGTCCGTGAAACCACTGAACTTCTTGTATGCGGGGTCACCCTGCGGCACCTTCACGAACTTGCCGCCGAGCTTGGATGCCGCGTCCCCGTCGCCCTTCCCGCCCTGGCCGTCACCGTGACTCCAGAACCCGGCGTCGGCCTTGAGGAAGAGCTGCTCGCCGATGCGCAGCAGCTGGAAGGTCGTCCCCTCGGTGGTGACCGATCCCTCGCCGCCGCCGTCCTTCAGCCGCATGTCGAGGGCGTACGTCTTCTCGCCGCTGACGACGCTTCCGTGCACCCGGACCGCCCCGGCGGACTCGGCGGCCGTGCGGGTCTTGCCCTGGATCTTCCCGGCGGGCAGTCTGCCGACCCCGTTGGTGCCCTCGTTCGGATCCTCCGCGCAGCCGGTGAGTACCGTCCCCGTCACGAGCAGTGCGCACATCGCGCTCGCGAGTACGGCACTACGGCTTCGGCCGTGGCGAATCGGAGTCACAGGTGGAGCTGCCTCTCTGCGGGGAGACCTGAACGGCGTACCGCAGGGTACCGGGCACGTGCGGGCAGGTCGGAGCCAGTCCGGCCGGACCGCCCGCCGACGCACCGCCGATCGGGACGGGCTAGCCTGAAGCCCACCCGAGCGGGCAATTCGGAACAGACGGATACACAGGCAGGCACAGAGACAGGCCCCAGGAAACACCCCGCACGAAAAGGAGCCGCGGCCATGGCAGCGGGCGCCCCCCGGATCTTCGTATCGCACCTCTCCGGTGTCGCCGTCTTCGACCCCGCAGGTGACCAGGTGGGGCGGGTGCGCGACCTGGTCGTCATGCTGCGGGTG
>KL569110.1:151238-152434 GCA_000715635.1 Streptomyces violaceus | reverse complement strand
CCTCGTCGTCGAACTCGCCACCCGCCGCCGCATCTTCCTGCCCATGACCCGGGTCACCGCCATCCAGTCGGGCCAGATCATCACCACCGGCGTGCTCAACGTCCGGCGCTTCGAGCAGCGGCCCACCGAGCGGCTGGTCTTCGGGGAGCTGCTGGACCGGCGCGTGACACTCACCGAGACCGGCGAGGAGGTCAGCGTGCTCGACCTGTCGGTGCATCAGCTGCCGGCCCGCCGGGAGTGGGAGATCGACCGGGTCTTCGTCCGCAAGGGCCGGAAGGGAAGCGCCTTCCGGCGCGCCAAGGGCGAGGCACTGACCGTCGAGTGGACCGCCGTGACCGGCTTCTCCCTGGAGGAGCAGGGGCAGGGCGCGGAGAGCCTCCTCGCCACGTTCGAGCAGCTGCGCCCGGCCGACCTGGCCAACGTCCTGCACCACCTCTCCCCCAAGCGCCGGGCCGAGGTCGCCGCCGCCCTGGACGACGACCGCCTGGCCGACGTGCTGGAGGAGCTTCCGGAGGACGACCAGATCGAGATCCTCGGCAAGCTCAAGGAGGAACGCGCCGCCGACGTCCTGGAGGCCATGGACCCGGACGACGCGGCCGACCTGCTGGGCGAGCTGCCCACGGACGACCAGGAGCGGCTGCTGCGCCTGATGCAGCCCGGCGACGCGGCCGACATGCGGCGCCTGATGTCGTACGAGGAGCGCACGGCGGGCGGTCTGATGACCACCGAGCCGATCGTGCTGCGCCCGGACGCCTCCGTCGCTGACGCCCTCGCCCGCGTCCGCAACGCCGACCTCTCCCCCGCCCTCGCCGCCCAGGTCTATGTCTGCCGACCACCGGACGAGACGCCGACCGGCAAGTACCTGGGCACGGTCCACTTCCAGCGCCTGCTGCGCGAGCCACCGCCTTCCCTGGTCAGCTCGATCCTGGACAGCGACCTGCAACCGCTCGACCCTGAGGCGGATCTGCCGGCCATCGCCGGGTTCTTCGCCACGTACGACATGGTCGCGGCGCCCGTGGTCGACGAGGCGGGGGCGCTGCTGGGCGCGGTGACCGTGGACGACGTCCTCGACCACATGCTGCCCGAGGACTGGCGGGAGACGGAGTTCCATCTGGACGAGGAGGTGGCGACCGATGGTTCCTGAGCGCGAGCCCCTGCGCGAGCGCACGCCGGCCGGCGCCACGGCCGCGAGCCGG
>KL569110.1:147216-151054 GCA_000715635.1 Streptomyces violaceus | reverse complement strand
TCAGAGATGTGTATAAGAGACAGAGCTCGACCAGCCCGGCGTGCCCAGGCACCGGTTCCTGCCCGAATACGACCCCGAGGCCTTCGGGCGGATGTCGGAACGCATCGCGCGCTTCCTCGGCACGGGGCGGTTCCTCGTCTGGATGACGGCCGCCATCGTCCTGTGGGTGGCGTGGAACAGCCTCGCCCCGCGCGACCTGCGCTTCGACGAGTACCCGTTCATCTTCCTGACCCTGATGTTGTCCCTCCAGGCCTCCTACGCCGCTCCGCTGATCCTGCTCGCGCAGAACCGGCAGGACGACCGCGACCGGGTCAACCTGGAGCAGGACCGCAAGCAGAACGAGCGGTCGATCGCGGACACCGAGTACCTGACCCGCGAGATCGCCGCCCTGCGGATCGGCCTGGGCGAGGTCGCCACCCGCGACTGGATCCGCTCGGAGCTGCAGGACACGATCAAGGAGATGGAGGAACGGCAGAACGGCCACCGTCACGACCCCGTCGTATTCCCGGCGGAACGGTCACGGGGACGTGACGCAGACGACCGCTGAGACGCTTTCCTACGCACCGGTACAGCGCCGTACCATCGTCCTATGGCTACGGAAGACGCGGTGCGCGAGGCACTGGCGACGGTGAACGACCCCGAGATCCACAAGCCCATCACCGAACTCGGGATGGTCAAGTCGGTGGAGATCGGCGCGGACGGGGCGGTCGCGGTCACCGTGTACCTCACGGTCTCGGGCTGCCCGATGCGGGAGACGATCACGCAGCGCGTGACCGATGCGGTCACCGGCGTCGAGGGCGTCACCCGCGTCGACGTCACGCTCGACGTGATGAGCGACGAGCAGCGCAAGGAGCTGGCGAATGCCCTGCGCGGCGGCCAGACCGAGCGCGAGGTCCCCTTCGCCAAGCCCGGCAGCCTCACCCGCGTCTACGCGGTCGCCTCCGGCAAGGGCGGCGTGGGCAAGTCCTCGGTGACGGTGAACCTGGCGGCGGCCATGGCGGCCGACGGCCTCAAGGTCGGTGTCGTGGACGCCGACATCTACGGCCACTCCGTGCCGCGCATGCTCGGCGCCGACGGCCGTCCCACCCAGGTCGAGAACATGATCATGCCGCCGTCGGCGAACGGCGTGAAGGTCATCTCCATCGGCATGTTCACCCCGGGCAACGCCCCGGTCGTCTGGCGCGGCCCGATGCTCCACCGTGCCCTGCAGCAGTTCCTCGCGGACGTCTACTGGGGCGACCTGGACGTCCTCCTCCTGGACCTGCCGCCCGGCACCGGCGACATCGCCATCTCCGTCGCCCAGCTGGTCCCGAACGCCGAGATCCTGGTCGTCACGACCCCACAGCAGGCGGCGGCCGAGGTCGCCGAGCGCGCGGGCTCCATCGCCGTGCAGACCCACCAGAAGATCGTCGGCGTGGTCGAGAACATGTCCGGCCTGCCCTGCCCGCACTGCGACGAGATGGTCGACGTCTTCGGCACGGGGGGCGGCCAGGTGGTGGCCGACGGACTGACCCGCACGACCGGCGCCAACGTCCCGGTCCTCGGCAACATCCCCATCGACGTCCGCCTCCGCGAGGGCGGCGACGACGGCAGGCCGGTCGTCCTGACGGACCCGGACTCCCCGGCGGGCTCGGCACTGCGGGCCATCGCCGGAAAGCTGGGAGGCCGGCAGCGGGGCCTGTCGGGCCTGGCCCTCGGGATCACCCCGAAGAACAAGTTCTGATCGGACGCCGCTGGGGGCAGGCGCCCCCTCAGGGGCGCGGGGAACTGCGCGAGCAACCACATCGCACCCGCAGCCGCCCATGCGCCCTGCCCCCTACGGCAAAGGGGCGCCGAAACACACGGCGCCCCTTTGATCAGGCGTAAGCGGCGATGTCCTTCACCACGGCGAACCCCAAGCCGTACGCACTCATACCCCTGCCGTACGCCCCGACATGGACACCCGCCGAAGTCGACCCGGCCAGCACCCACCCGAACTCGGACTCCCGGTAATGGAACGCCGTCGGCACGCCATCAACCGGCAACGACAACGTCGACCAGTCGGCCCCGTCGAGGTCGTCCGCCAGCACCCACGCCGTCTCCGTCTGCTGCTCCAGCCAGTCGTCCCGCAGCGAGTGGTCCATCTGCCCGGGCCACGTGGCGGACAGCAGCCCCACACCCGCGAGCCACGCCGCGGAGGACACCGACGTGGCCTCCAGCAGCCCCGTACCGTCCGCACTGCGCCGTGAGGGATGCGCCGCGACGGTGACCACGACCGCGAACTTCTCCTTGGCCTCCTGATCACCCCCGGCGACGAACTCGTTGCGCACCTTGGGTTCGTCTCCGTGCCCGATCGACCCGTGTTCCACGGCCCCGTCGGCCGTCGTACCGACCTGCATCAGCCAGCGCGGTCCCGTGAAGGCCTCGTCGAGGCCGTACCACGGGAAGGGCGCGCGCAGGTAGCCGTCGACGTTACGCCGGGCGGAGGGGACCTGTTGTCCGTCCTCCGCGGCCGGCGCCTGCGCGACTCCTGGACTCGTCGTCTCCATGTGCCCGGACGCCTCCTCGCTCTAGTCGGTCCGGAACGGCCCGCCCCCCTTCGGGCGTACTCTTCCGGTCCGCACAACAACTCGGCAGCATAGCCACACCGCTGCGAGCAGCAGGGAAAGCGCCCGGCGCGTGGGCCGCACGGGGGCCCGGTTCAGGCCGTACACAGCCCGACCGGAGTATGAAACGCGTCACGCGAGCCGGGAGCGTACGCCCCCGATGTGTCGCTCGGCTGTGCCGCTCAGGTGGCGTCCGCGTCGAAGGGCGGACGGTCGTCCCGGTCGGGCGTCTCGGGCTTCTTCGTCATGTCGAGACGGCCACCGGACGAACCGGCGGCGCCGGAGGACGACGAGGACGAGTCGGAGTCACGGCTGTGGACGGCGTCGGTGACCTCGGCCATCTCCTTCTTCAGGTCGAAGCCGTTGCGGATCTCCTTGAGCCCCAGGTCCTCGTTGTCCAGCTGCTTGCGGATGAACGCCTTGGGGTTGAGGTCCTCGAACTCGAAGTCCTTGAACTCCGGGCCGAGTTCCTCACGGATGTCGTGCTTGGCACTCTCCGAGAACTCGCGGATCTTCCGGATCGTGCGTGTCACGTCCTGGATGACCTTGGGGAGCTTGTCCGGACCGAAGACGAGCACGGCAAGGACGATGAGCGTCACCAGCTCGAGTGGTCCTATGTCATTGAACACCTGAAGCTCCTTGCGATGTCCTCGGTCCTCGGCCCTCGGTGGTCGGCCCTCGGTGGTCGGTGCGGGTCTTGCCGTGGTCCGGGCCGGATCCACGGTACCCGGCGATCCTGTCCGACCGGTACCGTCCCGAGACCTCCGAGTGCGGGGAGTGGGAGCGCTTTCCGAATTGTTTGCCTTGTTGGTCCCTGAACGTCCCGGACATCACGTCTCAGCTACCGCCGGCGGAGCCGAGGACGAGTGAGACCGTCCGTTCCTTGCCACCGCGCTCCAGCGTCAGCTCCAGCCGGTCGCCGGGACGGTGGGCCCGGGTCTTGACGATCAGTTCCTCGCCGGAGTGGACCCGCTGGCCGTCGACCGTGGTGATGACGTCGCCCGCCTTGATCCCGGCCCTGGCGCCCGGCCCGCCCACGGTGACCGGCGGTCCGCCCTCGCCGCCCTCGGTGGCGACACGGGCGCCGTCGCCCGTGTAGTCCATGTCCAGGGTGATGCCGATCACCGGGTGGGTCGCCTTGCCGGTGTTGATCAGCTCCTCGGCGACCCGCTTGCCCTGGTTGATGGGTATGGCGAAGCCGAGGCCTATGGAGCCGGACTGGCCGCCTTCCGGTTCGGAGCCGCTGCCCGCCG
>KL569110.1:146121-146997 GCA_000715635.1 Streptomyces violaceus | reverse complement strand
CCGAGCGGATGGCGGAGTTGATGCCGATGACCCGGGCCCTGGAGTCGAGCAGGGGCCCGCCGGAGTTGCCGGGGTTGATGGGCGCGTCGGTCTGGAGCGCGTCGACGTACGACACGTCGCTGCCGTCGCCCTTCTCGCCGCCCGCCGTGATGGGCCGCTGCTTGGCGCTGATGATGCCGGAGGTGACGGTGCCGGCCAGGTCGAAGGGCGCGCCGATGGCCACGACCGGGTCGCCGACCTGCGCGTTGTCCGAGTTGCCGAGGGGCAGCGGGGTGAGGCCGCGTACGCCCTTCACCTTCACGACGGCGAGGTCGTAGCCGCTGTCCCGGCCGACGAGCTCGGCCTGGGCGGTCTCCCCGCTGTTGAAGGTCACGGTGATCTCGCCGGAGGATCCGGCGGGCCGCACGACGTGGTTGTTGGTGAGGATGTGCCCGCGGTCGTCGAGCACGAAGCCGGTGCCGGTGCCCTGTTCGCCGGCGCCGCTCACATGCAGGGTGACCACGCTGGGCAGGGCCCGCCCGGCGATCCCGGCCACACTGTCGGCGTCCCGCCCCGCGGACTCCTTCCCGGCCTGCGGCAGCTCGACGGTCCCGACGCCCCCGTTCCGCTCCAGATACGTCCCCACGACGCCGCCGGTCCCTCCGGACACGAGCGCCAGCAGCACGGCACCGCTCACCAGTGCCTTCCTGCCCCGCTTACGCCGCTGCTCCGTGCTGGGTACACCGGCCCCGTTCTGCTGGAGGGGCCCGGGGGCCGCGGGAGCCGCCCAGGGGTCGTAACGCTGCCAGGGGTCGGGAGCGGGGGCAGGGGCCGCAGGTGCAGGGGCCGGTGACGGTGCCGGGATGCTGGGAGTGCTGTCTCTTATACACATCTCTG
>KL569110.1:137320-145897 GCA_000715635.1 Streptomyces violaceus | reverse complement strand
ACGGGTGCGCCCGGTATGGACGTCCGGCTCGGTATCGCCGTGCCGTGCGTCGGCGTCGCCGCCGGATGCTGGACGGGCGGCGCGGGCGCCCAGGGGCCCGGTTCGCCGTAGGGCGGGGTGCTGTACGGGTCGGGATCGTGCAGCGGCTTGGGCGCACCACCGACCGGCACGGCGGGCTCCACGACGCTGTCGGCGGGCTCCTCGGGGCGCCTCAACTCGTAGTCACCCGCGTTCTCGTCCTGCGGCACGGCGGGCCGCGCCAGCTCGAAGTCACCGTCGGTGCCGGCGGAGTCCGCCGGGGCCGCCCCCTGCTCCTCCGGCTCCCCCGGAGCGTCCTGCGGCCGTGGACGGCTCCACCACTTCGCCTTCGTGGGCTTCCCCTCGTTCATGCTCTCCCCACAGCCGCGGCACGGCTCGATGCGGTGACCGCGGTTCGTCGAATCGGCCCGGCCACACCTCGGCAGCGGGCGACAACCCCCGGATTCAATCAGGTTCGCCGCCCGGTGCGCAGAGGCCGGTCAGCGGGCCGTCCGTGAGGAGGCGGGAGGAGAGGGGGACGAGGTCGTGTCCGGAAGGGGCACGGCGAGCAGCGGCGCCGCGCTCTCGGGGATCGCGGACCACGAGGTCAGGACGGCCGGCACGGCCGCCCCGAAGGGATGTATCAACGGGGACATGGCCACGGCGCCGGCCACCATCGGGGCGGTCAGCGCGTGCGCGGCGTGGTGCCGTGCGCCAGGCGGCACTCCGGGCAGCAGTGGTGCCGACACCTCGGTCGGGGCGACCGGGGCCTGGCCGAGCATGCTCTGGCCGTGCACCGGTCCGAGCAGCGGCGCCGCGCCCCGACGCCGCTGGGATTCGGGCGGCGTCGTCGCGCCCGACCCCTGCGTACGCATCGGCGTCACATTGCTTCCCGCGCCGGAGCCGCCACGGGCTTCCGTGTCGCCAGGGGTGCCGGTGGTGACGCCGCCCAGGGCGATCGCGGCCAGGGACACGGCCCCGGCGGCCGCGAACGCGAACCGCAGCCGCGAGGAGGACCTGTCGGTCTCGTGCCGCCCGACGTCGTGGATGGGGAAGCCCCGGCTCCGCGAAGGAAGGCCTCGGTTGTCGGAAGGCAGCACGGGGATGTGCGGCCGGGACGGGGCGTACCCGAACTCGAACCGCTCACCGCGCTTCGCACCGAAGGCCCCGGACGATCCGAACCGTCCGGACAGTCCGCCGGGCAGCCCTCCGCCACCCGGGGGCATACCGTCACCGTCCGGGTCGCCCCCCGCGGGTAGTCCCTGCAGGCGGGCCAGGAAACTCTCCGAGGGAGGCGGCGGGGCCGCCTCCGCGAAGACGTTCTTCAGCCGGCGCTGGGCGTCCACCTCCGCCTTGCACTTCGGGCAGGTGGCCACATGCGCCAGTACGCGCTCACGCGCGTCATGACCGAGCTCTCCGTCCACCAGGGCGGAGAGTCGGTCTCCCAGGTGCTGCTCTGCGAGGTGTCCCTCGGAAGACTCAGGACGTGATCCGCTCACGCGCTCGCGCCCCCTCCTCCCAGTGCGGGAACACGGGGCACGAAGGAGCGGCGCTCGGCACGCGCCTCCGGGGAGCGATGCGCGAGGGCCTTGCGCAGCTGGGAGCGTCCGCGGTGGATCCGCGAGCGGACCGTGCCGAGCTTGACGCCGAGGGTCGCGGCGATCTCCTCGTACGACAGTCCTTCGATGTCGCACAGGACGACCGCGGCGCGGAACTCGGGGGCCAGGGTGTCGAGGGCCTGCTGGACGTCCGCGTCGAAATGCGCGTCGTTGAAGACCTGCTGCGGCGTGGGCTCCTTGCTGGGCAGCCGCTCGGCCGCGTCCTCGCCGAGTGCGTCGAAGCGGATGCGCTGCTTGCGGCGGACCATGTCCAGGAACAGGTTCGTGGTGATGCGGTGCAGCCAGCCCTCGAAGGTGCCCGGCGTATAGGTCGACAGGGAGTGGAAGACACGGACGAAGACCTCCTGCGTGAGGTCCTCGGCGTCGTGCTGGTTGCCGGTGAGGCGGTAGGCGAGCCGGTAGACCCGGCCGCTGTGCGTGCTGACGATCTCCTCCCAGGTGGGCGGAGTCCACGCCTGCCCGTCCGCGTCGGTGGAGAAGGTCGCGGTCTGGGCGAAGTCAGCGGCGTGGCTGTGGTCAGCAGTGTCGTTCACGGATGTCGGCCTGCCCGCTGATCCGAGGAAGCGCCGGAACACTCCTCCGCGATCCACAGGCGCAGCCGCACCTCCCCTGTCAGCTCTGGTGGTGTCCAGTGGAGCCCCTACCATAGCCACCTCGCCCGTTAGGACCGGATAAGCGGTTTTACGAGAATTTGATCTGGGCTGATACGCCTCGTACTGCTGCGACGGCACTCGCTCGGCGTCCTCGTCCACTGCCTGTCCCCCGTCCCGGCCCGCGCCACTCGCTCATCCCTTTAAACGACCGGTCCCATCTGCGGGTTCCCGGACCCAACGGATACAGTCACGCCGAGGCATTCACGGGGACAGGAGAGGGTCATTACCGGCAACCGGCAGACGAGCTGGGCGTTCGCCGACGCCTATGTCGCCGAGGACGACGCGCTGCGCTGGGCCCGTGACCGGGCCCGTGACGCGGGGCTGCGCTCGGTGACGCCCGGCACGGGCTCCGCGCTGGGGTTGCTGGCCGCCTCCGTCGACGCGAAGGCCGTCGCGGAGATCGGGACCGGCTGCGGTGTCTCCGGGATCCACCTCCTGCACGGTATGCGGCCCGACGGTGTACTCACGACCGTGGATCCCGAGCCGGAGCATCAGCAGTTCGCCCGCCAGGCCTTCCGCGCCTCCGGCTTCGCCAGCAACCGGGCCCGCTTCATCCCGGGCCGTGCCCTGGACGTGCTGCCCCGCCTCGCGGACTCCGGCTACGACCTCGTCTTCTGCGACGGCGACCGCCTCGAGGTCATGGACTACCTCGCTGAATCGTTGCGGCTGCTGCGCCCCGGTGGGCTCGTCGTCTTCGAGGGCGCCTTCGCGAACGGCCGGACGGTGGACTCCGGACCGCAGCCCACGGAGGTGCTGCGCCTGCGGGAGCTGCTGCGCACGGTGCGCGAGAGCCAGGAGCTGGTGCCGTCGCTGCTGCCGGTGGGCGACGGACTGCTGTGCGCGGTGAAACGCTAGCCGGATCGCGTTAGTGGAGCGGAAGCCGGGGCAGGCGAAAGTCATTGATGAGAAAACAACCGCCCCGGCACCACACGTGATGCCGGGGCAGCTGAAAGGGTATGGTCGCTTGCGCCTCAGCCGACGACCTTCTTGAGGGCATCGCCCAGCGCGTCGGCCTCGTCCGGGGTCAGCTCGACGACGAGCCGACCGCCGCCTTCGAGCGGAACGCGCATGACGATGCCCCGCCCCTCCTTGGTCACCTCGAGCGGGCCATCGCCCGTCCGCGGCTTCATGGCCGCCATGCTCGTTCCCCTTCCTGAAACCCAGCTCATCGTCAAAGCCGTCGGCCCCGAGAAGGGCACACGTGCGGCCCTGAGCAGGACACGCGACACCGGCATCGAACACATTGCTTCCAAGCCATTATCCCGCATCTCAGGACCCGATGACCAACATCAGTTGGCATCGCTTGGGCAACGCACGCGAGCAAAACCACTCAATTCGGCGATGTGACTGCGATACTCCGCCACCGCACACACATCCGCCGAACGAAAACGGGTGAGAATTCTTTGACGCAGGTCACACGTCCGGTGCGTTCACCGGTCTGCGATCTCCGTCATGCTGTCCTGCAGACCCGGGGCCTACCGGCCGGTAGGCCCCCGAGCGGCGACACGGAGGGGATACGCCATGGCCGACACCGTGCTCTACGAGGTGAGCGACGGGCTCGCGACGATCACGCTGAACCGCCCCGAGGCGATGAACGCGCTGAACGTGGAGGCCAAGGTCGCCCTGCGGGAGGCGGTCCGGTCCGCGGCGGACGACGCCGCCGTGCGGGCGGTGCTGCTGACCGCCGCCGGTGACCGGGCGTTCTGCGTCGGGCAGGACCTCAAGGAGCACATCGGGCTGCTGGTCGAGGACCGGGAGACCGGCTCGAGGCTGACCATGAACACGGTGCGGGAGCACTACAACCCGATTGTGCGGGCGCTGGCCGAGGCGGCGAAGCCTGTCGTCGCCGCCGTGAACGGGGTGGCGGCGGGGGCGGGCTTCGGCTTCGCGCTGGCGGCGGACTACCGGATCGTGGCGGACACGGCCGCGTTCAACACCTCGTTCGCCGGGGTGGCGCTGACCGCCGACTCGGGGATCTCGTGGACGCTGCCACGGGTGATCGGCCCCGGCCGGGCGGCCGACCTGCTGTTCTTCCCGAGGAGCATCAGCGCGCAGGAGGCATACGAGCTCGGCATCGCCAACCGCCTGGTGCCCGCCGGCGAGCTCCGCGCGGAGGCCGAGAAGGTGGCACGGGCGCTGGCCGAGGGCCCGACGGTGGCGTACGCGGCACTCAAGGAGGCGGTGGCCTACGGGCTGACGCACTCCCTGGAGGAGACCCTGGACAAGGAGGACGAGCTGCAGACGCGGGCGGGGTCCTCCGAGGACCACGCGATCGCGGTGCAGGCCTTCGTCAACAAGGAGAAGCCGAAGTACCTGGGCCGCTGACCCGCGCCACGGCGTCAGGCACGACGTGCGACGCAGGCCTGCAGGTGGTCGTCGACCAGTCCGCAGGCCTGCATCAGGGCATACGCCGTCGTCGGGCCGACGAAACGCAGACCCCGCTTCTTCAGCGCCTTGGACAGGGCCGTCGACTCAGGTGTGACGGCCGGGACGTCGGAGAGCGACTTCGGGACCGGGCGCGGGCCCGGCTCGGGGGCGTGGGACCAGATCAGCTCGTCCAGGTCTCCCGGGGCCCACTCGGTCAGCACGCGCGCGTTGGCGAGCGTCGCGTCGATCTTGGCGCGGTTGCGGATGATGCCGGCGTCGGCCAGCAGGCGCTCGCGGTCCTCGTCGGTGAAGGCGGCCACCGAGGCGATCTTGAAGTCGGCGAAGGCGTCGCGGAAGCCGGGACGGCGGCGCAGGATGGTGATCCAGGACAGACCGGACTGGAAGGCCTCCAGGCTGAGACGCTCGTAGAGGGCGTCGTCGCCGTGGACCGGGCGGCCCCACTCCTCGTCGTGGTACGTCACGTACTCCGGGGCGGACAGGGCCCAGGGGCAGCGCAGCGCACCGTCCGGCCCGGCGAGGGCGGCGCCGTCGCTCACGGCCGGTCCTCCTGTCGCGGACCGGGCTTGTCCATGGACACGTGGTTCTCCGCGGACGCGTGGTGCTGCGGGGACACCGGGCCGTGGGTAGCGGCCGCCCGGGCGCCCGCCAGGGCCGATTCCAGGTCCGCGATGCGGGAGTCACGCTCGGCGAGCTCGGCGCCGAGGCGGCTGAGGGCGTCGTCCACGTCCCCCATGCGGTAGCCGCGGACGGCGAGCGGGAAGCGGAGGCCGTCCACATCCGCGCGGTCGACCGGGCGATCCGGGGGCAGCGGGTCCCGCAGCTGCTCGGGGGCGGCCTCGGGCAGCGGGCCGTTCTCGCCGCCGCTCACCACGGCGAGGGTCACCGCGCCGACCACGACGACCAGCGCGACGACCAGGAACAGGAACATAACCATCGCGGGGCCCCCACGGTCAGGTGTCTCGGAGTCTTCGGAGACGGATGTTGTCAGGCTCCGATCGTGCCATGCGAGTCTGACAGTTAGGGTCGCAGGCGGCGGAAGACGCGGACGTACCAGGAAAGGTCACAGGGGATGCTCAGGCTGGGCAGGCGGGAATTCGGGCCGCGCGAGCCGGTGATCATGGCGATCGTGAACCGGACCCCGGACTCCTTCTACGACCGGGGCGCGACCTTCCGCGACGAGCCGGCGCTCGCGCGCGTGGAGCAGGCGGTGGCCGAGGGAGCCGCGATCATCGACATCGGCGGGGTCAAGGCCGGGCCGGGCGAGGAGGTCACGGCCGAGGAGGAGGCCCGGCGGACGGTCGGGTTCGTGGCCGAGGTGCGGCAGCGGTTCCCGGACGTGATCATCAGCGTGGACACCTGGCGGGCCGAGGTCGGGGAGGCCGTGTGCGAGGCCGGGGCCGATCTGCTGAACGACGCCTGGGGTGGGGTCGATCCGGGGCTCGCCGAGGTCGCCGCGCGGTACGGGGTGGGGTTGGTGTGCACACACGCGGGCCGTGCGGAGCCGCGGACGAGGCCGCACCGGATCGAGTACGACGATGTCGTGGCCGACATTCTGGACGTGACCGTCGGGCTGGCGGAGCGGGCGGTGGCCCTGGGGGTGCCGAGGGAGTCGGTGCTGATCGATCCCGGGCACGACTTCGGGAAGAACACGCGGCACAGTCTGGAGGCGACCCGGCGGCTGGGCGAGATGGTCGCCACGGAGTGGCCGGTGCTGGTGTCGCTGTCCAACAAGGACTTCGTGGGAGAGACGCTGGACCGGCCCGTCAAGGAGCGGGTCGTGGGGACGCTGGCGACCACGGCGGTGTCCGCGTGGCTGGGGGCGCAGGTGTACCGGGTGCATGAGGTCGCCGAGACGCGGCAGGTGCTGGAGATGGTGGCGTCCATCGCCGGGCATCGGGAGCCTGCCGTTGCCCGGCGTGGGCTGGCCTGAGGCGTTGACCTGAGGTACCAGGGGGCTCCGCCCCCTGGACCCCGGCCTATGCCCACCCGCCGCCCGACTCGGCCGGACAGGAAGCTGAGCTCGAAAAGCCCTCTACCTGCCGGCTTCCTTCGACACCAGGGCCACCGCCTCGTCCACGTCGTCCGTGACGTGGAACAGGAGGAGGTCCTTCTCCGCGGCCTTGCCCTGGGCG
This sequence comes from Streptomyces violaceus, assembly GCA_000715635.1. GTDB lineage: Bacteria > Actinomycetota > Actinomycetes > Streptomycetales > Streptomycetaceae > Streptomyces > Streptomyces violaceus. The sequence continues at coordinate 139,087 of KL569110.1, read as the reverse complement.
ATGACCGTCCGGCGGAGCCAGTCGACCAGGCCGCCCCAGTACTCGCTGCCGAAGAGGACGATCGGGAAGCGGGTGACCTTCTGGGTCTGGACGAGGGTGAGGGCCTCGAAGAGTTCGTCGAGGGTGCCGAGGCCGCCTGGCAGGACCACGAAGCCCTGGGCGTACTTGACGAACATCATCTTCCGGACGAAGAAGTAGCGGAAGTTCAGACCGATGTCGACGTACGGGTTCAGCCCCTGCTCGAAGGGCAGTTCGATGCCCAGGCCGACCGAGATGCCCTTGGCCTCCAGGGCGCCCTTGTTGGCCGCCTCCATCGCGCCCGGGCCGCCGCCCGTGATGACCGCGAACCCCGCCTCCACCAGGCCCCGGCCCAGCCGGACGCCCGCGTCGTACTCGGGCGACTCCGCTGTCGTCCGGGCCGAGCCGAACACGCTGATCGCGGGCGGGAGTTCGGCGAGCGTGCCGAAGCCCTCGATGAACTCCGACTGGATGCGCAGCACGCGCCAGGGGTCGGTGTGGACCCAGTCGGAGGGGGCTCGCTCGTCCAGCAGCCGCTGGTCGGTGGTGCTGGCCTGCACCTGGTCCCGCCGCTGGAGGACCGGGCCCAGGCGCTTCTCCTCCGGCGGCTGCTTCTTCCCCTCGGGGTTGCCGGTCGCCATGTGCGCTCCCTCCGTCGTGCCTGTCTTTCCACCTCAGCGTAGATCTACGCGGGTTACGAACGAGGGACGTGAGCATGTCCGCGATGAAGCGCCGTAAACACGTCGGCGCCCCGGGCCGGTCACGCCGTCAGCCAGCTCCTCAGGCGCTCCTCGCCCGCGAGGACCTTCGCGGTCTCCACGCGCTCGTCCCGCTTGTGGGCCAAGTGGGGGTTGCCCGGGCCGTAGTTGACCGCCGGGACGCCGAGCGCCGAGAAGCGGGAGACGTCCGTCCAGCCGTACTTCGGCATCGGGGTGCCGCCCACGGCCTCGATGAACGCCTTCGCGGCCGGGTGGGACAGGCCCGGCATCGCCGCGCCGCTGTGGTCGACGACCTCGAACTCCGCCACGCCGCAGTCCGCGAAGACCTCCCGGACGTGGGCGATGGCCTCCTCGGGCGTGCGGTCGGGCGCGTACCGGAAATTGACGGTGACGACGCACTCGTCGGGGATCACGTTGCCGGCCACTCCCCCGCTGACGCCCACCGCGTTCAGGCCCTCGCGGTACTCCAGGCCGTCGATGACCGGCCAACGGGGTTCGTAGGAGGCCAGGCGGGCGAGGATCGGGGCGGCCGCGTGGATCGCGTTGGAGCCCATCCAGCCGCGTGCCGAGTGGGCCCGCTCGCCCGTGGTCCTCAGCAGCACCCGCAGGGTGCCCTGGCAGCCGCCCTCGACCTGGCCGTCCGACGGCTCCAGGAGCACCGCGAAGTCGCCCTCCAGCCACTCGGGGTGCGTCTCGGAGACGTGCTTGAGGCCGTTCAGCTCCGCGGCGACCTCCTCGTTGTCGTAGAAGACGAAGGTCAGGTCGCGGTTGGGGGCCGGGACCGTCGCCGCGATGCGCAGCTGCACCGCGACACCGGACTTCATGTCGCACGTTCCGCAGCCCCACAGGACGCCGTCCTCGTCGAGCCGGGAGGGGACGTTGTCCGCGATCGGGACGGTGTCGATGTGGCCGGCCAGGATCACCCGCTCCGAGCGGCCCAGGTTCGTACGGGCCACGACGTTGTTGCCGTACCGGTCGACCGTCAGGTGGGGCAGCGCGCGCAGCGCGGTCTCGATCGCGTCCGCGAGCG
>KL569110.1:136180-137093 GCA_000715635.1 Streptomyces violaceus | reverse complement strand
GCTTCTCGGTGCCGCTCTCGGAGCGGAAGTCGACGAGCCGGGCGGTGAGCTCCGCGGCGTCCAGCGTGAGGTCAAGCGAGGTGTCGGCCATGCCGTCGACCCTAACGCGCCAGGCCGCGTGCCCACTGTCCACACCCGGCCCATGGGACTCCGTACTCTCCAGTACCTTGTACGGCGTGCCAGAGCCGTCCTCCCCCAAGCGTCGTGGCCGCCTCTTCCGATGCGGATCCGCCTTCATGATCCTGCTCGCGGTCGCCGGGTACCTCGTCGTGCAGTACATCACCGGAGGCACCGGCGAACCGGGCTGCAAGGTCGTCTCGGGCAAGGGCGACGGGGCGTCGTACGCGTTCTCGCCCGAGCAGGCCGTGAACGCGGCGACGATCACCGCCGTGGGCACCGGGCGCGGACTGCCGGAGCGGGCCGTGACCATCGCGCTGGCGACCGCGCTGCAGGAGTCCAGCCTGCGCAACATCAACCACGGCGACCGGGACTCGCTCGGCCTGTTCCAGCAGCGGCCCTCGCAGGGCTGGGGCACGCGGGAGGAGATCCTGGACCCGACGTACTCGGCCGGCGAGTTCTACGACCACCTGGTCAAGGTGCCCGGCTACACGCGGCTGCCCCTCACCGTCGCCGCGCAGCGCGTGCAGCGCAGCGGCTTCCCGCAGGCCTACGCCAAGCACGAGCCGGACGCCGCGCTGCTCGCCGCCGCCCTCACCGGCCAGTCCGCGGCCACGCTGACCTGCGAGGGCCGCCCGGCCGCGACCCGGGCGACGGGCCCTGACGGGGTGCGTACCGCGCTCGTGCGGGACTTCGGGCGCGACGTGCTGGAGCCGGCCGGTGCCCAGGTGGGCGGCTCGTCGGCGGCCACGCCGACGCCCTCCCCGAGCCGCGGTACGGACGAATCCGGCGGGGG
>KL569110.1:135016-135976 GCA_000715635.1 Streptomyces violaceus | reverse complement strand
GTACGGACGAATCCGGCGGGCGGACGGTGACACTGCCGGTGATCGCCGACACGAGTTCCGCGACCGGGCGGAGCCTGGAGCGGCGCGGCTGGCAGCTGGCGCACTGGGCCGTGGCCAACGCCTCCGAGCTGCACATCGCGCGCGTCACGTACGCCGGGCGTGAGTGGGTCGCCGGGAACACCGCCAGCGAGTGGCGCGTTCCGACGGCGAAGGGCACCGCGGGTGCGGAACAGGACGCGGACGCCGTCCGTATTGTCACGATGCGCTAGATCGCGCAGGGGTACGGGAACTCACCCCTGGGGGTTACCCGCGCGGCTCGGCCGTGACGGTGTGCGCAGGTTTTCGTGCCCTCACCCGGGAATCCGCGAAAACCCTTGGGCGTACAGGGCTGGAAGGATTCGGCGGACTTTCCGGAAGGGGCCTTTTCGCCCGTTTGTCCGCAGCCGATTATGCGACGCATTACCAACTCTTTACGTTGCGACGCCGCAACCTTCCCGGCCTTCGAGCGGTAGTCACTGCGTCCGAGCCGGGGCGGTCCACAGCCAGTCGATCAACTCCCGGAGCCGGTCGGACACTTCACGAACCTCACTGTTCTCTCCGTCGAAGGAGCACCATGTCCCTCCCCCTGACCCGCCGGATCGCCCGTGCCGCGCTCATCGTCGCTGCCGGAGCGGCTGCCGGGGTCGGTGCGGCCGGCTCCGCCAGTGCGGCCCCCGAGCTGCCGGCCAACCCGAACCTCGGCGGCCTGACCGCCCTGGACGGGGCGAACGTCGGCAACACCGTCGACGGCGCGGCGACGGACGTCAGCAAGTCCGCCGGTGACACCGGCAGCAAGACCGTCAAGAAGGCGGTGCCGGCCGCGGGCTCTCTGGGCGGCAAGACGGTCAAGAAGGCCACGCCCGTCGCGCAGAAGGCGGCCGGTGAAGCGGCGGGCTCCGCCGGGCAGCTCGTCGGTGAAGC
>KL569110.1:132802-134859 GCA_000715635.1 Streptomyces violaceus | reverse complement strand
GGCTACAGACGTCGTACAGCCGCCGCGATCCGCTCGTCCGTCGCCGTCAGGGCCACACGGACGAACTCCGCGCCCGCCGAGCCGTAGAAGTCACCGGGGGCCACGAGGACGCCTCGGTCCGCGAGGTGGGCGACCGTGTCCCAGCAGGATTCGCCCCTGGTGGCCCAAAGGTAGAGGCTGGCCTCGCTGTGCTCGATGCGAAAGCCGTGGGACAGGAGAGCCTCGCGCAGGAGGGCGCGGCGGGACGCGTAGCGCTCGCGCTGGACGCGGACGTGGTCGTCGTCGCTCAGGGCCGCCACGACCGCCGCCTGCGTCGGCGCGGACGTCATCATGCCGCCGTGCTTGCGGATCTCCAGGAGGGGGCTCAGGACGGCCGGGTCGCCTGCCAGGAAGGCCGCGCGGTAGCCCGCGAGGTTCGAGCGCTTGGAGAGGGAGTGGACGGACACGATGCCGTCGTACGAGCCGCCGTTGACGTCCGGGTGCAGCACCGAGACCGGGTCGGCCTCCCAGCCCAGCTCCAGGTAGCACTCGTCGGAGAAGAGCAGGACGCCGTGCTCGCGGGCCCACGCCACGATCCGGGTGAGGTCCGCCTTCGACAGGACCTTGCCCGTGGGGTTCGACGGGGAGTTCAGCCAGAGGAGCTTCAGGCCCTCCGGGTCCAGCTCCGTCGGGTCGTCGTAGACCTCGTACTCGGCACGGGCCAGGCGGGCGCCGACCTCGTACGTCGGGTAGGCCAGGCGCGGGTAGGCCACCCGGTCACCGGGACCGAGGCCCAGCTGGGTCGGGAGCCAGGCGACGAGTTCCTTGGAGCCGACGATCGGGAGAACGTGGCGGTGGGTGACGTCGCGGGCACCGAGGCGGCGCTCGACCCAGCCGGTGATCGCGTCGCGCAGCTCGGGCGTGCCCCAGACCGTCGGGTAGCCCGGCGAGTCCGCCGCGTCGACCAGCGCTTTCTGGATCAGCTCGGGGACCGGGTCGACCGGGGTGCCGACGGACAGGTCCACGATGCCGTCCGGGTGGGCGGCGGCCGTGGCCTTGAACGGCGTCAGCTTGTCCCAGGGAAAAGCGGGGAGACGGTCGGAGACTGCGGACACGGTTTCTGGCTCACTTTCCGGTACGTACGAGCCGTCCAGGGCAAACGCCTCGGCCCCGTACGGCGATCAGGGCGTGATCGGGCCGTACGGGACCGAGGCGGCACGGTGTGCGGCCGCTTGCGGTGACTAGGCCTGCGGCGGCAGCGCGGCGATGAAGGGGTGGTCGCGCTCGATCAGCCCCAGCTTGCTGGCACCGCCGGGCGAGCCGAGCTCGTCGAAGAACTCGACGTTCGCCTTGTAGTAGTCCTTCCACTCCTCCGGGGTGTCGTCCTCGTAGAAGATCGCCTCGACCGGGCAGACCGGCTCACAGGCACCACAGTCGACGCATTCGTCCGGGTGGATGTACAAGGACCGGGAGCCCTCGTAGATGCAGTCGACCGGGCACTCCTCGATGCACGCCTTGTCCTTGACGTCGACACAAGGCTGCGCGATGACGTAGGTCACGCTGTCGTTCCTCCTCGATAGGGCGCTGGCGGGCCTCCTCAGGCTCCGCCGCCTGGCGCGCGGGAGCGCGGCGTCGTCGATGCCCGCCCCTAGTATCTCCGTTCTTGGGCATGATCCGAACAGGAGGGGTGTACGGACCTGTGGAAATCTCTGCCGCCGGTCGTCTCGAGGTGGCTATCACCGCTGCTGACGTGGGTAAACGGGTCTCCGTACGGAGCTTGATCGAACATGCGGCTCCGGGTGAGAAGTTCACCGACACGGTCGGCGTTCTCACATCATGGGACAAGGGTGTGCTGCTGATCACACGCAGGAGCGGCGAGAGCGTCCACATCGCGGAATCCGCGCTGGTCGCGGGCAAGGTGGTGCCCGCCGCTCCGGCGCGTCGCCGTGGTCCGGCCGCCTCGTACGAGGAACTGGCCCGGGTCGCCGCGCGGGCCTGGCGGCCCGTGGAGAGCGAGCGGCTCGGGGACTGGGAGCTGCGGGCCGCGTCCGGGTTCACGCGGCGGGCCAATTCGGTGC
>KL569110.1:131804-132652 GCA_000715635.1 Streptomyces violaceus | reverse complement strand
CGAGCCGGGAATGCCGCTCGACGAGGCGCTCGGCGCCGTCCGGCGCTGGTACGGCGACCGCGGGCTGCCCGCCTACGTCCAGACCGCGACCGGCGCCGAGGGCACGCAGGAGCTGCTGTGTGCCGAGCTGGAGGAGCGGGGCTGGGCGCGGGAGGTGACCGCCGAGCTGTGGATCGGGCCGCTGGCGCCGGTCGCCGACCGGGCGGAGCCGTCCGGGGTCGTGCTGTCCCGGGAGGCGGACGATGCCTGGCTGGCCCGGTACCAGCGCAGGGGCCTGAGCGAGGTGGCGCTGCGGGTGCTGGGAGGGGGACCTTCGGTGTGGTTCGCGACCGTGCCCGGTGCCACGCAAGGGGCCGCTCCGGACGCCATCGGGCGGTGTGTCGTCGACGGGCGGTGGGCCGGGTTCGCCGCCGTCGAGGTCGATCCGGCGCTGCGGCGTCAGGGGCTGGGCACGGCCGTGATGGCGGCGCTGGCCCGGCGGGCCCTCGACGAGGGTGCGTCGGCCGCCTGGCTCCAGGTCGAGGCCGAGAACGCGGGAGCGCGGGAGCTGTACGCCGGGATGGGCTTCGCCGCGCACCACGCCTACCACCACTACCGGGCGCCGGAATCCGGCGGCACCGGCCGGTAACCGATCGTCCTGAGAGGGCACGAGCCACCTATGCGTCCCCCTTATCCCCCGTCCCCGGAGCGCTCCGCCGAGCTGCGGCGGCGGTTCGCCGAGGAGGCCCGGTCCGAGCGGCCCGATCTGTCGACCCTGTGCCTGCTGGTGGGCGCGGAGGCGGACCGGGAGCTGGACGAGGCGGGCCTGGACGCCGCGCAGGTCGAGCTGGACCGGCTGGCCGGGCTGC
>KL569110.1:130155-131576 GCA_000715635.1 Streptomyces violaceus | reverse complement strand
GGCCACGGGCCTGGGCCCTCGCCCTGCGGGAGCTGCTCGGTGAGCGGATGGGTTTCGGCGGCAGCCCGGCCGACTACCAGCGGCTGGAGTCCTCGCTGCTGCACGAGGTGCTGGTGCGGCGCAGGGGGTTGCCGATTCTGCTGTCCGTGGTGTGGATGGAGGTGGCCCGGCGGGCCGGGGCGCCGGTGTACGGGGTGGCTCTGCCGGGGCATTTCGTGGTCGGGTTCGGGCCTGACGAGGGGCAGGTGCTCGCGGACCCGTTCGATGGAGGGCGGGTGCTGACGGGGGCGGACGCGGAGGTGCTGGTCGCCGGGGCGACGGGGACGGGGCTCGATCCGGCGATGTTGCGGCCTGCGGATCCGCTGGATGTGGTGATGCGGATTCTGAACAACGTGCGGGCGTGGGCGGCGGCTCGGCCGGAGCGGTCGGACGTCTCGCTGTGGGCGGTCGAGCTGTCGCTGCTGTTGCCTTCGCATCCGGCCCGGTTGCGGTACGAGCGGGCGCAGTTGCTGGTGCAGCGTGGGGATTACGTGCCGGGGGCCTTGGAGTTGGAGGCGTACGCGGAGGTTGTTTCCGCGGTGGATGAAGGGGCTGCCGAGCGGGTGCGGGGGGAGGCTTTCGCGGCTCGGGCGATGCTTAACTGACGCCTTCTCGCCATAGGGCTGTGTGTCGCTGTGCGGGTGCGGGTTCGTTGTGGTTGATCGCGCAGTCCCCCGCGCCCCTTGGGTGGGTTTACAACCAGCCTTTTTCTCGTGCCACCCGGACCGCCTCTGCCCGGTTTCTCACCGCGAGCTTCTGGATGGCTGTGCTGAGGTAGTTGCGGACGGTGCCCTGGGAGAGGTGCAGGGTGGCTGCCAGTTCGGCGTTGGTGGAGCCGTCCGCCGCTGCTCTGAGGACCTCTCGCTCCCGGTCAGTGAGGGGGTTGGCGCCGTCCGCCAGGGCCGCTGCCGCGAGGGTGGGGTCGATGACGCGTTCGCCGGTGAGGACCTTGCGGATCGCCTCGGCGAGCTGGGCGGCGGGGGCGTCCTTGACCAGGAAGGCGTCGGCGCCGGACTCCATCGCGCTGCGGAGGTAGCCGGGGCGGCCGAAGGTCGTGAGGATGACCAGCTTCACCGCCGGGAGCTCCTCGTGGAGGCGGGCCGCGGCCTCTATGCCCGTCGCGCCGGGCATCTCGATGTCGAGGAGGGCCACGTCGACCTCGTGTTCGCGGGCCGCTTCCAGGACCTCGTCGCCGCGGGCCACCTGGGCGACGACCTCGATGTCCGCTTCCAGGCCGAGCAGGGCGGCCAGGGCCTCACGGACCATCGACTGGTCCTCGGCGAGAAGGACCTTGATCGTGCGGCTCATGCCCGGGATCCTACGTCCGCCGGGTCGGCCGTCGGCACGCGGGCGACCAGGCGGAAGCCGTGCTTGAGCGGGCC
>KL569110.1:128584-129979 GCA_000715635.1 Streptomyces violaceus | reverse complement strand
GGCGGAAGCCGTGCTTGAGCGGGCCCGCCTCCAGGGTGCCGCCCGCCTTGGCCAGGCGCTCGGTGAGGCCCGTGAGGCCGTTGCCGTAGCCGTCGCCCGGGCCGCCCGAGCCGTTGTCCTCGACGGTGAGTTCGAGCACCGGGCCGTCGAGGGTCTGGCGGCGCAGCAGCTCGACCGTGCAGCGGCCGGCGCCGCTGTGCCGTACGACGTTGGTGACCGCCTCGCGCAGCGCCCAGGCGAGTGCGGACTCGCTCTCCTCGGGTACGCCGGCGAGGCCGGGCGGCTCCGCGGGCAGGTCGGTGGTGACGCCGGCCGCGGTCAGGGCGACCCGGGCACCGGCGAGTTCGCCGCTCAGGCGGGGGCGTCGGTAACCGGTGACGGCCTCGCGCACGTCCACGAGAGCCTGGCGGCTGACCTGCTCGATGTCGGCGACCTGCTGGGCCGCCTTGTCGGGCCGGTCGGGGAGCATCCGGCCTGCCAGCTCGCTCTTGAGGGTGATCAGGGAGAGGGAGTGGCCGAGCAGGTCGTGCAGGTCCCTGGCCAGGCGCAGGCGTTCCTCGTTGGCGGCGAGCTGGGCGACGGTGGCGCGGGCCTCGCGCAGGGCGACGGCCGTCCGGACGAGTTCGCGTACGCCGGTCATCGCGAAACCGCCGAGCAGGGCCGGGATGAGGAGCCCGCCCAGGTAGGACAGACCGTCGTGCGAAGCGAGCGCCACGGCGGTCAGCAGGGCACACGCGGCCGGGATGGTCCAGCGGGCCATGCGCAGGGGCAGGGCCGCCCCGGACGCGATCGAGACGTACACGAACAGCACCAGCCACTCGCGGCCCAAGGTGAGGGCGAGGAGCGTGGACTGGGCCGCGAGGACCCCGAGCGAGCCGAGCACCAGGGCGTTGCGCTCGCCGCGGCCGGTGCGGAAGACCAGCACCATGTACCAGGCCACGAACGCTGCCAGGCCGAGCCAGCCGAGGATCCGCACGCCCGTGCTGTGGCCGCCGTGCAGCAGGTCGGAGACGGGTGCGCCGAGGTAGACCAGCCAGATGCCGGTCCACAGCGACTTCACCGCCCGCTGCCGGCGGTTCACCGGGCGCTGCCCGATACCGAACCCGACGCCGCTCACGCCTTCAGGGTGTCCTTCCGGTACAGCCAGGCCGCGCCGCCCGCGAACAGGGCGAACGACACCACGAGGACGACGAGGTCCTGGACGTGCGGGGCGCGGCTCTGCTCGATGGCCTGCCCCAGGGCAGCGTACGCGTGCGTGGGAAGCCACTTCGCGATGTCCTGGAGCCAGGTCGGGAAGGTCGTCGTGGGCATCCACAGGCCGCCGAGCATCGACAGGCCGAAGTAGGTGATCATCGTGATCGGGCGGACCGCGTCGCCGCTGGCGAGGTAGCGATG
>KL569110.1:127760-128430 GCA_000715635.1 Streptomyces violaceus | reverse complement strand
TGGCGACGCCGAGCGCGGCGAAGACGAGGCTGCCGGCCCAGATCGCGCCTGTGAGGGCGAGCCACTGCCAGGCGTCCAGGCGTACGTCCTTCACGGTCGCCGCGACGGCGAAGACGATGACGATGGACGGCAGGCTGACCACGGCGGCGCTCGCGGTCTTGGCGAGGACGTAGCCGCGGCCCGGCAGGGTGGTCAGGCGCAGTTGCCGCACCCAGCCGCTCTCGCGCTCCTTGGCGATGCGCTCGCTGTTGCCCATGAGGACGGCCGTGAGAGCGCCGAAGGAGGCCATGGAGACCATCATGTAGGTCGGCAGGGTCAGGCCGGTGCCGGGGAGCTTCGTGGTGCTGCCGGAGTTGCCCGCGATGATCAGGAACAGGACCGACGGGTAGATCACGGAGAAGAACAGGAACTTGCGGTTGCGCAGGGCGCGGGTGAGTTCCAGCTTGACCAGGCTGTTCACTTCGACTTCGCCTCCTCGGCGGCGGTGATCGCGACGAAGGCCTGCTCCAGGCCGAGACCGGCGACTTCGAGGTTGCGGGGGTAGACGCCGAGGCCGTAGAGGGCGTGGACGGTCGCGTCGGCGTCGGTGGACTGGATGCGGACGGTCCGGCCGGAGACGGCCAGGGAGGTCAGGAAGGGCAAGCCGCGCAGGGCCTGTCTCTTATACACA
>KL569110.1:127243-127563 GCA_000715635.1 Streptomyces violaceus | reverse complement strand
TGTGTATAAGAGACAGGTGCAGCACCAGGACCCGGTCGGCGACGGCGTCGGCCTCTTCGAGGTAGTGGGTGGCGAAGAGGACGGTCCGGCCCTGGCCGGCCTGTTCGCGCATGGTGGCCCAGAAGGCCTGGCGGGTGGTGACGTCCATGCCGGTGGTGGGCTCGTCCAGGACGATGAGGTCGCTGTCGCCCGCGGTGGCGAGGGCGAAGCGGACGCGCTGGGCCTGGCCGCCGGAGAGCTTGTCGACCTTGCGGCCGGCGATCTGCGCGATGCCCGCGCGGGACAGCACCTCGGAGGGCTGGTACGGCTTCGGGTGCAGG
>KL569110.1:125238-127067 GCA_000715635.1 Streptomyces violaceus | reverse complement strand
ACACCTCGGAGGGCTGGTACGGCTTCGGGTGCAGGTCGCAGGCGAGCCTCACCAGTTCGGCGACCGTGACCTCGTCCATCAGCCCGCCGCTCTGCAGCATGGCACCCACGCGCCCGGCGACGATGGCCTCCCGGGGACCGGCGCCGAAGAGGCGGACGGTGCCGCTGTCGGGCTTCTTGAGACCGAGGAGCAGATCGAGGGTGGTGGACTTGCCGGCGCCGTTGGGGCCGAGCAGCGCCACGGTCTCCCCCGGGCGCAGGGTCAGGGTCAGTCCGTCCACGGCCCGGACGGTGTCGTATGCCTTGCTCACCTGGTCGAACGCGACCACCGAGGCTGTCGTTGTCATGCGGCCATGGTGGCTTCGGGGGTGTCGGCGGGGGCAGTGTCGGGCGTCCGGAGTGCGGGATGACAGATGTCATGCCGCCCGGGTGACGACGCCGGACAGCCCCTGCCCGGTGGGGGCAGGGGCTGGTCGTCCGTGCGGACCGTCCGAGGTCAGTTCGGCTTGGTCTCGATGACTCCGACGCGCTCCGCCGGTGTCGTGCCGCGCAGGGCCTTGCGCAGCGCGGCGACGACGTCCTGCGGCAGAACGTCGCGCTTGCCGCTCGCGCCCTCGATCTGCACGCCCTCGAAGGTCGTGCCGTACGCCTCTTGGAGCGCCTTGAGGTTGTAGGTGTCCACGAGCTTGCCGTCGACGGCCTTGAAGCCGAGGATCTTCGGCAGGGACACGGGGCCGAAGTCGATGCTGTGAGCCGCGTCGGTGCGAACGGTGACGAGGTCGGACATCGCGGGCTGCGCGAACTCCTTCAGCATCCGGTCGACCTCGGCGTTCGACACCGTCGGCTTCCGGCTGGTGGTCGGGAGCGTCACCGCACCGGCCGTGCCGGTCTCCACCTGGGATCGGTAGGCCTCCTCGACCGCCGCGGTCGACTTGTCGACGTCGATGCCCTGGCCCACCTTGCCGTACACGGCGACGGCCTTGCCGCCCTGGAACTTGATGGTGCCGTCGGACGACGAGCCGGAGCCGCCCGCGGCGGTCTCCAGGGACACGTGCAGCTTCTCCTCGTCGATCGGCATGACGGGCGTGACCACGCGGTGATTGCCGAACAGCGAGCCGATCACGGAGACCGGGTTGTAGTCGCTCTTCGCCGCCGCGTCGGCCGTGGCGTCCATGTCGAACTGGAGGCCCGCGTTGTCCGGGTCGAGGGACACGGCCTTGCCGCCCACCGACAGCTTCAACGGCTTGCCCGCCCGGTCGTCGAAGGCCTCGTCGAGCTTCTTGACCGCGCCGTCACGGGTGGTGCCGCCGATGTCGACGCCGAGGACGCTGGTGCCCTTCGGGACGTCGGTGCGGTTCATCAGCAGACCGGCGCCGTAGAGGCCACCGGCGGCGACGACCACGCCGACCGCGAGCAGCACGAGCTTGTTGCGGCCCTTCTTCTTCGGCGTCTTCGAGGAGCTCGCCGGGGGCGGGGAGACCGGCTCGGGCAGCTTCGGGGCCCCGTGGGGCACCGGGCCTTCGCCGGGCGCGCCCGGGCCGAACGGGGAGGCGGCGCCGGACGGTACGACCGGGATGCCGCTGGTGACGGTGTGCCCGGAGACGTTGTCGTGGCGGGGGCCGTAGCCCTGGCCGTCCGGTTCGGGGGCCGGCTTCTGCGGGGTGAGGATGGCGGTGTCGTCGCTCATGCCGCCGCCGGGGCCTGCGGCGCCCGGGCCGGTGGGGGCGGTGCTGCCGGGGGCGCCGCCCAGGGGGCCGGCGCCGCCGGGGTTGCCTGGAGCGGCGGAGGCGCCAGGATTCCCGGGGCGGCCTGGGCCGCCCGTGGCGGCGG
>KL569110.1:124517-125019 GCA_000715635.1 Streptomyces violaceus | reverse complement strand
CCCGCCTATGGCTCCGGGACCGGCGGGTGCGCCGGGGCCTCCGGGCCGGCCGGGGTCGTTGAAGGCGCTGGGGGCGCCAGGGCCGCCAGGCCCACCGGAGCGACCGGGCTCGGTGAAGCTGCCAGGCCCACCGGCGCCACCGGGCCCACCGGGACCGCCCGGTCGGCCGGGGCCACCCGATCGCCCGGGGCCACCCGGCTCGGAGAAAGCGCCGGGACCGCTCTGCTCGGTGAAGCCGGCCGGTGCGCCGGGCCCACCGGCCGGCGGCGCCATCGGGCCGTCCCCGGTGACCGGACCGCCGGTCGGGCCGGCCGGGCCCTGGGAGCCGGGGCCGCCCTGGCCCACACGGTCGTTCTCCGAGAAGTACGGCAGATCGTCGCGGCGCGGTTCGCCACCACCACTGCCACTGCCCGGGGCGGGACGCGAACCGTTGCCCAGCGGGCCCGCCGCCAGTGCCTCGGTGACGTCGAAGGAGCCGGTGCCGCCGCCGTGCCCGGGCGCG
>KL569110.1:123399-124346 GCA_000715635.1 Streptomyces violaceus | reverse complement strand
GCGACGGGTCCGCCGGTCGCGCCGCCGGGGAGCCCGGCACCGTTCGTACCGCCGGACCGGGAGCCGCCCGGCGCGCCCATGGAGCCGACCACGCCTCCGGGCCGCCCGGCGCCCGGCCGCGCCCCGCCGGACGCACCGGCACCGGGGGCGCCCGCGCCGGAACCGCCCGCCGCCGGGTTCGAACCGCCCGGCAGACCGGCCCCGTTGGTGGAGCCGCTGCCCTGACCGCCCGGGCCCGGGCCGGACTTGCGGGGCGCGAACCAGTCGCTGGTCGGTTTGTCGTCGGCGGACTGCCCGGGCTCGGCGGGAGGCTCGACCGTGCCGGTGCCCCTGGAGGTGGCGGCACCCGGCGCGGACGCCTCGTTGCCGGTGCCCGCACCGGTCCCGGTGTCGCCCGAGCCCTCCGAATCCCCGACGGGCTTGCGCACCACCACGGGCGGAATGGGCCGTGACCCCGGGATGTTGATCCGGATCCGGGTCGTCAGCGTGGTCTCGGTCTTGCGTTCCGCCGGCCGCGCGGCCGAACGGCCCGCGTCCGTACCGTCGTCGGAGACCTTCGGGGTCCCGTACGGCGGCGTACCCGACGGGTAGGCGGCTCCACCGCGCCCGTTGGGCCCGGAGGACGGAGTGTCAGTTTCACGACTCAAGGCAGGTTCTCCCGGTTGGCTCCGCCGCCCGACACGACCTCACGCGGGCAGCTCGGCGGCGCGCACCACCATACTGGCCACTTCTGGCCCGTATCCCACGACCGCCGGGAATCCCACACCGGACCCCCACGGCCACGTCCTGGCGAAGTGGTACGTCATTTGGCAAGTCGGACGGGAGCGCCGTCCGGTTGCCGCCCCGGGGCGAGGGTGGCGCACATCACAGCCACACCGATGCCCCCGAGCAGGAAGAGATAGGAGCCGCTCCCCGCGGCGAAGACGAAGTCGCCCTCGGGGCGGCTG
>KL569110.1:119033-123181 GCA_000715635.1 Streptomyces violaceus | reverse complement strand
GCCGTGAGCAGGACGACGGCGAGCATCCAGCCGGCGGCGGCCGCGACGCCCCCGATCCGGCCGCGGGTGACGCGTGCCGCGCCCAGGACGGCTCCGGCCTCCCCGGCGAGGGCGAGCAGCAGTCCGCCCGGGAACCACGCGGGCTGCACCAGCGCCCCGGCAACTCCGACCACGGCCCCGAGCAGGAAGAACCCCAGGCAGGCGGTGACCCGTGCGGCGGACGGCGGCCGCATCGGCTGGGCGAGCATCGGACTCCGGTCACTCATGAGGCCTCCTCGACGCCGGCGAACAGGTCCGTCTCCCGCTCACCGGGGCCCTGCTCGCCCCGCACCAGCTCGTAGTACTCGGTCGTGAGGATCGGCTGGGCGAGTTCGTTGGACAGCACGAAATACGGCTCGGCCACGCTGATCTGGGTGGCGTGGGCACGCATCGCGGCGGCCTTGGCCGCGGCGTGGGCGCTGCCGTCGATCGCGGCGGTGATCCGCTCCTCTGCCACGACACCCGGTACGTCGTCGACCGTGGCCGCCTTGGCGAAGGGGAGGCCGGGCAGATCGTCACGGAGCCGGGCGAAGGACTCCTCCACAACGGGCCGGGGGACCCGGTTCCAGTAGACCTTCGGGACCGGACGGCCGGCCTCGGCGGAGAGTTCGGCCGCGCGCATGGCGACGCGATGGGCCTGGATGTGGTCGGGGTGGCCGTAGCCGCCGTTGTCGTCGTAGGTGACGAGGACCTGGGGGCGTACCTCGCGGATCACCTCGACGAGGTGTGCGGCGGCCTCGTCGACGTCGGCCTGCCAGAAGCAGCCGGGGTCGTCGTTGTCGGGCAGGCCCATCATCCCGGAGTCGCTGTAGCGTCCGGCGCCGCCGAGCAGGCGGACGTCCCGGACGCCGAGCCCGTCCATGGCGGCGGTGAGCTCGCGGCGACGGTGCTGGCCCAGGGCGGCGCCGGTCAGGTGCGCGAGCTCGGGCGGGATGACCTCGCCCCGTTCGCCGAGGGTGCAGGTGACCAGGGTGACGTGGGCACCCTCGGCCGCGTACCTGGCCATGGTGACGCCGTTGTTGATCGACTCGTCGTCCGGGTGCGCGTGCACCAGCAGCAGACGCCGGTCGGGCAGTTCCGTCATGGAACCCACCCTACGAGGTCCCACGACCCCGGCTCACGAGGCCGTACGCGGGACCCGGCCGGTCAGAACTTGATACTGCCGATCATGCCCGCGATGTTCGTCGTCAGCTCGTTGATCGTGGGAGCGACGGTCGAGGAGGCGAGGTAGAAGCCGAGCAGCATGCACACCACCGCATGCCCGGCTTTCAGTCCCGACTTCTTGATGAGCAAGAAGACGATGATCGCCAGCAGCACCACCGCCGAAATCGAGAGTGCCACGGCGGCTCACCTCCAAAGATCCACAAGGTCGCGGGGGGTCGGACTATGGGGGCATTAAATCCGTACAGCAGCCAGCAGGTTCATACCCACTATGCGACATTGATCATAACTATCCGTCCGTGCGCATCGGTCGGCGCACGGCCGCACAAGGGGGCGCATGGCCAATATGGTCAGGGCATGACGACCGAGCCTGACTCCTTCCCCCGGCGGCACGCCCGCACCCAGCGCTTCACGCTCGGCGCGCCGCGTTCGTTCAGTGTGGCGCCCGACGGTTCACGTGTTGTGTTCCTGCGCTCCAGCTCCGGTACGGACCGGGCGAGTTCGCTGTGGGTCCTCGACGCGGAGGAGGGCGGAGAGCGCGTGGCCGCGGACCCGCGCGCCCTGCTGGGCGGTGCCTCGGAGGACCTGTCGGCCGAGGAGCGGGCGCGGCGTGAGCGCAGCCGCGAAGGCGGGGCCGGCATCGTCGGGTACGCCACCGACTCGGCCGTCGAGTTGGCCTCTTTCGCCTTGTCAGGGCGGCTTTTCGCGGCCGAGCTGCGGGCCGGGACGGCGCGTGGACTGCCCACGCCCGGGCCGGTGATCGACCCGCGTCCGTCGCCCGACGGGCGGCACATCGCCTACGTCGCGCAGGGCGCCCTGCGCGTGGTGGGAGCCGAGGGGGACGACGACCGGGCGCTCGCCGAGCCGGAGTCGGAGAATGTCTCATTCGGGCTCGCCGAATTCATCGCGGCCGAGGAGATGGGGCGTTCGCGCGGTTTCTGGTGGGCTCCGGAGTCGGACCGGCTGCTCGTGGCGCGGGTGGACGACACGGCGGTGGAGCGCTGGTGGATCTCCGATCCGGCGCATCCGCGGCGTGAGCCGCAGCGGGTGGCGTATCCGGCGGCGGGCACCGGCAACGCGGAGGTGCGGCTGTTCGTGATCGGTCTGGACGGGTTGCGCACGGAGGTCGCCTGGGACCGGGCGCGGTATCCGTATCTGGCGCATGTCCACTGGTCAGCGGCGGGCGCACCGCTGCTGCTCGTACAGGCGCGCGACCAGCGCAGCCAGCTGATCCTGGCGGTGGATCCGGAGTCGGGCGCGACGCGGATGGTGCACGCCGACGAAGATCGAACATGGCTTGATCTTTTCCCCGGGGTGCCGTGCTGGAGCCCGTCCGGGCAGCTGGTGCGGATCGCGGACGAGGGCGGTGCGCGGGTGCTGGCGGTCGGGGAACGGCCGCTCACGGGAGCGCAGTTGCACGTCCGGGCCGTGCTGGACGTCTCCGACGACGACGTGCTGGTCTCGGCGTCGGCGGGCGAGGAGGCCGACGAGGCGGAGACGGGCCAGGTGCATGTGTACCGGGTGAACGAGCTGGGCGTGGAGCGAGTGTCGCAGGAGCCGGGCGTGCACTCGGCCGCACGGGCCGGGGGCGTCACGGTTCTGGTCTCGGCGACGTTGAATCGGCCAGGTGTGCGGGTGCAGGTACTGCGCGACGGGAAACCGACGGCGAGTGTCCCTTCTTATGCCGAAGACCCTGGTATGTCCCCCCGAGTGACGCTCACCGAGGGGGGCGCACGCCGCATCCCGTGCGCTGTGCTTATGCCTCGGGACTACGCCGGTGACACCCCCCTGCCGGTACTCATGGACCCGTACGGCGGGCCGCACGGGCAGCGGGTGGTGGCCGCGCACAATCCGCACCTCACCTCGCAGTGGTTCGCGGACCACGGCTTCGCGGTGATCGTCGCGGACGGCCGCGGCACGCCGGGGCGGTCCCCCGCGTGGGAGAAGGAGATCCACCACGACTTCACACTGTCGCTCGACGACCAGGTGGAGGCGCTGCGGGACCTCGCGCAGCGGTATCCCCTGGATCTGTCCCGGGTGGCGATCCGCGGCTGGTCCTTCGGCGGCTGGCTGGCGGGCCTCGCGGTGCTGCGCCGCCCCGATGTCTTCCACGCGGGCATCGCGGGGGCGCCGGTGACGGACTGGCACCTCTACGACACGCACTACACGGAGCGGTACCTGGGCGCCCCCGCGGAGCATCCGGAGTCGTACGCGGGGAGCTCCCTGGTCACCGCCGACGGGCTGTCCTCCCCCGCCGAGCCGCACCGTCCCCTGATGGTCGTGCACGGCCTCGCCGACGACAACGTGGTCGTCGCCCACGCCCTGCGCCTCTCCTCGGCCCTTCTGGCCGCCGGCCGCCCGCACGAGGTCCTGCCGCTGTCCGGGGTCACGCACATCACCCCGCAGGAACAGGTCGCGGAGAACCTGCTCCTTCTCCAGGTCGACTTCCTCAAGCGCTCCCTGGGCATCAGCGGCGTCTGAGCGCACGGCAACGGGCCGGGACGACATGGCGCGCCCCGGCCCGTTTACGGCACCCGCACGGCCGTACGCTGTTCAGCCTGACGCGTCCGTATATCGGGACCGGGTCGGCGAAGTTGCTTGCGTGTTAACGCAGTTCGCGGGGGTTTGTGCGCACTTCGGCCGCCACCAGCTCGGCCTCGAACCCGTCTGTGTTGGTGAGGTAGGCGGCGTAGTGGTCCGGGCCCCCGGCGTGGGGATGGCGGTCGGCGAAGAGGGGCGCCCAGCCGTGTGCGGGCGCCTCGCGGGCCAGCGCGTCGACCTCCGCGGCTGCCCCGGCGTGGAACGCCAGGTGGTTGAGGCCGGGCCGCATGCGGTCGTGCTCGGCTCCTCGCAGGGCAGGGGACTGCTCGACGACGAGGTATGTCGCGCCGAGGCGCCAGCTGCGGCCGTGCTCCCACTCCTGGTACGGGCCGTAGCCGAGGCGGGCC
>KL569110.1:118536-118813 GCA_000715635.1 Streptomyces violaceus | reverse complement strand
AGGCGGGCCAGGAGCCAGCCCCATTCGCGGGTCGCCCGGGGCAGGTCGGGGACCCAGAGCTCGATGTGGTGCAGCATTCCTGACCCCTCTCGGAAAAAGGTCGGTTCCCGGCGCCCTCGTCAGAAGGCACCGGGAACCGGAAGGGACGTCGCGCGGAGCCGTCAGGCCGCGTGGATCACGTCCTTCTCCTCCGCGAAGTGGCAGGCCGACTCGTGGGCCGCCGGGGTGTCCTCGCCCTTGAAGCGCTCGGGAACCGCGAGGAGCGGGATCTCCTGGG
>KL569110.1:117778-118286 GCA_000715635.1 Streptomyces violaceus | reverse complement strand
TGTCCTGGGCCTTCCAGCAGCGGGTGCGGAAGCGGCAGCCCGAGGGCGGGTTGGCCGGGGACGGGACGTCGCCGGTGAGGATGATGTGCTCGCGGCCCTCTCGGGCCTCCGGGTCAGGGACCGGGACGGCGGAGAGCAGCGCCTGGGTGTACGGATGGGTCGGGTGGTCGTAGATCTCCGTGTCCGAACCGATCTCGGCCATCTTGCCGAGGTACATCACACCCACCCGGTCCGAGATGTGCCGGACGATCGACAGGTCGTGCGCGATGAAGAGGTAGGAGAGGTTGAACTCGTCCTGGAGCTTCTCCATCAGGTTGATGACCTGCGCCTGGACGGACACGTCCAGCGCGGAGACCGGCTCGTCGCAGATGATGATCTCGGGGTTGAGCGCGAGGCCGCGGGCGATGCCGATGCGCTGGCGCTGACCGCCCGAGAACTGGTGCGGGTAGCGGTTGATGTACTCGGGGTTGAGACCCACGACGTCCAGCAGGTCCTGGACCTTGCGGCG
>KL569110.1:104625-117561 GCA_000715635.1 Streptomyces violaceus | reverse complement strand
CCCACGACGTCCAGCAGGTCCTGGACCTTGCGGCGGCGGTCGCCCTTCGGGGCCACCTCGGGGTGGATCTCGAAGGTCTCGCCGATGATGTCGCCCACCGTCATACGGGGGTTGAGCGAGGTGTACGGGTCCTGGAACACCATCTGGATGTTCCGGCGCACCGCCTTCAGCGCACGGCCGGACAGCTTGGTGATGTCCTGGCCCTTGTAGAAGACCTCGCCCGCGGTCGCCTTCTCCAGCATCATCAGCAGCTTGGCGACCGTGGACTTGCCACAGCCGGACTCGCCCACGATGCCGAGCGTCTCGCCCTGGTAGAGGTCGAAGGAGATGCCGTCGACCGCCTTGACCGCCCCGACCTGCTTCTTGAAGAGGACGCCCTGGGTGAGCGGGAAGTGCTTCACCAGGTTGCGCACCTGCAGGATCGGCTCGCCCCGCTCGACCGGCGCCTCGATCGCGGCGACCGCCTCCGACTCGGAGCGGGCGGCGACGACCTCGACCTCGGAGACGTTCGGCGTGGCGTCCTGCGGCTCGTCGGTCTTGCTGAGCTCAGCCATGGATCGTCTCCTTCCAGAAGTGGCAGGCCGATCCGCGGCCGGCCAGCTCGGTGCCGTCCCGTTCGGTGACCGGGTGCAGGGTGGGGATGTCCGTACGGCAGACGTCCTGGGCCTGGGGGCAGCGCGGGTTGAAGGCGCAACCGGTCGGGATGCGCAGCAGGTTGGGCGGCAGACCCTTGATCGCGTACAGCTCCTGGCCCTTCTGGTCCAGGCGCGGGATCGAGTCCAGCAGACCCTTGGTGTAGGGGTGCGCGGGCCGCTTGTACAGCTCGTGCACCGGGGCGGTCTCCACGATCCGGCCCGCGTACATCACGGCGATCTTGTCCGCGACGTCGGCGACCACGCCGAGGTCGTGGGTGATCAGGATGAGGCCCATGTTGTACTCGCGCTGCAGCTCCGCGAGCAGGTCCATCACCTGGGCCTGCACCGTCACGTCGAGGGCCGTGGTCGGCTCGTCGGCGATGATCAGGTCCGGCTCCAGGGCGAGCGCCATCGCGATCATGATGCGCTGTCGCATACCGCCGGAGAACTGGTGCGGATAGTCGCCGACCCGCTCCTTGGCGGCCGGGATCTTCACGCGGTCCATCAGCTCGATGGCCTTGGCCTTGGCGTCCTTCTTGGACATGCCCTGGTGCACGCGGAACATCTCGCCGAGCTGGTAGCCCACGGAGAGCACCGGGTTCAGCGAGGACAGCGCGTCCTGGAAGATCATCGCGATCTTGCTGCCGCGGATCTTCCGCCTCTCTTCGTTGGACATCTTCAGCATGTCCTGGCCGCGGAAGAGGATCTCCCCCTTGGGGATGCGGCCGGGCGGCATGTCGAGGATGCCCATGATCGCCTGCGCGGTCACGGACTTGCCGGAGCCGGACTCGCCGAGCACGGCGAGTGTCTCGCCCGCGGAGACGGAGTAGTTGACGCCGTTGACGGCCTTGGCGACCCCGTCGCGGGTGTGGAACTCCACGTGCAGGTCGCGGACTTCGAGCAACGGGCGGCCCGTGTCCTGCGAGCCGTCCGGCGCGGGCCTCTCGGCCATTTCATCGATGATGGTCACGTACGCCTCCCTCAGCGCAGCTTGGGGTCGAGGGCGTTGCGTACCGCATCGCCGAACATCAGGAACGAGAGCACCGTGATCGAAACCATCACCGACGGGATGATCAGGGTGTGGGGGGCGATACGGAGCTGCTCACGTCCTCGCGCCACGTCGCCGCCCCAGGACACGGCCGAGTCACCGAGACCCACACCCAGGAAGGACAGGGTGGCTTCGGCCGCGATGTAGCCGCCGAGCGCGATGGTCGCCACGACGATGATGGGCGCGAGCGCGTTGGGCAGGATGTGCCGGATCAGGATCCGGGACGTCGATGCACCGAGCGCCCTGGCGGCCACCACGTAGTCCGCCTGCTTGATGGTGATCACGGCGCCGCGCGCGACACGGGCGATCTGGGTCCAGCCGAGGAAGGCGAGGGCCATGATGACGACCCAGACGGTGCGGTCGTCGAAGGAGTTGAGCACCACCAGGGCGCCGAGCAGGAACGGGATGCCGAGGAAGATGTCGGTCATCCGCGAGAGCAGGGTGTCGGTCCAGCCGCCGAAGTAGCCGGCGATCATGCCGATGACCGTGCCGATGAGGGTTACGGCGATGGTGACACCCACACCGACGGTGATCGAGGCGCGGGCACCGTAGACGACGCGCGCGTAGATCGAGCGGCCCTGGACGTCGTAGCCGAGCCAGTCCGGAGCGAAGACGTGACCCCAGTTCGGCTTCCCCAGATAGTGCTTGGCCAGATCGGCGTCGCGCGGCGAGGCGCTGGTGAACAGTCCCGGCCAGATCGACATCACCAGCAGGAACACGATCAGCACGGCCGATATCAGGAACAGCGGGTTGCGCCGCAGGTCGTGCCAGGCGTCGGACCACAGGCTGCGCGCCTTCTCGGGAGCCGGGCCCGAGTCGGTCACGACGACGCCCGCGGTGCTCACGGTGTCACCGGGAAGGGCTTCGACCTTCTTCTCGACGGTCTTGTCAGGCATACCGGATCCTCGGGTCCAGGACCGCGTAGAGCAGGTCGACGATCAAGCTGGCAGCGAGGTAGATGAGCACCATCAGCGAGGCGATTCCCACGACCGTGGCGCCCTCACGCCGGCTGAGCGCATCGTAGATCTCGACGCCGATACCCCGCACGTTGAAGATGCCCTCGGTCACGATGGCGCCGGTCATCAGGCTGCCGATCTCGATACCGAGGAAGGTGACCACGGGAATCAGCGAGTTGCGCATCAGGTGGACACCGACGATACGGCGGCGCGGGAGCCCCTTGGCCACGGCGGTGCGGATGTAGTCGGAACGCAGGTTCTCCGCGATCGACGTGCGGGTCAATCGGGCGACGTAGGCGAGTGAGAGCGACGCCAGCACGGTGGCGGGAAGCGCGAGTTGGGAGAAGTCCGTCGAGTCGGTCACGGTGGGCGTGGTGACCTGCCACTTGAACGCGAGCAGGTACTGCAGCAGGAAGCCCAGCACGAAGGACGGCATCGAGACGAGGACCAGCGTCAGCGTCAGCAGTCCGCGGTCCCGCAGCGTGTCGGGGCGCAGGCCGGCGACGACACCGAGGCCGATGCCCACGAGGGTGACGAAGGTGAAGGCGAAGAGCGTCAGCCGAATGGTCACCGGGAACGCATCGGCGATGACGTCCGCGATGGGCCGCTGACTGGCGATCTGGGTGCCGAAGTCGCCCTGGAACAGCCCGGTCATGTAGTTCACGTACTGCTGAAGGAGCGGCTGATCGAGGCCGAGTTCCTTCTTGATGCTCGCGACCACCGTCGGGTCGTACGCCTGATCCCCCATCATCGCCCGGACGGGATCGCCGGGCAGGGCGTACATCATGCAGAAGATGAGCAAGGTTGACCCGATGAACACCGGGATCATCTGGAGCAGTCGTCGTGCGACATAGCGCCCCATAGGTGCCTCCGTGAGGGGTTAACGCAGGTGCGGGGGCCGCCTCCTGGTGAGGAGACGGCCCCCATGCACCTCCCACCGCCACCTGAGCGGCGGCGGGTCTACGGCCGAGGGGGGAAGAGGTCCGGAAGGCTCCTCTTACTTGGTGGTGACGGCCCACACTTCGAGGTCACCGTGGAAGTCGACGTTGACGTTGTCGACGTTCTTACCGTGGCCGCCGTTGATGCGGTAGTACCAGAGCGGGATGGCCGGCATGTGCTCGACCAGCTTCTTCTCGACCTCCTGGAAGGCCTTCACCGACTCGTCGAGGGACTTGGCGTTGTCCGCCTTGTTCATCAGCCCGTCGATCTCCTTGTTGGAGAAGCGGCCGTTGTTGGCCTCGGCGGTGGTGTGGTAGAGCTCCTTCATGAAGTTGGCGTTGACCGGGTAGTCGGCGACCCAGCCACCGCGGTACATGCCCTTCACCTGGTCGTTGTCACGGGCCTCGAGGTCCGTAGCGAAGTCCGGCTTGGGGTCGCCGACGCAGTCGACGCCGGTGGCCTTGCGGATGGACTCGCAGACCGCGGTCACCCACTCCTTGTGCCCACCGTCGGTGTTGTACTGGACGGTGAACTTGTTGCCCGGAACGCCGCCACCCTCCTGGATGAGCTTCTTGGCCTTCGCCGGGTTGTACGTGAACACGTCGGTGTCCAGGTTCTGGTTGCCCTTGACGCCGGGCGGCGTGAAGGACTCGGCCGGCGTGCGGGTGTTGTTCAGAACCGTCTTGGTGATCGTGTCACGGTCGATCGCCATCGACAGACCCTGCAGGACCTTCGGGTCGATGTCCTTGAAGGTCTTGGAGTAGAACGCCGGGGTCAGCGACTGGACGGCCGCGTACGGCTGCTCGATGGCGCCGTCGCCCAGGTCCTGCTTGTACTTCGGCAGGTCCGTCGGGCCGACCTGGCGGATCATGTCCAGGTTGCCGGAGACGACGTCCTTGTAGGCGGCCTCGAGCGTCGTGTAGGCCTTGAACTGGACGCCCTTGTTCTTCGCCTTGTTCGGGCCCTGGTACTCATCCCAGGCCTTGACCTGGATGAGCTTCTTGTGGTCCCACTTCTCGAACTTGTAGGGACCGTTGCCGACCGGCTTCTGGCCGAAGGCCTTCGGGTCGTCGTAGAAGACCTTGGGCAGCGGGGCCCACGTGGTGTAGCCCAGCTTGTAGTTGAAGTACGGCATGGTGTTCTTCAACTCGATGGTGAAGGTGTGGTCGTCCACGGCCTTCAGACCGGACATGGTCTCGGCCTTCGGGTCACCCTTCTCCGGGTGGACATCGTCGTAGCCCTTGATGTCCTGGAACCAGAAGGAGTTCTGCTGGTTGTTCTTGATGTTGGCGTACCAGTTCCAAGCGTCGATGTACGACTTGGAGGTGACTTCTTCGCCGTTGTGGAACTTCCAGCCCTTCTTGAGCTTGACCGTCCACGTCTTGGAGTCGTCGGTGGTGACCGACTCGGCGTTCGTGTAGACGATCTCACCCTTGGAGTCGAAGTCCAGCAGCTGGGTGAAGAGGGACTGGATGACGTACGAGCCGTTGCTCTCGTTGGTGTCAGCCGGGATGAGCGGCTTCTGGGGCTCCCCGACGTCGATCGAGACGTATCCGGCCGGTCCGGAACCCTTGTTGTTCCCCTCGCCGTCACTGTCGCCGCCGCAGGCGGTGGCGGCCAGAGCGACGACTATCGCCCCCGCGACCCACTTGGCGCTCTTGGCACCGCGCATGGGTTCCTCCTAAGAAGTCATTGGTTCACCGCAAAGGGAGCACAGGACAGATCACGGCGCCCGCCCGTCGCCGGTGCCGGAAAGTGTCAGGTGCCCCCGCGCTCGTGAGTCGGCGCCGCTGCCGGCGAGTGACCCTTCATCCGAGCTCTACGCGCCTAACTATCTGCCATGCGCCCAGACCGAACCACACTCTCGAGGTCTCGGTTCGATCACAGCTCAGGCCTACATCTTCCAAAATCCGGACAAAGGGTTTGGTGAAAGATCCCTGCGAAACGGACTTGTTACACATCTATCGGTGGCAGGTGTCCGTATTCCGGACGCGAGAATGAGATAAACGGGTTGCGACTCCCGTGGCTGCCGTGCAGGGTGCCCAGCGGTGGCTGTCGCCCTCTCAGAAGGCCTCCGCCGCAAGGCCGTTGAACGGCCCCCGGATCAGGGCAGGGCGCAGCGCTTCCGCGACAGGGTAGTGGGAGCGGGGCGTTCCGCACGGCTGTCCCCGCCAAATCGAGGGTTTTCCCTCACCCTTCCCTTCGCGTTGCCTCTTCTTTACGACGACGCCGGGTTCACGACGACGCCGGGCACCCCGCCTCGCGGGGTGCCCGGCGTCGTCAGCGGCAGGCGTCAGCCGTGCTTGGCGCGGCTCGCGGCGCGGGCGCGCTCGCGGGCGTCCAGGTTCACCTTGCGGATGCGCACGGCCTCCGGGGTGACCTCGACGCACTCGTCGTCGCGGCAGAACTCCAGGGACTGCTCCAGCGACAGCTTGCGCGGCGGGACGATCGCCTCGAACGAGTCGGCCGAGGAGGACCGCATGTTGGTGAGCTTCTTCTCCTTGGTGATGTTGACGTCCATGTCGTCGGCGCGGGAGTTCTCGCCGACGATCATGCCCTCGTACACCTCGGTGCCCGGCTCGGTGAACAGCACGCCGCGCTCCTGGAGGTTGGTCATCGCGAACGCGGTGACCGCACCGGCGCGGTCGGCGACCAGGGAGCCGTTGTTACGGGTCTGGAGCGCGCCGAACCAGGGCTCGAAGCCCTCGTGGATGGAGTGGCCGATGCCCGTGCCGCGGGTTTGGGTCAGGAACTCCGTACGGAAACCGATCAGACCGCGGGAGGGGACGACGAACTCCATGCGGACCCAGCCGGAGCCGTGGTTGGACATGTTGTCCATGCGGCCCTTGCGCACGCCCATGAGCTGCGTGACCGCGCCCATGTGCTCCTCGGGCACGTCGATCGTCATGCGCTCGACGGGCTCGTGCGTCTTGCCGTCGATCTCCTTGGTGACGACCTGCGGCTTGCCGATGGTCAGCTCGAAGCCTTCCCGGCGCATCGTCTCGACCAGGATGGCGAGCGCTAGCTCACCACGGCCCTGCACCTCCCAGGCGTCCGGCCGCTCGGTGTCCAGCACGCGAAGGCTGACGTTACCGATCAGCTCGCGGTCGAGGCGGTCCTTGACCTGGCGGGCGGTGACCTTGCGGTCCTTGACGGCCGCCTTGTTGTCGGCGCCCTTGCCGGTGGCACCACGGCCGACCAGCGGGGAGGTGTTGGTGCCGATGACCATGGAGATCGCGGGCTGGTCGACCGTGATCAGCGGCAGCGCGACCGGGTTCTCCGGGTCGGCCAGGGTCTCGCCGATCATGATGTCCGGGATACCGGCGACCGCGCAGATGTCACCGGGGCCGGCCATCTCGGCCGGCTTGCGGGTGAGCGCCTCGGTCATCATCAGCTCGGTGATGCGGACGTTGCTGACGGACCCGTCGCGCTTCATCCACGCGACCGTCTGGCCCTTGCGCAGCTCGCCCTGCTCGACGCGGAGCAGCGCGATACGGCCGAGGAAGTTGTCGGCGTCCAGGTTGGTGACGTGGGCCTGGAGCGGGGCGGCCTCGTCGTACGTCGGCGCCGGGATGTGCTCCAGGATCGTGGAGAAGAACGGCTCCAGGCTGGTGGAGTCGGCGGGGACCGTGCCGTTGTCCGGCTTGGTCAGCGAGGCGATGCCGTCGCGGCCGCAGGCGTAGACGATCGGGAACTCGATCTGCTCCTCGTCGGCGTCCAGGTCGAGGAAGAGGTCGTACGTCTCGTTGACGACCTCGTCGATCCGGGAGTCCGGGCGGTCCGTCTTGTTGATGCACAGAATGACGGGCAGCCGCTGCTGGAGCGCCTTGCGCAGCACGAAGCGGGTCTGCGGCAGCGGGCCCTCGGAGGCGTCGACGAGCAGGACGACACCGTCGACCATCGACAGACCGCGCTCGACCTCGCCACCGAAGTCGGCGTGACCGGGGGTGTCGATGATGTTGATGGTGATGACGTCCCCCCCGTCCTTCGGGTGGTACTTCACCGCCGTGTTCTTGGCCAGGATCGTGATGCCCTTCTCACGCTCCAGGTCGTTCGAGTCCATCATGCGGTCGTCCACGCCCTCGAGCTGGTGGGCGGCGAAGGCACCGGCCTGCTTCAGCATGCCGTCGACGATGGTGGTCTTGCCGTGGTCGACGTGGGCGACGATGGCGACGTTGCGGATGTCGTGGCGCGTGGCCATAAGAAGGCGTACTCCCGGAGTATGAGGAATGCCCTGCGCGGACGTCTGCGGTGCGCGGGCCCTGCCGGGCTCAACATGCCACGGCCACATCCCATGGTACGGGTGCGCGGCCGTTGGGCTTAGCCGGGATACGTCGGTGCTGGTCAGGATGGTTTGCAGGGTGCTCGGCGGCCGCTCCGGGTCTGCTGGGGGCCGCCGCCGCCAGACCCCCGCTTCCTGAACGGCCTCGTCCTCAAGCGCCGGACGGGCTGGAAGCACCTGACGGGCCGGAGACCGGCTTCGCACCCTTCTTCAGGAAGCCCATGTCCTCGTAGACCGGCGTGCCGAGGCCGAAGGCTCCGGCGTTGACCAGGTTCTTGCGGGCGGCGATGAGCTGGGGGCGCTGGAAGAGGGGGATCGAGCCGGCCGCCGCCCAGATGCGGGAGTCCGCCTTGCGGATCAGGGAGCGGGACTCGCCCTCGTCGAGGGTGGCCACGGCCTGGTCGAAGAGCTGGTCGACCTGGTCGGTACCGACGCGGGTGTAGTTCTGCTCGACGTTCAGCGAACCGTCGGCGGCCGGGACGGGCTTGGCGTAGACGGGGCGGGCGTCGGTGGCGGGGAAGGCGGAGGCGGGCCAGGAGTACAGGGCGAGGTCGTACTGGCCGGACGCGATGTGGTCCTTGAAGTAGGACTCGTCGGAGACCTTGGAGATCTCCGTGCCGATGCCGACGCGCTCCAGCATGCGGGAGATGCGGTCGGCCACCGTGCGCAGCGTCTGGGAGCCGGGCCCGGAGGGGAGCACGAAGCGGAGGGTGAGCGGCTTGCCGTTCTTGGCGAGCGGGGCGGCCTCACGGCCCGCCGGCGCGGCGGTGCCCATGGGGGCGTACGCGCCGGGGGCTCCGCCCTGGTGCGGCTGCTTGTACTGCTTGCCGTCCTGGGCGAGGTGAGCCGGGTCCTTCTCACGGTGCGCCTTGCCGTCCTGCTGGTCCTTGTCGTCCGAGCCGACGATGTATTCGCCGTCGTCGTTCCGGGACCCGTCCTCGGAGGACCCGCCGGCCTTCTCGCCCTCGGCTCCGGCCGCCTTCTCCCCCTTCTTCTTCTGTTCCTTGATCGGGCCGCCCCGCACCCACCCGGCGTCCGCGAGCAGCGCCTGGGCCTCCTTGGTGTCCTGTCCGCCGAGGGCACCGCTGTTGTCGGCGTAGGCGGCCTGGCCGGACAGGGCGAGGTGGCTGCCGACCGGTACGGCGGGCAGTCCGAGGGGCTTCAGCACGGCCTTGGCCAGTTCCTTGCGGTCCAGGGCGCGGGCGACGGCCCTGCGGACGCGCTCGTCGGCGAGCGGCCCCTCGGCACCGTTCAGGGCGAGCTGGGTGAAGGCCGGCTCCAGGGACTTGCGCACCTCGAAGCCGCGCAGGGCCTGCTGCTGCCGGGCGTGCCTGGCGGCCGCCTTGCGCGGCTTCTTGTCCGCCTCGGGGCCCATCACCGGGCTGCTGGAGCCCCGGGGGCGGGCGGCGACGGTGATGCGGCGGGCCTCGGAGGGGGCGATCTCGGCCAGGTCGATGGTCCCGGCCGCGAGCTCGGCGGCCCGCTTGTCGCGCGGAACGGTGCGCAGCACGATCTCGGAGAGCTTGGCCGGCCGGCCCCACCAGCGCGGGTTGCGGGTGAGGGTGATCTGCTCGTCCTTGCGGTTGAGCTTCTTCACCGTGAAGGGGCCCGCGGTGACCTTGAGCTTCTTGCGTGCCCCGTCGTTGAAGGAGTCCGGGGTGCCCATGACGTCCTTCGGGTACAGCGGTGAGAACAGGGAGCGCCAGTCGGCGTAGGGGCGGCTGAAGGTGACCCGGACCTCCAGGGCGTTGTCCCCGCGCTCGATCTTCTGGATGCGGTCGTAGCCGGCGTTGCGCGCGGTCCAGTAGGCGGTGTCCTTGCCGGACAGGGCGCGCCACTGGGCGGCGAAGTCGGCGGCGCCGATCTCCCGGCCGTCGCTCCAGACGGCCTGCTGGTCGAGCTTGTACAGGACGACCTGCTTGGGCTCCGTCTCGACGACCTCGGCGGACTCCAGGTAGGCGGGGTTGCGCTCGGGGCGGCCGTCGGCGTTCATCCGGAACATCGACGGCAGGACGGCCTGGGCCACGCGGGTGGTGGTGGCGTCGGCGTCCGACTGGAAGGTGTTCAGGGTGTCGGGCACGGAGTCGACGGCCCAGCGCAGGGTTCCGCCGTCGGTGATCCGGTCGCGGGCGGCGGGCTGGATGCCTGCCCGGCGAGCGGCTTGCCGGCCGGGTCCTCGGAGCCGCATCCGGCGAGCGCGGGCACCGCGAGAACTCCCGCGGTGAGGAGGAAGGCGACCGAACGCGAGACCGCACGCGGGCCGACGCCGTGCTGGGACATCTGTGCTACCTCCGGAAAGCCGCGGGCGTTATGATCACTTTTGGCGGTATTTGGATTTCATCTGATGTATGCGGCCCACTGAAGAGGAAAGGGTTCGGCAACACAGGGCGACACGGCGGTCACGGACGGAGAGTCACCCGTGTGGAGCAATAAACGGCACGGTGCACCCACGCGCCTAGGCCAATCGATGCACATCCCTTCACAGCGCAAGGTGTGACGCGCAACACTCGCAGGCGCATGAACGTTGCCGCCTTGGGCCTCGAAGGACCCGCGGAAGTGAGGGCAAGTCATGTCCGTTCACGACGAACTGACGTCAGTCCAGCGCAGCCTCGACGACCTGCTGCGGTCGGTGGGGCGCCTGGAGAAGCAGCTCGGCACCGGCGGCCTGGAGATGCGCCGCGTCCGTGCCGACGCCAACCACCTGCGCGAGAGCGTCGCCCTGCTGCGCGACACCGCCGCCTCGCCGGCCGCGCCGAAACGGCCCGAGCTCGTCACCATCTCGGACGCGCCGTACGACTCCGCCCTGTGGAGTGACTCGGACGACGAGGGGCTCGGCGCCCGGGACCGGCGCGCTCCCTGACCGGGGAGGAGTCGTACGACCGGCCCCTCCCCCGAACCCGACCGGAGTCGTCAAGTGACCACTGGTACGGAACCTCCCGCCACACAACCCCAACCCAGAGGCGGCGGCGTACGGGCGGGTACGCGCGCCGCGATCACCGCCCCGCACCTGCGCACCGACCGCTGGTGGCTGGCCCCGGCCGGCACGGCCGCCGGCCTGCTGGCCTTCATCGTCTACTCGACCTGGCGGGCCTTCGCCGACGCCCACTACTACGCGGCGCCGTACGTGTCGCCCTTCTACTCCCCGTGCCTGGCGGAGCGATGCGAGCCGATGAAGGCCGGCCCGAACTGGGAGATCTTCGGAAGCTGGTGGGGCATCTCGCCCGCCATCATCATCCTGATCTTCCCGCTCGGCTTCCGGCTGACCTGCTACTACTACCGCAAGGCCTACTACCGGGGCTTCTGGGCGTCCCCGCCGGCCTGCGCGGTGGCCGAGCCGCACAAGAAGTACACCGGTGAGACCCGCTTCCCGCTGGTGCTGCAGAACATCCACCGGTACTTCTTCTACGCCGCGATCGCCGTCGCCGGGATCCTCACGTACGACACCGTGCTCGCCTTCCGCGACGAGAACTATGCGTGGGGCCACATGGGCCTCGGCACCCTCGTGTTCCTCATCAACATCGTGCTGATCTGGGCGTACACGATCTCCTGCCACTCGTGCCGGCACATCGTCGGCGGCAAGCTCAAGCACTTCTCCAGGCATCCCGTGCGCTACCGGATGTGGCAGTGGGCCGGGAAGCTCAATGCCCGGCACATGCAGCTCGCCTGGGCGTCGCTGGTGAGCGTGGCGCTCGCCGACTTCTACGTCTACCTGGTCGCGTCCGGCGCCTTCGACGATCCGCGGTTCTTCTGATGAGGGGTGCGTACTGATGTCCGTGGTCGACCGGCAGGAGTGGGACGTCGTCGTGGTGGGCGCGGGCGGGGCCGGACTGCGCGCCGCCATCGAGGCCCGCGAGCGGGGCGCCCGTACGGCCGTGATCTGCAAGTCGCTGTTCGGCAAGGCGCACACGGTGATGGCCGAGGGCGGCATCGCCGCGGCGATGGCCAACGTCAACACCGGCGACAACTGGCAGGTCCACTTCCGCGACACCATGCGCGGCGGCAAGTTCCTCAACCAGTGGCGGATGGCCGAGCTGCACGCGCAGGAGGCGCCGCAGCGGGTGTGGGAGCTGGAGACCTGGGGCGCGCTGTTCGACCGCACCAAGGACGGCCGGATCTCCCAGCGCAACTTCGGCGGCCACGAGTACCCGCGCCTCGCCCACGTCGGCGACCGCACGGGCCTGGAGCTGATCCGCACGCTCCAGCAGAAGATCGTCGCGCTGCAGCAGGAGGACTACAAGGAGACCGGCGACTACGAGTCCCGGCTGAAGGTCTTCCAGGAGTGCACGGTCACGCGCGTGCTCAAAGAGGACGGCCGGGTCTCCGGGGTCTTCGCCTACGAGCGCGAGTCGGGCCGGTTCTTCGTCCTGGAGGCGCCCGCCGTCGTGATCGCGACGGGCGGCATCGGCAAGTCCTTCAAGGTGACGTCGAACTCGTGGGAGTACACGGGCGACGGCCACGCGCTGGCCCTCCTCGCGGGCGCTCCCCTGCTGAACATGGAGTTCGTCCAGTTCCACCCGACCGGCATGGTCTGGCCGCCCTCGGTGAAGGGCATCCTCGTCACCGAGTCGGTGCGCGGCGACGGCGGTGTGCTGCGCAACTCCGACGGCAAGCGGTTCATGTTCGACTACATCCCCGACGTCTTCAAGGACAAGTACGCCGAGTCGGAGGACGAGGGCGACCGCTGGTACGACGACCCGGACAACAACCGGCGTCCCCCCGAGCTGCTCCCCCGCGACGAGGTGGCGCGGGCGATCAACGCCGAGGTGAAGGAGGGTCGCGGCTCGCCGCACGGGGGCGTGTTCCTCGATGTGTCGACGCGCATGCCCGCCGAGGTCATCAAGCGCCGGCTGCCGTCGATGTACCACCAGTTCAAGGAGCTGGCCGACGTCGACATCACGGCGGAGGCGATGGAGGTCGGGCCCACCTGTCACTACGTGATGGGCGGGGTCGCGGTCGAGTCCGACACGGCGGCGGCCCGCGGGGTACCGGGTCTGTTCGCGGCCGGTGAGGTGGCCGGCGGTATGCACGGCTCCAACCGGCTCGGCGGCAACTCGCTGTCCGACCTGCTGGTGTTCG
>KL569110.1:102487-104406 GCA_000715635.1 Streptomyces violaceus | reverse complement strand
CCCCGCCGTGGACGACGTCCAGGTCGACTCCGCCGCCGCGGAGGCTCTGCGGCCCTTCTCGGCCGAGGCCGAGACCGAGGAGCCCGCCGGGGGTCCGCCGGAGAATCCGTACACCCTGCACCAGGAACTCCAGCAGACGATGAACGACCTGGTCGGCATCATCCGCCGGGAGCCGGAGATGAGGCAGGCCCTGGAGAAACTGGCCGAGCTGCGGGTACGGGCGCGCCGGGCCGGTGTCGAGGGGCACCGGCAGTTCAACCCGGGCTGGCACCTCGCCCTGGACCTCAGGAACATGCTGCTGGTCAGCGAGTGCGTGGCGCGGGCCGCGCTGGAGCGCACCGAGTCGCGCGGCGGGCACACGCGTGAGGACCATCCGGCGATGGACCGCAAGTGGCGCCGTATCAACCTGCTGTGCGCGCTCACCGACCCCACCGGCGGGCTGGCGGTGGACCCGGTCCGCGGCCAGATCACCCTCTCCAGCGAGACCACCGAACCCGTCCGTGCGGACCTGCTCGCCCTGTTCGACAAGGAGGAGCTGGTGAAGTACCTGGCCGAAGAGGAGCTGTACGAGTGAGCGGCTACGAAGCCCGCTTCAAGGTGTGGCGGGGCGATGTCGGGGGCGGCGGCCTGGAGGACTTCAAGGTCGAGGTGAACGAGGGCGAGGTCGTCCTCGACATCATCCACCGCCTCCAGGCCACGCAGGCCCCCGATCTCGCCGTGCGCTGGAACTGCAAGGCGGGCAAGTGCGGTTCCTGCTCGGCGGAGATCAACGGCCGGCCGCGGCTGCTGTGCATGACCCGCATGTCGGTCTTCGACCCGGAGGAGACGATCACGGTGACGCCGCTGCGGGCGTTCCCGGTCGTCCGCGACCTGGTCACCGACGTCGGCTTCAACTACACCAAGGCCAGGGAGGTCCCGGCCTTCGTGCCGCCGGCCGGGGTCGCGCCCGGCGAGTACCGCATGATGCAGGAGGACGTCGACCGCTCGCAGGAGTTCCGCAAGTGCATCGAGTGCTTCCTGTGCCAGGACACCTGCCATGTGGTCCGCGACCACGAGGAGAACAAGCAGGCGTTCGCGGGTCCCCGCTTCCTGATGCGCGTGGCGGAGCTGGACATGCACCCGCTGGACGCGGCGGCGGAAGAGGGCCTGGACCGCAAGGCCACCGCCCAGGACGAACACGGCCTGGGCTACTGCAACATCACCAAGTGCTGCACGGAGGTCTGCCCCGAGGGCATCAAGATCACGGACAACGCGCTGATCCCGCTGAAGGAACGGGCGGTCGACCGCAAGTACGACCCGCTGGTGTGGCTCGGATCGAAGATCAGGAGGCGCTCCTCAGCAGGCTGAGCGCCTTCTGGAGGTTGTGTTCCGCGATCTCCCGCATCCGGCCCGGGTGCGGGAAGTCCGGCCCAGGGCTGCGCGGGCGAGGGGGCGAGGTCGGTGCGGGTGAGAGTGCGTCGGGTCGCTGTCACCGCGCCGGGCGTACGGAGTCGGCATGGCCCTCCGCCGGGATTTTCCGGCTTCGGCCGGTGGACCGAGCGGTGGGGTCAACGGCGCGCTCTGCCAGGTGCCGTACGTGCACATGGCCCTCCAGCGGATAGTCGGGCGGCTGCGCCGGGCGGATGCCCGTGAGGGAGTAGTGGCTCTTGTCCGCCACTCGGCAGGAGGCCGTGTTGTCGGCCTGGTGCAGGAGTTCGAGGCGGGTCAGGCCGGCGGGGGCGAAGGTCGTGAAGGCCCAGTCGGTCAGGGCCTGCAGGGCGCGGGGTGCGACGCCCCGGCCGCGTGCGTGCGCCGCTGTCCAGTAGCCGACCTCGGCGGACGCGGCGCCGGGGACGACGTCCTTGAGGACCACGTGGCCCGCCAACAGCCCGTCCGCGCCGGAGGGCTGGACCTCCTCGACGGCTGTCTCTTATACACAT
>KL569110.1:94166-102273 GCA_000715635.1 Streptomyces violaceus | reverse complement strand
CCTGCTCCCAGCCCCGCTGCTGCTCGCGCAGCCACTCCGCGGCGCTCGTCTCGTCGTAGACGGCGAGGGACGTCCAGCGGCGCAGGGCGTCGTCCCGGCCCAGCGCGGCCAGCCCTGCGGCGTCCGCGGGGCTCCAGGGGCGCAGGATCAGGGCGGGGGCCGTCGGCGTGGCATCCGCCCGGAGCCGTGCGGTGGGTATCGGCATGGGGTGAGCGTACGGTGGCGGCGGGCCGCTCTCAGAACAGGCTCAGCAGCGCCTCCGCCGGATCCGTCAGCCGCGTCTCGCCGCCGGGCAGGGGGAGTTCGAACCAGACCGTCTTGCCCCGGGGCGTGCGCCGGGAGCCCCAGGCGGCGCTCAGGAGGCCGACGAGCTGCAGGCCTCGGCCGCCCTCGTCGGTGTCGCGGGCCCGGCGGCGGCGGGGCTGGACCAGGCCGGAGTCCCAGACCTCGCAGACCAGGGTGCGGTCGAGCAGCAGCCGGAGGCGGATCTCGCCCTCGCCGTAGCGCAGGGCGTTGGTGACCAGCTCGCTGACCAGGAGTTCCGTGGTGTCGACCAGGGGTTCCATGTCCCAGCTGAGCAGTTGGGCACGCGCGTACTCACGGGCCCGGCCCACACTCCGCGGCTCGCGCGGCAGGGTCCAGTCGCCCACGGACTCGTTCGGCAGGCCCTGTACACGTGCCATCAGCAACGCGATGTCGTCCTCGCCGTGGTGGGTGTCGAGGGTGTTGAGGACGTGGTCGCAGACGTCCTCGAGCGGCTGGGCGGGGTCGGACAGGGCGCTGACGAAGGCCTGGAGGCCCTCGTCCAGGGGGTGGTCGCGGCTTTCGACCAGTCCATCCGTGTAGAGCGCGAGCAGAGCGCCCTCGGGCAGTTCGACCTCGACCTCCTCGAAGGGCTCGCCGCCGACGCCGAGCGGCATGCCCGGCGGCACGTCGAGCATCAGGGCCGGCTCGCCCGGTTCGACCAGGACCGGCGGCAGATGGCCCGCGTTGGCGAAGGTGATGCGCCGGGTGACGGAGTCGTAGACGGCGTAGACGCACGTGGCGAGGTACACCTCCGAGAGGTCCGCCTCGCGGGGGCGGCGGGCCGCCCTCGTCGCCTGCTGGACGCCTCCGGGGGCGCCGAGACCGCGGGCGATCTCGTCCAACTGGGAGAGCACCTCGGCCGGTTCGATGTCGAGCTGCGCCAGGGTCCGGACCGCCGTGCGGAGTTCGCCCATGGCTACGGCGGCGCGCAGGCCTCGGCCCATGACGTCGCCGACGACGAGCGCGGTGCGGTGCCCGGGGAGTTCGATGACGTCGAACCAGTCGCCGCCGACCTCGCTGGGCCGGCCGGTGTTGGCGTTGCCGGGCAGATAGCGGCAGGCGATGTCGAGGCCGGAGGCCTCCGGGTCGCCGGGCGGGAGCAGGGACCGTTGCAGTATCAACGCGCGCTCGTGCTCACGCCGGTACAGGCGGGCGTTGTCGATGCAGACGGCCGCGCGCGCCGCCAACTCCACAGCCAGTTCGCGGTCCCGGTCGCCGAACGGCTCGCTGCCCTTCGTGCGGGCGAACTGCACGAGCCCGACGACGGTGTCGTGGGCGACCATCGGCACGGCCAGCGTGGACTGCACGAGCCCGCCGTCCTCGCCCGGGACGGTCTGGGGGCGGGCCGTGCGCAGGGCGTCCGCGCACGGCGAGTTGAACGGGTAGTGGTGGACGGCGCCGACCGAGACGGGCACGCCGGTGCCGGCGAAGGGCGCGTCGGAGACGGCACTGGCGAAGGCCACCCGGCGCAGTTCGGCGCTGCCGTCGGCGAGCCCGGGCGGGGTCTCGTCGCCCACCAGCAGGCCCTGGTAGAGGTCGACGGTGGCCAGGTCGCAGAAGCCGGGCACGACGACGTCGAGGAGTTGCCTGGCCGTGGTCTCCAGGTCGAGGGAGTTGCCGATGCGGGCGCCGGCCTCGTTCAGCAGGGCGAGGTTGCGCCGGGCGGCTGCGGCCTCGCGGGCGGCGGCGCGGCGCGAGGTGATGTCGGTTCCGAGCCAGGCGATCCCGATGGGCCGGCCCGAACCGCTGTGCACGCGGTAGAGGTTGACGGACCAGTGGCGGCGCTCGTCGGAGCCCGGCACGAAGCCCGTGACGTGCATGTCCGTGATGGAGTTGCCGCTCTCCAGCACGCGCCGCAGCGTGGCGGCGACCCGCTCGGCCTCACCGCGCTGGAGGTAGTCGTGGACGCCCTTGCCGCGGTGGTCGTCCGGCTCGCCGCCGAAGACGGACGCGAACCGGTGGTTGGCGCGGCGGACCCGCAGGTCGGCGTCGATCAGCAGGAAACCGAACGGGGATTGACCGAAAATGGCCTGCGAGGCGGCGAGGTCGGTCTCGATGCTGCGCAGCGTGCGGACGTCGACGACGATGCAGACGGCGGCCTTCTCGCCCTCCTCGGTGCGCGTCGGCATGACGTACACCTCGGCGAGCCCCTCATGGCCGCATTCGCCGCCCTCGGCGCCCTTGGGCATCCGGAAGGGCACCACGCCGGTCCACTCGCGGCCGTCGAGGATCTCGGCCATCTTGCGCATGCCCCGCTCGCGATGGCGCGGGTCGATGAAGGCCTCGATCGGGTCCATGCCGACGGCGCGTGCGGCGGAGATGCCGAAAAGGTGCTCGGCGCGCAGGCTCCACTGGTCGACCAGCCCGTCGGGGCCGATCGAGAAGGAGGCGACCCTGATGTAGTCGTAGATGGATCCCGGGGGACTGCTCTGCCACATGGCGTCCCCGAGCTGCACCCCGTCGGCCGCGAGCGCACCGCCCACCGCGGAAGCCAGGCCGTCCGCGGCCCTGGCCCTAGCGCCCTCCGACGGGTCCTCGGACTCCGTGGCCTTCGCTGGTATCTCGCTCACGCGAACCGTCCCCTCCAGCTCACCGCGTCCGGCACCGGTCACCGGGGGCGGCTGCCCGCAGTATCCAGCACTACGGTGCCGCACAACACGGTGTTCACGATCACAGCACGGTCCCGATGGTTTTCGGTCCGGACCGTGACAACACTTCCAGTCTTCTAACCAGGGGACACGTCGTCGAATCACGTCCGTCGACAACCGCCACTGGCCTGAACCAATCACTCGACGGTGACAGGGCGTACGTACACCGATTTTTCACCCCGGCACGGCGAGTTCGAACCACACCGTCTTGCCCCCGGCGCCGGGCCGGGTGCCCCAGCGGCGGCAGGAGGAGGCCACCAGTTGCAGTCCGCGGCCGCTCTCGTCCTCGGGCCGGGCGGCGCGCTCGCGGGGCGGGTCCGGGAGCGGATCGGAGACCTCGACCCGCAGGACGCCGTCCAGATCTGACGGGCGGACCAGGCGGACACCGATGGGGCCCGTGGCATGCCGCAGGGCGTTGGTGACCAACTCGCTGACCAGCAACGCCGCGAGGTCGGCCAGGCTGTCGAGATTCCAGCCGCGGAGTTGGCCGCGGACGACCTGGCGGGCGGTGCGCACGGCGCCCGGTTCGGCGGGAAAGGTCCACTCGGCGCAGTCACCTTCGGCGTCGATCACGCCGATCACTCCCCAGACAGGAGGCCCGCCCATGTCCGGTTTCATGGGTTTAATGGGCACATACCCGATATCCGGGGCGGAGTACCGCACCGGGCAGCGCACAGTGGCAATAAAGGCTTATGGGGCGCCCGAACGGCAACCGTCCGACACCGCACGCCCCCGGAAGGCCTCAGGCGCCGGGCACTTCCTCCGCGCCGGGGCCGGAAGAGGTGAGGCCTTCCGCGGCTCCGAGGTGCGCGAGGGTCTGGCGTACGGCCGGGACGTCCTGGTCGAGCCAGTTCACGTCCCAGATCTCGCCCGGGCCGAGCCAGCGCAGTTCGTCGTGGTCCTCGAGGGGCTCGGGGGCAGCGGAGCCGGGGCGCAGCCGTGCGGTCCACACCTGCAGGACGTAGGGCGACTTCAGGGGCCACTCCCCCGGGACGCGGCCGCCGGCCTCGGCGTCCACGCCGAGTTCCTCGCGCAGTTCCCGCACGAGCGCCGCGTCGGCCGTCTCCCCCGGCTCGACCTTGCCCCCGGGCAACTCCCAGCGCCCGGCCAGCTCGACGGGCGCGCTGCGCCGGGCCGCCAGCAACCGCCCGTCGTCGACCAGCGCGGCACCTACGACGACGATCCGTTCACTCATGCGGGGAGCCTACGGGAGCACGACCGGACGCCGGCTCCGGGCGCAGGCACCGGGTCGCTCAGTCGCGCGCGTCACGCGCCCGCCCCGTTCTGCCCCAGCCGCTCGACCCAGTACAGCTGCTTGTGACCGCGGCCGTCGAGGCTGTCCGCGATCTTCTGGGCCTCGGACCGGGTCGCGTACCGGCCCACCCGGTAGCGGTTGCCGTTGTCGTCTTCTCGTATCACGAGCCAGGGAAGAGTGATCGTGCTGTCGTTCATCGCGCCCCTCCACTTCCCACCCGCGGCCTGTGCCGCGCCCCACCCGCTAAGGAAACCGCAATGCGCATATGCCCGAGCCTACGCCTAACCTTTACGGAGCGAATACGGGTTTTCACAAAGAGGTACGCAACCAGCCAGAACGCAGGGGGCGCGCGCCAACGAACGCGCCGTCTGAGTACCTCGATGCATCCAGCCGGAGGCATGCCGCAGACACCACTGTCAACCTGCGAAGACGACGACCGGCCAGGGAATACGGACCGCCCCGTTCGACGACGGCCGCCTCGGTGATCGTGTGAGCGGGGCGCGCAGGGAGCGCGCCCCGGGACGGATGTGAGCGTTCGCTACTTGACCGGAAGGTGGTAGGCGACCCGGTACCGATCGGCCGGAATGACCACGTCGGCCGTCTCGACCGGGCGGCCGGAGGCGTAGAAGGTGCGATGGACGACCACGACCACATGACCGGGGACGCCGCCCAGGAGGAGAAGTTCCTCGGCGAGCCCCGGACGGGCGCCGACCTCCTCGGCGACGTTGTCCACGATCACCTCGATCGCGCGCATGCGCTCGACGACGCCCATGCCGCCGAGCGGCCCCTCCTCCGGCAGCATCACGGGCGTACGGCCCGTCACGGCGAGCGGCTCCCAGGAGGTGGAGAGCATCATCGCCTCGCCGCCCTCACGGAAGAGGTACTTCGTGCACATCACCCGGTCGCCCGGCTCGATGTCCAGCCGCTCGGCGACCGCGACGCTCGCCTCGGACTGCTCGCTGCTCGACTCCCAGGTGCCGCGCCCCTCCCCGTCGGCCTGCTCCTGGCGGAACGGCGTGGCCCCGCCGGGCGGGCGGTATCCGGAGCGGGAGACGCGCCGGGGCACGGGCCGCTCGCGCACATACGTCCCCGAGCCGGAGCGGCCCTCGACCAGCCCCTCCGCCATGAGCACCTTGCGGGCCTCCAGGGCGACGGTGTCCGAGACGCCGTACTCCTGGCGGATTCTGGCCTGGGAGGGGAGCCGGGTGTGCGGTGGCAGCTGACCGTCGACGATCTTCTGGCGGAGATCACCCGCGACGCGCAGGTACGCCGGCTGCTCACCGAATGTCACTGGCCGCTCCCATCAGGTTGTACAGACAGCAACAGCGTGGCAACCCTAGGTTGTGCGGTGCAAGTAAAGGCCAGAGAATCACTCGATGTGATGACATGGTGGCCCTGGGGGCTTTACGCAGGCACTTTCTCCCCGCTATAGCCGCCGTCACACCCCGGCTTCGGAGTTCCCGCTCTCACTGTCGTCGAACGACGGCGGGGTGGTGGCCAGCCCGAGGGCCTTGCGCGCGGTGACGGTCGCCGGGCCGTCGACGTACGCGTACGCCTTCTCGTAGTGCGTGAAGTAGGTGTCCACGTCACCGGCCTCGCTCGCCCTCGACCACTGCTCGCGGGCGTCCTCCATCTCCTCGACCAGGTCGGCGACGGGCTTTCGGGCGGCCGACGGCCAGGAGTGGCCGCGCAGGGCCTCGATCTGTTCGCCGAGCACGTCGTGCACCTGTGCGGCCCAGGCCCGGGATCCGGCGAGGTCGTCCTCCGGGGGCTCTTCCGGCTCCTCGTACAGCGCCGCGTCGACGGCGTCGGCCGTGGACAGGAAGACGACCTGGTCGGTGTCGAGCGTGGTGGGGTCGCCGCGCAGGGACCCGGTCAGCTCGGCCTTCGCATCGGTGCTGCCGAAGACGCAGATGATCGCCCGGTCGCCGTAGCGCCAGGTCTCCCGGGACGGCATGAGGTAGTACACGTCGACGTCGGCCGGCATCGCCCAGGAGTCCATGGCGTACCGGTCCTGGAGCGCGTAGCACCTCTCGTCGGCGATGTCGGTGACCTTGCCGTCGCCCGGGAAGGAACCGCCCGGCAGCGTGACGACCCCGAACACCTCACCGTCGTGCCCGCCTTGGCAGGAGACCGGGTCGACGTCGTAGGTGTCGCCCTCCAGACCGTCGGGCGCGTCGAAGCAGTCGCCCGTGCGCAGCGACAGGCTCTCGTTGCCCCGTGCGCCGTCCTCGAACTTCGCCCAGACCTCGGACGCGGCGCCCGTGGCCAGCACCACGCCCCACAGCACGGCTCCGACGGACGACAGCGCCACCCCGGCGATCGCCATCCCCCGCCCGCTCTGCCCGGACCGCCGGATCTGCCACAGCGCGACCAGCCCCAGGACGAGCCCCGCGGCGGGCAGGAAGCAGAACACGCCGAGCACGAGTGCGGCCACGGCGAGCGCGTTGACGGAGACCCGGGTGCCGTACGGGCGGTGCGCCTGAGGCCAGTTGGCAGGAGGCCGGCCGTACGGGTCCTGGGGCTGCGGGTTCCCAGGGGGCGGGGGTATCAACACGGGTCCGGTGCTCCTGGCTGCGGCGGTGGGCGGGGGTCTGTCGTACGGCTGCGCGCATCGTAAGCGGGCGCGGCGGGGTGTGACGGCGGCATTCGGCGCGGAGGGCTTCACCGACCGACGGCGGGTCGGTTCAGGTCGCCGGGTCGGTCTGTGCTGATCCTGTCAGCGGCCCGGGCCTCTCCGGGCCGTCGGACGTCGCCCACCCCATGGGAAACACCGCCCGTACGGTGAAGCCGCCGTCCGGGGTCGGGCCGGCGTGGAATTCGCCGGACAGGAGCTGCGCGCGTTCTCGCAGGCCCACCAGGCCGTGGCCGCCCCCGGGGAGAGCCGGATGGGGGGTGATCCGGGCGGGGGGCGAGTTGTGCACCTCGATGTGCAGGCCGGCCGCGAAGTGGACGCGTATGCGCGCACGGGCGCCCGGAGCGTGCTTGCGGATGTTGGTCAGGGCCTCCTGGACCGTGCGGTACGCGGCGCGTTCGACCGCTTCGGGCACCGCGGCCGGGGAAGTCGGCACGTCGAGGTCCACCGGGAGGCCGCTGTCGCGGACCAGGTCCGTGATGTCGGCCAGTCCGGCCCGGGGGACGGCCTGCGTGTCCGTGCCTCCGGCCGTGCGCAACACCCCCACCAGATGCCGCAGTTCGGTGAGGGTCTGCGCGGACAGTTCGTGGATCGACCGGGCCGTCGTCCGTACGTCCGCGTCCCCGGGCCGGCCCACCTGCAGCGCACCGGCCTGCAGACTGATCAGGCTCACCTTGTGAGCGACCACGTCGTGCATCTCCCGGGCCAGCCGGTTGCGTTCGGTGGCCAGCACCCGCTCGGTCAGGACCTGGTTCTCCCAGGCACGCCGGGCCGTCGCCTCCCGCAGGCGCTCCTGCCGTGACCGTACGGAGCGGCCGAGTACGACGACGCCCGCCGCCAGTCCGCAGCAGTCCAGGGCCAGCAGCGCGGTCTCCCGGTCGAGCACGAGAGAGGAGACGCCGGCCGCCGGGTGGGGCAGGAACCACGCCACCGCGACCGCTGCCGCGCCCGTCACGGCGGCGAGGAGACGACCGCGCCGGACGGCGACGCAGTACAGCGCGATCAGCGGGGCGAAGGCGATGTGCCCGAGGTACAGCCCCGGCAGCGCGGCGAGCACGGCCACCTCGGGGGCCCGTCGCCGCAGCAGCAGCGCGCCGGCGGCGACGAGTGCCAGGCACGTCCCGTGTCCGGCGGTCAGGCCGTTGACCACCAGACCGTCGAGGAGGGCGACCAGCACCGGGAGGGCCCGGGAAGCGACCCGTCGTACGGTGCCGGCACCGACGGCCGGCGGCCCGCCGGGAACACCACCCGACAGCGCACCGG
>KL569110.1:92923-93929 GCA_000715635.1 Streptomyces violaceus | reverse complement strand
CCCGACAGCGCACCGGACGGCATCGGCCCCCTCATCCCCGCCCCGCCCCGGCCTCGACCAGGTCCGCCCGGTCGGCGACCACGGCCGCCTGCACCCGGTTGAGACCGCCCAGTTTCGCCAGCACCGCGCTCACATGGTCCTTGACCGTGCCGTGCGCCAGGTGCAACCGGCCCGCGATGGCACGGTTGCTGAGCCCCGCTCCCACGAGCGCGAGCACCTCGCGCTCCCGGCCGGTGAGTGCCCGCACCTGGCGTACGGCCTCCTGGTCACGGCCGGCCAGCAGGTACCCGTCGATCACCTGCCCCACCGCCTCGGGCGCCAGCACCCTGCGGCCGGCGGCCAACGCCCGTACCGCTTCGATCAGTTGCTCCGGAGCGGTGTTCTTCATCAGGAACCCGGCCGCCCCCAGCCGCAACACCTCGTCCACGTGCTCACGGGCGTCGAAGGTGGTCAGCATCGCCACCGCCGGGGCCTTCGGCAGGCCGACGACCTGGCGCAGCACGGACGGGCCGTCCAGGACCGGCATCCGGATGTCGAGCAGCAGGACGTCCACCCGCCCGCTCCGCACGGCCTCCACGGCGCTCGCTCCCCCGCAGTCCGCGACCACGGTGATGTCCTCCGCCGAACCGAGGATCACCCGCAGCCCGGCACGCACCAGAGGCTCGTCGTCCACCACCGCGACCCGTATCACTTCCGCTTCCCCCACCCGTCGCTCCGCCGGCCCCCCGGCCGGCGCGCCTACCGCCCCACGGCCCGCGCGCGGCGCGGTCACCGCTCGTTACGACGGTCCTCCCCCACGAGACGTTGCACCGGCGCCGTGTGCCACCTGACACACGGCGGCCGGCCCGGCCCCCGCCGGTCGGCGGGGTCGGTTCCCGCCCTCGGACGGATGTCCCCGGTGGGTGTCCCGCTGTCACGATCCGTCAGGTCGCCGATCACCACCCGCCCGTCGAACGGGCCTTCAGCAAGGACGCACATGCACCACACCCAGGACCGCCCCGCCCGA
>KL569110.1:91515-92692 GCA_000715635.1 Streptomyces violaceus | reverse complement strand
GCCGAGTCCCGGTCGTCGCTGGCCGTACAGGCGGCCGAGAC
The DNA here is from genome assembly GCA_000715635.1 of Streptomyces violaceus. GTDB lineage: Bacteria > Actinomycetota > Actinomycetes > Streptomycetales > Streptomycetaceae > Streptomyces > Streptomyces violaceus. Next base: position 92,651 of record KL569110.1, on the reverse strand, counting down.
GGTCGAGCGCATCACGGGGACCTCCGACCTCGTTCCCGGCACGCCGCTCGGCGGCGGTGCCACCCGCGCGGAGGTGACCACCGAGACGTCCGCGGCCCGCATCACCGCGCCCGCCACCGCCGACGGAGCCGTGGAGTTCGCCTACGGCGCCGACGTGCTGCGCCTCACCCTGCCCGGCAGCGCCGACTCCCGGGCCGCCTCCGGCGCCAACGGCACCGTCGTCTACCCCGGCGCGGGCGAGGACATCGACCTGGCCGTGCAGCCCAACCGGGACGGCGTGCGCACCCTCGTCACGCTCAGGGACGCGGACGCCCCGACCGAGTACCGCTTCCCGCTCGGCCTGCCCGCGGACGCGGTCACCGAGGTCCTCGAGGACGGCTCCATCCTGGTCAGCCGCGGCGAGGAGTACCTCGGTACGTTCGACGCACCCTGGGCGAAGGACGCGCGCGGCGAGGCCGTGCCCACGGAGTACCGCGTCGAGGACGGCGCCCTGATCCAGACCGTGCGGCCCGGGCCGGGCACGGCCTTCCCGGTGGTGGCGGACCCGGCGTGGTTCATCCCGATCGCGATCGTCGCCGGGCGGCTGCTGCTCACCCAGGGCGTCAAGAGCATCTCCCGGCACGCCGCCCAGCGCATGGCCCAGCGCGGCATCAGCCAGGAGATGGTCGCGCGTACGGTGAAGACCGGCAAGAAGACCAAGGGCAAGTCGCCCGGCACGTGGAAGTACACCACCGGCAAGATCTGGGTCGTCGTCAACAAGGCCGGGAACGTCGTGTCCGTCGGCCGCAACTGAGCCCGTTCCCGAGAGGCGAAGCATGCACATCGAGTACGACCGCGAGAACGACACCGCCTATGTGTCGCTCGTCGCGCACATCGCCGACGGCGCCGCCGTCCGGCAGATCCCCGTCGCCGGGGTCGGGGCGGACGCCGAGGTGTTCCTCGACGTGGACGCGTCGGGGCGGCTGCTCGGCATCGAGGTCATCGGGGCCGGCGGTGCCCTGCCGGCCGAAGTGCTGGAGCAGGCCCCCTCGGCGGGCTGACGTTCCGGGCTGAGGGGCCGGGCTGACCGGCCGGGCTACGGGTCCGGCTGACGGTCCGGGAGGCCGTCGCGGACGGTGAGGGCCGGTGCTGCGCCC
>KL569110.1:89536-91313 GCA_000715635.1 Streptomyces violaceus | reverse complement strand
CAGGCCTCCGCGTACGCCCGTACCAGCGGCCGCCGTCCGTCCTCCCGGCGCCAGGCCAGGACGTAGCGGCTGGGGGTGACACCGCGCACCGGGCGGGCCGTCACGCCGCCCAGGGTGAGCAGGGGACGTTGCCCTCGGCCACGAGGCACACGCCGAGGCCGGCCGGGGATACGGCAAGGTCAGCGAGACCCGTGGGGCCGTCGCCGGCGGTGACGGCGCCCGGCCCGGCGACCCGGCCAAGACCGCCGCCCTCGTCCTGGCCGCCCTGGAGGCCGAACCGGCCCCGCTGCGCCTGCCCCTCGGCGACGACGGCGTCAGCGCGGTCCTCGGCCATCTCGACCAGGTGCGGGACGAGGTCGTGGCGTGAGAGAAGCGCACCCGCAACACGGCGTTCGACGACTGACGGCGCATCACGAGGGCCCTGTACATGCGTGCAAGGCCCTTGTGCATTCCCTGTGGAAGCCTCAATCTTTCGGCTGACGCACAGGAGTCGTCCTCGGATTGACATGACCATGACTCCAGGGTGGCTTCGACGGGCGTGCACCACACCCCACAGCGCACCACCGATCGAGGAGGACCCCTCAGATGGCAGTGATGCGTACTCCCCACGGATCCACCCGGCGAAGACTGGCCGCGCTCGGCGCGACGGCCACCGCGGCGCTCGTCGCGAGCCTCGTCTCCGCCCTCCCCGCCGGCGCGGCCCCGGTCGCCGCCGAAGGACGCGTCCAGTACGAGGGCGCCGCGAACGCCGTCGCCGACAGCTACATCGTCACCCTGAAGTCCGCGAAGGCCGGTTCCGCCGAGGGCCGCGCCCTCGCGCACAAGTACGGGGCCGACATCGAGCGGACGTACACCAAGGCCCTGAACGGCTATGCCGTCGAGGCGTCCGAGTCCGAGGCGAAACGTCTCGCCGCCGACCCGGCCATCGCCTCCGTCGTGCAGAACAGGACCTACGGCATCACCGGGACGCAGCCCAGCCCGCCCTCCTGGGGCCTGGACCGCATCGACCAGAAGAACCTGCCGCTGAACAGCTCCTACACCTACCCGGACTCGGCCGGCCAGGGCGTCACGGCGTACGTCATCGACACCGGCGTCCGCATCACCCACGGCGACTTCGGCGGGCGTGCCTCCTACGGCTACGACGCCGTCGACAACGACAACACGGCCCAGGACGGCCACGGCCACGGTACGCACGTCGCCGGTACCGTCGCCGGAAGCGCCTACGGCGTCGCCAAGCAGGCCAAGGTCGTCGGCGTCCGCGTGCTGAACAACTCCGGCCAGGGCACCACCGCCCAGGTCGTCGCGGGCATCGACTGGGTCGCGCGGAACGCGGTCAAGCCGGCCGTCGCCAACATGTCCCTCGGCGGCCCGGCCGACACGGCCATCGACACCGCCGTACGCAACGCCGTCACCTCCGGCGTCACCTTCGTGGTCGCGGCCGGCAACGAGTCGACCAACGCCTCCACCCGGTCCCCGGCCCGCGTCACTGAGGCCGTCACCGTCGGCGCCACGACGTCGAGCGACGCGAAGGCGAGCTACTCCAACTACGGGACGGTTCTCGACCTGTTCGCGCCCGGCTCGTCCATCACCTCGGCGTGGAATTCCAGCGACTCCGCGACCAACACCATCTCAGGTACGTCGATGGCGAGCCCGCACGTCGCCGGAGCCGCCGCCCTCCACCTGGCCGGCAACCCCACGGCCACCCCCGCGCAGGTCTCCGCCGCGCTGACGGCCGCCGCCACCACCGGCGTCGTCACCAGCCCCGGCAGCGGCTCCC
>KL569110.1:88919-89349 GCA_000715635.1 Streptomyces violaceus | reverse complement strand
GGCAGCGGCTCGCCCAACCGGCTCCTGAACGTCGGCGGCGGTACGACCACCCCGCCCGGCCCGCGCTTCGAGAACACCACCGACCAGGCCATCGCCGACAATGCCACCGCCGAGTCCCCGGTGACCGTCTCCGGCGTCTCCGGCAACGCGCCCTCGGCCCTGGCCGTCGAGGTCCACATCGTCCACACCTACATCGGCGACCTCCAGGTCCAGCTGATCGCCCCCGACGGCACGGCGTACACGCTCAAGGGGTACGGCACCGGCGGCAGTGCGGACAACATCGACACCACGTACTCCGTGAACGCCTCGGCCGAGGCCGCCAACGGCACGTGGACCCTCCGGGTGAGCGACAACGCCCGCCTGGACACCGGGCGGATCGACGCCTGGGCGCTTCAGTTCTGAACCTGGATTCCCAGACAGGCCCGGCCCG
>KL569110.1:87536-88695 GCA_000715635.1 Streptomyces violaceus | reverse complement strand
GCCCGCCGTGAGGACGAGGCTCGTCCTCACGGCGTCCCACCCCGAACGGCGTCGACACCCTGCCCTGAGTTCTTGCATCGACATGCCTCTATGTTGACGTTTTTCGATTCAAGGCGCAGGGTTGCATCAACGAACGCCAATGCAGCCTGTTCGGAGGCGACCGTCATGAGCGAACACTCCACCGACCTGCGCGAAACGGTCCGCCGCCGGTACGCCGAGGCAGCCGTGCGGGCCACCGCGGGCGGTTCCGCCTGCTGCGGCCCCGAGACGGTCGGGGTCGACGAGACCTTCGGCTCCACCCTCTACGCCGCCGACGAGCGCGACGCCCTGCCCGCCGCAGCGGTCGCCGCCTCCCTCGGCTGCGGCAACCCCACCGCCGTCGCCGAACTCCGCACCGGCGAGCGCGTGCTCGACCTCGGCTCCGGCGGCGGCATCGACGTCCTGCTCTCCGCCCGCCGCGTCGGCCCCACCGGCAAGGCGTACGGACTGGACATGACGGACGAGATGCTCGAACTCGCCCTGGCCAACGCCGAGAAGGCGGGCGCGACGAACGTCGAGTTCCTCAAGGGCACCATCGAAGCCGTACCGCTGCCCGCGAACACCATCGACGTGGTCATCTCCAACTGCGTGATCAACCTGTCCACCGACAAGCCGGCCGTGTTCGCCGAGACGTTCCGCGTACTGAAGCCCGGCGGCCGGATCGGCGTCTCCGATGTCATCGCCGACGACGCCCTCGCCCCCGCTCAGCGTGCCGAGCGCGGTGACTACGCCGGCTGCATCGCCGGCGCGCTGTCCTTCGCCGAGTACCGGCAGGGCCTGGAGGCCGCCGGTTTCACCGACGTGGAGATCACCCCGACCCACGCGGTGGCCGACGGCATGCACTCGGCGATCGTCCGCGCGACCAAGCCGCGCTGACAGGCCGGTGCTGCGCGCGGTCCCCCACGCTCAGCCCTGCCGCCGGTCGGGAGCGGCAGCGGGATCACCGGTGGACGGCGCCTCCTCCGTGGCGGCCCACGCGGCGAGCAGCCGGAGGGTGTCGTGGTCGGCGGAGCCGGGTGCGGCGCTGTAGGCGGTGAGGGTCAGACCGGGCTGGGCGGGCAGTTCCATGGCGTCGAAATCGAGGGTGAGGACACCGACCTCGGGGTGGCGGAAGGACTTA
>KL569110.1:86716-87291 GCA_000715635.1 Streptomyces violaceus | reverse complement strand
TGTGGTGCAGGCGCACGTTGTGCCTGGCCCAGGCGGTGCGGAACTCCTCGCTGCGGGTGACGAGCTCGCCGATCAGGCCGGTCAGCCCGGTGTCGTGAGGGGCGCGTCCGGCCTCGGTCCGCAGCAGGGACACCGTGGTGTTCAAGGACTCCTCCCAGTCGGGAAAGAAGTCGCGGCCACGGGAGTCGAGGAACTGGAACCGGGCGATGTTGACCGTCCGGGCGGTGCGGTCGGGGAACAGCGGGGAGTACAGGGCCCGGCCGAGGTGGTTGGTCGCGAGGATGTCCAGGCGTCCGTTGCGGATGAAGGCCGGGGAGTCGGTCATCGACCGCAGGACGCGCAGGACACTGTCCGGCAGGGGGCCGCGGGCGCGTCCGGGGCGGCGGGCAGGGCGCTTGGCGGCGGCGCGGGCCAGGTCGAACAGATGGGCGCGCTCGGCGTCGTCGAGCTGGAGAGCGTTGGCTACGGCGTCGAGGACCTCCTCGGAGGCACCGGCGAGGTGACCGCGTTCGAGGCGGACGTAGTAGTCGATGCTGACGCCGGCGAGCAGCGCGACCTCTTCGCGACGCAGGCCC
>KL569110.1:83649-86514 GCA_000715635.1 Streptomyces violaceus | reverse complement strand
CAGCCCCGCCTGCTGCGGCGTGATCTTGGCGCGGCGGGATGCCAGGAACTCGCGGACGTCGCTCTCGGTACTCACGCCTTCCAGGCTAGGCCGGGCGTGCCACGGGTGGGGGGCCCTGTCAGTACCTGTAACGGCAGTCCCTTCTCCACCACACCGGGCTGCGTTTTCCTCGATATCGGAAGCGGTTTTGGCCCGCACAGTCCGTCTCGATCGAGGAGCAATTCTCATGCCGAAGCAGTCCGCACCCCAGGAGCTGGCCGGGATCGCGCCGAAGCTCGTCGAGGTCACCGACGAGGTCCTGTTCGGTGACGTCTGGGAACGCCCCGGGCTGTCCCCCCGCGACCGCAGCCTGGTGACCGTGAGCGTGCTGGCCGCCCTGTACCGCGGCGAGCAGCTCGGCTACCACCTCGGTGTGGCCCTGGACAACGGTCTGACTGCAGAGGAGTTGTCCGAGGCGATCACGCACCTGGCCTTCTACGCCGGCTGGCCCAACGCCATGACCGCGATCACCCGGCTCAAGCAGATCACCGACGAGCGAGACGCCTGACCGGCCTCACGGCACGGCGCCCCTACGACAGGAACGAACCCGTGGAACACATCACCGACACCCCCACCCTCAAGGCCCCGGCCGAGCGCTTCACCGGCGACGTCCACCTCAACATGATCGAGACCCCGTCGGAACCGGCCCGCCTGGCCGCCGCCCTGGTGCGTTTCACCCCCGGCGCCCGCACCAACTGGCACTCCCACGCCCTGGGCCAGGTCCTGCACATCACCGACGGCGTCGGCCTGGTCGGCACCCGGGACGGCAACGTCATCCGCGTCAGCGCCGGCGAAACCGTCAAGTGCCCTCCGAACGAAGAACACTGGCACGGCGCCACCGACACCAACCTCCTGGCCCACATCGCCCTGGTCGTCGGTGACGCCACCGGCGACGGCACGACCTGGCTGGAGCCGGTGACGGACGAGCAGTACGACGCGGCTCTCGCCGCCGTCACCGACCGACGAGCCCGGGCCTGAACTGAGCCCGGGGCATGTCACGCCGTGGGCGCGGGGCGGATGGAGGAACTCAGACGTTGAAGCGGAACTCCACGACATCCCCGTCCTGCATCACATAGTCCTTGCCCTCCATGCGCGCCTTGCCCTTCGCGCGGGCCTCCGCCACCGAGCCCGTCTCCACCAGGTCGCCGAAGGAGATGACCTCCGCCTTGATGAAGCCCTTCTGGAAGTCGGTGTGGATGACTCCGGCCGCCTCGGGGGCCGTGGCGCCCTTCTTGATGGTCCAGGCGCGGGATTCCTTGGGGCCGGCCGTGAGGTAGGTCTGGAGGCCGAGGGTGTTGAAGCCGACGTGGGCGAGGGTGGCGAGGCCGGGCTCGTCCTGGCCGACGGACTGGAGGAGCTCGAGGGCCTCGTCCTCGTCGAGCTCGGCGAGGTCCGCCTCCAGCTTGGCGTTGAGGAAGATCGCCTCGGCGGGGGCGACCAGGGCCCGCTGCTCGTTCTTGAAGTCCTCGTCGATCAGTTCGTCCTCGTCGACGTTGAAGACGTAGAGGAACGGCTTGGTGGTGAGCAGGTGCAGGTCGTGCAGGAGCTCGTTGCGCTCGCTGCCCTGGACGATCCCGTGCGAGAAGAGGGTGTCGCCCTTCTCCAGGATCTCCTTGGCCTCCTCGACGGCCTTGACCTTCGGGGCGATGTCCTTCTTGATGCGCGACTCCTTCTGGAGGCGCGGGAGGACCTTCTCGACCGTCTGGAGGTCCGCCAGGATCAGCTCGGTGTTGATCGTCTCGATGTCGTCCTTGGGCGAGACCTTGCCGTCCACGTGGACGACGTTCTCGTCCGCGAAGGCACGGATGACCTGGCAGATCGCATCCGACTCACGGATGTTCGCCAGGAACTTGTTGCCCAGGCCCTCACCCTCGGACGCGCCGCGCACGATGCCCGCGATGTCGACGAAGTCGACCGTGGCCGGGAGGACCTTCTCCGACTTGAAGATCTCGGCGAGCTTGCCGAGCCTCGGGTCGGGGACGCCGACGACGCCCACGTTCGGCTCGATGGTGGCGAACGGGTAGTTGGCCGCCAGCACGTCGTTCTTGGTCAGGGCGTTGAACAGGGTCGACTTGCCGACATTCGGCAGACCGACGATTCCGATCGTGAGCGACACGTTGCGACTTCCCGTGAGTGGAGAGGGCCAGGGGGCCAGGGGACCGGCCGATCCACCAGTCTACGGCGTACCCGCAACCGGCCCGGCGACCTGTCGAACGCTTGGCCAAGCCCCGGCTCACGGCGTGTCTGAAGGGCCATTCGGCACATTAAACGACCTACGTTGGTGCAGTGGAGCAATACAGGACGCGACCTGCCCGGTACGGACCGCGACGCGACCGGCCGAGATCGTCCCTGCCGCCCCAGGCGAAACGGGGGGCGGAGAGTGAGGCGGAGGTGCGAGCCGAGCGGGGAGAGCGGGCGCCGGGGGCACAGCGCCGGCCGGCGGCCGTACGGCGGACCGCGTCCGCGTCCGCGTCGGCAGCACCCCATGCGGGACGGCTGCCGAATCCACGGCTGACCGGGCTGGGCAGCGGATTGTTCTGCGGACTGGTGATGTTCCTGCTCGGCGGGCTGTGCGCCGTGCTGTTCGGGGCCTCGCTGACGGCGTACGGCGTGCTGTTCCTGCCGGTGTGTGTGCTGACCGCCGTCTGGGTGCGCCGGGGGGATCTGATGATCGCGCCCGTCGTCGTGCCGATCGCGTTCGCCGTGGGACTGCTGCCGATGGCCGACGGCGACGGAGGGACCGGCGGCAGGCTGATGGGACTGGTGACGGCGCTCGCCACGCAGGCCGGGTGGCTGTACGGGGGGACGCTCGTCGCCGGGCTCATC
>KL569110.1:82962-83434 GCA_000715635.1 Streptomyces violaceus | reverse complement strand
GCCGGGGCCCGTCCGCCGGTGTGACACCTGCCGGTGTGCTGCCCGCCGGTGTGACGCCTGGCGGGCCCTAGTGTCCGGCCGCGCGCATCGCCGCCCCCACGATCCCCGCGTTGTTCTGCAGCTGCGCCGGGACGATCTCCGCCTTGATGCCCTCGATATGGGGCAGGAACTTGTGGGACTTGCGGCTGACTCCGCCGCCGATGATGAACAGCTCCGGCGAGAACAGCATCTCGACGTGGGCGAGGTACTTGCGCACGCGGTGCGCCGCCCAGTGCTCCCACGTCATGTCGTGGTCCTCCCGGGCCTTGCTGGAGGCGCGCTTCTCCGCGTCGTGCCCGTCCAGCTCCAGATGGCCCAGCTCGGTGTTGGGGACGAGGACGCCGTCGACGAAGACCGCGCTGCCGATACCCGTGCCGAGAGTGAGCACGATCACCGTGCCGCGTCGGCCGCGGCCGGCGCCGAAGTGCATCTC
>KL569110.1:81320-82720 GCA_000715635.1 Streptomyces violaceus | reverse complement strand
ACACCACCGTCACCGGCAGGCCGCCCAGCCGCTCGCCGAGCAGCACGCGCGCGTCGGTGTCGATCCAGCTGTCGTCGACGTTGGCCGCCGTACGGATCACGGCTCCGTCGGTGACCACGCCCGGGAATGTGACCCCGATCGGGCCCGTCCAGCCGAAGTGGTCGACGACCTGCTTGACGCCGTCGGCCACCCCGTCGGGCGTGGCCGGGTGCGGGGTGAGGACCTTGTGGCGCTCCTGCGCCAGGTCACCCTTTTCCAGGTCCACCGGGGCGCCCTTGATCCCGGAACCGCCGATGTCCACACCGAAGATCTGCATGGCCCTACGTTACGACGTAGGACGGACAGTCACCGGCCGGATGGCGGTCCTCACGCGAGGGCTCCCCGAGCACTCCCCGGCCGCTCCCCGATCACTCCCCGGAATTTTCACCGGTTCCGGTCCCGGCCCCGGCCCCACCGCGCTCGGCGGCCAGCGTCGCGGCCTCCTCGCGCAGGTCGCGGCGCAGCTCCTTCGGCAGGGAGAACGTGATGGACTCCTCGGCCGCCTTGACGATCTCGACGTCCTCGAAGCCGCGCTGGGAGAGGTACTCCAGGACCTGCTCGACCAGGACCTCCGGGACGGAGGCACCCGAGGTGACACCGACCGTGGAGACGCCCTCCAGCCAGGCCTCGTCGATCTCGTCGGCGAAGTCCACGAGGTACGCCTCGCGCGCACCCGCGAGCTTGGCGACCTCCACGAGCCGCACGGAGTTGGAGGAGTTGCGGGAGCCGACCACGATGACCAGGTCCGACTCGGCGCCCATCTGCTTCACGGCCAGCTGGCGGTTCTGCGTGGCGTAGCAGATGTCGTCGCTGGGCGGGGAGATGAGCTGCGGGAACTTCTCCTGCAGCGCGTCGACGGTCTCCATGGTCTCGTCGACGGACAGCGTGGTCTGGGAGAGCCAGACGACCTTGGACGGGTCGCGGACCTCGACCTTCGAGACATCGCCCGGCCCGTCGACCAGCTGGATGTGCTCGGGGGCCTCGCCGGAGGTGCCGATGACCTCCTCGTGGCCCTCGTGGCCGATCAGGAGGATGTCATAGTCCTCGCTGGCGAACCGGACGGCTTCCTTGTGGACCTTGGTGACCAGGGGGCAGGTGGCGTCGATGGTGGCGAGGCGGCCGCGCTCGGCCTCCTCGTGGACGACAGGGGCAACGCCGTGTGCGGAGAACATGACGATGTTCCCCGGGGGCACTTCCTCCGTCTGCTCGACGAAGATCGCGCCCTTCTTCTCCAGGGTCTGCACGACGTACTTGTTGTGGACGATCTCATGCCGGACGTAGACCGGAGCCCCGTACTGCTCCAGCGCTTTCTCGACGGCGATGACGGCGCGGTCCACACCCTGTCTCTTATACACATCTCT
>KL569110.1:80536-81129 GCA_000715635.1 Streptomyces violaceus | reverse complement strand
GCCACGGGGGGCGGCGAGCAGGACACGGCGGCCAGGCGAAGCAGACATGCGTCCCATCGTAAGGCCGCGTTCGGCGGGTCGGAGATCGCGTCGGTGTGGAGTCACCGGGAAGACTGCTGAGCCTCGTTGTCAGCGGCGCCCACTACCCTCGCGGGCATGGCTCTGAACACATCTGCCGAATCCCCGCTCCCCGTCGGTGAGGTGTCGCGGCTGATCGGAGGGTGGATCGACCGGCTCGGGGCGGTGTGGGTCGAGGGGCAGATCACGCAGTTGTCGCGGCGGCCGGGCGCCGGTGTGGTGTTCCTGACGCTGCGCGACCCGTCGCACGACATCTCCGTGGGCGTCACCTGCTACCGGCAGGTCTTCGACGCCGTCGCGGACGTGGTGAGCGAGGGCGCCCGGGTCGTCGTCCTCGCGAAGCCGGAGTGGTACGCACCGCGTGGGCAGCTGTCGCTGCGGGCCGCCGAGATAAGGCCCGTCGGTGTCGGTGAGCTGCTCGCGCGTCTGGAGCAACTCAAGAAGACCCTCGCGCGGGAGGGACTGTTCGCGCCGGAGCGGAAGAAGCCGCTGCCCTTCCTGCCGCAGCTCGTGGG
>KL569110.1:73860-80337 GCA_000715635.1 Streptomyces violaceus | reverse complement strand
CCGCTGCCCTTCCTGCCGCAGCTCGTGGGGCTGGTCTGCGGACGGGCCTCGGCCGCCGAGCGTGACGTCCTGGAGAACGCCCGGCACCGCTGGCCCGCCGTCCGCTTCGAGGTACGCAACGTCGCCGTGCAGGGCGTGCACGCCGTGCCACAGGTCGTGCAGGCCGTGAAGGAGCTCGACGCGATCGAGGACGTCGACGTGATCATCGTCGCGCGGGGCGGCGGCAGTGTGGAGGATCTGCTGCCGTTCTCCGACGAGCAACTGATCCGGACGGTCTCCCAGTGCCGTACGCCCGTGGTGTCCGCGATCGGGCACGAGCCCGACAACCCGCTTCTCGACCACGTCGCCGACCTGCGCGCCTCCACCCCGACCGACGCCGCCAAGAAGGTCGTACCGGACGTCGGCGAGGAGTACGAGCGCGTGCGGCTGCTGCGGGACCGGGCGCGGCGGTGCGTGGCGGCGCTGGTCGAGCGGGAGGAGCGCGGGCTGGCCCATGCCCTCGCGCGGCCGTCGATCCAGGACCCGCACCGGATGATCGACGAGCGCGCCGACCACGTGGCGGACCTGCTCGACCGGGGCCGGCGCTGTCTGCGGCACCATCTCGACCGGGCCGACTCGGAGCTGACGCACACGCACGCGCGCGTGGTGGCCCTCTCCCCCGCCGCGACCCTGAAGCGCGGGTACGCCGTGCTGCAGAAGGCGGACGGGCACGCCGTCCGCGATCCCGGCGAGGTGGAGGCCGGCGAGGCGCTGCGCGCCCGGGTCTCCGAGGGTGAGTTCTCCGTACGAGTGGACACATAGGGTGGGTGGATGACCAGCGAGGTTGATGAGACGCCGGGCACGTCCGAGGCGCTCGGGTACGAGCAGGCGCGGGACGAACTGATCGAGGTCGTCCGGCGCCTGGAGGCGGGCGGTACGACGCTGGAGGAGTCCCTCGCGCTCTGGGAGCGCGGCGAGGAGCTGGCCAAGGTCTGCCGGCGCTGGCTGGACGGGGCGCGGGCGCGGCTGGACGCGGCGCTGGCGGAGGAAGCCGCGGAGGACGAGGACACCGAGTAGATCGAGCCGATCGAGCCGATCGGTGCGGGGTGACACACGACACTCTCAACTTAGTTGAACGTTGAACTTCACTCGCGTACGGTCGGAGACGTCAGCCGATCTTCCGGACCGACCGTCGCGAGAAAGTGCATTTATGTCCCTCGTTCTTGACCCCGCCGCCCAGGACCTGCTGTTCCGTGAGGCCCGCACCGCCAACGCCTTCACCGACGAGCCGGTGACCGATGAGCAGGTGCAGGCGATCTACGACCTGGTCAAGTACGGTCCGACGGCCTTCAACCAGACCCCGCTGCGCATCACCCTGGTCCGCTCTCCCGAGGCTCGCGAGCGCCTCGTGCCGCACCTGGCCGAGGGCAACCGCGCCAAGACGGCGAGCGCCCCGCTGGTCGCGATCCTCTCCGCGGACAACGAGTTCCACGAGGAACTGCCGCACCTGTTCCCGGCCGCGCCGCAGATCAAGGACGTCTTCTTCACCGAGCGCCCGGTCCGTGAGAACGCCGCCGGACTGAACGCCGCGCTCCAGGCCGCGTACTTCATCGTCGGCGTCCGCGCCGCCGGTCTCGCCGCCGGCCCGATGACCGGCTTCGACTTCGAGGGCGTGCGCAAGGAGTTCCTGGACGACGACCACACCCCGCTGATGATCGTCAACATCGGCCGTCCGGGCCCGGACGCCTGGTACCCGCGCTCCCCGCGCCTGGAGTTCGACCAGGTCGTCACCACGGTCTGAGCCCCGCGTAGGCACGGAGAAGGCCCCCGGCAGTGCCGGGGGCCTTCTCCGTGCCTACGCGAGTACGCGGCTCACTCCGTCTTCAGCGCCTCAGCCATCTTCGTCAGCTGCGCGAACGACGCGGTGCCCGTCACGACCGTCGTCGAGCCCTTGGTGCCCTCGAGGACCAGCGCGTCGTAGCGGCCGCCCTCGTAGCGGGTCCATGTGCGGCCGGCGATCTTCTCGGTCTTCCCGGTCTCCCGCGCGCCCTGGGTCGCCTCGTCGAGGAAGACGGGGCGCCGCTGAGTGGACTGCTCGACCGCCACGTACTCCCCCTCGGGGTCGTGGAAGCCGAGGTGCCAGGTGTCGAAATCGTCGCCCTGGTAGCGGACGGAGGTGGCCTTCCATGAGTCGGTCAGGCCCTCGGGCGCGGCCACGGGGTACGAGGCGGCGCGGCGTGCCGTGAGCAGTTCGACCCGGTAGTCGACCGCCTTGGGGTCGCGCGGACTGTCGTCGTGCGGGATGAAGAGATATACGAAGCCCGCCACGAGGACGATGACACCCATGGAGAGGATCATGTCCCGCGCCGTCTTCTGCTTGCCGTTCGTGCCTGCCACGCCCCCTATCGTCGCAGGTCTCCGGAGCGCTCATCCGTGGGGGCCCCTGCTCATTTTGCGGTCTCGGCGATAGAGTCGGGCGACAAAGCCCTCATCCGGCCGTCGTCGTACAGAAAGGTGCGCTCCGATGACCGAGCATCATCACTTGCCGTCCGAACTGGATGTGCCCTCCGAGGCCCCCGACCGCAACCTCGCCCTGGAACTGGTCCGGGTGACCGAGGCAGCGGCGATGGCCGCGGGCCGTTGGGTGGGACGCGGTGACAAGAACGGCGCCGACGGCGCCGCGGTGCGCGCCATGCGGACCCTCGTCTCCACCGTCTCGATGAACGGCGTCGTCGTCATCGGCGAGGGCGAGAAGGACGAGGCCCCCATGCTCTTCAACGGGGAGCGCGTCGGGGACGGGACCGGGCCCGAGTGCGACATCGCCGTGGACCCGATCGACGGCACCACGCTGACCGCGAAGGGCATGACGAACGCGATCGCGGTGCTGGCCGCGGCCGAGCGCGGTTCCATGTTCGACCCGTCGGCGGTCTTCTACATGGACAAGCTCGTCACCGGCCCCGAAGCGGCCGACTTCGTCGACATCAACGCGCCGGTGTCGGTGAACATCCGCCGGGTCGCCAAGGCCAAGCGGTCCACGCCGGAGGACGTGACGGTGGTGATCCTGGACCGGCCGCGGCACGAGGGCATCATCAAGGAGATCCGTGAAGCCGGTGCGCGGATCAGGCTGATCTCCGACGGTGACGTGGCCGGCTCGATCCTGGCGCTGCGCGAGGGCACGGGCGTCGACCTGCTGCTCGGCATCGGCGGTACGCCGGAGGGCATCATCTCGGCCTGTGCCGTGAAGTGCCTGGGCGGCACGATCCAGGGCAAGCTGTGGCCCAAGGACGACGAGGAGCGGCAGCGGGCGCTCGACGCCGGGCACGATCTGGACCGCGTGCTGACCACGGAGGATCTGGTCACCGGCGAGAACGTGTTCTTCGTGGCGACCGGGATCACGGACGGGGAGCTGCTGCGAGGGGTTCGCTACCGGGCGGAGACCGCCACGACCGACTCGATCGTGATGCGGTCGCGGTCGGGCACGGTCCGCAGGATCGATTCCGAGCACCGGCTGAGCAAGCTGCGGGCGTACAGCGCGATCGACTTCGACAAGGGGAAGTAGCCCCACGCTCCGAAAGTCGAGGGTCGAGGAAGCGCTGAAAAGAGGGCACCCCCGGTGCGGTGGGGGCGCCCTCTTTCCCTGTCGCTCAGCCTGCCGCGGCTATGCGGTCCGACGAACGGGCCGCCTTCTTCAGCTCCAGGTCGCGGCGGCGGCGCCGGGCCAGGACCACGCGGCGTTCCGCGGCGGTGAGGCCGCCCCAGACGCCGTACGGTTCGGGCTGGAGCAGGGCGTGTTCGCGGCATTCGACCATCACCGGACAGCGGGCGCAGACCCGCTTCGCCGCCTCCTCGCGGGAGAGCCGGGCCGCGGTGGGCTCCTTGGAGGGAGCGAAGAACAGGCCTGCTTCGTCCCGTCGGCACACCGCCTCGGTGTGCCACGGGGCGTCTTGATCCCTGTCTCGCGCTGGCACCCGCGGGGCCGGAACGGCAGCTACCTGCAGGGACGAATGCGGCGGTTGCAGCACGGTCTACTCCTGACGACGGCTTCGCGAGCGAGAGACGATGCAGCAAGGCCTACCCGCTGTACGCGCGCCTATGCACTGAGTTCCGAACCGCTGGATTCGCCCCGTTCGCAAGGTCCGTGGGGCCGTGTCACCCGTGGACCGTTTTGCTCCGGACCGGGGGCGGATTCGCGACTGTCAATGATCCAGGTGCTTGCGCAAACTCTTGTCGACCTTGCGCTGCACCCGGTCCAGGATGTCCGCGACGAACTTGCCGCGCCGGGGCCGCGCCTCGACGCTGCCCAGGACGGCCCAGCCGTCCACGTAGACGACGGGGGCCTCCGGGTCGCCCGAGTCGAGGGTGTCCACCTCGAAGCTGCCGAGCACGCCACCGCCCATGCCCCGCAGCGACACGTTCTCCGGGACGCGGATGTCGACACTGCCGAAGACCGCGAACGACTTGATCACGACCTGCTGGTGGTCGAAGAGGGCCTCGCTGAGGTCTATCTCGACGCTGCCGAAGATCGCGTACGCGTGGATACGGCGGCCCGCGCGCCGGCGGCCCTTGCGGACGGCTCCGCTGAAGATCGCGACCACGTTGTCGTCCGGGTCCATCGGAATGGCGCCGGCGGTCGGGCGGTACGGGGCCGGGGCCGGGCCCTGACGATGGGCGGCGGGCAGGTCCCGTATGAACACCTCCAGCTCGCCGACCGTCTTGGCGCGCAGTACCCCGTCGACACGCTCGGCGTGCTCGTCCGCGGTGATCCGGCCTTCGGCGAGGGCGTCGTGCAGGATGTCGGCGATGCGGTCACGCTCGGCGTCGGAGGCGCGGAGCTCGGAACCGGCGGGGACGGTCTGCTTCTGAAGGTCCACGGCAGCAGCGTACCCAAACACGATAGATCGCGACACCCCCCGCTCCCGGCCTTCGCGGCCCCTGACCGTGACGAACTGAGCCTTACCTCACAAGCTCGCCGTCAGAGGCAGGTTCTACGCTGGTGGACGCTCGCCAAAGGAGGCGGGCCGCGTCTGTCGAGTGAGGAATGGGCGAGATGCCGAGTAGTTCCCCCCCACCCAGCCCTGCGTTTGCGTACACCGATCTGCTCCCCCAAGGGGAGGACACCACGCCGTACCGGCTGGTGACCTCCGAGGGTGTCTCCACGGTCGAGGGGCCGAACGGGCGGACCTTCCTCAAGGTGGAGCCGGAGGCGCTGCGCAAGCTCGCCGAAGAGGCCATCCACGACATCCAGCACTACCTGCGCCCGGCCCACCTCACGCAGCTGCGCCGCATCATCGACGACCCCGAGGCGTCCGGCAACGACAAGTTCGTGGCGCTGGACCTGCTGAAGAACGCGAACATCGCGGCCGCGGGCGTCCTCCCCATGTGCCAGGACACCGGCACGGCGATCGTCATGGGCAAGCGCGGACAGAACGTGCTCACGGAGGGCGGCGACGAGGCGGCGCTGTCACGCGGCATCTACGACGCGTACCAGAACCTGAACCTGCGGTACTCGCAGATGGCCCCGCTGACCATGTGGGACGAGAAGAACACGGGCTCCAACCTCCCGGCGCAGATCGAGCTCTACGCGACCGACGGCGGCGCCTACAAGTTCCTCTTCATGGCCAAGGGCGGCGGCTCGGCCAACAAGTCGTTCCTGTACCAGGAGACGAAGGCCGTTCTGAACGAGGCCTCCATGATGAAGTTCCTGGAGGAGAAGATCCGTTCGCTGGGTACGGCCGCCTGTCCGCCGTACCACCTGGCGATCGTGGTCGGCGGTACGTCCGCCGAGTACGCGCTGAAGACGGCGAAGTACGCCTCCGCGCACTACCTGGACGAGATCCCGGCGGAGGGGTCGGAGCTCGGGCACGGCTTCCGGGACGAGGACCTGGAGCAGAAGGTCTTCGAGCTGACGCAGAAGATCGGGATCGGGGCGCAGTTCGGCGGCAAGTACTTCTGCCACGACGTGCGCGTGGTGCGGCTGCCGCGGCACGGGGCGTCCTGCCCGGTCGCCATCGCGGTGTCCTGCTCCGCCGACCGCCAGGCCGTCGCGAAGATCACGGCCGAGGGCGTCTTCCTCGAGCAGCTGGAGAAGGACCCGGCGCGATTCCTGCCGGAGACCACGGACGAGCAGCTCGCGTCCGACGGCGACGTCGTCAAGATCGACCTGAACCAGCCGATGGACGAGATCCTGGCCGAGCTCACGAAGTACCCGGTGAAGACGCGGCTGTCGCTCACCGGGCCGCTGGTCGTGGCGCGTGACATCGCGCACGCCAAGATCAAGGAGCGGCTGGACGCGGGCGAGGAGATGCCGCAGTACCTGAAGGACCACCCGGTGTACTACGCGGGTCCGGCGAAGACGCCGGAGGGATACGCGTCCGGCTCCTTCGGCCCGACGACGGCCGGCCGTATGGACTCCTACGTGGAGCAGTTCCAGGCGGCCGGCGGCTCCAAGGTGATGCTGGCGAAGGGCAACCGCAGCAAGCAGGTCACGGACGCCTGCGG
>KL569110.1:70253-73628 GCA_000715635.1 Streptomyces violaceus | reverse complement strand
TCCATCGGCGGCCCGGCCGCCCGCCTCGCCCAGGACTGCATCAAGAAGGTCGAGGTCGTCGAGTACGAGGAGCTCGGCATGGAGGCCGTCTGGAAGATCGAGGTCGAGGACTTCCCGGCGTTCATCGTCGTCGACGACAAGGGCAACGACTTCTTCCAGGACCCGGCGCCTCAGCCGACGTTCACCAGCATTCCGGTGCGGGGCCCGGGGCCGGCGTAGTGCCTCGGGGGCGGCGCGGATCTGTCTCGCCCCCGCCGCCCCTACCCGTCCCGTCCCAAGGGCTCCGCCCCTTCGCCCCGCCCCAGGGCTCCGCCCCGGACCCGTTCGGCCCGAAGGGCGTCGTCCTCAAACGCCGGACGGGCTGCCGTCAGAGACCCGGCTCCGGGGCCGACGTTCACCGCCATTCCGGTACGGGGACCCGGACTCGCCTGAGAACAGGGGTGACGGTCCGCCTCCACGGGGAACAGTGGTCGGGTCGCGGACGCTGTGCCACGTGGAGGTGATCGTCGATGACCGGCGAGCAGGACAGGACCGAGTACCGCACCGAGCACGACTCGATGGGCGAGGTGCGGGTGCCCGCCCACGCCAAGTGGCGGGCCCAGACCCAGCGTGCGGTGGAGAACTTCCCCGTCTCCGGGCAGCGCATCGAGCGGGCGCACATCGAGGCGCTGGCCCGGATCAAGGGGGCGGCGGCCAAGGTCAACGCCGAGCTGGGGGTCCTGGACAAGGAGATCGCCGAGGCGATCCAGGGGGCCGCCGCCGAGGTGGCCGAGGGCAAGTGGGACGAGCACTTCCCGGTCGACGTGTTCCAGACCGGGTCCGGGACCTCGTCCAACATGAACACCAACGAGGTCATCGCCACCCTGGCGACCGAGCGGCTGGGCAGGAGCGTGCACCCCAATGACCACGTGAACGCCTCTCAGTCGTCGAACGACGTCTTCCCCTCGTCGATCCACATCGCCGCCACCGCCGCGGTCATCCGCGATCTCGTCCCGGCCCTGGAGCACCTTTCGGCCGCCCTCGGGCGCAAGGCCGAGGAGTTCGCCGACGTCGTGAAGTCGGGGCGCACCCATCTGATGGACGCGACCCCCGTGACGCTGGGGCAGGAGTTCGGCGGGTACGCCGCTCAGGTGCGGTACGGCATCGAGCGGCTCGAGGCCTCCCTCCCCCGGCTCGCCGAACTGCCCTTGGGCGGCACGGCCGTCGGCACCGGCATCAACACCCCGCCCGGTTTCTCCGCCGCCGTGATCGAGGAGATCGGCCGCAGCACCGGGCTGCCCCTCACCGAGGCACGTGACCACTTCGAGGCCCAAGGCGCCCGGGACGGCATCGTCGAGACCAGCGGGCAGCTGCGGACCATCGCGGTCGGGCTGACGAAGATCGCCAACGACCTGCGGTGGATGTCCTCGGGACCGCGCACCGGCCTCGCCGAGATCGCCCTGCCCGACCTCCAGCCCGGCTCCTCGATCATGCCGGGCAAGGTGAATCCGGTCATTCCGGAGGCCGTGCTGATGGTGGCGGCCCAGGTCGTCGGGAACGACGCGACCGTGGCCACGGCGGGTGCCGCCGGCAACTTCGAGCTCAATGTCATGCTGCCGGTCATCGCGAAGAACGTGCTGGAGTCGATCCGGCTGCTCACCAACGTCTCGCGGCTGCTCGCCGACCGGACCGTCGACGGCGTCACCGCCGACCGCGAGCGTGCGCGGGAGTACGCCGAGTCCTCCCCCTCCGTCGTCACTCCGCTCAACAAGTACATCGGGTACGAGGAGGCCGCGAAGGTGGCCAAGAAGGCGCTGGCGGAGCGGAAGACCATCCGTCAGGTCGTCCTGGACAGCGGGTACGTGGAGCGCGGCGACCTGACCATGGAGCAGCTCGACGAGGCACTGGATGTCCTGCGGATGACGCACCCGTGACGATTCGAGGAGCGAGTACGCCCGGCGCGTGAACCGTGACACGCGCCGCAGCGTCGTATGCCTACGGCACCTAATATCTGTTCATGGCAGAGGGTGGAGCGGTGAGACGCGTGGAAACGGGTGGTGCGGCAGGCTTCTGGGCGCCCGGGAGCCGGATCCTGTGGCGGTACCGGGAGAACGGCGGCGCGCATCTGCACATCGCGCGTCCCGTCACCGTCGTACGGGACGACGCGGATCTGCTCGCCGTGTGGCTGGCGCCCGGCACCGAGTGTGTGAAACCCGTCCTCGCCGACGGCACCCCCGTGCACCTTGAGCCGCTGGAATCGCGTTACACCAAGCCGCGCACCGTGCAGCGCGACCGGTGGTTCGGTACGGGTGTCCTGAAGCTGGCCCGGCCCGGCGAGCCCTGGTCGGTATGGCTGTTCTGGGATCCGGGCTGGCGGTTCAAGAACTGGTACGTGAACCTGGAGGAGCCGCTGGCCCGTTGGGAGGGCGGAGTCGATTCCGTGGACCACTTCCTGGACATTTCCGTCCATCCCGACCGCAGTTGGCACTGGCGGGACGAGGACGAGTTCGCCCAGGCCCGGCGGGACGGGTTGATGGACGACCAACAGGCAGAAAAGGTACGAGCGGCGGGGCAGGCCGCGGTGGAGGTGATCCGCGCGTGGGGGCCGCCGTTCTCGGAAGGCTGGCAGCACTGGCGCCCGGATCCGTCCTGGGCGGTACCGTCACTTCCTGAGGACTGGGATCGTACGCCCGCGCATGTGTCCTCATGAGACCCTTGATGCGCCCCCGGGCAAGAAACGTAGGATCGTCCTCCGCAAGGGCGCGCGGCGGCAATTACCGGAGCACGCGCTGGGCTTGACCGATCGTCACCGAGGGGCGGCAGGACGTGAGCGAGGGGTACGAGGGCAACACCGGCAGGGCCGCCGCAGGCCCCCTGGGCCGCAGACGGTCCGCCGGTGGCACAGGAACAACCTCTGACCACGCGGGAATTCCGTTCCTGGGGCACGTATTCCGGGTATCTGAGTTTCGGCGGGACCACCTGCACCTCTGGCGTGCAGCCCCGGACGGATGGATTCGACACGCGTGACGGAGCAGCCGACCTCCTTCGAACGCCCGCAGACGGGCATCGACCCCGCGGATCCCCGCGGGGCGCTCGTGCATACCTCGACACCGGCGCGCGCGCCCGGCTCGGGCGCCTTACCGGTACAGGGCCGCTCCGGCGGCGACGCCACCGTTCCGGTCACGACGGCGCACACCACGCCGGGCACCTCGGAGCCGGGCACCTCCACGCCGTTCGGCAAGGGCAAGGACACCGTGAGCGACCCCGCCTCCGAGCACTCCCAGCCGGGTGCCGAGCAGACCGCCGAGCGCGAGACCCCGCGGCCGCGCCCCGCCCCCGAGGGAATTCCGGTCCAGCCGGCCGACGAGCAGGACCGGCCGGCGCCGAATCCCGAGG
>KL569110.1:68925-70031 GCA_000715635.1 Streptomyces violaceus | reverse complement strand
GCCGATGCGGCGGGACGGCGACCGGCTCCGGTTCGTCGGCGCCGCCACCCGGCGGATCGCCCGCGGCATCGATCTCGACGAGATCGTGATGGGGCTGTGCCGGGCCACCGTGCCCACCTTCTCCGACGCGATCCTGGTCTATCTGCGCGACCCGCTGCCCGTCGGCGACGAGCGGCCCACCGGCCCGCTGGTGCTGCGGCTGCGCCGCACCGACCGGATACCGGCGGAGCGCGACACCGAGAACGGCTTCCAGCCGGCCGCACAGCCCGAACCCGACGAGCTGGACACGGTCGGCGCCGAGCTGTGCGAGGTGCGGCCCGGCAGCGCGCTCGCCGAGGTCCTGCGGGGCGTGCGCCCGGTTTTCACCGACGCTCCCGCGGCCCGTGCCGCGCTGCCCGAACTGCTCGGTGAAGGCGGCGCATTCGCCGTACCGGACGGACAGCGGGCGATCCTCGCCCCGCTGCGCGGCCGGCGCCGGGTCATCGGCGCCGCCCTGTTCCTGCGCCGCCCCGAACGCGTCGCCTTCGAACCGGACGACCTGCTGGTGGCCGCCCAGCTCGCCACGCACAGCGCCCTGGGCATCGACAAGGCCGTGCTGTACGGACGCGAGGCGTACATCGCGGACGAGCTCCAGCGCACCATGCTGCCCGAGACGCTGCCCCGCCCCACCGGTGTCCGGCTCGCCTCCCGCTACCTGCCGGCCGCGGAGACCGCACGCGTCGGCGGCGACTGGTACGACGCGATCCCGCTGCCCGGCAGCCGGGTCGCCCTGGTCGTCGGTGACGTCATGGGCCACTCCATGACCTCGGCCGCCATCATGGGCCAGCTGCGCACCACGGCCCAGACCCTCGCGGGCCTCGACCTGCCGCCGCAGGAGGTGCTGCACCACCTCGACGAACAGGCCCAGCGCCTCGGCGTGGACCGCATGGCGACCTGCCTGTACGCGGTCTACGACCCGGTATCGCACCGCATCACCATCGCCAACGCCGGCCACCCGCCGCCCGTCCTGCTCCACCTGGGCGGCCGCGCCGAGGTGCTGCGCGTGCCGGCCGGTGCCCCCATCGGGGTCGGCGGCGTCGACTTCGAGGCGGTGGAGCTGGACGCGC
>KL569110.1:68485-68653 GCA_000715635.1 Streptomyces violaceus | reverse complement strand
CCGCCGGCGCGACCCTGCTGCTGTACACCGACGGCCTGGTGGAGTCGCGCCTGCGGGACGTGTGGACCGGCATCGAGCAGCTGCGCGAGAAGCTCGCCGCGACCGCGCAGCTCACCGGTCCCGACCATCCGCCGCCCCTCGAGGCGCTCTGCGACGAGGTGCTCGACA
>KL569110.1:68090-68194 GCA_000715635.1 Streptomyces violaceus | reverse complement strand
TGCTCGGCCCGGGCGACCGGGACGACGACATCGCGCTGCTCGCCGCCCGCTTCGACGGGATCGCGCCCAGCGATGTGGCGTACTGGTTCCTGGAGCCGGAGGAC
>KL569110.1:67383-67889 GCA_000715635.1 Streptomyces violaceus | reverse complement strand
GCCGCCCCGGGCCGGGCCCGCCGGCTGGCCCGGCGCGCGTTGCAGCGCTGGGGCCTCGAGGAACTCAGCGACTCCGTCGAGCTGCTGGTCAGCGAGGTCGTCACCAACGCCGTGCGGTACGCGACCCGGCCGGTCACCGTGCGCCTGCTGCGGACGGATGTCCTGCGCTGCGAAGTGGGGGACGACGTCCCTCAGTTGCCGCGCCTGCGGCAGGCCCGCGCCACCGACGAGGGCGGACGCGGGCTGTACCTGGTGAACCGGATGGCCCGGCGCTGGGGCGCGACCCGGCTCAGCACGGGCAAGGTCGTCTGGTTCGAGCTCAACCGCAGCTGACGCACGACCACGGCGAAGGGCGCCCGGCATTCCGCCGGGCGCCCTTTCGCGTCTCCTACTCCTCGTCGCCCGGCTTGACCGGGTCGAACGGGTCGCCGTCGGTCGGCGGTGTCGTCTCCGGGGCCGTCGGCGGGGTGAAGGTCGGCGGTGACGTCGACGGGGTCGGCGGCGGC
>KL569110.1:65611-67171 GCA_000715635.1 Streptomyces violaceus | reverse complement strand
GGTCGGCGGCGGCGAGCTGCTCGGCTCCTCCGTCGTCGGCGGCGGGGACGACGACGGTTCCTCGGTCGTCGGCTCCTGGGTGGGCTCCTCGGTCTCCGACTGCGTGGGCGTCGGCGTCCACGTCGGCTGGACGGCAGCGCCCTGCTGGGTGTCCAGGTTGAACTTGGTCACGTCGCCCATGACGCCGAAGGTGTACGCCGCCCAGATCCGTGCCGGGAAGCCACCGCCGTCGACGCGGGGCTTGCCGGCCGCCTTGTACATCGGGACCTGCTTGTACGGGGGCTTGTTGTCCTCGCCGAACAGGCCGACCGAGGTGACCAGGCCGGGCGTGTAGCCGGTGAACCAGGCCGACTTGTTGTTGTCGGACGTACCCGTCTTGCCCGCCACCTGCTGGCCGTCGCGCCCCGGGTTGTTGCGCACGGAGTCCTGGGCGGTGCCGTCGTCGACCACGCCGGTCAGCACCGAGGTCACCGAGTCGGCGGCCTCGGGGCTGATGACCTGGTCGCCGATCGGGTCGGGCATGGTGACCGTCTGGTTCAGGTGCTCCGCCGACTTCACGAGGGACGGCGTGACCTTCTTGCCGTGGTTGTCGAGAGTCGCGTAGACCCCGGCCATCTGCAGGGGGCTCGCGCCCATGCTGCCCAGGGTCTGCGCCGGCACGGCCTCCATGTTCTCGGTGTCCATGCCGAGCTTGCCGGCGACGTCGACCACCTTGGACATGCCGACGTCGACACCCATCTGCGCGAAGACGGAGTTGACGGACTTGTTCATCGCCGTCTGGACGCTGATGGGCCCGTAGTTCCGGTCGTCCTCGTTCTCGGGGGCGAAGCCGACCTTGCTGCCGTCTTCCATGACCTGGCGCTTGCTCGTGCCGTCGTAGACCGTGTTCGCGGCGATCGGGTCGCCGTCCTGCGTCTTCGCCTGCTCCTCCAGCGCCGCGGCGAGGATGACCGGCTTGAAGGTGGAGGCGGGCTGGTAGTCGGTGCGGGTCGCGTTGTTCACGTAGTGCTTGAAGTAGTCCGCGCCGCCGTACATCGCGACCACGGCGCCCGTCTTCGGGTTCACGGACGCGGCACCGGCCTGGACGTCCGCGTCGACCTCGCGCTTGTCGGGGTCTAGTTTGCTGTTCAGCTGCTGCTGGACGGACTTCTCCAGCGCGGCCTGCTTCTTCTTGTCGACGTTCAGCGTGATGGTCCAGCCGCCGGCGTTGACCAGCGCCTCGGCTTCCTTGCGGCTGCTCGCGGTGCCTTCCGCGACGAGTTGCTTCTCCAGCGTCGCGTTGGCCGCGTTGACCAGGTAGCCCTTCTGGCCCTCCATGCCGGGGGCGGGCCTGGGCTCCTTCGGCACCGGGAACTTCATGCCGTCACGCTCGGACTGGCTCAGCCAGCCCTCCTCGACCATGTTCTTCAGGACGTAGTTCCAGCGGGCCTTGACCAGCTTCTTGCCGCCCTCGGAGGCGACCGCCCAGTCGTACTGGCTCGGGGCCTGGAGCAGCGCGGCGAGGTAGGCGCCCTGCGCGACCGTGAGGTCCTCGGCGTCGGTGCGGTAGTAGGCCTGGGC
>KL569110.1:63511-65370 GCA_000715635.1 Streptomyces violaceus | reverse complement strand
TTGCGGCCGTAGTAACTGGTGTTGATGTAGCCGGCGAGGATGTAGTCCTTGGACTTCTCCCGGTCCAGCTTCAGCGAGATGACCAGTTCCTTCAGCTTGCGCGTGACGGTCTGTTCCTGCGTCAGGTAGTAGTTCTTGACGTACTGCTGGGTGATCGTCGAACCGCCCTGCGCGCCGCGGCCGGAGAGCGTGTTGAACACGCCGCGGGCGGTGCCCTTGAGGTCGACGCCGGCGTCCTTGTAGAAGGTCTTGTTCTCGGCCGCGACGAAGGTCCGCCCGACCTCCTTGGGGACCCTGGACAGGTCGACGACCTCACGGTTGACCTTGCCGTCGCGGGCCATGATCGAGCCGTCGCTGTACTTGTAGATGTTGCTCTGCCGCTTGGCGTCGGCGTTCCCCTCGGGGATGTCGATCACCATGTACAGCACGATGAAGGCGCCCATGCCGAGCAGGCACAGGCCGAAGAAGGTGCCGAGGATCTTCTTCCAGGTGAAGAGCCTGCGTATGGCGCCCTTCCCGGCCGCGGCCGACGAACGGTGGCTCTTGGGTGCCGCCCGGCGCCCACCGCGCTGTCGGGCGCGTCTCTCTTCCGCTCGTCCCATGGGTCCGATCCGCTCCGCTTCGTTCAAGTGTGCTCATGCGTCACACAGGTTCGCCGCTCAGGTCAGCTCAGAAAGCTAACACCGGGAGATAAGAGATAGGGCTGCCGATCCGGCCCTTTGCGGACGTGACAATCAGCACCCATCCCAACGGAACCGACGTTCGAGACACCCGAAGGGTTGCCAGGACGCGATAAAGTGATATCACTTAGATAGACGGACGCTATGCAGGATGGCTCCGCGGAAAGAACGGGGGATTCACCCATGACCACACACGATGCGCAGGTCACCGCCGACGTACCCGAGATGCCGGCCCCACGCGTACGGGAGTTCACCGCGCACAGCATCGGCGGCGGGCTCGCCCTGCTCCTCGGCCTGCTCGGACTGCTGGCCGGAGCCGGACTGATCGCGGCCGCCACGGCAGTGGAGGGGACCGGCGCGAAGGCCGGGCTGATCATCGGCTGCATCCTGGTCGCGCTCGCGGCGTTCCTGGCCATGTGCGGGCTGAACATGGTGGCGCCCGGCGAGGCCCGCGTCGTCCAGCTCTTCGGCCGCTACCGGGGGACGATCCGGGAGGACGGTCTGCGCTGGGTGAACCCGCTCACCTCGCGCACCAAGATCTCGACGCGGGTCCGCAACCACGAGACCGCCGTCCTGAAGGTCAACGACGCCTACGGCAACCCGATCGAGCTCGCCGCGGTCGTGGTGTGGCGGGTCGAGGACACCGCCCAGGCCACCTTCGAGGTGGACGACTACATCGAGTTCGTCTCCACCCAGACCGAGGCGGCCGTGCGGCACATCGCCATCGAGTACCCCTACGACGCGCACGAGGAGGACGGACTCTCGCTGCGCGGCAACGCCGAGGAGATCACCGAGAAGCTCGCCGTCGAACTGCACGCGCGCGTGGAGGCGGCCGGGGTGCAGATCATCGAGTCGCGCTTCACGCACCTCGCGTACGCCCCCGAGATCGCCTCGGCGATGCTCCAGCGGCAGCAGGCCGGAGCGGTCGTCGCGGCCCGGCGCCAGATCGTGGACGGAGCGGTGGGCATGGTCGAGGCCGCGATCGCCCGGATCACCGAGCGTGACATCGTGGAGCTTGACTCCGAACGGAAGGCGGCCATGGTCTCGAACCTCATGGTGGTGCTGTGCGGGGACCGCGCCGCGCAGCCGGTCCTCAACACCGGGTCCCTCTACCAGTGACCGTCCCTCCCGAGGGTCCGGGCCCTCAGCGCCGGCTGTCTCTTATACACATCTCTGATG
>KL569110.1:62917-63281 GCA_000715635.1 Streptomyces violaceus | reverse complement strand
CCTCGCGCCATCAGAGATGTGTATAAGAGACAGCGGTGGGCCGGGGACGAGCTGCGGTCGGCGAACGCCCAGATCGAGTTCCTGTTGCGTAAGGCGCTGGCCGATGCCGGGAGGCTGCCGCGGGAGACCGGACCACTGCCCCGGCGCGGGCGGCCACCTGGGGGCTCCGCCCCCAGACCCCCGTCGGACTGAACGGCCTGGTCCTCGATCGCCGGTCGGGCTGGGAGTTGCAGAATTGTGACAACCCGGCCCGACCTGCACGCTCGTACCACCCACCATGAGCTGCACACCCGGCGTATACATCCGGCGTATACACGATGTGTAGAGTGCTTGGCATGTCCATCGGTCACACTCTTCTGGGGCT
>KL569110.1:61860-62602 GCA_000715635.1 Streptomyces violaceus | reverse complement strand
GAAGTTCGGTCACGACCGGCCGCTCCACTACGGCCAGGTCTACTCGACGATGTCCCGCCTGCTGAAGAACGGGCTCGTCGAGGTCGACGGCATCGAGGCGGGCGGCGGGCCGGAGCGCAAGCGGTACGCGATCACCGAGGCCGGCATCACCGACGTCGAGCGCTGGCTCGCGACGCCGGAGAAGCCGGAGCCGTACCTCCAGTCGACCCTCTACACCAAGGTCGTCCTCGCGCTGCTCACCCATCGCGACGCCGCCGACATCCTCGACACCCAGCGCTCGGAGCACCTGCGCAGCATGCGGATCCTCACCGACCGCAAGCGCAAGGGCGACCTGGCCGACCAGCTCGTCTGCGACCACGCCCTGTTCCACCTGGAGGCCGACCTGCGCTGGCTGGAACTGACCGCGGCGCGTCTGGAGAAGCTCCGTGAGGCGGTGACCCGGTGACCATTCCCGCTGGCTCGCTGCTCGCCGCCCGGGACCTGCGCAAGGTGTACGGCCCGACCACCGCGCTCGACGGCGCCGAGTTCTCCATCCACCCGGGCGAGGTCGTCGCCGTGATGGGCCCGTCCGGCTCGGGCAAGTCGACACTGCTGCACTGCCTCGCCGGGATCGTCATGCCCGACTCGGGCTCGATCACGTACCACGGGCGGGAGGTGACCGGGATGAGCGACGCCGAGCGCAGTGCGCTCCGGCGCTCCGAGTTCGGGTTCGTGTTCCAGTTCGGCCAGCTCGTGCCGGAAC
>KL569110.1:60310-61641 GCA_000715635.1 Streptomyces violaceus | reverse complement strand
GGAGGCCGAGCGGACCGCGCTGGCGTGGATGGAGCGTCTCGAGGTCGACGAGCTGCGCAAGAAGCGGCCCGGCGAGGTGTCCGGCGGTCAGGGGCAGCGCGTCGCCGTCGCCCGCTCACTGGTGACGAACCCGCGGGTGATCTTCGCCGACGAGCCGACCGGCGCGCTCGACTCGCTCAACGGCGAGCGCGTGATGGAACTGCTCACCGAAGCCGCCCGGTCCACCAACGCGGCCGTGGTGCTGGTGACGCACGAGGCCCGGGTGGCCGCCTACTCCGACCGCGAGATCGTCGTACGGGACGGGAAGTCCCGGGACATGGAGCGCGTCGTATGAGCGCACGGCAGTGGGCGCGAGATCTGGGCATGGGAACCCGGTACGCCTTCGCCGGCGGACGCGAGGGGTGGACCCGGGCGCTGCTCACGGCCGTCGGCGTCGGGCTCGGTGTGGCGCTGCTGCTGCTCACCACCGCCATCCCGAACGCGCTGGCGGAGCGGGACCGGCGCGAGGAGGCGCGCAGCGACCACACCTTCAGCCAGCAGAAGATACCGAAGGCGGACAACACCCTGGTCGTCCTGGACGCGGACACCACCTTCCGCGACCTGGACGTCCGCGGGCGTCTGCTGGAACCGGAGGGCCCGAAGGCCCCGCTGCCGCCAGGCGTTTCGGAGTTTCCCGCGGCGGGCGAGATGGTCGTCTCCCCCGCGCTGAAGGAGCTGCTCGCCTCCGACGAGGGGAAGCTGCTGCGGGAACGGCTGGACTACCGGGTCACGGGCACCGTCGGCGAGCAGGGGCTCGTCGGCTCCCAGGAACTCGCCTACTTCGCGGGCGGCAAGGGGCTCGTGAAGCAGCTGGAGGGTGCCGCCAGCGGGGCCCGGATCGACAGCTTCGGCAACGACGATCTGGGGTCGTCCGACCCCTGGGACCCGGTGCTGATCCTGCTGGTCCTGGTCGTCTTCGTGGTGCTGCTGATGCCGGTCGCCGTGTTCATCGCCGCGGCCGTGCGGTTCGGCGGCGAGCGGCGCGACCGCAGGCTCGCGGCTTTGCGGCTGGTCGGCTCCGACAGCCGGATGACGCGGCGGATCGCCGCCGGCGAGGCGCTGGCCGGATCCGTGCTGGGACTCGTCCTCGGCACCGGGTTCTTCCTGCTCGGGCGACAGCTGGCAGCCACCCTCGAGGTGTTCAGCGTCAGCGTTTTCCCGAGCTATCTGAACCCCTCTCCCCTGCTGGCCGCACTGGTCGCGGTGGCGGTGCCGACGGCCGCCGTGCTGGTGACCCTCTTCGCCCTGCGCGGGGTGGTCATCGAGCCGCTCGGCGTGGTGCGTACGGCCAA
>KL569110.1:58833-60098 GCA_000715635.1 Streptomyces violaceus | reverse complement strand
GCTGCTGCTGCCGGCGGGCGGGCTCGCGATGCTCTTCCCCATGGTCGGGCAGGGCCGCGACGGCGGAACCTTCAACGAGTACCTCGTCGTCGGCGGAGTCGTACTGCTGCTCGTCGGCGTCACGGCCCTGCTGCCCTGGATCGTGGAGACGGTCGTCGCCCGGCTGGGCTCCGGCGGGATCGCCTGGCAACTGGCCGTGCGCAGGCTCCAGTTGAGCAGCGGCACGGCGGCCCGGATGGTCAACGGCATCGCGGTGGCCGTGGCGGGCGCGATCGCACTGCAGATGCTGTTCGCCGGAGTGGAGGGCAGCTACACCGAGCAGTCGCGGTACGACGTCTCCCGGGCCCAGATGCAGGTGCAAGTGCCGAGGGGTGTCGAAACCGCCTCGGCGGCCGGGGAGTTCCGTGACACCGAGGGGGTACGGAAGGTCACCGCGCTGAACGAGGGCTATCTCGGCGGTCAGCGTGGCGACGACGGGGACTCCTACGTCCAGATCACCGTCGCCGACTGCGCCTCACTGCGCGAGGTGGCCACACTGCCGTCCTGCCGCGACGGTGACGTCTTCGCCGTCAAGGGCGGGGAGTTCGACTCGGACACCGCCCGGCTGGCCAAGCCCGGCCGAGCCCTGTGGGCCGACGCCGGGGACACCACCGAGCCCGGCGACCGCTGGACGTCCTGGACCGTGCCGCAGGACATCCGGCACGCCCAGTCCCGCGAGGACCCCACCGGATACCGGCGCAGCGGCATCCTCATCACGCCCAGCGCGCTGCCCGAGAACCTCGCGTCCTCCGCCTCGGCGCAGCTCTATCTGAGCCTCGACCGCTCCCTGCCGGACGCTCAGGACTACGTGCGCAACACGGCCGCGCGTCTCGACCCGGTCGCCCAGCCCATGACCTGGCAGAGCATCGAGAGCAACGAGCGTTACGCCACCATCCGCACCGGCCTGTCCGTCGGCGCCGCGTGTGTGCTGGCGCTGATCGGGGCGAGCCTGCTGGTCTCGCAGCTGGAGCAGTTGCGCGAACGCCGCAAGCTGCTGTCGTCACTGGTCGCCTTCGGCACCCGGCGCCGCACCCTCAGCCTGTCGGTGCTGTGGCAGACGGCGATCCCGATCGGTCTCGGCCTGCTGCTCGCCGCGACGGTGGGCATGGCCCTGGGCGCGGTCCTGCTGCGGATGACGGACACCTCCGTCCGGGTGGACTGGCCGAGCGTGCTGTCGATGACCGGCATCGGCGCGGGGGTCGTCCTGGTGGTGACCCTGCTGAGCC
>KL569110.1:46569-58552 GCA_000715635.1 Streptomyces violaceus | reverse complement strand
GGACAGCGGCCGCAGGGCCTGCCGCAGGGCCGCCGCCAGTTCCTCGTACTCGGCGCCGCGCGCCGCCCCCGCCCGCATCGCCAGGGCGATACGGCGGGTGGGGGCCGGGTCGGCGAAGTACCCGGTGAGGAGCTGGTTGCTGCGGGAGGTCTCGACCGTGAGGGCGGTGCGCGGCAGCAGGGTGACACCGAGCCCGCCGGCGACGAGCTGCACCAGCGTGGACAGCCCGGCGGCGGTCGTCGTGACCGGCACGTCCTCGCGGCCCGCCTCCCGGCAGATGTCGAGGGCCTGGTCGCGCAGGCAGTGCCCCTCGTCCAGCAGCAGCAGGTTCAGCTCGCGCAGCGCCTCGCGCGGAATGCCCTCGCGCCCGCCGAGCCAGTGGTCGAGCGGGGTGACGAGCACGAAGTCCTCGTCGAAGAGCGGCAGTTCGCTCACGCCCGGGACGCCGAGAGGCACCGCGAGCAGCAGCAGGTCGAGCCGCCCGCTGGTGAGACCGTCGAGCAGGCTGGTGGTCTGCTCCTCGTGCACCTGGAGGTCGAGATGCGGATACCGTTCGTGGACGAGCCGCAGGACCGTGGGCAGCAGATAGGGCGCCACCGTCGGAATCACCCCGAGCCGCAGCACCCCGGTGAACGGGGCCCGCACCGCCTCGGCCTCCTCCATCAGCGCACTCACTTCGCCCAGCACCGCCTTGGCCCGTACGGCGATCCGCTCGCCCTCGGGTGAGAGCAGCACCTTGCGCGTCGTACGCTCCAGGAGCGTCACTCCGAGTGTCTCCTCCAGCGCCGAGACGGCACCCGAGAGGGCGGGCTGGCTCATGCCGATCGCCCCGGCGGCGTCCCGGAAGTGCAGATGCTCGGCCACGGCCGCGAAGGCACGCAGCTGGGCGAGGCTGGGCTGCCTGCGCTTATTACCCACAGTCACTAATAACTACCTCCGATCAACCCGACCGAGTGTAGCTATTTCCGTAATCAATCGACGCTGTGCCAACATCAACAGCGTCCAACCCATGGGAAACGCCCGCAATCCGGGTGTTTCTTCGCTGCAAGGAGAGTGTGTGCTCACCGTCGGTGACAAGTTCCCCGAGTTCGACCTGACCGCCTGCGTCTCGCTGGAGAAGGGCGCGGAGTTCGAGCAGATCAACCACAAGACCTACGAGGGTCAGTGGAAGGTCATCTTCGCCTGGCCCAAGGACTTCACCTTCGTGTGCCCGACCGAGATCGCCGCCTTCGGCAAGCTGAACGAGGAGTTCGCCGACCGCGACGCGCAGGTCCTCGGCTTCTCCGGTGACTCCGAGTTCGTCCACCACGCCTGGCGCAAGGACCACGACGACCTGCGTGACCTGCCGTTCCCGATGATGGCCGACTCCAAGCACGAGCTCATGCGCGACCTCGGCATCGAGGGCGAGGACGGCTTCGCCAAGCGCGCGGTGTTCATCGTGGACCAGAACAACGAGATCCAGTTCTCGATGGTGACCGCGGGTTCGGTCGGCCGTAACCCGAAGGAGGTCCTGCGGGTCCTCGACGCCCTGCAGACCGACGAGCTGTGCCCCTGCAACTGGAGCAAGGGCGACGAGACGCTCGACCCCGTCGCGCTGCTGTCCGGGGAGTGATCTGAGATGTCCCTCGACAACCTGAAGTCCGCGATACCGGACTACGCCAAGGACCTGAAGCTCAACCTGGGCTCGGTCATCGGCAACTCCGACCTGCCGGCCCAGCAGCTGTGGGGCACGGTGCTGGCGACGGCCATCGCGTCGCGCTCCCCGATCGTGCTGCGCGAGCTGGAGCCGGAGGCGAAGGCGAACCTGTCGCCGGAGGCTTACACGGCGGCGAAGGCCGCGGCCGCGGTGATGGCGATGAACAACGTCTTCTACCGCACGCGTCACCTCCTCTCGGACCACGAGTACGGCACCCTGCGCGCGGGCCTGCGGATGAACGTCATCGGCAACCCGGGCGTCGACAAGGCCGACTTCGAGCTCTGGTCCTTCGCGGTCTCCGCCATCAACGGCTGCGGCATGTGCCTCGACTCCCACGAGCAGGTCCTGCGCAAGGCCGGTGTCGACCGCGATGTCATCCAGGAGTCCTTCAAGATCGCGTCCGTGATCCAGGCGGTCGGCGTGACGCTGGACGCCGAGGCGGTCCTGGCGGAGTAACTCCCGGCCGCAGGCGATGAACTGCGGGGCCCCGTCCCCTGGGCATGGTGGACGGGGCCCTGCTGCATGTCCTCGGGCTACTCCGACGGCGGGTCCGGGGCAGGCTGCTCGGCGCTCACCGCCGTGGCGCCCCGCGGCCGTACCGAATGCCGCAGCGCCGACTCCCGTGAATACGCCCGCAGATACCCGGCCACCGTGTTCGTCACCGCGACCAGCGGCACGGCGACCACCGCACCGCCGATCCCGGCCACCATCCCCCCGCACGCGACGGACAGCACCACCGCCAGCGGATGCACCCGCACCGCCCGCCCCAGGATGAACGGCTGCAGGATGTGGCCCTCGATCTGCTGCACCGCGAGCACCACCGCCAGCGTCATGACAGCCGTGAACACCCCCTGGGTGACCAGCGCCACCACCACGGCCAGCGCCCCGGACACCACGGCGCCCACCAGCGGGATGAACGCGAACAGGAAGATGAACACCGCCAGCGGCACGGCCATCGGCACATCGAGGAAGTAGATCCCCAGCCCGATGAAGATCGCGTCGATCAGCGCGACGATCACCGTGCCCCGCACATACGCCGTCAGCGTCCGCCACGCCGCCGGCCCGGCCCCGGCCACTCCCGGCCGCGCCGCCGCCGGAACCAGCTTCAGCGTCCACTCCCAGATCCGCTTGCCGTCGTAGAGCAGGAACAGGGTGGAGAAGACCGCCAGCAGGATCCCGGTCAGCGCCTCGACGACGACCGTCACGCCCTCCAGGCCCGCCGAGGTGATCTGGTCGGTGTTCGCGCCGACCGCCTCACGCAGGTTCTTGGCGATCTCGTTGATCTGCTTGTCCGTGACGTGGAACGGGCTGTTCAGCAGCCAGTTCCGCAACTCGTCGATGCCGTCCTGGATCTGGCCCGAGAGGTCGTCGATGTTCTCCATGACCTGCCAGGTCACGAACCAGCCGATCAGCCCCATGATGACGAAGCCGAGGATCGCGGTCAGCGCGGTGGCCGGCCCGCGCGGCACTCCGAGCCTCCGCAGCCTCCCCACGGTCGGGTGGAGCAGCGCGGTGATCAGCAACGCGCTCACGAACGCCAGCACCACCAACTGGACGGCGCTGATGACCCGCATCAGCACCCACAGGGTGCCCGCGAGGATGAGCAGCCGCCAGGCGGCCTCCGCCGCGACCCGCACCCCCCACGGCACGGCCAGCGCGGGATCGGGCCGGGCGGGAACGTCGGGCGCGTAGTCCGGGGGCGGTGGCACGTACTCGTCGGCCCCCGACCGGGACTCGGCTTCGCCGCGCTCCCGTTCGGCCTCTGCGCGGCGCTCGTTCCACTGCTCGCTCATCTCGGTCAGTCCGGCGCCGAGCCGGCCGAGCCACCCTGGCACTCGCGACATGATCCGACCGTACATGGCGCGAGCCCCGCACCGAACGACGGTGTGGGGCTCGCGCGAAGGATGACAGCGGCCGAAGGCCGGGTGGCTCAGTACCAGTTGTTGGCCTGCCAGAACGACCAGGCGTCACACGGGCTGCCGTAGCGGTCGTTCATGTAGCCGAGGCCCCACTTGATCTGGGTGGCCGGGTTGGTCCGCCAGTCGGCGCCGGCGGAGGACATCTTGGTGCCGGGCAGTGCCTGGAACATGCCGTAGGCGCCGGAGGAGGGGTTGACCGCCTTGTAGTTCCAGTCGGACTCGTGGTCCACGATGTTGCTGAAGCACTGGAACTGACCGGAGGGCACGATCTGCCGCGCCATCGCCTGGATCTGCGCGATCGAGTAGGAGCTCGCGACGGGGATGTCGGAGATGTCCTTGGAACGGCTGGCGGCCGCCTTGGCCTCCGTGCGCTCTTTGGCTTCCTTGGCCGCCTTCTCGGCGGCCTCCTTCTTCGCGATCGCCGTCTCGGCGGCAGCCTTGCGGGCGGCCTCCTCGGCGTCCTTCTTCGCGCTCACATCGGCGGCGATGGCCTGCACGTCGGCCTGCTGCGTCAGCGACGCGGTCTGCACCTGGGCCTGCTGGCCCGAGGGGATGTCCGCGAGCAACGTGGTGCCGTTTGCCGTCGCTTCGGCGTCGTTGTTCTGCGCGGTGCTGCCCGAGGCAACGCCGACGACGCTTCCAACAGCGGTGACCGCCGTGGCCGAAGCCACTGCGAATCCCCGGACCGAGATCCGGCTCACACGGTTTCCTTCCAGCATCGCCCGCTTCGGTGACCCTCGCGGACGCAATCGTGCCCTTGACACTGGCCTCCCCAACTAACGGGTCACGGGAGGCGCGGGCCCGGTGGGCAACTCCCTCGGGAGGGAGTGCCGCGTGGTGCGCGGGCGGCATACGACAACGCTATGCAGTTGATGCTGTTGCTTTGTGGTGCCGTACCGCTGGGGGTACAGGTGTGTCGTATGCGGGGCCTGACAGGAGTGAGACTCTGCCGTAACACGGCGGGGCAAGGCAATTCTGTGTGCCGTGTGAAAGCTCACACCCCGTTTGATGCAGGGGATTCACGGAAACCATCACGCGCGAAGGCGCCGCCCGGCTAGGCTCTTCGCCTTTCCGAACGGCGCCAACTACTGCGTAACCACCACCGCTTGGGGCGGGACGGTCAGATCTGCCCTTCTTCGAGCATTTCGGTCACAAGGGCGGCGATCTGGGACCTCTCGGACCGGGTCAGGGTCACGTGCGCGAAGAGCGGATGTCCCTTCAGCTTCTCGACGACGGCGACGACACCGTCGTACCGGCCGACCCTGAGGTTGTCCCGCTGTGCCACGTCATGGGTGAGAACCACCCGTGAATTGGCCCCGATCCGGGACAGAACGGTAAGAAGCACATTCCTTTCCAGTGACTGCGCCTCGTCCACGATCACGAACGCGTCGTGCAGCGAGCGGCCGCGGATATGGGTGAGCGGCAGGACCTCCAGCATCCCGCGCGCGGTGACCTCCTCGATGACCTCCCGGCTGGTGACCGCCGACAGCGTGTCGAAGACGGCCTGCGCCCAGGGGCTCATCTTCTCCGCCTCGGAGCCGGGCAGATAGCCGAGCTCCTGCCCGCCCACCGCGTACAGCGGACGGAAGACCATCACCTTCTGGTGCTGACGGCGCTCCAGCACCGCCTCCAGACCGGCGCACAGCGCCAGCGCCGACTTTCCGGTGCCGGCCCGGCCGCCCATGGACACGATCCCGACGTCCGGATCGAGCAGCAGATCGAGCGCGATGCGCTGCTCGGCGCTGCGGCCCTTGATGCCGAACGCCTCCCGATCCCCGCGTACGACACGGATATTGCCCTCGGGCGTGACCCGGCCGAGCGCCTTGCCGCGCTCCGACTGGATGGTCAGGCCCGTGTGCACCGGGAGATCGGCGGCCTCGGGGACGTAGACGTGCCCCTCCTCGAAGAGGATGTCCACCTGCTCGCCGGGCAGGGTCAGTTCGGACATGCCGGTCCAGCCGGAGGAGTCCGTGATGGCAAGTTCCGCGCGGTACTCCTCGGCGAGGAGTCCCACGGACGACGCCTTGATCCTGAGCGGGAGGTCCTTCGACACGACGGTGACGTCGAACCCCTCGGCCTGCAGATTGCGGGCGACCGCGAGGATGCGGGAGTCGTTGTCCCCCAGGCGGTAGCCGCTGGGCAGCACGCTGGGGTCCGAGTGGTTGAGCTCGACACGGACGGTTCCGCCGAGGTCCCCGGTCGGAATCGGGGAATCCAGACGGCCATGACGAATCCGGTAGTCGTCGAGCAGACGCAGGGCCTGCCGGGCGAAGTAGCCGAGTTCGGGATGGTGCCTCTTGGCCTCCAGTTCCGTCACCACGACGATGGGAAGCACGACCTCGTGCTCGTCGAAGCGGCTCAGGGCGTTGGGGTCGGCCAGCAGAACGCTGGTGTCGAGGACATAGGTGCGCCGGTCTGGCTTGTGGCGCTTTGTGCTGGTCACCACGGAAGGACGTACCCCCTCGGATGAGGTCGGGGAGCGACGGAGTGGAGCTGGACCGGTCGTCGGCCGCCCTGCGCGGGCCGAGAACCGGCCCTCCGCCTCTTCGTCCGTGCTGTGACCGCACGATCGGGCTGGTGCAAAGGGCCTCCCGGGCGGACGGCCCCGTGCCGTCCGCTGAGATCCGACACCCGTGGTTCGGGCGTCGACCTGACAGGCTTATGCCCTCGAACGAGCTTCGCCATGCCACGGCATATGACGGCGAGCCGGTGAACTCCGTGTTACGTGCGTCTTCGGAGGGGTACCGGGACGGGTTGCGACGTGCGGTGACCGCGGTGCTTCGGGGGTTTCCGGCGGCAGTACGCCCCCTGGCGAAAGTTCAGCTTTGTACGGCTCAGCCGCCGAAGCGCCGGTGGCGGGCGGCGTAGTCGCGCATGGCGCGCAGGAAGTCGACCTTGCGGAAGGCCGGCCAGAACACGTCGCAGAAGTAGTACTCGGAGTGCGCGGTCTGCCAGAGCATGAATCCGGACAGCCGCTGCTCGCCGCTGGTGCGGATCACCAGGTCGGGGTCGGGCTGGTCGCTCGTGTAGAGGTGACGCCCGATCATGTCGGTGTCGACTGCCTCGGCGAGCTCCTCCATCGAGGTGCCCTTCTCCTGGGCGTCGAGGAGCATCGAGCGCACGGCGTAGGCGATCTCCTGGCGGCCGCCGTAGCCGATGGCGACGTTGACCAGTATCCCGCCGACGTGCGCGGTGGCCTCCTCGGCCTCCTTCAGGACCGTCTGCATCCCGGAGGGCAGCAGGTCGGGGGTACCCACATGGTGCACACGCCAGCGGCCGTCGGCGGCCAGGGTGCGCACGACGTCCTCGATGATGCCGAGCAGCGGGCCGAGCTCTTCCTGCGGCCGGTCGAAGTTGTCCGTGGACAGCAACCAGAGGGTCACGACCTCGACGTCGGTCTCACTGCACCAGCCGAGGAACTCCTCGATCTTTCCGGCACCGGCCCGGTGACCGTCCACCGTGCTGGAACCGGCGGCCTTCGCCCAGCGCCGGTTGCCGTCCATGATGACGCCGATGTGCTTGGGCACCTGAGCGTGGTCCAGGTGGCCTTCCACCCGGCGTGCGTACAGCCTGACCAGCAGGCCACGCAGCTTGTCGCGCAGGTTCACGTGATCGTCAGCCCCTCCGTAAGGATCGGACAGGCCGCGATGTGCGGCCCGGTCGTGGCCGCGGGCGGTCCCTGCCCGTGTGGCAGTCCCCGGAGGCGAAGCCTACCCCTGCCGCGTCCGCGGGCCGCCCATGGGTGCGGAACGAAGAATTCCGGCCGGTGTTCCGGCCCGCCCCCGCACAGAAAAAAATCGGGCCGGTCCGTGGGGGGGAGACGGACCGGCCCGAGGGGGGGGTTCCACCATAACCCTTCGTAAGTGATGCCGCATGCATCGGCGTGCCACAACTACTCTCCGGAGCCGCCCCACGACGGGGCGGTGCCCGCAGAAGCCCTCACTCATGGCTTGTTCTTGACTGAAATACGGCCCATACGCAGCGAAATCAGGCACCCTCGGGCAGGGTCCGGGGGATTTGGCGCACCTTGGGGTCCGCTCGGCGACTTGTCCCCGGCGTCCCTCCGACGGGTGACCCGGCTGCGAACGCCGACTTGACCCCGGCGCGGTCTCGCCGCCACCTCAACAGGGAGGCCCTGGCACCGCGCAGCCCCCTCCACTGCACGGTGCCGCCCGCGCAACTTTGCTCGCGCGAATTACCTTGGTCTGAACTTACGTGAGCAGTGGCACCGAAGGCGAGCCGCGGGCGATAACGATGTGAAAAACCTCGACGGGAGTTGCGCAAGTGGAGTGAGTGAAAGGAGTGACCCACACGCGCGGGCTCAATAGGACAGCTTCTGTCCTCATTCGCACCTAACGTCGCCCCATGACGACGACCGTGAGGATCACATGGGACGCCGCGAGCGCACGGCGGGCGGAGCGGCAGTTCCTGGCCAGGCCGGCCGGGAGCGGCACGCCGGTCGCCGAGGTGGTCGGCGCGATGGCGGGCGCGCACGCGCAGGTGCTGTCCGCGGCCGAGGTCTCGGTGGGAGTGCGGACGGCCGGGCTGACGCGGGCGGACGTACGAACGGCACTCTGGGACGACCGGTCCCTGATCAAGACGTACGGTCCGCGCGGCACGGTACATCTGCTCCCGGCGCGTGAACTCCCCCTCTGGTCGGCCGCCTTGACGGCGGTTCCGGCCGGACCGAGCCCGTTCCCGCCCGACGTACGGCTCACCGAGGAGCAGGCCGGCCAGGTCGTGACGGCGATCGGCGAGGCGCTCGACGGCAGGTGTCTGACCCTCGACGAGCTGACCGAGGAGATCGTCGCCCGTACGGGCCCGTGGGCCGGTGACCGCGTGATGCCCGCGTTCCAGGACCTGTGGCCGCGCTGGCGGCAGGTGATGCACCGGGCGGGCTGGGCGGGCACGCTGTGCTTCGGCCCGAACCGCGGTCGCAAGGCGACATACACGCGCCCGCCGCGCGCGGAGTCCGTGGCCGATGCGCTGGGCACCTTCGTACGCCGCTATCTGCACGCCTACGGACCGGCCACCCCGCAGCACTTCGCGAAGTGGCTGGGGGCACCGCCCGGCTGGGCCACCACCCTGTTCGGAGAGCTGGCCGCCGCGGGCCGTATCGAGGAGGTCGGCTTCGAGAGGACACCGGCGTGGGTGGCGGCGGGTGACACCGACTTCCCTGACGGGCCCGCACGGGGTGTGCGGCTGCTCCCCTACTTCGACGCGTACGTCATCGCCGGGCAGCCCCGCGAGCGGCTGTTCCCCGGGGAGGCGTACCGGCGCGCTCTCGCGGGCGGCCAGGCGGGCAACTATCCGGTGCTGCTCGTCGACGGTGTGGCGGCGGGGGTGTGGCACCAGCGGCGCCGGGGCCGTCGTACGACCGTCACCGTCGAGCCGCTCGGCCGGCTGACGGCACGGCAGGAACGGGAGCTGGGCGAGCAGGCGGAGCGGGTGGGCGCGGTGCTGGAGGCGACGGCCGAGTTGGTGGTGGGGGAGGTGACGGTGGGGCCGCACGCGTGATCAGGGGTGCCGGGAGGAGGGTGAGTCCGGCTTGCGTGCGTCGAAGAGGTGGCGGGTGCTGTGGGCGACGAAGGGCCCTTCTGCCCGGATCCGCTCGTGCAGCGCGCGGAGCTGCGGCTCGTACGCCTCGACGGTGAAGCCGGGCACCATCCAGACGACCTTGCGCAGGAAGTGCACGACCGCGGCGATGTCGTGGAACTCCATCCGCAGCCGCTCCGCCCGCAGATCGACGACGTCGAGCCCGGCGGCCTCGGCGTCGGCACGCTCACGGTCGGGACGACGCCCGTCGCGCACGTCGTCCGGCTGGGGCCCGAGGAATTGCTCGACGAGTTCGAAGACGCTGGCCGGCCCGACGTGCTGGGCGAAATAGGTCCCTCCGGGCTGGAGGACCCGGGCGATCTCGTCCCAGTGCGGGCGGACGGGATGCCGGCTCACGACCAGGTCGAAGGCACCGTCGGCGAAGGGCAGCGGGGCGTCCTCGGGGGCGGCGACGACCGCGACTCCGCGTGGCCGGAGCAGGGCGGTCGCCTTGGCGACGTTGGGCGGCCAGCCCTCGGTGGCGACGACGAGCCGGGGCTGTGTCGGGGACGTATGGGCATCCGGGGCCGTATGAGTATTCAGGGCTGAGTGAGTATTCAGGTCCGAATGAGCAAGGGCGAAGTCCAGGACTTCCCCGCCCCCGGTCTGGATGTCGAGCACGGCAGTCGCCCGCCGCAGCCGTCCGGCCATCGACGTCGCGTACCCCCAGGACGGCCGCGCCTCGGTGGCCCGCCCCTCGAACCAGGAGAAGTCCCATCCCTCCGTGGGGACGGAGGCCCCTTCGGCGACGAGGTCCTCGAAGGTGCGATGCGGTTTCGGATGCTCCGGCGCCACTCTCCCTCTCCTTCTCCCGTTCATGAGAGGACGAACACGACATGCTCGTTGTCTCCGTGCCGGACGATGCCGTCACGTCGGAAGCCCTGCTTCTCCAGGAGACGAACGGAGCCGGCGTTCCCGCTGAAGGGGTCGGCGTACAGCGGCCGGTTCTGTTCCCGCTCCAGGAAGAGGGCCAGGGCCCGGCTGCCGATGCCGCGTCCCCAGTACGAGCGTCCGAGCCAGTACCCGGTGAAGCGGCGGTCCCCGTCCCACCAGGCGACGAAGTTACCCGCGACCTCACCGTCCACGGTCACGGTCTGTACGAAGACGGTGTCGTCCCCGAGGACCTTGGCTTTCCAATGCCGCATGAACGCGTCGCGCGGCCGGGGCGTGAACCTCGACCGCCGGACGGCTTCCGGATCATGCTCGTACGCCAGGAAGACCTCCAGATCGGCTTCCACAACAGCTCGCAGCCGCACGTCCACGTCGTCATCCCTCATGCCCGGAGTGTCGCAGTCGCCACTGACAACGGCCCTGAAGGGAACCGTTCGGCCCTCAGGGAACGAGCGGACGCACTTCCTCGGCGACGAACCGCACGAACCCCTCCGGGTCGGGCTCGTCCCCGGTCGGTTGCAGCACCACGGTGTCGGCCCCGGCCTCGGCCAGCCGCTCGACGGCCTCGGCGACGGCACCGGCGTCCCCGGCGACCCCGAGATCCGGAACGGACTCGAGCCCCTCGTCGGCCAGCTCGGCACGGAGCCGGTCGGGGGCGCCGGCGCCGGTCGCGGTCAGCAGATAGACGACCACGGGGTGCGGCCCGCTTCCGCGGCCGGCCGCCGCCCGCCCCTCCTCGATGAGCTGCCGCGCCTTGCGCACACCCTCGTCGTTCGTGGCGGCGGTGAGGATCGTCCCGTCGGCGGCCTCCCCGGTGAGCCGCAGCGACCGCGGCCCGGTGGCCCCGGCCAGCACGCCGCCTCCCCCACCCTCCGGCGGCCAGTCGAGCGCGACATCGTCCAGCTTCACGTACCGCCCCTCGGTGATCACCCGTTCCCCGCCCAGCAGGGCCCGAAGCGCGACGAGATGCTCCCGCAACAACGTCACCGGCGACTCGACCCGCGCCCCCACCTGCCCCATCCAGTCCTGCACACCATGCCCCACACTGACGATCACCCGGCCTGGGAACATCCGGTGCAGCGAGGCGACCTCCATGGCCGTGATGGCGACGTTCCGCAAGGGCACGGGCAACAGTCCGACGCCGATCCGTACGTTCTCGGTCCAGGCGAGGGCAGCGGCGGCGGTGGAGATACCGCCTTCTCGGAAGCAGTCTTCCCAGAGCCAGAGTTGGTCCAGGCCGGTGTCATCGGCGAGCTGGGCTACGGATCGGAGTCGTTCTGGGGCGAGTTGGGGACGGAAGACAGCGCCGAGTTCGGTCATGTGGTCTTCCTATCCGAGGCCGGAGGCGACGGACAAGGCATCCCTACGCATCGGCCAAGGGCGACTCGAAGCTCGTAAGTTCCGCAATCTGTTGCAGGATCTCCCGGTACTGCTCGCGTCGCTCAACGTCCGGCGTGCTCACAGCGCTGGACACCAGACCGTACCCGGCGGTCATGACGCCGAGTGATGCAGAGGTGATCTCCACGGCCTCTCCGGCACGGGCGGAGTCACGGGCCCCGCCCACCACCATGTTCAGGGCCGGATTACCGAGGTTGGAGATGGCCTTGGCTTCACCGATGGTCTTGCTGCCCAGTGCCGTCAGCACCTTCCCGAGGCTGACCGCTTCCTCACCGGCCTGCAGGGCGCGCATCGTTCCACGTACACCCACGCCGACAGCGCTCACGCCCGGAACGGCTCCCAAGACGTCGCCGCCGAGACTGACGACGTTCCCCCAGAAGTCGGAGTCCAACTCACCTTTGGTAATGCCATCTGCGAGGGACGCGCGCACTTTGGGGTCGGACAGGCGCATGGTGAGCGCCGAGGCGCTCAATGCGGCTGCCGC
>KL569110.1:43194-46401 GCA_000715635.1 Streptomyces violaceus | reverse complement strand
CAGCAGGACGGCTGCGGCCATGCCGCCCGTGGCCACGAAGAGAGCCACCAAGCCGATGACGCCCGCGGTGAAGCTCAGGATGTCGGGCAGGTTCTCGACGAACCACTCGCCGAATTCCTCGAGCCACCCCGGCTCATGCGGCGCCAGTTTCTTCGTGGCATCGCGGATCTTGCCAGCGCGATACCGGGCCTTCTTAGAAAGGGGCCATCCAGGACGGCTCCGACGCCGTGATCACACCAGTCACGCCAAGATCATTCCACTGGCGGCCGACCGAGGCGGAGATCGTTTACGGGGCAAGCCTTAGGAGATTACGATTCGCTGAAAACGCATCCGCAGTCCCATTCGTGACCGATGGACTTCTCGTACAGGCATACGGCGATTTCGATCTTCTTGCCTTCCGGCACAATGTGTCGCTCAATGCCTTCCGGCCTGTTATCACAGAAGTCCGAGGACCCATCCATGTCCCTGATGGACGCGGAGCCGCCAGGCCGCTTGAAGATAGCCTTGACTCTGTGGCTTACTCGGTGAACCACTCTGATTTTACGGAGGGTACACCAGCAGCATGGCTGTCAAGGAGCATGTAAATCTGCCATCTGCCGACGTCGTAGTCGCTGATCTTGCCGCAGCCAGCGTCTCCACCATCACTGACGGACCGGACCTTCTTGACATTCAGCGTTACGGGGTCCCTCTCGTACACAGAGCCAGTGACACCCGCGCCATCCGCTTTGGTGTCACAGACCTCGAAAACGTCACCATCGTCGTGGAAGGCCATGTCGCCTCGCCCAGCAGAAAGGGATATCACCTTATTGTCCCACTGAACTTCCACATCCCCAGCCCAGGCTGGCGTAGATCCAGCGTAGACCAAGGCGAGGGATGCGCCGGCAACTGCAATCCGGGTGAACGATTTGACCATAGCCGTTCCTTTCTTGTTTCAGTGATGAGTACGCGCTTTAGCTGGGCGCATCTGAGTTAACATCAGTGGAGAGGCTTTTGATCACGCCGAGCCTGACTTGGAGTCGCAGGCCCACCTCTTCTTGGATCCCGACTCGTAAAGGCACGCCGTAACCACGTACCCGGCTCCCTCCGGTATCTGCACTATCTTTATATTCCCGGGCTTGTTATCGCAGAAATCGGACGATCCATCAGAGTCTACGATTTCCGCACCGTGAGGACCGTAATCGTTCCACGTTACTAGGGCGATGACGCTGTGGCCATCCGTCTCTGTATCGCAGGCCTGAAGTCTTTCCGGGCTCGAGTTGCCAAACAGGATCGCCTTTCCTCCCATAATGCTGCCCCCATCGGCTGTGTAGACAAGGGTAGTGTTTCCGGCGGCTTGCGCACTACCGGAGGCGAGTATCATTGCGGTGGGCATGGCAATTGCCACAGTTACAAGATGGCGCATGCGCAGCTTGCGAAACATTTTTCTCCCCATTGGGTCATCGAGTCATTGGGTCTCACGGAACACCAAACCGGTGGATCTCGCTATGCGCAGGAACCCCCTATTCATGGCGCGCGAATCCTGTCGTCGCACAGACATGCAATGCGATGGACAATTCCCGGCGGTGATCAGGACTGTATACCGGGGAGTTCATTCTCGACCAGCGTTTTCGGCACTTCGCCGGTCAAGCCTCGCTTACCGCCAGCGACCCTCTGATGTATTCGCGGTCACCTAAGAATGGGATTAAGGGGGCAAGATGGGTGACGGAGTGACAGATTCCGCTCACGCTCCGTATGGAATGTGAAGCGCGTCACGGTCTTTCGGTGCGGTATCTTGGTCGCATTCGCCTCATTTTCCAGCGAAGTTGCCCATTTATGGTGTTATGGGCATTGAATCAATCCCCGAAAGATGCGGTTGATCACCAATCCGTTTGCAATTGGTCTATATATCGGATTTTTCGAACGGATGCTGGGAAGAGGAGGGTGAACGACTCTGCTCGCCGTGCGGCGGCTTCTTCCTCGTCTGACCACTCGTGACCTCTGGTGGTTGCCCGGCCACCGCTCCCTACGAGAGCTCGTCACAGGATCATGATCCGGCCCTTGTGAGGTGTCTCCAGCAGATCAGACTGCAGGCCAACGAGAGGAAGGCGTCGTGGAGTTCGAGGCGTCGTTCCCATCGGATGGCGAGGCGTTTGAACTGGTGGAGCAGGGCGAAGGCTTGCTCGACGACGTAGCGGAGCTTGCCTAGGCCCTTGATGTTCAGGGGCGCCCTTGCGGGAGATCACCGGCATGATTTGGCGTTTGCGCAGTTCACGACGGGCGGCCCGGGAGTCGTACGCT
Source organism: Streptomyces violaceus (assembly GCA_000715635.1). Classification (GTDB taxonomy): domain Bacteria; phylum Actinomycetota; class Actinomycetes; order Streptomycetales; family Streptomycetaceae; genus Streptomyces; species Streptomyces violaceus. The sequence goes on along the minus strand of KL569110.1, from coordinate 44,124 downwards.
TTGTCGTCCAGGAGACGGACTCAGGGCGTCGGCGGGGGATGGCCCTGGCGGCCGGCTACGGGCGGGATGCCGTCGACCATGGCGAGGGCCTGGGTGATGTCGTTGACGTTCGTGCGGGGTGACGACGTGGAGCGGGGTACCCCGTCCGTCGCAGATCAGGTGGTGTTTGCTGCCCGTTTTCCGGCGGGGGGCGGGGTCCACGAACCCGTGGATGTAACACCCCCGGCGGACTCACCCGAGCCATTCTTCGAACGGTCGAAGACGATCACGCCGCCGGCCGACGACGTGAGGGTGTCACCCTCCACTGACCCCGAGGGCTTCGGCGCGCTCGTATCGCTCTCGGTGGTTCCGTCGGGAGTGACCTTGGCCCAGGCATTCGGTGAACCCAAAGCCACAAGGGTCACAGCCAGCGCGAGACCTCGGAGCACTCCCCGCTTCACTTCAGGCACTGCTTCGCTCCCGCGGTCGAAACGATGCGCGTGGTCTGCCAGACCCCGTTGCCGTTCTTCTCCAGCCGGGTGTTGTAGAGGATGAAGTCCTCATCGGAGGGAGTGGTGACCTTGGGCTTGTTCGTCTTGAGGTCCTTGGCGTAGCCCTTGCTCTCGTCGGCACAGAACAGGACCGACGCCGCCTTGCCGTCGAGAGTCACAGTCCGGTCGTAGTACCGGATGGTGCCCGTGATGCCGAGGTTGGCTTTCTTGAACTTGTCCACCCAGATCGCGGCTGCCTCCAACGCCCTTCCGGTGTTGTAGAAGTTCAGCGCCTCCGCTTTGGGGTCGTTCCCGCAATCGCCGCGTTGACCGAGCGCATACGCTCGGCGTTGTCAGCAAGTACGGCGTCCTTGACGGCGTCACCCGTCTTGCCGCCTTCGAAGGTCATGGTCAGGTCGGACGGCAGCTTGATCTTCGGGCGACCGGCGGCCTGCGGGGC
>KL569110.1:38835-43032 GCA_000715635.1 Streptomyces violaceus | reverse complement strand
CTGCGGGGCCGATTCGCCGGCCGATGCATTGCCGGCACCGGCATCGGCGCCCGCGATCTTGTCGTTGTCCTTGCTCTTGGAGCTGCCAGCGCTCCCGCACGCGGACAGCGTCAGGGCCGCAGCGGCGGTCAGCGTGAGCGCTGCGAGGAGGGTGGGGCGGCGGTTCACGGTCGGCTCCCGGTAAGAGGCGAGGCTTCTCTTGAGCGAACCAAAGCTATACAGCGGTGTGGAGGCGCACCAGGGTGAAGGTTGTCAACTCGCGTGGTGTATGGGGAGGAATCGGCGATTCGTCGACGAGTTCGAGCCGTAACGGTTGCATAACGCGCCAATGCGTCCGTCAGGGGGGATGACCTGCAGGGCGTTTCAGTCATGAACCAGCAAAGGGCATGGGCCCGCGGGCCCATGTGGGGCCTACGCCTCTACGGATACGTTCGGACTCGTACAGCCGTTGGCAAGTGGCATGTGGCGCGGTCGAAGGGGGCCCGTATGGGGCGGCGTTGGCAGGACGGGCGCGGGGAGCTGGTCGTGCACGGGGGTGGTGAAGGGCCGCCTGTCACTGTTCCTATGGAGATCGCCACCTCCTATCGCGCCCGGACGAAGGGGCTGTTGGGACGGGACTCCGTCGACGGGGCGATCCTGCTCTCCCCCGCCAACAGCGTGCACACCTTTCATATGCGCATGCCGATCGATGTCGCCTATCTCGATCGGCACCTTCGCGTCATCGCCATGCGGACCATGCGGCCGGGACGGTTGGGGATGCCGCGGCTGCGTGCCCGGCATGTGGTGGAGGCGGAGGCAGGGGTGATGGCGGGGTGGGGGGTACGGGAGGGTGTGTTGGTCGAGGTCATCACCGTCGGTCTACGACACCGGCCGGCCTAACGCTGATCAGGGTGTGACTGGTCATCGGTCCGACACGAGTTGGAGGACGGCCGTTCCGTCCTCCCCGGCCGCCGCCTGGATCACCACCGCGTCCGGCTGAGCGCTCGGCCGCCCGGCGTCTCCGAGGCCACCGCACGAGTTGCCGCTGCCGTTGCTGCGCAGGACGGTGATGCAGCCCTGCCCCGGACCACTCACGCTGCCCTTGGACTGGCCGTTGCCCGACTTCACCGTGTACGCGACGGTGTTCGGGCCGACCTCGGTGACGGACAGGGTGGCCGGGCCGCGCGGGCCCTTGAAGGGGATCTTCACCGGCTCGGAGACCGCGATCTCGCAGTTGCCGTCCGCGCAGGCGGTGATGTCACGGCCGTCCGCGGCCGACACCGAGGGCTTGGGCGTGGGCTCGGGGCGCTTCGGGGGATCGGCCTTTGACGGCCGCTCACCGGGTGAGGACGACGACGCCTTCGCGGGCTCGTCCGAGTCGCTCGCGCAGCCGGCCGCCGCCGTCAGGGCGATCAGTGCAGCGAGTACAACTCCGCTCCTGCGCAGTCCGCGTGGTTTCGTCGCGGCCATGGTCTTCCCCCGTGTGCTGTGCTCCGGCGTGCCTTGGTTCCCTATCCGGCAGGCAGGCAGTATTCCCTTGTGTCGCTGTCGTCATGCGCCCGCCGGCCGCGGCTACCTCATCGGCGAGCTGGGCCAAAAACGGAGTCGTTCGCTGCGAGTCGGGGGCGTAGGACACCGTCCAGTGGATCTTCCAGGCCAGACTTCGGCCGACGCCGCGGGCGAGATCGACTGGGACATCTCGGTCGGCTCCACCATCGTGCGGGCTCATCAGCACGCGGCCGGTGCCCGGACCGGACCGCCGCCGGCGCCCGCGTCAAAGGCGGCCGGAACGGCAGAACGCCAGGGCGAAACACCGTGGCAGAGCCTGCTCACCCGGCTGGTGGGTGTGGTCCGGTGCCCGCGTCCACTACGCCGGGGTTCCTGATCCACGCCGTACCGCCCATCCGCGGCACGCGCGGACGATCCCGTCAGCGCCCCGATGTCCTGGGAAATCCGCGCCGACACCCACCAGGCCTTCCTCACCCTCGGCTGCGCAGTCATCTGCTGGCGGCGCCTCAAGAACAGTGCTGATCTGAGCCTCAGCCCGAACCGGCGACCAGCGCCTCGCCGAGCGGGGTGCGCCGGTAGAGCACCGACCGTCCGGACCGGGCACGGACGAGCAGCCCCGCGCCTCGCAGGATGGCGAGGTGGTCTCCAACCGCGCCGGGTGCCATGGCGAGGCTTCGGGCGAGGTGGCTGGTACTGGCCGGGGCGTCCAGCGCCAACAGCAGCCGGGCTCGGGCCCGGCCGACCAGAGCGGTCAGCGCGTCCGGTTGGGGGACGGTCGCCTGTTCCCCCCACAGGGCGGCGGTGCCGCGGGCGGGATAGACCAAGGTCCTCGGCCAGGGGTCTTCCAGGTGGGCGGCGATATTCCCGACGAAGACCGAAGGGATCAGCAGTAGCCCGTCGCCGGCGAGGCGGACGTTTCCGACTGGGGGGAAGAAGCCGATCTCGATGCCGCCGGCGCGCCAGGCGATGCTCGGGTGCAGGCTCTCGATGGTCGTGGCCCATCCGTGTTCGCCGATCACACCCACCCGGTGCACGACATCGCGCTCACAGATCGCGCGCAGTTGCGGCCAGTCCGTGGCGAGCAGCTCGTGCCACGCCTGGTCCATCGCCTCGGCGATCCTGGAGACGGCGTCCGTGGAGTCCAGCACTGCGCGTACGCGAGGATCATGGGCGGACGGGCCGGTCGCGGTGGTGGCGAATTCGTGGCGGGCCGCTTCCAGCGGTGTGGCCCGGATCATGGCCAGGTCGTCTGCCCAGGTCTGGTTGAGGCCGCGCGGGGGCGGGGCGACGAAGTTCGGTCCGGATTGCGGGGTGTGCAGGGCGAGGGCGGCGTCCAGTTCGGTCTCGCGGCGAAGCCGTTCGAAGGCCGGCATCAGCCGGGTGGCCCAGGTTCGCGGCAGCGGCCGGTTCTGGCCGGCGAGCGAGCGCAGGAGTAAGCAGAGGTCCATCGCGGGCGACAGTGCGAAGCGGCTGCGCAGCAGGTCCTCGACGGAGACTTCGAAGCGGAGCACCCTGTGATGCTACCGCCGGACGTCTGTTCCGATTCGTCCAGCGACGAATCATTGGTGAGTGGCATGGGCGCACGGCGAGGCTCGGCGTCATGACCCCAACCGCCGAACCCGCGCAGGGCACCCACCGTGCCACCTACCGGGAGGTGCTGGCCGAGCCGCGATTCCGGCTGCTCTTCTCGACCCGCGCCGTCGCGATCACTGCGGGCTCGCTGCGGATCACCACGTTCTCGGTGCTGGTCTTCGGGGCCACCGGCTCCGCGCTGTTGAGCGCACTGGCCTTCGGCATCGGCTTTCTCCCGCAGTTGTTCGGCTCGCTGCTGCTGGGCTCACTGGCCGACCGACTGCCGCCCCGCGCGCTCATCGCCGGCGGCTACGCCTTGGAGTGCGCCGCCGCCCTGCTGCTCGCCCTGGTGCGGATGCCGATCGCGGCAAGCCTCGGTGTCGTGGCGCTGGTCGCCCTCGCCACACCGGTGTTCGGCGGCGCGTCGAGTCGGCTGGTCGCGCAGTGGCTGAAGGGCGACGCCTATGTACTGGGCCGTTCACTGAACAACATCGCCTCCTCTGGCGCGCAATTGTTCGGTCTGGCGCTGGGAGGTGCGGTCGTCGCGGTACTCGGCCCGCACCTGGCGCTCGCGGTAAGCGCCACCCTCTACCTCGGCTGCGCGCTCGCTGTCCGCATCCGGCTACCCCGGCTGGAGTTGGGAGAGTTCGGCGGCACACCCGGCAGCGCTCGGGGCGATGGCGGGGCCGTCCGGGCAAGCCTGCACGGTGCCGGCCTGCTGCTGCGCGGACACACGGTACGACGACTGATGCTGGCCCAGTGGCTACCGCCCGCGTTCGTAGCGGGCGCGGAAGGTCTGATCGTCGCCTACGCGGGAGGAAGCCACTTCGCGCCCGGATGGTACGCGGTGCTGATGGGCTGTCTGCCGGTCGGCATGCTTGTCGGTGACCTGCTGGTGGGTCGACTGCTACGGCCACCCACCCGGGAGCGACTGGTAGTCCCGTTGATCGCGCTGACGGGACTGCCGCTGGTCGGCTTCGCTACCGAGCCCGGAGTGGGCGTCTCGTCCTGTCTGCTGCTGCTCTGCGGCCTCGGATCAGCCTACGGTCTCGGCCTGCAACGGCCGTTCCTGGACGCCCTGCCGCAGGATGGCCGGGGCCAGGCCTTCGGTCTGCTCGGCTCCGGCAGCATGACGCT
>KL569110.1:37946-38591 GCA_000715635.1 Streptomyces violaceus | reverse complement strand
GGCCGGTCTGCTTCGGCTCGGTGGCCGCAGGCATCGGAACAGGCGGCGCCATCGCCCTGGCAGGCGGCGCGGCGGTGCTTACCGCCGGCTGGATTCTCACCTGGCACCCGCCCACCTCCCCGGTCCCCGTCCCGAACTACTCAACGGGATCGGAGAACGGCACCGAACAGCATGCGTGTAGTTCTCCTGCCACTCTGACCACGAACAGCCATGGAAGGTTCATGCCGCATGATCGATGAATTCGCGAAGGACAACCTGCACGGGAGACTGCGGCGGGACCGCGAGGCGCTGCTCTGGAAACTCGACGGCTTGTCCGAATACGACGCCCGCAGACCTTTGACAGCGACCGGGACCAACCTCCTCGGCCTGGTCAAACACGTGGCCACCGTCGAGGCCAGGTACTTCGGCGAGGTCTTCGACCGCCCTTCCCCGGAACCGCTGTCCCGGTGGCAGGACCACGACGGCAGCGACCAGTGGGCGACCGAGGACGAGACCCGCGATCAGATCATCGGGTTCTACCGGCGCACATGGGAACACTCGGACGCGACGATCAACGAGCTTCCCCTCGACGCCCCCGGCCATGTGCCGTGGTGGCCGGAGCCTTATCTCAACACGAACCTGTTCGCCGTCATGGTCCATGTACTC
>KL569110.1:37495-37665 GCA_000715635.1 Streptomyces violaceus | reverse complement strand
TCATGGTCCATGTACTCGGCGAGTCCATCCGGCATGCCGGGCACGCCGACATCCTGCGCGAGGGCCTCGACGGCCGGACCGGGGTGCGCGCCGAAAACGAGCAGCAGATCGACGAGGAAGCCCGTGCAGCCCACTGCGCGAAGATCGAGCAGGCCGCCAGGTCGGCCGCA
>KL569110.1:33101-37253 GCA_000715635.1 Streptomyces violaceus | reverse complement strand
GCAATCAAGGCTTAGTCGGACATATCAGGCAGCCTGACGTTGAAGCCGGGGGGCCGTCCGCCGCGTGAGCCTTCGCGCAGCGGACGGCCTGGCTGTCGGTCTTCTCCGGAACCGTGTGCCGGATGCCACGGCGCCGCAGGTACTCGCGGCACGGGCTGTGCTGTACCTCTTGTCGGCCGCGATGCTGTCGGGCTTCGTGCGCGGCCGGCCCAGACCGACCCGCGGAACGCGGATCTTCGCCGGCACCGTCTGGAACTGGGTGCAGTCCGCCCGCGCTCCTAGTCGGGGAACCCCTCATCCGAACCGGTCACCCCGGCGAACAGCACGACCGGCTCCTCTTTGTCCTCATGGCCGACGCTCGCAGCGACCAGACGGTCGCCGACCCGCCAGTACAGGAGGTCGCCGAAGTAGCCGCTCTCGCACAGTTCCCGGAAGAAGGGCGGGAGCTCGTCGTCGTCCGGGTCCAGGAAGGCGTTGGCGTGATCCTCCATGGACATGGACCCGTGCGGACCCCACCGGGCGTCCAACGCCGCTGCCAGATCTTCCAGCTCCCCCTCGAACTCCTCGCTGGTCCGCATGAGTTCGTCCCAGTCGTCGTTCGGCGGAGCGAAGTCGCGGCTCTCGTGCAGGGTCACGAGGTGGTAGGCGTCGCCGCCGGGCAGGGGGCGGGCCAGGAGTTCGTCGATTCGGGCGATGTACCGCTGCACGCTCATCGAGGAGCACTCTCCGTTTCGTCGTCCACCGAGATCCTGAACCGCTCACCGACCCGCACCGTCACAGCTTCGCCTCCGTGGCGGGGACCGGCAGGGGGTCCAGAGCACCGGTCCCGGCAAGCGTCTTGTGAGCGGCGAGCACCGCCTGGGTGGACGGCGTTCCGCCGGAGCTGTCCGCGATCTCCAGGACAACTCCGCCGTACCTGGCGGGCAGGCGCCGGAGAGCGGAGAAGTCGTCCGGGACGCGCGCGGCGCGGCTCTCCGACAGGTACACCGCCCACCCCGCGCGTGGGTGGGAGGCCCGCAGGCCATAGGCCGACCTGAGTTCGTTGTACAGCGGCCGGTCGTAAGTCAGCCCATGGTCCGCGTCCCACACGTCCGCCAGAAGCGCCAGCACCTCGGTGAACCGGCCCGTCAGGGGTACGGCCGCCGCACCGGACGCGGGGAACAGGTGCAGCACCGCCGTGAACGGGGAGTGTTCGTTCGAGCCTCCCGCGATCACCCTGGCCCGCAGGTATGCGCCGTCCGACTGAGTGGCCACGACGTTGGCCGTGTAGCCGAGGATGTCCCGGTCGTCCTGTGTATTGGCCGCCTCCAGTGCCGCCGCGAATTCCTCGGATTCCACGGGTACGAGCTGCCCCGGGCCGGAATCCTCCTCCCAGCGCCACTCGGCCGGCGCCCCCTCCGACAGCTCCGACAGCCCGGTCAGGAGCTCCAGCCACCGCTGAGCCAATTGCAGAGGTGTCTCCGGCCTGGGACCCCAGGAGACCTTCACGACCACTTCGCCCGACATGCGTGCTCCTCTTTCCTACTTCTCCGCCGGGATGTGCTTCACCACCACGTCCAGGTCGGCGTCGTCGAACGCCTTCTGTGCGGCCTCGGCCACCCGTTTGTTGGAGAAGTTCCATTCGACGGGCTTGCCGTTCGCAGCCCGCAGCTGGCGCTGCGCCTGCTCGATGAACTTTTCCGCCTGGGCCTTCTGAAGAGTCCCGTCCTTGCCGACCTTCTTGCCGTATCCGAACTTCGCCTCGATGTAAGTCTGCCGTGACGAGTCCCAGCCATCGAAGTCGACGTCCCTGCCTGTCCTCGGATCCTTGACAGCGTATTCCTTGCCGCGCTTCACATTGGTGACCTGCTCCTGGTAGCGCATCCAGCGCTCCATGCTCGGCCAGTACGCCACCGCCTTCTTGGCCTTCCACTGGCCGTCGCCGCCATCCTTGGAGCCCTTCCGCGGGTTCTTCAGGTCGTCGTACCAGGACGGCTTCTTCCACTTGGCGACCTTCTTGCGGCTTTCTTCCTTCTTCGCCTCCTTCTCGGCCGCCTCGGCCGCCTCGGCCTGCTTGCGGGCTTCCTCCGCCTCCTTCTTGGCCTCTTCGTCGCAGCCGCCTTCGGCCAGTACGACATAAGGGGAGCGGGACCCGCCGGCGGCGAGGACCGTGGTGCCGCTGCCGGCGGACCCGGTCAGGCCCGGGATGTCGCCGTACGGGACACGGCGGCCGGGAGCAGAGGCAATGGTGCAGCCGGACTGCCTCGCCCTCTCCTCGGCCGCGTCCGCCGCCTCGTCGGCCTCCTTCGCCGCCTTCGCCGCGGCGTCGGCGTCACCGGCCTTGGCCGCCTTCCTGGCGTCCTCCGCCGCCTTCGCGGCGTTCTCGGTGAGCTTCCCGAGCTTCCCGAGTTTGCCGAGTTTCTGAACGATCTTGGCTTCGCCGTAGCCGGGGATGAAGAGCGAGCCGATGTTCCAGGCGACGTTGGTGACCGCGCGGGTTTTCTCGCCGTTGTTCCACTGGTCGCGGACCTCGTCGCCCACGAAGGTGTCGTCCAGGACCTTGACACCCGTGTTCCACGACGCGCCGCCCCAGTCGGTGAGCGCGTCGAAGTAGTCGCCGTTCTCCCACTTCTCGCCTGCGTCCTTCGCGTCCTCGGACCACTGGTCGCCCAGCGAGCTGCCGTAGTCCTTCAGGCCCTCCCATGCCTCACCCGGGTTGGTGACCGTGTCCCAGATGCCCGTGACGTCACCCCAGATGCCGTCGACGAACAGGCCCTGCCCCACCTGCTTGAACTGGTCCCCCACACAGCCGAAGAAGGCCCCGACACCGGAGGTGCAGCCTTCGTCGCCGCCGTCGTCGCCGCCGCTGTCCCCAGCGGCCTGCTCGTCCTCCTCCCATCCAGGCTCGCCCTCGGCTGCGTCGTTCTTCTCCTCGTCGGTCTCCTCGGGGTACGAGACGGTGGTGTCCTCGCGGCCCTGCGAGGCGGAGCCGTCATCGACGCCCTCCTCACCGACCTGGCCGCCCGAGCCGGACCCGGGGATGTCCCGGCCTCCGGGATCGGCTCCGCCGGGCCCGTTTCCGCCGGCGCCGTCGTTCCCGGTGCCGCCGTTGCCTGTGTCGTCGCCGTTGCCTGTGTCGTCGCTCCCGGTGCCGCCGTCAGCGGATCCGCCGTTCTCGGTGCCTTGGCCGGCCTCGTCCTGACCGCCCTGGCCCTGACCCTGGCCGGCTGCGTCTTCACCGTCGGTCCCGTCCGCGCCGTCGCCGGCCTGGACCTCCTCGCCGCCGTTTCCTGTTTCCGCCGGGCAAGACGTTCCGGTGACCTTGCACACCGCCGACTGAATGCCGGTGAATATCTGCGTTCCCAGACCGCTGACCAGCAGAGCGACGATGATCGCTGCGACCACGGCCACCAGCCCCGCGTACTCCACCGCCGTCTGGCCCTCGTCCCGGCGCCAGCGGGTCATCCGGGCCAGAGAGAAGGGGCGGCGTTCGGCCCTGGCCGACTCGGGGAGGCGGTACCAGTCGCGGCTGTCCCCACGGGTGAGGAAGTAGAGGATCAGCGCGGGGAGGAAGAGCTGGGTGTAGCCGCGCGGTGATCCGTCGGTGATGTTGGATATCGAGCCGAGGATCAGCCAGATCTGTACGGCGATCAGCCCGCCCCTGATCCTCGCTCCGCCCTCCCAGGTACGCCGGGCCAACCACCAGCCGACTGCTCCTGGGGCGGCGGCGTAGGCGGTCAGGGCGAGTACGCCGCCGTCCAGGGCGTCGTACGACGCCGCGGTGAGCAGGAGGCCGAGGCCACCGACGACCGTGACCGCGAAGAGGGTGTGGACGAGGACCAGCGCCGTCGCGAGCGAGCCCGGCATGTCCCTCCGCCGGCCAGGCCCCGACGGCCACCCGGCCCCGAACTCCGGCGCTCCCCCGATCGAGGCCATGTCCCCCCACCTTCGCTCTACGACACGGCCCGAGAGTAGGAAGGGGCCGGCGGGACGGGATGGGCCCGTGGCCCCAAAACGGGGCCTAAATGGCGGGGCCTATCGCTCGAGTACGCCGCCGCGTACGTACGCCCGGGCGCCGTGGTGCGGAAGCACGGCCCACATGCGCGTACCGCCGCCCGGCTCGCGCGCCTCGCCGAAACCCCAGTTGCCGCCGCACGCCTGGACCACACAGGC
>KL569110.1:32696-32851 GCA_000715635.1 Streptomyces violaceus | reverse complement strand
AGGTGTCGCAGGCCGCCGCCAGGTGGGGGTTCGTGTGACGCGGGTGGCCGTCGTAGAGGATGACGCGCAGGGCGGACTCCCGGTAGCGCAGTGAGACGTAGACCTCTGCGGAGGGTGTGAACCTGTCTCTTATACACATCTCTGAGCGGGCTGGC
>KL569110.1:25732-32425 GCA_000715635.1 Streptomyces violaceus | reverse complement strand
TGCCGCGAGTTCGCCGACCGCTTGCACCGCCGCGTCGGTGACGTCCTCCAGACCGTGGGCTCGCAGGATCGTCCGTGTCGCCGTGCGGGCGATGGCCGGGCTTTGGAGTGCGGCAGGGAGCGTGAGGCTGTAGGCGAGCGTTTCGGGGGTCGGGGGTGTGGGGGCGGTGGCCGGGGGCGAGCAGGTGGTCACGGAGGCGGGCATGGCAACTCCCTTGGTCGTCGGGGGGATTGCGCTCCGCCGGGTGGCTCGTCTCCCTGACGCGGACCCACCCCTCCCAGGGCAGGAGTGTGCGGGTGGGCACGCGTGATGCGCTTCCGTATTCGGCGGAGGTTGTGTAGTCGTTCTGTCACCGACAGTAGGGCAGCGGGCGGCACTAGTGCCACTTAACCCACAACATTGCCTCCTTTGAGTTGGCTCGGTTCCTCACCGAGGGCAGAATGAGCCGGACTACAGGGGAGGAAGGTGCCAATGCCGACACGGACCACGCCCACCGAACGTCAACGGCGTCTGGGTGCCGAGTTGCGGAAGATGCGGCTGGCGGCGGGCAGGACCACCGAGTACGCCGCCGGGCTGCTCGGGCTGGACCGGACGAAGGTCTCCAACATGGAGGCGGGGATCCGCGCCACCTCGCCCGAGCGCATCAGGGTCCTCGCCAGCAACTACGACTGCGCAGACCAGGCCTACGTAGAAGCTCTCGTCGCCATGGCCGACTCCCGCAAGCGGGGCTGGTGGGAGCAGTACCGCGGGATACTCCCCCAAGGTCTGCTGGATGTCGCCGAGTTGGAATGGTTCGCCGAGAAGCTGCGGTCCTTGCAGACCGTGCACGTGCCCGGACTGCTGCAACTGAGCGGGTACGCCCGTGCCGTCTTCGACTCCGCACTGCCACCGCTTCCCAAGTCGGAGGTTGAGCTGCGAGTTGCCCAGCGCATGCAGCGGCAGCAGGTTCTCGAGCGGGAAAAGCCTGTCGAATACGTCGCGTACGTCCACGAGTTGGCGCTGCGTATGCAGTTCGGGGGGCGGCGTACGGCCAGGGAGCAGCTCCACCACCTGTGCCAGATGTCCGAGCACGAGAACGTCGACGTGCGGGTCCTGCCCGTGGAGGTTGGTGTGTTCCCAGGGGCGGGGCACGCGGTCCTGTACGCCAGCGCGGCCGTGCCCCAACTCGACACAGTGCAGCTCGACTCCGCACACGGCGGAGAGTTCACTCACGCCGAGGCCCAGTTGGCCAAGTACCGTGCACACATGGACTGGTGGCACGCCAAGTCGCTGGACCAGCAGGCATCACGGGACTTCATCCACCGCATTGCCCAAGCCCTCTGAGGAGCAGTCACCATGGCCGAGATCACCTGGGAAGAGCCCTACTGCGCCGAAGGCAACAACTGCTTCCGCATAGGCACCGACACCGAAGGCAACGCCTACATCGCCGTCGCGGGGCAGGAGGAGCGCCATCTGACCGACAGCCGCGATGCCCTCCGTGCGCTGATCCGGGACATCAAGGAGGGCAAGGCCGACCATCTGCTGTAGGCCGCCACTGCGTGCCGGCCTCCGCCGCCTCGGTCAGCAGGCGGGTCGATTCGGCGACGGCGACGTTCCGGTCGATGTAGCGCATGGCCAGATGCAGCGCCCAGGGGGCGAAGCAGTCCTCACGCCACAGCCATTCGAGCATGCCCCGTGCCAGAAACTCGCCGATACGGGTTGCCCAGCATTCGGCGAAAGCCTCCGGATCCGTTTCCTCCACGTCGATGCCCAGCCGCCCACAATGGCCGGGGCGGATAGCCCGTCACTTTCGACGCCGGCCTTTACCGTGGTCGCAACACTGTCGAGCGACTGATCAACCGGAGGAAGGACTGGCGCGGCATCGCCACACGCTTCGACAAGACGCCCGAGAACTACCTCGCCGGCCTCGAACTCCGCGCCTCGATGATCTGGCTCGGAGATCTCCTGGAAGCAGCCGATTGATCACGACACCACACAGGCCCTGGGGCACGCCGGAGCCGTTGTCAACCGAACCAGACGACCAGACGTACGTTGTCGTCTCCGTGCTTTTCGGCGAGGTCCCGCATCGCATTCCAGACCCGGGACCAGGGTGCCTGGTCCGGAGGAGCGAGCATCCGCGCTGTGAGAATCACGGGACGATACACGGCGCCGTCCAGGTGGACCTCGCCGCCCTGCGGCCATTCCGATGGGCTGTACACATCCTCGCCGAAAGCATCGGCCGCGGCCTCATCCAGGCCGGGCGTGGCTGAGGCCCACACGATGTCGTGTTGGACGAGCTCGCCGTCGTCACCAGGCCGCCACAGGCCCGCCCAGTAATAAGCAGGCTCGTCGGCGAGCGGGGCGTCCCAGTCGACCACGGTGACTTCGGCCCAGGTGGCATACGTGTGGCTGTGCTGATAGTCCTCGCCTCCGGTATCCCGTACCGGATCCGAGGGGTCGCTCGGAAGCCCGCGGTCGGCAAAGAGCGGACGATCCAAACCCTCCGTCCCGCCGAAGTTGAAGAGACAACCCCACGCCTCGTAGTCCCGCCCCAGTTGCAGGTCCAGAAGGTCGACCGCCATCTCCCAGTGTCCGTCGGCCGAGCGAGTCTCGATCACACCATCTATGTCTGCGCCCACTGAGTTGATGCTAAGGCCCAGTGCGGGTGCGCAGGTGTGAGCGTCACCGGTTCATAACCGTCGGGAGAGGACAGTGAGCAGTTCCGCTCCAAGGGCGTGCCGCGCTCCTTCTCGTCCTCGCAGGCTCACCATGGAACATGCCTTGGACGCCGACACCACCACCAGCGCTCGGCCTTCTCGTCGTTCCCGGGCTCGGTGCACGCACGGAAGATGCCGTCCAATCGCGTCACAGAGGATCTCAGGCCGTCGGCGTATACGTCGTCGACCTCGCGCACGAGACGCGCCAAAGTGTCCCGGGCCTCCAGGTCACGCCGGAAGAGGTCTTCCCGGTACCGGCCAGAAGGGCTCCAGTCGGACTCCAACCGGCGCACCAGCCTCTCCCACACGCGCAGGCTGTAGTGGACGCGCCCTTCGACGCTCGCTGCCGTGCCCGTCGGATACGTGGCCAGGAAGGCGTCGGAGAGAGGCGTCCCGATGGGCTCGTATTCGAGAGCTTCGGGGAGCCACTCCACCTTCGCGCGAGGGAGATCGGCCACCTTCTCCTCCACCGCGTCGACCCGGTATCTCGTGTCCTCATCGGAGTCGATCGCCTCCAGCCGGCATCTCACGACGCGTCCATCCGGCACCGCGACCCAGTATGCGGAGTCCAGGTCGATGTCCATCGAGGGGTAGAGAACCGAGGTCGTCGTACGGACCGCGAGCCCTTGCGCCAAGTCCGCCTCACTGAGAGCTCCGGCCGTCTCGTCCTCGACGTAGATGTCGAGCTCCAGCGCCAGGTCACCGGGCGGCAGCACGCGGTACGTGCACAGAACAGGTGAGTCCCAGCGACGCGCTTCCTGGTCCCCGTCCGTGTCGGCGACGTCGACCGCTTCGCGCGTCACGGCCAGCAACTGAGCCAGCGCCCCGCGGAGCCGCGACGGCTCTGTCTCCGCGACGGTGAAAAGATTCGCGATCACTTGTACGTCCCGTCATATACCTGCTTGGCCTTTACGACCTTGTCCGGATTGTTGACGAACTTCGGATCGCGCTGCAGTTGCTGCGACTTACTGAGATCACCCTTCTTCCGCACGATCTCTTTCAGAGCAGCGTATTCAATGCGGTCCATGGCGACCAAGCCAGGGCCGGGGACCGGAAAGACGGTTCCGGTGTCCTCTACTCGATAGGTCCGTCCGTTGATCTCGTACGTGTTGTTGTCCGGCAGCAGCTTGGCACGCCCCTTCGCAGCGGCCACCGGAAGCCGGAGCCCCACGTGCAGGGAAGCTCTTGTGCAGGTGGGAGCAGGAGAGGCTACTCGTCCTTTCCTTCAGCTTCCGCGCTTACTACCGCTCCGCCTCTCCGTCCCCATATCGAAGAGCTTCCCCTGTGCCGCCTCCGCGTTGTCCCAACTCGCCGGACCGCCCGGCTTCACCGACAGGCGCTCCAGAGCTGCCCTGGCCTCAGGACTTCCCATCGCGCCCAGCAGCTCGATGGCGGAGTCCGCGCCGATGTCCTCGATCACGCAGCGCTCGGCCGTATCCACCGCCCAGTCGGCGAAACGGCCGGGGTCAGAGTCCAGGGCCAGCCAGCGGAACACCGAGTCGGCGGTGTCGTCCCGCAACCGCGGGATCATGGCGAGTATCGCCGCTTCGACGTGATCAACGACATGCCGCTGAAGCGGGTACAGCCTCTCCCGTCCCCGCCACTCGCGCACCAGCTCGTCCACACCGGCCCACGTCACCTGGCTCGTGCGGGGCATCCTCTCCCCCACCGCCTGGTGGAACTCCTCCCACACGTGCCACAACAGGCCCGGAGACGGCGGCTGAGGCACATCCGGCGCCAACTCCGGGTCCTCCAGCAGGTCGGTCACCACCTGCCGAGCCTCCGCCACCCGCTCATCGGTGCGCGGCAGGTCCCCGATCCGATCCCAGTCGCCCTCGTCCCAAGGCTGCGGCAAGGAACGAAGGGCGCGGGGCAGAACGTAGTCACCCTCCGGATCACGCCATCGGGCGACCTGCGGATCCCACATCTCCTCGGCACTCAGCTCCGCGTCCGACTCGCTCATCTCCGCCGTCCTGCCACGTCTCGTGGCTGTCGTCCACTCGTTCGTCTTATTCGATGCCCAGGTACGCCTTTGCGCTGTCCGGGTCCTTCATCTTCGACCAGTCCATCGTGCCGTTCGCAGTCCGCTCGTCGATGGCACGCTGCATCCTGCCGAGCTGGTCGGCGGACAGACCCTGGCCCGCCACCTTCACGTCCACACCGTTCTTGGCCATCTCACCGGCCGCCGTTCTGGTGTCCTGCGCCGGCTTGCCGTTCCGGGCGGGCTTGAACTCGCTGAAGACCGACGTCCAGCGGTCCGCCGTCTCGATCTCCACGGTGGCCTTGCGGCCCGGCTCCTTGCTCGCCCACTTCTTGAGCCTCTCGACCTGATTGGCGAAGTCCGCCTTGCGTGTGGCCGAGCCGGCGTTCTTGACCTCCTTGACGTGCACGGTGCCGTTCTTGTCCTTGTAGACCACGTCCGCGTCCGGGATCTCGTCGAGATTCACCTTCTCCCCGTTGCCCAAGTCAGCCTCCTTGCGGTTCATCTTGCCGCCGACTCCGGCGTCCACGTGGGTTCCGGGGGCCGCGTCGTCGGCAGCGCGGCGTACGGCGTTCACCTCCGCGCGTGCCTGGGCGAGCTTGTTGGCGTCGGAGGCATTGGCGACCTTGCCTTCCAGCGCCGCGGCGGCATCGCCGTTGACGTTTCCGCGGCGTGCGAGGTCGGTGATCTCGTCGAGTGAGTCAGCCGCGTCCTTCGTGCTGATCTCACCGGGTTCCGGGGGGTCCTTGGCGCGGTTGACGAGCCCGTCGATCTGGTCGTCAGGCACCGAAGAGCCCCGCTCCCGCAGTGCGGCCTTCGCCGCTTCGGCCCGCGCGTCCAGTGCCTGCTGCTGGGCCTGGCGTGCGTCGTCGGCGTCGTCGCCCGTGCATTCCTTGCCGCCTCCTGCGGCGACGACGATCCGGCCGGCCTGCGGGCCCGCCAGGACGCCTGTGCCGGTGCCAGGGACTCCGCGCGGGCCGCCGCCACCGCCGTAGGGGTAGGGGACGCGCCCGATCGCGATGGTGCAGCTGCCGTTCTTCTCGGCGTTCTTCTTCGCCTCGTCGGCGTGCTTCTGCGCCTCGTCCGCTGCCTTTTTCGCGCCGTCGAAGTCGCCCGCCTTCGCCGCCTTGCGGGCCTTCTCGGCCGCGTCGGCCGCCTTGTCGAGGGATTCACCGACCTCGGCCAGCTTCTTGAACTTGGTGAACTTCGTGATGGTCTTCGGGCTGAAGATGCCGATGACGCCGACAACGGTGTTGCCGATGGAGGCGCCGTAGTTGCCCTTCTCCCAGTTCTCCTTGTCGATCAACGTGTCGGTCGCAAGGTCGGACACGAAGTCCTCGGGCGAGTTGACCCAGCCCCATACGGAGGAGACGTAGTTCCCCTTGTCCCACTCCTTGCCCAGCTCGTCGGCCTTGTCGCCCCACCAGTTCGTGGTGTAGCCCTTCAGGCCGTTCCAGCTGTCCTTGATCGAGCCGACGGGGTCGCTGACGACGTCCATGGTGCTGGCCAGGAAGCTCTTGGTCGGGGCCACGAAGAAGCCACGGACGTGGTCCATGAACGTTCTGTCGTGGCGTTCCTGGTCATGTACGTCGTCCCAGAGCGACCTCTCGTCGAACGGCCCCGGAGCGAGGGGGACTGTGTCGCTCGTCCCCGCGCCCTCGTAGGTGATGATCCGAGTCGACCACGCCGGACCACCCTCGCTGTTGTTGCCGCCAGGAGCCCCGTCGGCGGTCGTGCCTTCCTGGCCGCCGGAACCGGCCTGGGTGCCCGAGTCGCCTTCTGTGCCTGTCTCGCCGTTCGCGCCACCAGGGCCATCTGCCCCCGCGCGACCGTCCGCGTTCGCGCCGCCGTCCGGGTCCGCGTCGTTGCCGCCGTCGGTGCCGGCGCCGGTGTCCGAACCGTCTCGCTGGGCACCGTCGTTGATGTCCCCGGCCGCACCCGTCTCCGTACCGTCGCCCTGCGGAGCGGCGCAGGCCGTGCCCGTCACCGAGCAGACGGCCGACTGGATGCCGTCGG
>KL569110.1:23657-25460 GCA_000715635.1 Streptomyces violaceus | reverse complement strand
GTACTCCACCGCGGTCTGGCCGTCGTCCCGCCGCCAGCGGATCATCCTCGCCAGGCTGAACGCCCGGCGCTCCTCCCTGTCCTGGGGAGGGGTCTCGAACCACTCTCGCGACCGGGCCCGACGCAACAGCACGATGACCGCGATCGGCATCGCCGCCTGCGTGAAGCCCCGCAGGTCACCGTGTAACAGCGTGCCTAGCGACAGCCACACGATCCAGGCCTGTACGGCGATCAGTGCGCGGCTCGTCCACACCCCGCCCCACCACAGGCGCCGGGCCAGGTAGACCCCGGCCACGCTGGGCAGCGAGTCGTACACCAGGATCCCGAAGATCTCCCCGGAGTAGTACGTCACCACCGACAGCACGGTGACCACGTACAGCGCCGTCAGCGCGAACTGCACCCACAGGAGGACCTGCGCCCAGCCCAGTTCCCGTGGCAACGGCGAACGCCGGTCCCAGGAGGGGGTGCTCTGCGCACCCCAAATCCCGTTCGGGGGTATCGAGTTACCGGCACCGGACATGTGGGACCTCGGTTCAGCGGGCGGGCATTCAAGGCGGGCGCCCGGCTGACGCTAATGAGAATCGAACACTGACACATGGGCCCCCGGGGCCCACCCTTGGCCCAACTTGAACCGCAGGGCCCGTCCCTGCCTTCGGTGGCGGGAGACGGGCCCCGGGTGAGTGGGTGCTGGTGGCTCAGCTCTCCGAGCGGGGGAAGGAGACCTCGACCCGGCGGTTCTTCTTGCGGCCTGGTTCTGAGGAGTTGTCCGCGATGGGGTACTGCTCGCCGTAGCCGCGTACCTCGTAGGTGACATTGGAGTCGGTCAGTTCCTGGTCCAGGACGTTCTGTACGGCGTCGGCCCGTTTCCGGGACAGGACGTCGCCGTGGGCGGAGGAACCGAGGTTGTCCGTGAAGCCGAACACTCGGATCTTCGTCGCGTTCTGCGTCTTGATCTCCTCCGCGATCGCGGAGATACGGGACTTCGCCTCCGCGCCGAGCTTCGCGCTGTCCTTGCCGAAGAGGACCTCGGCCTGGAGGGCGAACTTGACGTCGGCGTTGGTGTCTTCGCGGCGTTCGTCGCCGCTTTGGTCTTCTACGACCTGTTTGATGTCGAGGACCTTGGCGGATGCCAGGGTGGCGCCCTCGGGGAGTTTGAGGTCGGGGTCGTTGGGGTCGACCTTGACGGGGGCGGCGGCAGAGGGCTCGGTGCCAGGGGGAACACTGGGGCCCTCGTCGGCGTGGGCGCTCACCGCGCTGTAAAGGTTTGTGGCGATCATGAGGGCAGCGGTAGCGACGACCAGAGAGAGACGGTGCGCTGTCACGCGGCCCGAAGTTTGGGAAATGGTCACAGTGTGCCTCACCCGGAAATCTTGATGAGGGCACTAGAGAACAGCGGCAGTTGGAAGGTGGCTTCGGTCGTGCTCGCCGGGGGGGCTGGGAACTGCAGGAACACAGCCATGGACTCCCCGGCCTTGAGTGCCGAGAAGCCAGTGGTCGTCAAAGGACGCCCATCTGTGTCGCGCAACACGTAGTACCGCTTCTTGCCCTTCGAGTCGACGAGTGTGGCGCCACCGAACGACCTGCCCTTGTTGATGATCTCGGTCTCGTTACCACTCAGCTCGGCTGGGATGGTGACGATCTCGGAGCCGTCGTTCTTCAGGTTGCCGTTCACAGTGACGAAACCACCGGAGTCACGCTCAGCAGAGGTGATCTGGAGGAGCAGGCCGCTCGGCCCCTTCACCTCGGCCAAGGGCTCACTGGCCTGTCCCTCCTGAGCACTCGGCTTGGATTCACTGTCCTTGGA
>KL569110.1:20071-23424 GCA_000715635.1 Streptomyces violaceus | reverse complement strand
TCAGAGATGTGTATAAGAGACAGGCCACGCTGAGGGCCAATCCGGCCGCAACGGTCAACGCGACCACCCTTCTGCGGGCCTTCGTAGTGAACCGAATGCTCATCACTCTGCTTCCTTCAACTCGTCGTTCGTGGTTGTCAGTCGGCCAGATGGACGTCGAAGAGATCCTCGGGTTTCGGGAGAACGTTGGGAGGATCGCCCGGCTTCAGGTCCCAGACCCTGTTGTCCTTGCAGGAGAGCCGCGGCAGTACGTTGTCACCCGCGTCCGCGGCGGGAAGCTTGAACGTACAGCGGGGCTCGATCACGGCGGTGGCGGACGCATTCGATTTACGTTCCGCCGTGCCGGGGACGATCGAGTCTCCGACAGGTTTGTTGGTCTCGACCTCAACCGTGAAGCCCAAGGGGCCCTCCGGTCCGCAGCCGACCACTCGGGCGTCGTTCTGCGCGGCGAGCTGGTGTGCGCGCCAGCACGACCGCCCGACTTCTTCGGCGTTGCCGTCGAAGATGTCCTGCCACTTGGTCGGGTCGAGGAAGTCGTTCACCCACGCGCCTGCGAGTAGGTCTCGCCTGTCCTGGGCCGCCGCGAGAGCTGCCGCGTCCGCGGCCGTCTGGGCGCCGTTCCGATTGACCGCGGCCTGGCCGACCGCAAAGTACGCGAACGCGAGGAAGAGCAGGCTCCCCACCACGGTGATGTAGATGGGGAATGCCTGCCCTGCGTCGCCGTACCTGCGAGGTCGGATCAAGGGGCGACCTTGTTGATCTGCGTGGTCAGCTTGTTGACGATCGTCTGACCGATGTTCGTCCCGGCGATCAGCACCACGATCGCCACGACCACCGCAATGATGCCCAGGTACTCGACCGCGGTCTGTCCCTTGTCGCCGGCGCGGCGCTGCATGGCTTCGACCGTGGTGTTCTTCCAGCCGTTGACGCGGACCTTGGTCGCAACGGCGGTCTTCAGCATCAGGTCGCTCATGGTGTTCCCCTCCGGGTTCGGCGGTGCCGCTTTCGGCACGAGAAACGTACGGCGGAACACCCCTCGTCCCAGAGGGCCCCAGGGCCCAATCCGGGGCCCAATCAGAGGCCCAGCACGACTTCCGGGGCTTGCCTTTGACGACCTGGACCCGCAGGCCCATCCACCCTTCCCCCCGCACCGTCACCGCAGATCACCCCAGTCCTCGGTGTGAGTCCGGTGCCGTCCCGAGCCACTTGGCGGCGGCCTCGGAGCGGCTGGTGCTGTGGAGCTTGGCGAAGATGCGGTTGATGTGATTTTTGACGGTCTTCTCACTGATGAAGCAGGTGGCGGCGATCTGCTGGTTGGTCATGCCGGACGCGATGTGGTCCATGATCTCCGCCTCCCTCGTGCTCAGTTGGAACCGCGACCTGTCTGGAGCGGCCGGACGGCCACTCGCCCACCCAGACGAAGACTGTCCCACATGCGGTTGCACTTGCGAAAGGTTTTCTGAAGAAGTAGGCGGAATCGGAATGTGCGGGAGTGCGAAATCCGCTGGCCCAGAAGGTTGTTGGGGTTGAGCATGCGAATGTGCGGAGTTAGAAATTCCGTATGCAGTCGCACTCGACGACTGGCCAAGGCCCTCGGGTAGGGGCTGGGGCCCCGGTGCCTGGCTCTGGCGGAGTTGGGCCAGCAGGGCACCCGCCGCAGTCGGTGTGAAGTGGGCCCGGCCCTCCTTGATGTCCCGTACGGCGTCGACCAGCTGGCCGGCCGTGAACTCGCCGTGCACCAGGTAGCCGCCGGCTCCTCGGCGGAGGGCTTCCTGGACGATCTCCGACTCCCTGCTGTACGTCAGCATCACCACCGGGGCGATCTGCACCAGGTACGGGAGTGCCGAGATGCCGTCGACGCCGGGCATGCGGACGTCGAGGAGGACCACGTCGGGGCGGTGCTGATGGGCGACCTCGTAGGCCTCACGGCCGTCGGCTGCCTCCGCTACGACCGTGATGTCCTCACGGCCGGAGAGCAGGGCGGTGAGACCGGCGCGGACCACGGGGTTGTCGTCCGCCACGACAACACGCAGCGCGGCGGCTTGTCGGGCCGGCGGGAAGTCGCCGAACGGGTTCGTCGGCGGTTGAAGTGGCTGCTGAGAGTCGGGGTGGGGAGTCGGGTCCGGCATCGGTGCGGCCTCCTCTCGTGGCGTGGGGACGGTTAGGCGTACTCAGGCGTTGTTCGGTCGCTGTGCGTTCGATGCCGTCAGAGCCGCCAGTGGAAGTTCGAGGCGGACCTCCGTGCCTTTGGGGTGGCTGCCGCGGCCTATGCGTATCCGGGCGCCCACCGAAGCGGCCCGCTCGACCATGCCGACCAGTCCGAAGTGCCCCGCCCGGCGGAGCTGTTCGAGGGTCGTTCCCGGCGGGAGACCTCGGCCGTCGTCGTACACGCTGATGCGCAGGAGATCGCCGTGGACACCCGCGTGGACGTCGACACGAGTGGGCCGCGCGTGGCGGTGGGCGTTTTCCATGGCCTCCGTAGCGATGGTGAGGAGCTGGCGGGCCACGGCGGGTGGGACAGGAGGGACGGCCTCCTCGCCGGTCGGGCGGTAGACGGCGGGGAGGCCGGTGCGGCTGCGGAAGTCCCGGGTGCGGGCCGCGAGTTCCACGAGCACGTCTGTGGCGTGGTCGGGGTCGGAGTCGCGGCGGAGGTCGGCGAGGAGTTCCCGGGATTCGGCGGCAGCGCGGCGGGCGGAGCGGGCGACGAGTTCGGCCTGTTGTTTCACCAGGGCCGCATCCATACGGTCGGCACCGGCTGAGCTCGCCAGACCGTCGGCGGCGAGGGCCACGCCGTGCAAGGTCTTGGCGACCGAGTCGTGCATCTCCCTGGCCAGGCGGGCGCGTTCGGCGCTGACGGCTTCGGTGACGGCCAGTCGGGCCTGCACCGTCGTCAGGGCATGTGTGGCCGTGCCGAAGCGGAGCATGAGGTTGCGGAGGCTCGAGCCCACAGCTCCGGCCACGACGCACAGGCCTGGGAGGAGAGACGCCTCGGCGATACCGGCGTGCAGGTTCGCCGCGGTTGCGTAGACCAGCAGAGAATCAGCGACTGGAGTGAGGCGAAGACGGCTGCACCGCGCCAGCCGTAGACGAGGCCGGCGAGGAGGGGCGTGCAGACGCTGACGTAGGCGAGGGTGGTGTCCGGACCCGCGGAGATGAGGAGCAGGGAGCCGAAGAGGGTGTCCACGGCCAGGAGGGAGGGATGGCGCAGGAGGAGGGGGCCGAATCGTTCCCAGTCTCGGAAGAGAGCGTAGGAGCCCATGAAGGTGACGACCACCGCGGCGGCCACCAGGCGGGTGGCCAGGCCTGGGCCGGCGTTGAGCAGTGCGGCGGGAGCGGCCAGAGCGATCATGGCC
>KL569110.1:19561-19884 GCA_000715635.1 Streptomyces violaceus | reverse complement strand
GAGCGATCATGGCCAGCCGGAAGCCGAAGACCTGACGGCACATCGCCTGGAGGGCGTTGACCTGGATGGGGATGGCGGGGGTGTCATCAGCGGCGGGTCCGGGGTGAGACACCCGGCCATCGGCCGGATCCGGGTTCCTGCTCGCACCGCTACGGTCTTCGTGGCCGGGAATGCTTGGCCCCTGGGGCGGTTGAGCGCTTTCGCCGCCCCCCGTGCCGTTTGCGCGTGTCGCCGCCCTGCCCTTCGCGACTGCTCTCGCCCCACCCTCCGCGTCCGCCGCCGGCCGGCCCCTCGCATCCGCCGTCGGCCCGTCGTGCCTGTCC
>KL569110.1:18269-19329 GCA_000715635.1 Streptomyces violaceus | reverse complement strand
GTCGTTCGCCGGTCCTCTGTCAGCCGCTGTGCGGGCGACGCCGTGGCGTCCGTCCCGGTCCCCTCCCGCCGAAGTCCACGCCTGATCCGTACCGTCCGCCCGGGGACGGCACCCCCGCCCGCGTCAGGCCCGGTGGCGTCCGTGGGGGCCGGGGCGTCTGCCGGGAGCCACCCCGGTGGGAGGGCCGGTGTCGCGTACGTCACCGGGATGTCCGGGGCCCCTGTCCTCACGTGATCCGGCAGGACCGTGCCCGCCGGAGGTGTCGTGATCTCCGGCGGCTTCGGACGGCGGCGCAGCAGCCCGGTCCGCTCCCTCGTCGTCGACACGCTGTCGCCCCCGTCCTACTCGCCCATGATCGTGCTGAAGTCCGTACCGGAGCCGAGCAGCATCCCCGCGCCGAGAAGGATCATCGTGGCCGGGACCATGAACGTCGTGATCATCAACGTGGCCTTGGGAACCGCGCGTGCGGCCTTGCGGCGAGCGCTCTGCGCATCCGTGCGACGCATGTCCTGGGCGAGCGCGACGAGGGTGTCCACAATCGGGGCGCCCAGTTCCTCACCTTGCTGCAGCGCGGTCACGAACATGGCCACCTGCTCCGAGTCGTTTCGTCGCCGCAGCTCGGCGAAGGCTTCACGGCGGCTCATGCCGAGGTCCATCTGGCGCAGTGTGATGCGGAGTTCGTCGGCCCATGGGCCTTCGTACTTGGACGCGACGCGATCCAACGCCTGGCGGAAGCCGAGTCCCGCGCTGACCACAACGGCAAGGACGTCGAGGAAGTCCGGCAGTGTCCGCTCAATGGCGTCCTTGCGGATGCGGATCGCCGACCAGATGCCGACCTCTGCCCAGAAGCCCGCGAAGGCGAACATGATCAGGGCGCTGAAGAGGCTTCCCTCGGTGAGCGCGATGAGCCCGCCCAGTCCGCCGATCACCCCGTACACCGCACGCCGGGCCGCGTAGCGATCGATGGTGAGACCGCCGGGGTTGCCCGCGAGGTCGATCTTGCGGCGGTACTTGGCGACCCGCTTGGGGCCCATCAGACGCAGCACGGCAGGCGCGTACC
>KL569110.1:17051-18099 GCA_000715635.1 Streptomyces violaceus | reverse complement strand
ATCAGACGCAGCCCGGCAGGCGCGTACCGCATGCCGAGCCGATCGACGAGCGAGCCCACGGCGCTGGTGCGGGACGAGCCGACCTCCAGGGCCAGCGCCAGGTCGCCGGGAAGCCTGGCCTCCGCGCGGTAGATGCGGATGCCGGCGAAGATGCCCCACACGCTGAGGCCCATGACCAGTGCCAGCAGAAGTCCCATCGCGACGCTCCTTCTCCAGTGACTCGGTGGCTCAGACGTCGATACGGGACAAGCGGCGGATGAGGAAGAACCCGATGGCGTAGAGGCCGAACGCGATGATCACGCAGGCCTGACCGATCGGCGACCCGGTCATGCGGTCCAGCGCTCCGTCCTCGATGGCGTTCAACAGGAACAAGGCGCCCACGCCCAGCACCGGAACCGCGTACGAGGTCATGTTCACCTGCGACAACTGTGTCCGCACCTCCCGTCGCGTCTCCTTCCGCTCCTCCAGCGTCTCCGTGAGATTCCGCAGCGCGCTCACCACCTGACCGCCCGCCCGGTTCGACAGCACCAGCGTCGTGACCAGGACGACGAGCTCGCGGGACGGCAGGCGGTCCGTCAGCTCCCCCAGCGCGTCGTCCATCGACGCACCGACCGCCAGCTGGGCCGCCACCTTGCCCAGTTCCTCGCCCGCGGGCGCCTCCAGCTCCTCCGCCGCCATCCCGATCGCCGTACGCAGTGCCAGGCCGGCCTGGGTGGCGTTGGCCAAGACCCTCGCCAGCTCAGGGAGCTGATTGATGAACTTCTCGATGCGTTTCTGGCGTTGCCAGTTGAGGAACTGCACCGCCACCCAGATGCCCAGCAGGCCCGCGAGCGGGCCGAAGAAGGGAGCCAGGGCCACCTGGCCGATCAGCCACAGGCCGACGACCGTGGCGAGCATGTAGACGAAGAACTCGCCCGGAGTGATGTCCAGGCCCGTGGCCGCCAGGCGGAGTTCGAGCTTCCTGCCCAGCTTGGTTCGGCGCAGGCGGCGGTCGAGGTTGCGAAAGCGGCGGTGACGGCCGGCGACCGGTATCTGGCCGGTGGCCGAC
>KL569110.1:16596-16864 GCA_000715635.1 Streptomyces violaceus | reverse complement strand
GTATCTGGCCGGTGGCCGACAGACGATCGACGAGCGCCTGCCGCTGTGCCTTGCCCATGGCGTAGGAGTGCAGCCCCACGACCGCGAGGACGCAGGTCAGCAGGGTGATGCCGGTGGTGAGCGTGATGAGGGATTGCAGATCCATGGGGGCGGCTCTCTTCTCCTACCTGGCTTCTCGGGTGGCCAGCTCGTCCGCTGACTCGGCTACGCCGAAGGCCTGGGGGACGGGCTGGCTCGCCATGTAGAGGCGGTCGGCGATGCGGCGCGG
>KL569110.1:8069-16366 GCA_000715635.1 Streptomyces violaceus | reverse complement strand
GCCATCGGCTGGGCGTCGAAACGGGCGGCCGTGATCAGTCGGTACGGCTCGCTGCCGTGGCTTTCGAGCAGCGCGATCTCGGTGATGCGGCGGGCCCCGTCGGCGAAGCGGGTGAGCTGCACGATCACGTCCACCGCGCTGTTGATCTGGTCGTGCAGCGCCACGAACGGGATCTCCACGTCCGACATGGACGCCAGGGTCTGCAGCCGCATCAACGCGTCCTCCGCGCTGTTGGCGTGCACGGTGGCCAGCGAGCCGTCGTGCCCCGTCGACATCGCCTGGAGCATGTCCAGGGACTCGCCGCCGCGGACCTCACCGACCACGATCCGGTCGGGGCGCATACGGAGGGAGTTGCGGACCAGATCGCGGATGGTGATCTGGCCCTTGCCCTCCACGTTGGGAGGCCTGGACTCCAGACGGATCACGTGCGCCTGCTGGAGCTGGAGCTCCGCCGAGTCCTCGATCGTGATGATGCGCTCGCCCTCCGGGATCAGGCCCGACAACGCGTTGAGCAGCGTCGTCTTACCGGTGCCCGTCGCGCCCGAGACGATGACGTTGAACTTCGCCTGCACCAGGCCCGCGAGCAGGTACAGCATGTGCTCGTCGAGCGAGCCGAGGCCGATCAGTTCCTGGAGCGTGAAGGAGCGCGGGAAGCGCCGGATCGTGAGGGTGGCGCCCGTCAGGGACAGGGGCGGGATGATGACGTTGACGCGCTCGCCGGACGGGAGGCGGGCGTCGACCATCGGGTTCGACTCGTCGACGCGCCGGTTGACCGTCGAGACGATCCGCTCGATCGTCTGCATGAGCTGGTCGTTCGAGGCGAAGCGCAGGGGCAGTTGCTCGACCCGGCCGCCGCGTTCCACGAAGATCGCGTCCGGGCCGTTCACCATGATCTCGGTGATGGAGGCGTCCTCCAGGAGCGGCTCCAGGATGCCCAGGCCGAGCGCCTCGTCGACCACCCTGCGGATCAGCTGCGAGCGCTCCACGGTCGACAGGACCGGGCCCTCGCGGCTGATGATGTGCCCGAGCACCCGCTCCAGCCGTGCCCTGCGCTCGGCGGCGGCCAGCGAACTCATCTCCGCGAGGTCGATCTCCTCCAGGAGCTTGGCCCGGTAGGAGGCGACCATGTGGCCGTCCTCGCCCCGGTTGCCGTTCTCCTCGGGGGTGTTGATGCGTGCCCGCAGGCTCATGGGTCCGGTGCTCCTCGTTCGCCGATGGTCAGTGGTCGAGCGGCATCGTGGCGGTCTTGCGCGCCGGATCGAAGTCCCAGCCGGGAACGAGAGACGGGATGTCGACAGTTGCGGTGACCGTGACCTCCTCGCCCGATTCCGCGCCCGAGCAGGAGGTCCCGTCGGCCAGCCAGTCGCTGACCGCGTTCCCGCAGGCCTGCTGCGCGGTTCCGGGGTTCAGCGAGGCACTGCGCGCTCCCGCCCGCGCCGCCGTCCCCGCCTGCTGTGCCGTGTAGGCGATCAGGCCGAGCTGCACGGCCGCCATGGCGACGAGCAGCAGGATCGGGAGGAACCCGAGGTACTCGAGGGCGACCTGGCCGCGATCGCGTACTTTCCGGTCGTACGACATCTCACTTCGCCTCCTCGACCGCACCCGCGTGGCCCTTGACCGTGAACGGGAAGGCGATCGTGCCCGGGAAGAGGACGGGGACCTGGAGCTTGACGTCGGAGGTGATGAAGCCGGAGCCGGAGCCCCCGCAGCTCACCGCGGCGCCGGCCCGCCACGCGTCCGACAGCTTGTCCAGACCCGCCTGTTGGCACTTGCCCTCACGGTCGTACTCCGCCGCCGTCCCCGCCCGCACCGCCTCATCCGCAGCATTCCCCGCGAGCGTGAACGTGTACCCCACGAGCACGAGCTGCCACAGCACTACCAGCGTCACGATGATCGTCGGTGTCATGCCCAGGAACTCGATGGTGACCTGTCCCCGGTCCCGATCCCGCGCCAAGGGCGCCCGCATCCTCATCCCCCTCCGTCCTTCCGCCGCCGAAAGCTCACCGACCCCCGGTCGCCGCCCCGAAACCCCCGGCCCGCCTTCTGCGCACCGTCGGGGACCTTGACCAACCCCAGTTCTCCCGCAAGGCCCCACAGGGCCTGCTTCACCGCGCTCTTGTTCTCCAGTTCGTGGATGCGGCCCGCGTCCACCACGCTCTGCAGTTCCTTGAAGTTGGCGGGGACGACGGTGGCGGCGACCGCCGTGCCGGTGATCTTCTGGATCAGGGGCGACTGGATCTCCGTGGCGCGGCTGTGCCGGTTCACGACGATGGTCGTCTCCTCGGCCTTGCGGATCTGCAGCCGGTCCCACATCCGTACCGCCCGTTTGGCGCCCCGTACGGCGACCACGTCCGGCGTGGTGATCAGCAGGGCCCGGTCCGCCATCTCCACGGCCGCCGCTCCGGCTCCGCCGAGCTGGGCGCCGCAGTCGATGACGACGATCTCGTAGCGGGAGCGCAGGGCGCTGACGATCTGGCGGGCGGCGCGGTCGGTGACGTCCTCGCCGCGTTCCCCCTCGGCCGGGGCGAGCAGCAGGGCCAGGCCGGTGTCATGGCGGAAGACCGCGTCGGCCAGGACGCGCGGGGAGATGTCCGTGATGGCGGCCAGGTCGACGACGGAGCGGCGGAACTGGACGTCCAGGTAGGAGGCGATGTCACCGGTCTGGAGGTCCATGTCGACCAGGGCCGTGCTGCGGCCGGAGGCCTGGGCGGCCAGGGCCAGCTGGATGGCGGTCAGGGTGGCTCCGGTACCGCCCTTGGCGCCGCTGACGGTGACGACGGTGCCTCCGACGCCGGTGAAGACGTCGCCGCCGGCGCCCAGGTGCCGCCGTACGCCGACGGACCACTGGGCGACCGCCTGGACGCGGCTGGCCAGTTCCTCGTAGCTCAGGGGCAGGGCGACGAGGCCGCGGGCGCCGTAGTCCATGGCGGCCTGGAAGAGGCCGGGGCTCGCGTCCGAGGTGACGAGGATGACGCCGACGGCCGGGAAGCGCAGGGCCACCTCGCGGATCAGCTCCAGCGCGGGGACCGGGCCGATCCGCTCGTGCACGACCACGACCTCGGGCAGTTCGTCGACGGACTCGGCGGCGAGCCGCGCGAGGGTGTCGATGAGCTGGGTGGAGTCGCCCACCGGGGCCACCGGCTCGGCGTCCGGGAGCTGGCTGAGCAGCGTCGTGATGGACCGGACGGCGTCCGCTTCACCGACTGCCGGGAGGATCCTCGTGGGCATGCGGGCCTCTCACTTGTCCTTCGCGAGTTCGTACGTCCGGTCCTGCTCCGGGACCGTGGTGTCGCTGCCGGGCGCGACGAGGGCGAGCCGGACCCGCTGGGCGAACGACTCGGCGTAGGTGATGCGCTGGGCGTCGAGGGCGGACAGCGCGAAGGTGATCGGGACGGCGTCGGTGGGCTGCTGGGTGCGGTTGTTCTCGTCCGGCTTCAGCGCGGTCAGGTCGCCCACGTCGATGACCTTGGCGTTCGTCACGATGATCTTCGACTGGTCGGGGTCGCCCTCGCGCTTGCCCTCGAACGTGGCGTACACGTTGACCGAGGAACCGGGCGTGATCTTGCCGGCGACGCCGGTCGCCGCGTCGATCATGATGGCGACCTCCTGCTGGCCCGGCTGGAGGGCGGGCTGGCGGACGATCATGTCGGACTGGAGCAGGGAGCCCGAGCGCAGCGTCGTGACGGCGATCTTGCCCTGGATCTCCCGCAGATCGGTGACGGCGTTGCTGGACAGCCACCGTTCGGGCATCTTGATCTTCTCGAACTGGCCCGTGGTGAGCGTGGTGTAGGGCGGCACGTCCGATTTCAGCCGGTAGGCGGTGACCTCGGGGCCGACCTTGGACTTCACGTCGCCTATGACGGAGAGCACGCCGGTGAAGGCGCCCAGGGCGCAGACGACCGACAGGAGCAGGAGAATCACGCCGCGGCGCTGACGGGAATTCATGAACCGTACAACCTCGTTGGGGATATCGGTCGAGCGGGATCGGAGCAGTGCTGACGAGCGGTGTCAGGGCTCACCCGACGGCCGTTCGGTTCTCGAGCTGTTTGAGGGGCGGGCTGTCGTGGACGGGTGGTGTGGCCGAGCAGAACACGCAGCGGTCACCGATGACGTCGATGCCGCACCAGTGGCAGCTGCTGCGCCGTACGGAGGTGACCAGCTGGTAGAGGACCGACAGGTCGGGCAGATAGCTGCAGAACTCGATCAGCTTGCCGGTGCCCCACCAGCCGGGCGACTCGGACGGCAGTGGGGTCTCGCGCAGCCCCTGCACCTTCCAGGAGGGGGCGAGGGTGGCGGTGACCCAGTCGGACTGGAGCTGTCCCTTGGCGACCAGCATCCAGGTGCCGAACTCGGGGCCGGGAAGGGCGGCTTCGGGGGTGATTCTGACGAGCTGTGGCTCGGGGTGGGCGAGGACGCCGAACTGACTGCCCGGGACCCAGGACTTGGCGTGCGATTTCAGGCCGACGGGGACGCGGTCGAGCCGGGTGACGGAGTTGAGCAGCGCCCCGGCGTGGATGTAGTGGACGAGCAGCCGGCCTGCCGAGGCGAGCACCCCGGGGCTGATGTCGCAGGACGCCAGCTGTCTTAACTGGCGCGCCAGGACCGCCAGTCCGAGCGGGGGCAGGTCCGGGCGGAAGAGGGCGATGCGGTCGCTCTCCATGAGGGAGCGCAGCGTGTGCAGCCGGCGCTGTACGGCGGTGGGCGCGGCCTGAGAGCAGACCACGATCACGTGTCCGTGGTGCTCGACCAGGGCCTGCATCTCGGCGAGTGCCTGTTCCAGGGGGCGCCGGTCGATGTCCCGCAGCACGACAGCGGGCAGGGTGCGTTCGTCCTGCGGCGGCAGCGCCATGTCGGCGCTTGTCACGGCAATGGCAGTTGGCACGCGCAGCTCCCCGTTTCCCCATGCCCGTCGGCGCGCCGGTGTGACTCCGGCACACGTCGGTGACTTCACTGCGTGACTACCTCAGCACTGTATCCACGGCTCTGTGACCGGAGAACAGCGTTTGTGTAGCTGGGGAGCAACTGTCGTTGCACAAGATGCGTCAAAACGGGGCAGGTTGAGCATCTTGCCGGTCGCGGGAGAGAGCTCGAGGGGTCCCGGGCGGTGGGCCCAGAGGGCCCAGCGTTGACGGTGGGTCTCCGTTTGGGCCCTGAGGCCCACGCCCGGCGCGGGGGCGCGTCCCTACGCTCGCCGTCCACGGATACGTGGTTCGGGCAAGGAGGGGTGCCGTATGGCTGGCGGGGGCGGCATACGGACGTACAGGGACAGACCGGTCTTCGACGACCGCGGCGCGACCGGCACCGAGTATCTCGGGGTGGTCGTCGTCAGTGCCGCGATCGTGCTCGCGGTCTCGGCCACCGGCGTCGGGCAGTTGATCTACGACAGGATCGCCGCGCAGATCTGCAAGGTCGCCGGCGACGGTGGCTGCGGGGCGGGTGGGACCGGGCCGGGCAAGCCGCTCACCGACGCCGACTTCGAGCCGGCGCTGTGCCAGGTCTCCTCCGTCACCGACAAGGCCGGCTCCAAGGCGAAGATCTTCTTCTGGGAGATCGGCAAGGAGTACGGCTTCCAGGAGCAGCATCTGAAGGCCAAGACGGACGTCAACGGTGACGGCAAGGTCGACGACAAGGACCAGCTGGTCTATCTGACCTTCACGGACGCCGCGTCCGTCGCCGCGAAGAAGGACTTCAAACCGGGCATGAAGGTGGGCCGGTTCGGTGCCGACAAGGTCGAACTCGGGCTGGGCATCAAGGTGACCAACGGCGACACCTGGGTCTTCCAGAGCCCGGAGGAGGCCCAGCGGTTCCGGGACGACGTGGAGAAGCTCCAGATGTACGAGATGCGGCGCACCATGCCCGGCGGCGCGGAGGCGAGCCTCGGCGACAGCATCGCCTACCTCTTCGGAACCGGGCCGCTGAAGGACGAGGAGGACACCCAGAACCGCATCAAGGAGAACCTCGGCGACAACCGGAAGATCACCTACGGCAAGGTGGGCCTGGAGGCCTCGGCGTCGGCGGGCCTGAAGATCTCGGCGGGCGACGAGAAGAAGCTGAGCGCCGCACTCGGCGGCACCTTCAAGTACTCCCCCGAGGTGACCTGGACCGACAACGCCTACAAGAACACCAAGTCGTACACGTACTCCTCGTCCATCGAGTACGGCTCCAAGGTGGGCTACGAGGCGGGCCCGCTCAGCGGCGAGTACGCGGCGAACACGACGCAGACCGGCACCATCACGGTCACCTACGACAAGGAGACCAACAAGCTGGTGCGGATCGACATGACCCGGACCGTCGAGGAGGGCGGCCAGAAGGACGGGGCCAAGGCCGGCGGCGACAACGGCAAGAAGGACGGCGACAAGCGGGGCGGGAACGCCGGCGTGAAGGGCACCGACTCGGGGACCGGCATCGAGATCGTCACCAACACCGTCACCTTCGACCCCGGGCCGGTCGGCGACCAGGACCGGGCGGTCGGCGAGCGGTGGCTGGACAGCAACAACGAACAGGTCGCCACGCCCTTCCAGTACATGTTCGACGACCACGCGCCGACGGCCCGGCCGGGCGCCGACGCCCCCTTCGGGCAGCTGATGTTCGACCAGGGCAAGTCGAGCCGGATGACGTACACGGGCGAGGTGAACGCGGCCGAGTACGGCTTCGAGTTGAATCTCGGGCTCAGTCTGGGCATGACGATCAGCACGGAGAAGAAGTCGGAGACGCTGACCGATGCCCAATTCCTGGGGGCACCCCGCGGGGACGGTCGCTCCTATCTTCCCTACAGCTACTGTGCGAACTGACGAGACGGGAGCCCGATCCGATGAAGACCCGCCGTGCCTGCCTGGCCACCGCCGCCCTGCTGACCGCCGTGGCCCTGACCGGCTGCGGGAGCTCCGGCTCCGGTGCGGCCTCCGTGCCCGACGGCTGGGGGACGCTGAAGACGAAGGGCGTCGACGTCTCGTATCCGAAGGGGTACGAGGAGCAGAGCGCCGCCGAGCGGGGCAAGCACAACGCGGCCGCCGCGGTGCGCACGCGGGACGGGAAGAAGGTCTCGGTCGTCACCGTGCAGCTCGGCTTCACCGAGGCGAACTCCGCCGAGCAGGCCGCGATCGCCGCGGAGGCGGGCATCCAGCTGGGCGCGGACGTCAAGGGCCAGAAGGACGTGGAGCTGTCCGGCACGGACGAGGCCAAGCGGATCGACTTCACCTTCAAGGCGACCGGCGAGGACGGCGGCCCGTCCAAGGGCACCCCGGTCCAGGGCGTGATCCTGGCCGGACTGGACTCGTCGGAGCGGACCTTCGCGGTCCGTATCGACGCCCAGGAGGGCTCCCTGCCGGACGGGGACCTGGACCGGATCATCGACTCGGTCGAGGTGCACTGACCGTGGAGGTGCCGGGCGCCGGATACGTCGTACTCGCGCTGCTGGTGGCGCTGTTCGGGGCGCTGGCGTGGAAGTACGCGCGGCGGCTGGTGACGGTGACGCGGGTGCTGCGCGCCGGCGTCCGGGCGGAGGGCGAGTGCGTCCGGGTGGAGACGGAACCGTACAGCCGCTCCGACGCCAGGCGGCACTTCTTCGCCTTCCGTACGGCCGACGGCACGCGGGTCGAGTTCGAGGACCTGGCGGGCTGGTCGACGACGGAGGGCACCTCGGTCACCGTCACGTATGACCCCCGTGATCCGCGGGGCACGGCGACGGTGGCGGGCCGGGGCAGCTGGTCCCCGGTGCTCCAGTCGCTGGCCCTGGTCGCGGGCTGCGGCATGGCCGCGCTGGGCTTCGCGGCCCTTCTGTACGTCGAGATCTTCGGGAGCGGTTGATGGATCCTGGGGAGCGGTTGACCGTCCTCGTCCGCTGCTGGGCCGTCGGCATCGTCGTCCTCGTCGTCAGCGAGTACGTCCAGATGACGCTGGTGTACGGCAACCTGGTCGGCCCGCGGGGTGTCGGCTCGTTCGGTGCGGCGCTGGCGCTGGTGCACCTGCCGAACCTGGTGTGTGTCGTGCTCGCCACCTGGGCGGCGGCGCGGGTGCATCCGGAGCCGTGGCGGGAGATGCCGGTACGGCATCTGGCGGCGGCGTGCGCGGCTCCGGCGGCGGCGCAGGTGCTGCTGCTGGCGCTGCGGCCGGGTGTGCTGGATCTGGCGGGCCCGGCGTTCTGGATGTCCACGGGGGTGCTGCTGGCCGGGTGTGCGGTGGGACTGCTGCTGGACCGTTTGGTCTGGACCTCTTGACAGCCCCTCTGGTCTGGACCATTTTCTTGTCATGTCCAGACACAGACGATCCATGCGGCTGTGGTCGGGTGCCGTCACGGC
>KL569110.1:6162-7838 GCA_000715635.1 Streptomyces violaceus | reverse complement strand
GTCACGGCTGCCCTGGCCCTCACTGTCACGACCGTCGGCCAGGCATCCGCCGCCGACGTCAACAACGCCAGGAACGCCGGTTTCGAGTCGGGCCTGAGCGACTGGACCTGTTCCGCGGGCAGCGGTACGACCGTGTCCTCCCCGGTGCACGCGGGAACGGCCGCCCTGAAGGGGACCCCGGCCGGGCAGGACAACGCCCGGTGCGCCCAGACGGTGCGGGTGAAGCCCGGCTCGACGTACACCCTGGGCGCCTGGGTCCGGGGCGGATACGCCTACCTCGGCGTCACGGGCACGGGCACGACCGACGTGTCCACCTGGACCCCGGACTCCTCCTCCTGGAAGCAGCTTTCGACGACCTTCAGAACGGGCTCGTCGACGACCTCGGTGACGGTGTACACGCACGGCTGGTACGGGCAGGCCGCCTACTACGCGGACGACGTGTCGGTGCTCGGTCCCGACGGGGGCGGCGGCACCGGCCCCGGCCCCGCGGTCCCGGCCACACCGGGCGGTCTGAACGTCTCCGGGACGTCGTCCTCGTCGGTGTCACTGGCGTGGAACGCGGTCTCCGGGGCGACGGGTTACACCGTCTACCGCGACGGCACGAAGGTGACGGCGGTCTCCGGCACCTCGGCGACCGTGACCGGGCTCGCGGCCTCGACGTCGTACTCCTTCCAGGTCGCGGCGACCAACGCGGCGGGCGAGTCGGCGAAGTCGGCGGCGGTGACGGGCCGGACGAACGCACCGACCGGTCCCGGCCCCGCCCTCCCCAAGCACGCGGTGACCGGCTACTGGCAGAACTTCGACAACGGCGCCGCGGTCCAGAAGCTCGCCGACGTCCAGTCGCAGTACGACATCATCGCCGTCGCCTTCGCGGACGCGACCTCGACGCCGGGAGCGGTGACCTTCAACCTGGACTCGGCCGGGCTGGGCGGCTACACCGTCGACCAGTTCAAGGCCGACATCAGGGCCAAGCAGGCGGCCGGGAAGAAGGTCATCATCTCGGTCGGCGGTGAGCGGGGCACGGTGGCGGTGAACGACGCGGCCTCGGCGGCGAACTTCGCGAACTCGGTGCACTCGCTGATGCAGACGTACGGC
Source organism: Streptomyces violaceus (assembly GCA_000715635.1). Classification (GTDB taxonomy): domain Bacteria; phylum Actinomycetota; class Actinomycetes; order Streptomycetales; family Streptomycetaceae; genus Streptomyces; species Streptomyces violaceus. The sequence goes on along the minus strand of KL569110.1, from coordinate 6,743 downwards.
TTCGACGGCGTCGACATCGACCTGGAGAACGGGCTCAACGCGACCTATATGACCCAAGCCCTGCGGTCGCTCTCGGCGAAGGCGGGCTCGTCACTGATCATCACGATGGCACCGCAGACCATCGACATGCAGTCGACGTCCAACTCCTACTTCCAGACCGCGCTGAACATCAAGGACATCCTCACGGTCGTCAACATGCAGTACTACAACAGCGGTTCGATGCTGGGCTGCGACGGCAAGGTCTACAGCCAGGGCTCGGTGGACTTCCTGACCGCCCTGGCCTGCATCCAGCTGGAAGGCGGTCTGGCCCCGTCCCAGGTGGGGCTGGGCCTGCCGGCCTCGACCCGGGGCGCGGGGAGCGGGTATGTGTCGCCGTCCGTCGTGAACAACGCCCTGGACTGCCTGACCAAGGGCACGGGGTGCGGGTCCTTCAAGCCCTCGCGGACGTATCCCGGCCTGCGGGGCGCGATGACCTGGTCGACCAACTGGGACGCGACGGCGGGCAACGCGTGGTCCGACGCGGTGGGTCCGCATGTGCACGGGCTGCCGTAGGCACCTCTGTCTCTTATACACATCTCTGA
>KL569110.1:3037-5902 GCA_000715635.1 Streptomyces violaceus | reverse complement strand
CCCCTAGCCCATCGGACGGTAGTGGCCCAGAACCCAGGCCAGCTGCGGGAACCACTCCTGAAGCCGTGTCCTGGGCTTGGCCTCCACCACGCATTCGTAGAACCGGCCGTCCATGTGGACCACGGAGACCATCAGGGCCTTGCCGTCGGGGCTCGCCCGGTAGTGGACGCTTCGGATCTCGGGCCAACGGAACTCGATCGTCTGCCCGGACGACTCGAAGGCGACGCCGGTCGCGTCGACGACGACCGCGTTGCGTTTGTCGACGGCGAGGAAATCCGGTCCGGCCGGGGCCGGCTGCTGGGGCGGGGTCTGAGCGTAAGAGGGTGGTGCGGGCGCGTACGGGGGTGGCGCGGGCGTGTACGGGGAGGGCGGGGGCGCGTAGGAGGGCTGCGCGGGCGCGTACTGCGGCGGGGGCGGGCCGAAGCCGGGGCCGGGAGGTGGAGGTGGCTGCTCGGTCATCCGTCGATTCTCCCTGCCTAGAAGAACTCCCCCCACGGCTGGTCCCAGATCTGCTTCACGCACAGGACCAGGAACAGCAGGCCCGCGATCGCGAGCATCACGTTGCTGACCGGGCCGTTGCGCCACTCCCGGGGGGTGCGGGCGGAGTTGAGGAGCCAGATCAGGGTGCCGGCCAGGAAGGGCATGAAGGCCGCGCCCAGGACGCCGTAGATGATGATCAGGCGGAAGGGCTGGCCCTCGAAGAGGAGGATCATGGGCGGGAAGGTCAGCCACAGCAGGTAGGCGCGGAAGGGCCAGGAGCGCTCGCGTTCGCCCGAGGCGACCTCCTCGCCCTTGGCCTGGCCCTTGCCCGAGAGGCGGGCCACGAAGTCGGCGAACATCAGGCTCACGCCGTGCCAGACGCCGATCAGCGAGGTGAACGACGTGGCGAAGAAGCCGATCAGGAAGAACTTCGCCGTCGCCGCGCCGTACTCGTCCTCCAGGATGTCGCCCAGCTGGATCAGGCCCTTGTCGCCGCTCTCGATCGCGACGTTCGCCGAGTGGAGCATCTCCGCGCCGACGAAGAGCATGGCGATCACGAAGATGCCCGTGGTCGCGTAGGCGACGCGGTTGTCCAGGCGCATGACCTTCATCCAGCCGGTGTCGGTCCAGCCCTTGGCGTTGACCCAGTAGCCGTACGCCGCGAGCGTGATCGTGCCGCCGACTCCGCCGATCAGGCCCAGGGTGTTGAGAATCGAGTCCTTCTCGTCGGGCAGCACCGGGAGGAGACCGGCGAAGGCGTCGGGGAGGTTCGGGGTGACGCGGATCGCCAGATACACCGTCACCACGAACATGACGCCCACCAGGACCGTCATGACCTTCTCGAACACCGCGTACTTGTTGAACCAGACGAAGACCAGACCGACCAGACCGCAGGCGATGCCCCACCACTTCAGGTCCATCACGTCCGGGAACAGCGCCTGCAGCGGCAGCGCACTCGACGACATCGCCGCCGCGCCGTAGACGAAGCCCCAGACCACGACGTACACGGCGAAGAACCACGTGGTCCAGCGGCCAAGGCTCGCCCAGCCGTCGAACAGGGTGCGCCCCGTGGACAGATGCCAGCGGCCCGCCGCCTCGGCGAGTGAGATCTTCACGAGGCAGCCGATGATCGCGGCCCACAGGAGGGTGTAGCCGAAGTTGCTGCCCGCGATGAGCGTGGCGACCAGGTCCCCGGCGCCGACACCGGTCGCCGCGACGACGATGCCCGGCCCGATGTACTTCCAGCTCGCCTTACGGGGCTGAGGAGGGTGCTGGGCTTCGTTCTCCGTGGTGTTTCCCGTGGTGTCCGCCATGCAGATCAAGAAACATCAAAGAGGCCAAGCCGACAAGAGGGCGTGAGGCAATCGACTTAGGGGCGCGGGGAACTGCGCACCCAGGCCCCACAGACCCGCAGCCCGGGAACAGGCCAAGGCGGCTGTAACAAACCGCCATGGCCCACCCAGCGGAGCGTCACGGCTGTCGCCGACCACAGCCGTCCGATCCGCAGGTACCGAGCTCGAACCACACGGTCTTGCCCGGCCCGTCCCGGTGGCAGCCCCAGCGCTGGGCGAGCGCGTCCACCAGGAACATCCCACGGCCGCTCTCCCCGGTGTCCGCCTCCAGCACCCGCGGCACCCGGCGCTCCGCGTCGGCGACCTCGCAGCGCAGTACGCCGTGCGCGGCGAAGAGGGTCAGCCGGAAGCGGCTCTCGGCGTGCACCAGGGCGTTGGTGGCCAGTTCGCCGACGAGCAGTTCGGCCACGTCCGCCACCTCACCGCGCTCCGCGAGCCCCCAGCCTTCCAACTGCCTGCGGACCTCCGCGCGTGCCTCGCGGACGGCGGAGAGCCGGGGCGCGTACTCGACGCTCAGGTAGCCGGCTCCCAGCGGTGGCTGGGGGAACGGACCGTACCCTGCCTCGGGGTCCGGGAGGTGGCGCCCGGAGAGTTGCAGCATGGGTCCAGGGTGATCCCCGGGGGCGGTCCGGCGCAGGGGGAGGACTACCCGATCCCCTACCTGCTTGTGCAGGTGGGGGCGCCGTGCGGTGGCGGCGTCACCCGTACTGGAGGCGGACCGTGGCTCCCTCGGTGTCGTCGCGGATGTCGACGTACGCGCACACCTGGCGCGCGTACCACAGGCCCGGTCCGGGTTCCGGGCCGTTGGCCGGTGGTGGGACGAAGCCGGCGAGCGGGTCGTCGATACGGCGGGCCGAGCGCAGTTCGCAGACACAGGCGGGGGGCTCGCCCCACAGCAGGGCGGTGCCGTCGAGGGGGGCCAGGACCGCCGCCGTCTCCGCCACGGCCGTGGCGAACAGCTCGGCGTCCGCGGCGGGCAGTCCCCGGGTCTGCGCCCAGGACTGGACGGCCCCGGCGTGCGGCTGTGCGAGGC
>KL569110.1:902-2807 GCA_000715635.1 Streptomyces violaceus | reverse complement strand
GTACGGCGTCGAGTTCGGCCGCGAGCCGTACCGGGTCCTGGTACACGTCCGTGTCGGGGTGGGTGCGGCGGGCCGCGGCGACGACGGCGGGCCCGGCGGTGCGGGTGTCGTACGCGCACAGGGCGGTGGTGGCCATGGGGGCGAAGAGGGGGTTGGCGAGGGCCTCGTAGCGGATCCACTCGGTGGTCTCGCGGGTCGAACGGCCGGCGCGGCCGCTCCACACGGGCTCCATGAGGAGGTGGATCCGGCCGTCCGGGCCGGCATGGGCGGCGAGGTAGGCGGCGGCCCGGGCGACGGCGTTGGCGGCGGAGCCGGTGTACCAGTCGGTGTGCGGGATGCAGGTGATGTCCTTGGCGTCGCCGCCGAGGGTGTCCCGCAGCAGGTCCAGGTTGCGGGGGTCGGCGATGGCCACGGGCGGTGGTTCGCCGGGGGCGGCGAGGCCTTCGCCGAGGAAGGGCAGGGCGGCGGCCACGAACTCCTCGTCGGAGTCGAAGACGGCCATGCGGTGATCGAACGGGGCGGGTACGGAGGGCTGTTGGACGGTCATGCGTTCCCCTCGGGAGATGGGTGGGTTTGCCGGTGCGGGAGGGTCAGCGCTGCGCCGTCACCCAGGCGGCGATCTGGCTGCGGTTGCTGAAGCCGAGCTTGCTGAGGATGCGTTCCACATGGCCTTCGGCGGTGCGGCGGGCGATCACCAGGCGGTCGGCGATCTGCTGGTTGGCGAGCCCCTCGGCGACGAGCCGGGCGACCTCGGTCTCGCGGCGGGTCAGGCGGACCGTGGTGTCGTCGTGCGGGGCCGGGGAGTCCCCGGGGCGCGGGCGGGCCGGCTCCTGGAGCGCCTGGCCGACGAGTTCCGCGAGGCCGAGGCCGCCGCCGCGTCGGTGGGCCCGCTCGAACGCGTCCCGCCCCAGGGCCCGGCAGGCCCGCTCCTCGCTGTCCCGGCGTACGGAGTTGAGGGTGTGCGCGCCCCAGCGGCCGGTGTCGATGTCGGCCCAGACCCGGTCGGCGCCGCCCATCAGCAGGGCCGCGTGCCGGTGGGCGCCGCGTTCGCCGGCGATCGACGCGAGCAGGTCGAGGGTCAGGGCCATGCCGATGATGTCGTGGACGGCGTGTTTGAGCCGCAGGGACTCGCGGGCGTGCCGCTCTGCCCGGGGCCAGTCGCGGCGCACCGTGTGCGCGAGGGCGAGGATGCGCAGCACGTACGACCGTACCCACTGCTCACCGTGCCGCTCGCACAGCCGCAGGACCTGCTCGCAGATCTCGACGGCCCGGTCGGCCTCGCCCAGGAAGCCCAGCGCGCAGGCGAGTTCGACCTGGTCGAGGCCTACGAGGCTCAGGTGCTGGCCGGGTACGGGGCCGCGGGCGACGGTGGCTTCGAAGTGCGTCAGCGCGCCGGGCAGGTCGTCGCCGAACAGCCGGATGACGCCGATGACGTACTCGGCGTGGGCGGCCTCGGCGGTGTCGCCCAGGGCACGGGCGAGGGCGAGGGCCTCCGTGGCCTGGCGGCGGCCCCGGGGGAAGTCCTGGGTGGTGGCGGCCAGCAGCCCGGCGACCCAGAGGCCGCGGGCCCGTTCCCGGGTCGGTTCGGGGCTGGCGGCCAGGGCCCGGTCGAGCCAGTACAGGCCCTCGCGGGGGGCGCCGCAGGCGTGCCAGTAGAACCAGAGGGTGCCGGCGAGCCTGAGTCCGGCGCGTTCCTCGCCCGGGGTGGACAGGCTGAAGTCGAGGGCGGCGCGCAGGTTGTCCCGGTCGGCACGCAGCCGGGCGACGGTCTCCGGCTGCCCGGGCCCGAACCAGCCGCGCTCACAGTCCTCGACCCGCCGCAGCATCAGGTCCCGCTGCCGCCACCGCGCCGCCCCCTCCTCCCCCGCCGTCCGCCGCAACCGCTCGAGCCCGTACTGCCGCAGC
>KL569110.1:395-692 GCA_000715635.1 Streptomyces violaceus | reverse complement strand
CTCGAGCCCGTACTGCCGCAGCGTGTCGAGCATCCGGTACCGCACCCCGCCGGGCCCCGGCTCCCGGCACAGCACGGACTTGTCCACGAGCCCGGCGACGGCGTCGAGGACGTCGTCGGCACGGAGTCCGACCGAGCCGGTCCCGGCATGCCAGTCGCCAACGGCGTGCACGGCCTCCCCGACCGGGTGCGCGGCGACGCCACCGGGGCCGGACACGGCCAGGGGCGCAGCGACACCGCCGGGGCCAGGCACAGCCGGGGACGCGGCGACACCGCCAGGACACGGCACGGGCCAGGG
>KL569110.1:0-123 GCA_000715635.1 Streptomyces violaceus | reverse complement strand
ACACGGGCGGAGGCAGCGGCACACGGCCAGGGCCGGACACGGCCGAGGGCGCGGCGACACCACCGGAGCCGGACACAGCCGGGGACGCGGCGACACCACCAGGGCCGGACACGGCCAGGGGCG
>KL569109.1:125898-126952 GCA_000715635.1 Streptomyces violaceus | reverse complement strand
GATGGCGGTGCTGTGGGCGGCGGGCTCGCTCGCCTTCGCGCAGGCCGGCCATCCGCCTCTGAAGCGGGGCGAGCATCCGGAGTGGAGCCCCGCGCTCTTCACGCTCGATCTGCTGCTGCCGGTCATCGACCTGGGCCAGGTGGGTTTCTGGCAGTTGCGCGGGGGCTGGCAGTGGCTGGCGACGGCGATGATCCTGCTGGGCTGGATCCTGGCGACGACGGTGGCGGCGGGGGCCACGCGGTTGCTGCGGCGCAACTGATGTTGCCGGTGTGACCACAGTTGTTGAACTGTCACACCTTTACCTTCTCTTGACCGTGAGGCGTACAACTTTCGGCGAGTTCCCCGAACCATCTGGCGCCGCCGTGACCAGCGGACTTTCAATGGTCGACACCATGGCTCTGCAGCTGCCGTTCATCCGCGCGAGCCGGATGACAAGGACCGTTTCCCACCCCGTCAGCGGGCCGTCCGCCGCCGACGAGGTGCTGCTCGACGCGCCCGACGCGCGGCTGAGTCCGGCACTGGTCGCCGCCGCCCGCGGCGACCACGGACCGGCCGCCGCGCTGCTCCTCGCCACCCGCGCGGCATCCGAGTGGGAACGGCGCGACCGGTACGTGACCCGGCTGGCCGCCTTCGCCCGCTCGCGCCCCGAATGGCTGGACGCCTGGCTCGCCACCGCCCCGCACGACCCCGACGCGCTGCTGCTCGGGGCCCAGCTGGCGGTGGACCGCGCCTGGCTCTCACCGGCCCGCACCGAGCTGCTGCGCGAGGTGAGCCCGCTGCTCACGGCCTCGGCCCGGGGCGACCGGCGGGACCCGGTGCCGTGGCGGCTCGCGCTCGACCACGCGCGGGGCGCGCAGGCCGGGCACAAGTACTTCGAGGAGCTGTGGGCGGCGGCCGTACGCCGTGCCCCGCACCACTACGGCTGTCATGTGGCGGCCCTGCGCTATCTGGCCGCCTCGTGGCACGGTTCGCACCAGGAGTGCTTCGACTTCGCCGACCGGGCCGCGCAGGACGCGCCCGCCGACGCGCTCGCCCAGGCTCTCCCACTGTGGGC
>KL569109.1:124028-125662 GCA_000715635.1 Streptomyces violaceus | reverse complement strand
CTTCGGCTACCTGACCGACGGCTGCGGGCCCGAGGTGCCGCGCGCGCGGCTGGACGCGGCCGCCGACCGGGCGATCGCACTGTCCCCGCTGCTGCCGGCGGCCGACCCCTGGCCCGCCCGGATGCGGAACCTGCTGATCTTCGTCCTGGTGTGCCTGGAGCGCTGGCCGGACGCCACCGAGCAACTGCGGCTGAACGGCCCGTACGCCACCTCGTTCCCCTGGGACCAGGTGTCGGACGACCCGCTCGGACACTTCCTGCGGGTACGCGACGACGTCCGGGCCGCGACGGCAGGTCAGCCGTCCTGGCATCCACGGAGTGAACGGGGCGGACGAGTCCGCTCCGGCGACCATTAGGCTTTTGCGTCGTGACCACCGTCCGGCTCCCCCTCTTCCCCCTGAACTCGGTACTGTTCCCGGGGCTCGTGCTCCCGCTCAACGTCTTCGAGGAGCGGTATCGCGCCATGATGCGCGAGCTGCTGAAGACCCCGGAGGACGAGCCGCGCCGGTTCGCCGTCGTGGCGATCCGCGACGGCCACGAGGTGGCCTCCACAGCGCCCGGCATGCCCGACCCGACGGCCCTGCCCGAACGGGGTCCCCTGGCCGGTTTCGGCGCGGACCCGGTCAAGGCGTTCCACAAGGTGGGCTGTGTGGCGGACGCGGCGACGATCCGGGAGCGTACCGACGGCTCCTTCGAAGTGCTGGCGACCGGCACCTCCCGGGTGCGGCTGCTGTCCGTCGACGCCTCCGGCCCCTTTCTGACGGCCGAGCTGGAGACGCTGCCCGAGGAGCCCGGAGACGAGGCCGCGCCGTTGGCCGAGGGGGTGCTGCGGTCGTTCCGCCAGTACCAGAAGCGGCTGGCCGGCGCGCGGGAACGCTCCCTGGCCACCGGTGCCGAGCTGCCCGACGAGCCGGGCGTGGTGTCGTACCTGGTGGCGGCGGCGATGATGCTGGACACCCCGTCCAAGCAACGCCTGCTCCAGGCCCCCGACACGGCGTCCCGCCTGCGCGACGAGCTGAAACTCCTTCGCTCGGAGACGGCCATCATCCGTAATCTGCCGTCGTTGCCGGCGTCGGAGCTGACGCGCGGCCCGATGAGCCTCAACTGAAGCGGACCGGCATGGCGAAGAAGTCGAAGAAGCAACAGCAGCCCGGGGGCACGCCCGCCACGGTCGCGCTCACGACGGCGGGCGTGGATTTCACCGTCCACTCCTACGACCACGACCCCGCCCACCCCTCCTACGGCGAGGAGGCGGCCGAGGCGATGGGCGTCTCACCGGACCGGGTGTTCAAGACCCTGGTGGCGGACGTCGACGGCACACTCACGGTCGCCGTGGTCCCGGTGGCGGGCCAACTGGACCTGAAGGCCCTGGCCTCGGCCGTCGGCGGCAAACGCGCGACCATGGCCGACCCGACACTGGCCGAACGCACGACGGGCTACGTACGCGGCGGCATCTCGCCCTTGGGCCAGCGCAAGAGGCTCCCGACGGTCCTCGACGAGTCGGCCTCGTCCCACCCAACGATCTGCGTCTCGGCGGGCAGGAGGGGCCTGGAAGTGGAACTGGCACCGCAGGACCTGGCCAAGCTGACCGAGGCGGTCCTGGCCCCCGTGGCACGCGCCTAGCCTGCGGGCAGT
>KL569109.1:122485-123746 GCA_000715635.1 Streptomyces violaceus | reverse complement strand
AGCCCAGCGCCGCACCTACGCAGCAGGCGGTGCCTCATAAGGCCCGTGCCCGTGCCCGTGCTCGAACTCCGGCTCCGGATCCCGGGGCCCGAACAGCGCCGTGAGCCCCAGATGCAGCACCAGCGCGGCAAGCGGCCAGGCCAGCAACGCCCCCTTCGCGCCCAGCTTCAGCGGCGCGGAGAACGTCACGCCCCGCCCCGCGTCCCTCGCCCGCGCGATGACATCCTCCGCAGGGCCGAGCCACACCCCGAGCCGCCACGCCAGCAACGACCCGAGCAGCCCGCCGACAGCCAGCCCCACCACCAGCGGCACACCCCCGCGCCGCCGCAGCAGGAACACGACCAGCGCGCTGACGGCCCCGAATCCCAGCCCGAGCAACGTGAACGTGCCGTCGACCCCTACGCCCTGCTCGCCCTCGGTGTCCTTCAGGTAGACGACCCAGTTGCCCTCGACCACGTCACCGATCAGCGGCACGTGCGGCGCGAGCCACCACCACAGCGCTCCGAGCAGCACTCCGCCGAGCGCGACGGCCAACGAGATCACGGCGGCTTCCCGCACTTCGGTCTTCATGCCGGGGCCGTCCTGTCCGTACCAGCCGTGCCCGGCGTACTCGGCGCGTTGAGACCCGGGAGCCTGGGGCTCGTTCGCCCCGGGTCCGGAGGCCGGCGGCGGCCACGCATCCTGCGCGGAACGTTCATGCGGTGGCGGTGGCGGAGTCAGCGGTGCGGTCACCCTGCCATCGTGCCAGTCCCGCCTGCGCGCCGCGTCACCGGACGACCGCTCCGCGCTCACCGGACGGCCGCCCGGCGGTACGCCCAGGTCGCCACGGCCAGCGAGACGACGCCCACCACCCCGCACACGGCGAGGTCACCGAGCACGAAGGCCCAGTCGGGATGCGGACCGAACGTCCGTGCGAAGGCCTCGACCCCATAGGTCGACGGCAGCAGATCCCGCGCGAAGCGCACGACCTCCGGCATCCGGTCCGCCGGCAGCACGCCCAGCAGCAGCGCCGCCGACATGCCCAGCTGTCCGAGCAGCGTGGCCAGCTCCGGCCGGGGCGCGAGCAGCCCCAGCGCCGCCCCCAGTCCGGCGAGCGCGGCGCCCGCGAGCGGGATCACGGCCAGCAGGACCCACAGATGGGCCAGCGGCAGCCCGAACAGCGCGCAGCCGAACACCGCCGTCACGATGGTCCCCGGCACGGTGAACGAGGCGTACGCGCCCGCCGCGCCCAGCACCCTCTGTCTCTTATACACATCTCTGA
>KL569109.1:121665-122313 GCA_000715635.1 Streptomyces violaceus | reverse complement strand
GCGGCCGGCGGCACCGGCAGGGTCGCGTAGTGGTCGAGTCCGCCGCTGGCCCGCAGCTGCCCGAAGTACTGCGCGAGCAGGTTCAGCGCGACGAAGGCGACGACCAGGACCGACGACCCGGCGACGACCGCCTGCGCCTCCGCGCCGTCGTCCACGACCCCGCGCATCAGGATCATGATCCCGACCGACTGGAAGGTCGCCACGAACAGCAGCGGGATCCGCGCGACCCGCGCCCGGGACAGCTGTGCCCGGTACACGGCCGCCAGCGAGGGCCACAGCCGCGCCCTGGGCCCGAGCTCGGCCGCGCACGCGGCGGGCTCCTCCACGGCCAGGGCACTGCCCGGCAGGACATCGGCGGGTACGACACTCACGTCGCGCTGCTCCCCTTCGCTCGGGTCCACTGCGGCAGTCGCCCTGTTCGGTACGTATGCGGCGGCCTGTGTACTCAAGCCCCCCGCACCCAGGGCCCCGGTACTCCTCACGCCTTCACCAGCCCCTGCTGCACGGCACCGCCCAGGGCCAGGTACACGTCCTCCAGGCTCGGCGTGGCGAGCGTGAAGTCGTCCAGGGCGGCGAAGGCGGCCCCGCCGGTGACGGTGGCGACGACCGCCCGGGCCTCCTCGGGCCCGAGCCGGAGCGTCCAGCGGC
>KL569109.1:121094-121378 GCA_000715635.1 Streptomyces violaceus | reverse complement strand
CTCCACGACGCGGTCCCGCAGCGCGGCCACCTCGGGGACGTGCAGCGGCGCCGCGTCCCGCCACAGCAGGTCCACCCGCACCTCACCGGCGACCTGTTCCTTCAGCCCGGCCGGGGTGTCGCAGGCGATCACCCGCCCCCGGTCGAGGACGGCCACTCGGTCCAGCACGGTCTCGGCCTCGATGACGTTGTGGGTGACGAGCAGCACGGTCGTCCCGCGCTCGGCCCGTCGCCGGTCGACGGCGGACCACACGGCCCGCCGCGCCACCGGGTCCATGCCGGAGG
>KL569109.1:119684-120883 GCA_000715635.1 Streptomyces violaceus | reverse complement strand
CCGGAGGTCGGCTCGTCGAGCACGAGCAGCGACCGCTCCCCCACCAGCGCCGCGGCGAAGCACGCCAGACGCCGCTGGCCCCCGGAGAGCTTCTTCAGCGGCCTTCCTGCGAGGGGCGCGAGGCCCAGCTCGTCGAGTACGTCGTCCCGCTCGGCCCGCGCGGCCCGTACGTCCAGGCCGCGCAGCCGCCCGGTGGTCTCGGCGGCGAGCGACACGGTCAGCTCGTCGAGGGCGGTCGACTCCTGCCCGAGGTAGGCGAGGATGCGTGCGGCCCGTTCCGGGTGGCGCACGATGTCGTGCCCGAGGATCTCCACGCTGCCGCGGTCGGGCCGCATCAGCCCGGTGAGCTGCCGTACGAGGGTGGACTTGCCGGCACCGTTCGGCCCGAGCAGGCCGAAGATCTCGCCGCGCCGGATGTCCAGCCCTACGTCGTCCGTGGCCCGGACCTCGGGAGTTCCCGGTGCGCCGCGCCGGCCCCGGACCGCCGGATAGGTCTTGGTCAGCCCGCGGACCGCGCACACGACGTCACCATCGTGCCGAAATGCCTGTGCCGCGCGCTTACTCACAAGGGACGAGACTACGGGGTCGGGAACCCCGGCCGGCTCTCGGGTCGGTCCATTCCGGGAAATCCGCTCGCAAGGATCTCAGTCGCCGACGGGCGTGTGCTCCACGCCCGTGCGCACGCCGATCTCCCGCCAGAAACCGGCCCGGATGGCGTACCGGTCCCGCTCGTCGATCTGGTCGTCCTTGTGGGCGAGCAGGCCGAAGCGGGCGGCGTAGCGCAGCAGCTCACCGTCGACCCGGTGCGGGATGCGCGGGTACATCCCGGAGAGTTTCGGCAGGTGACCCTGGTCGCCGAGGCGCTCCACCCAGCGCCGCGCGAAGACCTGCCCCACCTCGTACGGGTCGCCGCCGACCGTGGTGATGTCCTCCTCGCGGTCGGCCCACCGCTGCTCGGCCGTGGTCAGCTGGGCGAGCGTCGGCATCGAGGCGGCTTCTGGGGGCTCGGCCGTGGGCCGGTCGACCCAGCCCTTGTCGGAGGACCAGCGGAGGGTGGCGGAGGCGGGGGGCTGGGCGGGCTGGGTTCCGGGGGCGCGCAGGGCCGCCAGGTCTTTGGGTGTGGGGACGCCTTTGGGGGCGGGGACCCGCTCATCGGTGCCGTTCTGCCCGGGGCCGGCCGCCGGGTGCGGGGTCGGCGG
>KL569109.1:113252-119407 GCA_000715635.1 Streptomyces violaceus | reverse complement strand
GGGCGGGCCGCTCGGCCGTGGCGGCGAGCGAGGACTCGGGCAGCGGCGCGGAGAGGATCGCGGCGATCTCGGGCCCGGGCACGGGCTGCGGCGCGCAGACGCCGGTGTACTCCTTGGCGCGGACCGCCTTGGTGATCCACGTCCGGTCCAGGACGCGCCGCTCGTCGGCCTCGGCCACCAGGTCCTCGGACTGGTTGTAGTCGCCGTCGGCGGCCTGGACGGCCCAGAGATGCACGGCGACGCCGTGCTCCTTGGCTGCCATCATGCCGGGCAGCAGATCGCCGTCGCCGGTGACGAGGACGACGTCGGAGCAGGCGCGGTTGCGGGCCAGCTCGGTGAGCTCGGCGTGCATCGCGGCGTCCACGCCCTTCTGTGCCCAGCGGCCGTCGCTGCGGGTCAGTGCGCCGAGCCGGACGGTGACCCGGGGCATCACGCGCAGCCTGCGGTGCTCCGGTTGCGGGACGCGGTCGGGGGCGCCGTCGAACCAGTAGATGCGCAGCAGGGGCTGCTGAGTATCGGACTCGGCGCGTTCGCGCAGCCCCTGGATGAGGGCCGTGTGGTCGACGGTGATGCGGGACCGGGAGGGCTCCCCGGCGAGGAGACTCGCCGCGGCTCCCAGCAGATACCCCGCGTCCACCAGGACGATGCAGCGGTCCACACGACTCACCCTCTTCCCAGGAGGTTTGCTTCGGGCTTGCTTCGAGTCTGCCCGACGGCGCGGAGGTTAACGGCCGGAACTCGATCTTCGGCGTGGCGTTTCGGGAGTTCCCGCTCCGACCAGCCCTGTCACGCACGGTAATTGTCCGACATGCGATCGTTGTCGGCCTGTGTGAATCTGGTCCCGGCCCTGGCCCCTAGATCCCCCACAGGAGGCACCACCATGGCCAAGAACAAGAACCGTGAACGCAAGCAGCGTCCCACCGAGCGTGGCCAGCGGGCGGACCGCAGCCCCGCGGCGCAGACGGAGCCCCAGCCCGAGGTCGAGGTGGCCGCCCCCGGCGACATGGCGACCCGTAAGCGGAAGCGCAGCTTCGGCCACAACTGACATCTGCGTGACGGGTCGTTGAGACCCACCCACTTGCGCATATGCGTGAGGGGCGTACCCGGTACCGGGTACGCCCCTCACGCGCATCGAGAGCCCTCCGTCGGCCCGCTCCCTGAAGCCCCTGTCTCAGCCGGCCAGGCAGGACGGCCCGAGCAGCACCTTCAGGTCGCCGAAGAGCGCCGGGTCCGGCTTCACCCGGTGCCGGTCCAGACGCAGCACGGTGGTCTTGGTCGGCCCCTGGAGCTTGATCCGGACCTCGCTGTCGCCCTTGTGGTGGCTGAGCACCTCGCCGAGGCGGCTGACCAGCGGCGGGGTGACCCGGGTGGCCGGGATGGTGAGGATCACGGGCGCGTTGGTACCCGCGTTCGACAGGTCCGGCACCATCAGCTCCATCGCGACGAGCCGCGGCACGTCCTCCCGCTTGTCGAGGCGGCCCTTGACGAACACCACGGCGTCCTCGACGAGTTGGGTCGAGACGAGCTGGTAGGTCGCGGGGAAGAACATGCACTCGATCGAACCGGCGAGGTCCTCGACGGTGGCGATGGCCCAGGCGTTGCCCTGCTTGGTCATCTTGCGCTGCAGGCCCGAGATGATGCCGCCGATGGTCACCACGGAGCCGTCGGAATAGTCACCGCCGGTCAGCTGGGAGATGCCCGCGTCCGCCTTGTCGGACAGGATGTGCTCCAGACCGAACAGCGGGTGGTCGGAGACGTACAGACCGAGCATCTCCCGCTCCTGGGCGAGCAGATAGGTCTTGTCCCACTCGTCGGGGGAGAACTCCACGTCAAGACCGAAGCCGGGCTCGCTGGTCTCGGCCTCGCCCATGCCGCCGAAGAGGTCGAACTGGCCCTCGGCCTCCTTGCGCTTGACCGCGACCACGTTGTCGATCATCGGCTCGTAGTGCGCGGTCAGACCCTTGCGGGTGTGGCCCATGGCGTCGAAGGCACCGGCCTTGATCAGCGATTCGGTGGTGCGCTTGTTGCAGACCACCGCCTCCACCTTGTCGAGGTAGTCCGGGAAGGAGACGTACTTCCCCTTGGCCTTGCGGCACCGGATGATCGACTCGACGACGTTCGTACCGACGTTGCGGACGGCGGAGAGACCGAACAGGATCACGTCATCGCCCTGGGCCGCGAAGTTGGACATCGACTCGTTGACGTCCGGCGGGAGCACCTTGATGCCCATGCGGCGGCACTCGTTGAGGTAGACGGCCGACTTGTCCTTGTCGTCCTTCACCGAGGTGAGCAGGGCGGCCATGTACTCGGCGGGGTGGTTCGCCTTCAGGTACGCGGTCCAGTACGAGACCAGGCCGTACGCGGCGGAGTGCGCCTTGTTGAACGCGTAGCCGGCGAAGGGGACCAGCACGTCCCACAGGGCCTGGATGGCCTCGTCGCTGAAGCCCTTCTTGCGGGCGCCCTCCTGGAAGAGGACGAAGTTCTTCGCCAGTTCCTCGGGCTTCTTCTTGCCCATGACGCGGCGGAGGATGTCGGCCTCGCCGAGCGAGTAGCCGGCGATGATCTGGGCGGCCTTCTGCACCTGCTCCTGGTAGACGATCAGGCCGTGGGTGACGTCCAGGACCTCCCTGAGGGGCTCTTCGAGCTCCTTGTGGATGGGCGTGATGTCCTGCTGGCCGTTCTTTCGCAGGGCGTAGTTCGTGTGGGAGTTCATGCCCATCGGGCCCGGGCGGTACAGGGCCGACACGGCGGAGATGTCTTCGAAGTTGTCCGGCTTCATCAGGCGGAGCAGCGAGCGCATCGGGCCGCCGTCGAACTGGAACACGCCGAGGGTGTCGCCGCGCTGGAGCAGTTCGAAGGTCGTGGGGTCGTCGAGCGGGAGGCTCAGGAGGTCGATGTCGACCCCCTTGTTGGACTTCACCATCTTGACGGCGTCGTCCATGATCGTCAGGTTGCGCAGGCCGAGGAAGTCCATCTTCAGCAGGCCGAGCGACTCACAGCTCGGGTAGTCCCACTGGGTGATGGTGACCTTGTCCGTGTGCCTGACCCAGACGGGGACGTGGTCGGTGATCGTCTCGCTGGACATGATCACGCCGGCGGCGTGCACACCCATCTGACGGACCAGGCCCTCGACGCCCTTGGCGGTGTCGATGACCTTCTTCACGTCCGGCTCGTTCTCGTACATCCCCCGGATCTCGCCCGCCTCCGAGTAGCGGGGGTGCTCGGGGTTGGTGATGCCGTCGAGGTTGATGCCCTTGCCGAGGACGTCGGCGGGCATGGCCTTGGTGAGGCGGTCGCCCATCGCGTACGGGTAGCCCAGCACGCGCGCGGAGTCCTTGATCGCGTTCTTGGCCTTGATGGTGCCGTAGGTGCCGATCATGGCGACCTTGTCGGCGCCGTACTTCTCCGTCACGTACCGGATCACCTCGACGCGCCGGCGCTCGTCGAAGTCGATGTCGACATCGGGCATGGAGATGCGCTCGGGGTTGAGGAACCGCTCGAAGATCAGGCCGTGCGGGATGGGGTCGAGGTCGGTGATGCCGAGGGCGTAGGCGACGATCGAGCCGGCCGCGGAGCCTCGGCCGGGGCCGACCGCGATGCCCTGCTTCTTGGCCCACATGATGAAGTCGGCGACCACGAGGAAGTAGCCCGGGAAGCCCATCGAGATGATGGTGTCCATCTCGTACTCGACCTGCTTCATGCGGTCGTCCGGGATGCCGTCCGGGAAGCGGCGCTGCATGCCGCGCAGGGTCTCCTCGCGGAACCAGCTGACCTCCGTGTACCCCTCCGGGATGTCGAACTTGGGCATGAGGTCGCGCTTCTCGAACATGCCCGTGGTGTCGACCATCTCGGCGACCAGCCGGGTGTTGGCGCAGCCCTCCTGCCAGGCGTCCGAGGAGTCGATGGCGTACATCTCGTCGGTGGACTTCAGGTAGTAGCCGGTGCCGTCGAACCTGAAGCGGTCGGGGTCGGAGAGGTTCTTGCCGGTCTGGATGCACAGCAGGGCGTCGTGGGCGGACGCCTCGTGCGAGTAGGTGTAGTGCGAGTCGTTGGTGACCAGCGGGGGGATGCCGAGCTTCTTGCCGATCTCCAGCAGGCCGTCGCGGACCCGGCGCTCGATCTCGATGCCGTGGTCCATCAGCTCCAGGAAGTAGCGCTCCTTGCCGAAGATGTCCTGGTAGTCGGCGGCGGCCTTGAGGGCCTCGTCGAAGTGTCCGAGGCGCAGCCTGGTCTGGACCTCGCCGGAGGGGCAGCCGGTGGAGGCGACGATGCCCTCGGACCACTGGGAGATGGTCTCCTTGTCCATCCGGGGCCACTTCTGGAGCCAGCCCTCCGCGTACGCGTCGGAGGACAGCCGGAAGAGGTTGTGCAGGCCGGTGCCGTTCACCGCCCACATCGTCTTGTGGGTGTAACCACCGGAACCGGAGACGTCGTCCCGCTTCTGGTGCGGCTGGCCCCACTGGATCTTGCGCTTGTTGCGGCGGGACTCGGGCGCGACATACGCCTCGATGCCGATGATCGGCGTGACCCCGGCCTTCTGCGCCGTGTGGAAGAAGTCGTACGCCCCGTGGAGGTTGCCGTGGTCGGACATGGCGATGTGCGACATGCCCATCTCGTTGCACGCGTTGAACATGTCCTTCAGCCGCGCGGCACCGTCCAGCAGCGAGTACTGGGTGTGGACGTGCAGGTGCGTGAACGGCGGCTTTGACACGGCTTCGGCCTCCAGGGAGAACTTCGGTCGAATGGGGCCCGACAGGCTGCGCACAGTCTGGGGGGACAGCGTCGAAGTCTATGCCTCGGCACTGACACTCCGAGGGCTGACCCGCGTACCTTCGAGCAAGGGTTCGCGGGCACTCCCGCTGCCCGCCGCACGTTAGTCAAGGGGCGGAACCGCCGCCCTGAAATCTGCACCAGGAGGCACCCAGCGATGTCGTTCCCGCCGCTCGACGACGAGCACCGCGGTGAGGAGATCCTCGCCGTCTTCGACACCGCCTTCGGCCAGCTGCTGGCCGCCGACCCCGCCGCGTTCCGTGTGAAGTTCCGGAAGATGGCGGCCTCGGCCTTCGCCTTCTACCGGGGCACGGCGTGCCTCTTCTACAAGGACCTCGAAGCTGAGAAGCGGGGCGGACCCTACCTGGACGAGCGCACCTCGCGCGTGTGGATCCACGGCGACCTGCACGCGGAGAACTTCGGCACGTACATGGATGCGAACGGCCGGCTGATCTTCAACGTCAACGACTTCGACGAGGCCTACGTCGGCCCCTTCACCTGGGACCTGAAGCGCTTCGCCGCGTCCATCGCGCTGATCGGGTACGCGAAGGCGCTCAGCGACGAGCAGATCTCCGAGCTGGTGACGATCTACGCGGTCGCCTACCGCGAGCGGATCCACGCCCTGGCCACGGGCGCGAAGAGCGACGAGGTGCCGCCGTTCACGCTGGACACCGCGCAGGGCCCGCTGCTGGACGCGCTGCGTGACGCCCGCTCGCTGACCCGGTTCGGCCTGCTGGAATCGATGACGGAGATCCGCGACTTCGAGCGCCGTTTCGCGCCGGGCGGCGGCTCCGTCGAGCTGGACGCGGCCACGCGCTACAAGGTCCTCGCCGCCTTCGACGGCTACCTGGAGACGCTGCCGGACAGCTCGCTGGCCCGCCCGGACTCCTACCGTGTGAAGGACGTCGTCGGCCGGCGCGGCATCGGCATCGGCTCGGCGGGGCTGCCGTCGTACAACATCCTCCTGGAGGGCCACAGCGACGCCCTGGAGAACGACGTCGTGATCTACATCAAGCAGGCCCAGACCCCGGCCGTCTCCCGGCACATCACGGACCCGTCGATCCGCGACTACTTCCAGCACGAGGGGCACCGCACGGTCATCTCCCAGCGCGCCCTCCAGGCCCACGCCGACCCGTGGCTGGGGTGGACGGAGCTGGACGGCTCGGGTCAGCTGGTCGCCGAGGTCTCGCCGTACGCGGTGGATCTCGACTGGGGCGACATCGACGACCCGGAGGAGATCGCCCAGGTGGTGGCCGACCTCGGCCGGGCGACGGCCACGATGCACTCGGCGGCGGACGACCAGTCCGGGGAGTCCCTGGTGCCGTTCTCCACGGAGCGGGCCATCGACGCGGCGATCGCGGCCGACGAGGACGGCTTCCCGCCAC
>KL569109.1:112287-113017 GCA_000715635.1 Streptomyces violaceus | reverse complement strand
GCTTCCCGCCACTGCTGGTCGACTTCGCGCACAGCTACGGCGCACGCGCGCGTGCCGACCACCAGACCTTCGTGGACCTGTTCCGCAACGGCCGGATCCCGGGCCTTTAGCCGGGGCTTTTGCCATCCGCTCACTCACAGGCATCCTTTAGGGGTCCCTTACAGGCCCCCATGACAGACTCTCCCTTCGCTATGGACATATCCGGGATCCAGCTCAGAGCCGTACGCGCGGCGCTGTTCACGGCAGTGGTCGTGACGCTCAGCACCGCGTCGCACGTGCTGCTGTCCCAGGTCCCGCTCCCGCTGGGCACGGTGGCCGCGGTCGCCGCCGCCGTGTTCGTGATCGCGTACGCCCTGGCGGGCCGCGAGCGCTCCTTCGGGAGGATCGCGGCCCTGCTGATCCCGCTGGAACTGGCCGCCGACACGGTGTTCACCACAGGTCAGCACGCCTGTTATGGCAGAGCGGGCGGCCCGGTCGCCGGTCCGTTGCGTTCGGTCGGCCTGGACGTGCTGTGCGGGGGCGGCGAGGTCGGTACCCCGCTGGCGCGGATGGCCGGGGCCACCGGCACCGACCGGCTCGCGGCCGCGGTCGCGCACGCCGACCCGGCCACCGCCTGGCTGCTGCTCGGCGCGCACATCGGCGTGGGCCTGGTCGCCGCCTTCTGGCTGCGCCGCGGCGAGCGGGCGCTGGCCCAGCTGCTGCGGGCCGTCGCAGCGGCGGTCTCCACAGG
>KL569109.1:109806-112124 GCA_000715635.1 Streptomyces violaceus | reverse complement strand
CCACAGGGGTCCGGCCGCTGCTGCTGGCAGTCGCCGCGGTCGCGGTGGAGCGGGCTCCGGCCGGGCGGTGTCTGCCGTCGCGCGCCGCCGACCGCACGCCCACCGCCCGCGACCGGATTCTCGCGTACTCCCTGGGACGGCGTGGACCGCCGTGCTCGCCCGCCTTCGTCTGAGGCGCTCCCGCACCTTTCGAGCACAGGCAGTCCCCCTACACATTCCGCACACCACGTGTGCGCGTCCCCCTACGGAGAACATCACCATGAGCAAGCGGAACAGCCAGGCGGCGAAGACGGCGGCCCGCGAGCGGCTGCGCGCCGAGCGTGAGCGCGAGGCCAAGCGCGCGAAGGTCAAGCGGCAGATCGTCGTCGCCTGCTCCATCGTCGGCGTCCTGGCGATAGCCGGCGGCATCAGCTACGCGGTCGTCCAGGCCAACAAGCCCAGCTACTGGGAGGGCCAGAAGGACGCCAAGGTCGTCACGCCGGCCAACACCACGGGCGCCAAGGGCACCACGGTCGTCATCGGCAAGGACTCGGCCAAGAAGACCCTGAAGGTCTACGAGGACCCGCGCTGCCCCGTGTGTGCCCAGTTCGAGCAGACCGTCGGCCCGACCGTGAAGAAGGACATCGACGACGGCAAGTACAAGATGCAGTTCGTCGGCGCCACGTTCATCGACAACAAGGACAACGGCGAGGGCTCCAAGAACGCGCTGAGCGCGCTGGGTGCCGCGCTGAACGTGAGCGACGCCGCGTTCCTCGACTACAAGGCCGCGCTGTACTCGGCGAAGTACCACCCGGAGGAGACGACCGACGAGTTCAAGGACGACAGCTACCTCATCAAGGTCGCGAACACCGTCCCCGAGCTGAAGAACAACAAGAAGTTCCAGGACGCGGTCGAGAAGGGCACCTACGACGCCTGGGCGATGGCCATGTCGAAGACCTTCGACGACAACAAGGAAGGCGTGAAGGGCACTCCGGGCTTCAGCATGGACGGCAAGCAGCTCACCGCCGACAGCCAGGGCACGCCGCTGATGACCGTGGCCGACTTCAACAGGGTGGTCGGCGAGGCCCTCAAGAAGTGACGGCGGGTCCGGTAAGGGCCACGACGTGAAGAGCGGGCGAACTTCCGGAGTTCGCCCGCTCTGGCGCATACCGATCAGTAACCTGATCGTCCGTGACCAGTCGATACAGATCATCGAAGACGTCCGAGGGCATCAACTCCCTCAACCCCCGCCGCCGTACGGTCGTCAAGGCCGCGGCGGCGACCGCTGTCCTGGCCGGGCCGCTCGCCGCCTCCCTGCCCGCGCGCGCCGCCGACCAGGCTCCCGCCTTCCTGCACGGCGTCGCCTCCGGTGACCCTCTGCCGGACGGCGTCCTGCTGTGGACCCGCGTGACCCCCGTCCCGGAGGCGATACCCGGCTCCGGGCTGGGCCCGGACACCGAGGTGAGCTGGGTCGTCGCCGAGGACCGGGCGTTCACCACGATCGTCGCCAAGGGCTCCACCACCGCGACGGCCGCCTCCGACCACACGGTGAAGGCCGACATCCGGGGCCTCAGGCCGGCCACCGACTACTGGTTCCGCTTCTCCTCCGGCGGCACCGACTCCCCCGCCGCGCGCACCCGCACCGCCCCGGCGGCCGACGCGGCCGTCACGAACCTCCGCTTCGGCGTGGTCTCCTGCGCCAACTGGGAAGCCGGTTACTTCTCCTCGTACCGCCATCTCGCGGCCCGCGGCGACCTGGACGCCTGGCTGCACCTCGGCGACTACATCTACGAGTACGGCACCGGCGAGTACGGCACGCGCGGCACGGTCGTACGCCCGCACGCCCCGGCCCACGAGATCGTCACGCTCGCCGACTACCGCATCCGGCACGCGCGGTACAAGACCGACCCGGACCTCCAGGCCCTGCACGCCACAGCCCCGGTCGTCGCGATCTGGGACGACCACGAGTTCGCCAACGACGCCTGGCCGGGCGGTGCCGAGAACCACACGGAGGGCGCGGAGGGCGCCTGGTCCGCCCGCCAGGCCGCCGCCAGGCAGGCCTACTTCGAGTGGATGCCGGTGCGTCCGGCGATCGCGGGCACCACCTACCGCCGGCTGCGCTTCGGCAAGCTCGTCGACCTCTCACTGCTGGACCTGCGGTCCTTCCGCTCGCAGCAGGTCAAGGTGGGCAACGGCGAGGTCGACGACCCGGACCGCACGCTCACCGGCCGCGCCCAGCTCGACTGGCTCAAGGCGGGACTGGGGGCGTCCGACACCACCTGGCGGCTGGTCGGCAACTCGGTGATGATCTCGCCGTTCGCCATCGGCTCGCTCTCCGT
>KL569109.1:107325-109557 GCA_000715635.1 Streptomyces violaceus | reverse complement strand
GCCTGGCCCTCAACACCGACCAGTGGGACGGCTACACCGACGACCGCCGCGAGATCCTCGCCCACCTGCGCGCGAACGCGATCCGCAACACGGTCTTCCTCACCGGCGACATCCACATGGCCTGGGCCAACGACGTACCGGTGGACGCCGGCACCTACCCGCTGTCCCCGTCCGCCGCCACGGAGTTCGTCGTCACCTCGGTCACCTCGGACAACCTCGACGACATCGTCAAGGTCCCGGAGGGCACGGTCTCCACGGTCGCCTCACCCGTCATCCGCGCCGCCAACCGGCACGTCCACTGGGTCGACACCGACCGCCACGGCTACGGCGTCCTGGACATCACGGCCGAGCGCGCCCAGATGGACTACTACGTCCTGTCCGACCGCGCGAAACGCGACGCGACCGCCAAGTGGGCCCGCTCCTACCGCACACGCAGCGGCACACAGAGACTCGAGCGGGTCTACGACCCGGTGTGAGCCCCCGGGTAACCGTCGCCTACAAGCTGTCGAGGAAGCCGAGCGCCACCCGCCAGGTGGCCTCGGCGGCCTCCTCGTCGTAGTCCGGCAGGTCGGGGTCGGTGTAGAGGTGGCCGGCCCCGGCGTACCGGTACACCTCGACGTCGGCGCCGGTCCGGCCCATCTGCAGATACCAGGCGCTGAGCCAGTCGTCCGTCTCGAAGGGATCCGGCTCCGCCACATGCAGCTGGACCGGCAGGTCGTCGGCCGTGACATCCGGCGCGATGTCCGACGTGCCGTGCAGGAGAAGCAGCCCGCGCGCCTTGTCGTCACCGAGGGCGAGGGTCTGGGCGATCGAGGCGCCGAGCGAGAATCCCGCGTACACCAGCCCGCGCTCGGAGTAGGGCGCGGCCGCCAGCACGGCCCGCTTCAGCAGCTCGTCCTTGCCGATCTTCTCCTGGTGCTCCATGCCCTCCTCGACCGCCTCGAACGTGCGCCCCTCGAAGAGGTCGGGCGTCCGCACCTCGTGTCCGGCCGTGCGCAGCCGGTCAGCGGCCTGGAGCACCGCGGGCCGCAGCCCCTGGGTCGAGTGAAAGAGCATGATGTTCATGAAGCCATGGTGCCAGCCAGGTGTGACAGCGCCAGATCGCGGCAGTACCCACGACCGGACGGAAGTCACATGTTCATGCCTGCCGTGAGCCGGTTAGGTTCGGGGGCATGGAAAACCTGCTGCGACCGCTGATCGTGGTCGGTGGCTCGGTCGTGCTCACGCTCGTGATCGCCTGGGCCACCGACTTCCTGCTGCGCAAGGCCGACGAACGGCACCACGAGACCCAGCTGTGGGGTCTGCTCCGCCGCGGCCGCATCCCCTACCAGCTCGTGCTCTGCGCGGCCCTGCTGAGAGGCTTGTACGACGAGGCGCAACTGCTTCAGAGCCGCGACGAGGGCGTCGGCCGGGTACTGACCCTGGTGCTGATCGGGTCGGCCGCCTGGCTGGTGATCCGTATCGCGGCGGCGATCGTCGAGACGTCGTACAGCCGGTACGCCAGTGCCCGGGCCCACCGCGACCCGGCCAGGGTCCGCCGGGTGCGCACCCAGGTGACGCTGATCATGCGGGTGGTGTCCGCGGTCGTCGGCGTGGTGGCCGCGGCGAGCATGCTGCTGACGTTCCCGGCGTTCCGGGCGGCGGGCGCCTCGCTGCTGGCCTCGGCCGGCATCCTCGGCATCGTCGCCGGTGTCGCCGCCCAGTCCACGCTGAGCAACATGTTCGCGGGGTTCCAGATCGCCTTCGGCGACATGGTGCGCATCGGGGACACCGTGGTGGTGGACGGCGAGTGGGGCACGGTCGAGGAGATCACGCTGACGTTCCTGACCGTCCACACCTGGGACGAGCGCCGGATCACCATGCCGGTCTCGTACTTCACGTCCAAGCCGTTCGAGAACTGGTCGCGCGGCACCCCGCAGATGACCGGCATCGTCTTCTGGCACGTCGACCACACGGCCCCCGTGGACGCGATGCGCGAGAAGCTCCGCGACATCCTGCGCGAGTGCCCGGCCTGGGACGGCCGCGCCTACAACCTGTGCGTCACGGACACCACCCCGAGCACCCTGCAGGTGCGGGCCCTGGTGACGGCCAAGGACGCGGACGACATCTGGACGGTGCGGGTCGCGGTCCGCGAGCAGATGGTCCGCTGGCTGGCCGACGAGCATCCGTACGCCCTCCCCCGGGTCAACACGGCGGACGCGCTTCTGCCGCCGTCCTGGAACGGCCACCGAC
>KL569109.1:104934-107093 GCA_000715635.1 Streptomyces violaceus | reverse complement strand
CCCGCCCCAGCAGCGCCGCTACCACGGCTCGGCGAGGCCGGAGCGCTGAGGACGCCGACAAGCAAGCTGACGAAGGGGGCTGCCCGTACCGCGGGCAGCCCCCTTCTCGGCGGTCAGTGACCGCGTTCGGCGCCGCCGTTGACCTGGATGATCTGGGAGGTGATGTGCCCGGCGCCCGAAGAGGCCAGCCAGTGCAGGGTCTCGACGACGTCACCGGGGGTCCCGGCCCGCCCGTTCGAGGTCTCCTCGACGAGCCGCGCCCGCCGCTCCTCGCTCATCGCGTCCCCGAAGAACTCGGTGTCCTCGACATAGCCGGGCGCCACCACGTTCACTGTGATGCCGCGCGGCCCCAGCTGCCGGGCCAGATCATGGGTGTAGGGATGCAGACCCGCCTTGGCCGCCGCGTACGCGCCGCTCCCGGATCCCCGGTAGGCGGCGATGGAACCGAGGAACAGCACCCGCCCACCGGGCTCGGCGAGCCGCGGCTTCAGAGCCTCGGTGAGCAATACGGCGGTCAGGGTGTTGAGCCGGAAGTTCACGGTCCAGTTGTGCGCGACTGCTTCGAGCGGATCGTCACCGCCGGCGTCCGGTTCGAGCAGCCCACTGCCTCCGGCGCTGTGCACGAGCACGTCCACGGCCCCGAACTCCCGCTCCACGAACCCGGCGACACCCCGCACGTCCGCCGGCTCGGTGAGATCCGCCGCATACGTCCGCGCCCCCGGCACCTCGGCCTTCTCCAGCACATCGGCCCGCCGCCCGAGCAACAGGACCTGATCCCCGCCCGCGGCGAACGCCCGAGCCGCCGCGAGCCCGATCCCGGTCCCTCCACCACTGATCACAACATTCCGAGCCATACGACGACCCTACGACCCGTCAGACGCCGACGGCAAAAACCCCGCCGGGAACAACTCACCGCATCGACCGCACATCAAGATGCCGCAACACCCGGTCCACGACCTCCGGATCGGCCCCCGGCTCACTCCGCGCCGCCAGCACCTCGTGCCGCGCCGCACTCAGCATCTCCTGCTGGATCCGCCGCACCCGCTTCAGCCGCCGCGCGCGCTCCCGGGAGGCCTCCCGCCGCTCGTCCTCCGCGACCTCGGGACTGATCCGCACCCCGATGTCGAAGGCCCGCCGCAACATCTGCTCGGACAACTCCTCCGGGAGCTCCTCTTGCTCCTCGATCTCGCGCAGCCTCCGCTTCGCCGCCTTGGACGCCCGGATCGCCAGTTCCTTCGCGAGTTCCTTCTCCTGGTCCCTGTCGGCCTTCACGCCCAGCCGCCGCACCAGCCACGGCAACGTCAGCCCCTGGACCACCAGCGTCGCCACGATCACCCCGAACGCGATGAAGATGAGCTCGTCCCGGTTGGGGAACGGCGCCCCCGCGTCCGTCTCCAAGGGGATGGCCAGCACCAACGCCACCGAGGCCACCCCGCGCATCCCCGACCACCACATCACCACGGTCTCGCGCCAGCTCACCGGGATGTCCTCGTCGTAGTCCCGCCGCGCGTGCAGCCGTTTGGTCAGCCAGGTCGCCGGCAGCAGCCACAGCAGCCGTACGAACACGACGACGACCACCACCACCGCCGCCCAGCCGAGCAGCTCGCCCCACCGGCCGGACGCGGTGCGAATGGCGTTGTGCAGCTCGAGGCCGACCAGCCCGAACGCGACGCCGGTGACGAGCGTGTCGACGATGTTCCAGAACGTGTGTCCAGCCAGCCGCGTCATGACGTCGTCGGCGTCGGACCCGTACTCCGCCAGGAACACCGCGGTGGTGAGCACGGCGAGCACTCCGGACCCGTGCAGTTCCTCGGCCATGACGTACGAGGCGTACGGCACCAGCAGGGTCAGCCCGATCTGCAGGGTCGCGTCCCCGAGCAGATCCATCAGCTTGTTCGCGCCCCAGCCCAGCGCGATGCCCACGGCCGCACCCACCACTGCCGACAGCACCAGATCGAGCCCGGCCTGCCAGGGCGAGAACGTCCCGCTGACGGCGGCGGCGATCGCCACGTGGTAGAGGACGATGGCCGTCACGTCGTTGAACAGCCCCTCGCCCTCCAGGATCGACACCAGCCGGCGCGGCAGCCCCAGCTGCCCGGCGACCGCGGTCGCCGCGACCGGGTCCGGCGGCGCCACCAGCGCACCCAGCGCGAACGCCG
>KL569109.1:104075-104728 GCA_000715635.1 Streptomyces violaceus | reverse complement strand
GCCCCGGCACGATCGCGTCGGCCGCGGCGGCCACGCAGGCCATGGTGACGAACACCAGCGCCACGGCCAGCAGGAAGATCGGTCTCTTGTTCGCCGCGAACTGCCGCCAAGAGGTGCGCCGCACGGCGGCGTACAACAGGGGCGGCAGCAGCAGCGGCAGGATGAGGTCCGGCGGGATCTCGACGTTCGGTACGAAGTCGAGCAGCGCGAGGACTATGCCCAGGAGCGTCATCAGCACCGGCGCGGGCACCCGCAGCCGGTCCCCGACCGGGACGCTGATCACGGCCCCGAGCAGCAGCACGAACAACAGGGCCAACTGATCCACGGTCAGCGCTCCGGGAGGTCAGACGGTCATACGACTGAACTCAAGCCTGCCACGCAACTCCAAGGACAAACCGTTTCGGCACCCGCGGCGAGCGGCTACAGCGAACGACGCATCCCCTGGTGCGGGATACCCGCCTCCAGGTACTCCGGCCCGTACGCCTCGTAGCCGAGCCGCTCGTAGAAGCCGAGCGCGTGCGTCTGGGCGTGCAGGTCCACGGCCGCGAGCCCCCGCGCGCGTGCCGCGTCCTCGATGGCCCGCACCAGGGCGACCCCGACACCGAGGCCGCGCGCCTGGCCCGCCACGGCGAGCCGGCCGAGGCAACCCACGG
>KL569109.1:103524-103887 GCA_000715635.1 Streptomyces violaceus | reverse complement strand
GGCCGGCTCCGGTCTGCGCCACGGCCGCCTCGCCGTGCAGCAGCCGCCCGGTCCCGAGCGGCACTCCGTCCTCCCGGACGGCCAGCACATGCACGGCCCCCGCGTCGTACGCGTCGTACTCGAGGTCCTCCGGCACGCCCTGCTCGCCGACGAAGACCTCCTTGCGCACCGCGAAGCACGCCTCACGGTCGGTGGGGTCATCCGCGACGCGCACCGCATACCGCGGGGTGCTCATGCGTACGTCTCCTCCCGGACCTGGTCCAGGGCCTCCTGCAGGTCCTGCGGGTAGTCGCAGGAGAACTCCGCCCACTCTCCGTCCCCGGGGTGCTCGAAGCCCTGTCTCTTATACACATCTCTGATGGC
>KL569109.1:100955-103291 GCA_000715635.1 Streptomyces violaceus | reverse complement strand
GGTCAGGCCGAGGCGCTTGGCCAGGGTCGGGTCGGCTCCGTAGGTCAGGTCGCCGACGCAGGGGTGCCGGTGGGCGGCCATGTGGACGCGGATCTGGTGCGTGCGGCCGGTCTCCAGCTTCACATCGAGGAGCGACGCCGCACGGAAGGCCTCGATGAGGTCGTAGTGCGTGACGGACGCCTTGCCCTCGGCGGTGACCGCCCACTTGTAGTCGTGGTGGGGGTGGCGGCCGATGGGCGCGTCGATGGTGCCGCTGGTCGGGTCGGGGTGGCCCTGGACGAGCGTGTGGTACCGCTTGTCGACCGTGCGCTCCTTGAACTGGCGCTTCAGCGACGTGTACGCGTACTCCGACTTGGCCACGACCATCAGCCCGGACGTGCCGACGTCGAGGCGGTGCACGATGCCCTGGCGCTCCGCGGCCCCGGAGGTGGAGATCCGGTACCCGGCGGCGGCCAGGCCCCCGATGACGGTCGGTCCGGTCCAGCCCGGCGACGGGTGAGCGGCCACGCCCACCGGCTTGACGATCACGACCACGTCATCGTCGTCGTGCACGATCTCCATGCCCTCGACCGGCTCGGCCACCACCTGCACCGGCGCGGGTGCCTGCGGCATCTCGACCTCCAGCCAGGCGCCACCGTGCACACGCTCCGACTTTCCGACCACCGACCCGTCGACCGCGACCTTTCCCGCGGCGGCGAGTTCGGCCGCCTTGGTCCGGGAGAAGCCGAACATGCGGGAGATGGCGGCGTCGACGCGCTCGCCCTCCAGTCCGTCGGGCACGGGCAGGGTGCGGATCTCGGGAATCGTGCTCACCCGTCGAGTATGCCGGACGGCTCCGACAGTCCCGACCGGCGCCTGTCAGTCCTTGTGGACGGTGCCGTCCGGGTCGAGCCCCTTGAACGACAGCAGCACGATCAGGATGCCGCCGCACACGATCGCCGAGTCGGCCAGGTTGAAGACGGCGAAGTGCTTGGGCGCGATGAAGTCCACGACCGCGCCCTCGAAGACACCCGGCGCACGGAAGATCCGGTCGGTGAGGTTGCCCAGCGCACCGCCGAGCAGCAGTCCGAGCGCGAGCGCCCAGGGCAGGCTGTAGAGCTTGCGGGCGAGCCGGGCGATCACCACGATCACCGCCGCCGCGATCATGGTGAAGATCACCGTGAAGGCCTCGCCGAAGCCGAAGGCCGCACCCGCGTTGCGGATCGCCTCGAACTTCAGCCAGTCCCCGATGATCTCGATGGGCGGGTGGTGCTCCAGCCTGGCCACCACGATCATCTTGGTGCTCAGGTCGAGGGCGTACGCGAACAGGGCGACGGCGAACAGGACCGCGATACGGCGCTTGCCCCGGGGCTGCGCGGCCGTGGGCTCCTGCTCACCCGTGCCGGGCTCTCCGGTGGCCCGGGTGCCCTCGGAGTCGGCGCGCTCGCCCGACGCCGCGTCCTCGGGCCGCTCCCGCCCGTCCCCGGCAGCATCCGGTGTGTCCGGCGTACCGATGATGCGCTCCGCCTCTGCCACGTGAGTCCCTCAACCTAGGTGCCTGACTGAGGACGAGGGTACGGCACGCTCTGTGGGCCCCACGTGCTCAGGAGGCATTCGGCCGCCGGTCAGTACCTGCGCTCCTGCTTCTGCTTGCACTCCACGCACAGCGTGGCCCTCGGGAAGGCCTGCATCCGGGCCTTGCCGATGGGGTTGCCGCAGTTCTCGCACAGGCCGTAGGTGCCCGAGTGCAGGCGGTCCAGCGCGCGCTCGGTCTGGATGAGCATCTCGCGCGCGTTGGCGGCCAGGGCCAGCTCGTGCTCGCGGGTAATGTTCTTGGTGCCGGTGTCCGCCTGGTCGTCGCCCGCGCCGTCCCCGGAGTCGCGCATCAGACCGACGAGCGAGCGCTCCGACGACGTGATCTCCTCCCGCAGCCGGGTCTCCTCGGACGTCAGTTCGGCACGCGCCTCCTCGACTTCCGCCTCCGTCCAGGGGTCCTCCCCCGGGCGTACCGCCAGCTCACCGGGCTCCGCCGCGGCGACCCGTGCCTTCGGAACGGCGGTCTTGGCCGCCGTCGCCGTGCCAGGAGTCTTCTTCGCACCCACCGTGGTCGCTCCCGTCTGCGTCGCGGCCTCGGCCGCGCCCGCCTTCTTGGCCGTGCTGTTCCCGGCCTTGTCCTGTGTGACCGCGCCGGTGCGGGCAGTGCCCTTCCCGGCCGCGCTCTTCGTGGTGGTGCTCTTCGTGGTGGTGCTCTTCGTGGTGGTGCTCTTGCCTCCGGCGCGCACGCCCTCGGCCCCGACGCCCTTCTCAGCGGCGACGGCCTTGGCGGCCTTCGCCCTCTTGACCGCGGCCTTCTTCTC
>KL569109.1:97714-100746 GCA_000715635.1 Streptomyces violaceus | reverse complement strand
CTCGGCCGCCGTCCTCTTGCCGGCGACCTTCCCGGCCGCGGCTTTCGCGCCCGCAGCTTTCCCGGCCGCGGCCTTCTTGGCCGTCGCCTTTCTGACCGCGGTCTTCTTGGTCGCCTTCTTGGCCGCAGTCCTCTCAACCTCAGCCTTTTCGGCCTCAGTCTTCTCGACCGCAGCCTTCCCGGCCTCAGTCTTCTCGACCGCAGCCTTCCCGGCCTCAGGTTTTTCGCTCGGTCCCTTGGCCACGGCAGTCTTGGCCGTGACCTTCCTGGCCACGGCCTTTCCCGCCGCGGTCTTCTTGGCCGTCACCTTCCTGACCGCCGCCTTGGTCCTGGTGACAGCCGCCTTCGTCCCCTCGGCCGCCTTCTCGGTCGCCCCCTTCGCCGCCCGTCCCGCCGAGCCTCCCTGGGCGGTCTTCTTCCCGCCCGGGTCCTTGGGCGCACCGCCGGAGGCCTCCGCGGACCTGCCGGACGCCGGCTGCTGTACGGCGGTCTTCTTCGCCACCATGGCCGCGGCCCCTTCACATATTGTGACCTTGCTCGCGAATCGTGCTGGGACGATAAATCGACTTGAGTCCCGCGGCAACGGGGCACACCGCCCGATTCGCCCGCCTCGCGCATGCCGCGCGGCGAACCTGCATCCGTTGTGCCCAGCTCCCCGCCCGGTAATCCGCCGAGCCGGACGTCCCAGGATCCGAACACCCATACCTCGCCATTCGGGTCATCAAACCCAAACGGCACCTCTCGCGTCCCCCCGTCCCCAGCGGCCCCGAAAAGCGGTCGGCCGCTGTCCGCCCGGCGCCGTACACTGGGCGGAGCGAAAAGCGTGGATGGGGACGAGTAGCGGCGTACGCAGCCCAGAGCGACCCGGGGACGGTGGAAGCCCGGGGGCGAGCGCGACGTGAAGATCACCCCGGAGCCGCCGGAAGAAAGCCGCAGCCGAACAGCAGCGGCCGGTAGAACCGGCATCGCGACCCCAATGAGGGGGCTCACCGGCGCACACCCCGCACCGGAGGGCCAAGGAGGGTGGTACCGCGGGAGCGCGCCGAAGTCGGCGCAGGCAATGACGTAGCTCTCGTCCCTCCGGACGGAAGGCAGCAAGTCCGCCGGAGGAAGCCCGCTGATGACATCGCCGACGTACCGCCAGGTGCCCGCCCAGGTCGACCTGCCCGCCCTCGAGCACGCCGTGCTCGCGTTCTGGGACGAGCAGAAGATCTTCACCAAGAGCCTGGAGCAGTCCGAGGGCCGCCCCGAGTGGGTGTACTACGAGGGCCCGCCCACCGCCAACGGCATGCCGGGCGCCCACCACATCGAGGCCCGCGTCTTCAAGGACGTCTTCCCCCGCTTCCGCACCATGCGCGGCTACCACGTGGCCCGCAAGGCCGGCTGGGACTGCCACGGCCTCCCGGTGGAGCTGGCGGTGGAGAAGGAGCTCGGCTTCTCCGGCAAGCAGGACATCGAGGCGTACGGCATCGCCGAGTTCAACGCGAAGTGCCGCGAGTCGGTGACCCGGCACACCAACGCCTTCGAAGAGCTCACGACCCGTATGGGGTTCTGGACCGACCTCAACGACCCCTACCGCACCATGGACCCCGCGTACATCGAGTCGGTCTGGTGGTCGCTCAAGGAGATCTTCAACAAGGGCCTGCTGGTCCAGGACCACCGCGTCGCCCCCTGGTGCCCCCGCTGCGGCACGGGCCTGTCCGACCACGAGCTGGCGCAGGGCTACGAGACGGTCGTCGACCCGTCCGTGTTCGTCCGCTTCCCGCTCACCTCCGGCCCGCTCGCCGGTGAGGCCGCGCTCCTGGTGTGGACGACCACGCCCTGGACCCTGGTCTCCAACACGGCCGTCGCCGCGCACCCCGAGGTCACCTACGTCGTCGCGACGAAGGGCCCAGAGAACGCGGAGAAGCTGGTCGTCGCCGAGCCGCTCGTCGCCAAGGCCCTCGGCGAGGGCTGGGAGACCACCGGCCAGACCTTCACGGGCGCCGAGATGGAGCGCTGGACGTACCAGCGCCCGTTCGATCTCGTGGAGTTCCCGGAGCCGGCGCACTTCGTCGTCAACGCCGACTACGTCACGACCGAGGACGGCACGGGCCTCGTCCACCAGTCCCCCGCCTTCGGTGAGGACGACCTCAAGGTCTGCCGCTCCTACGGTCTCCCGGTCGTGAACCCGGTCCGCCCGGACGGCACCTTCGAGGAGGACGTCCCCCTCGTCGGCGGCGTCTTCTTCAAGAAGGCCGACGAGAAGCTCACCGAGGACCTCGACAGCCGCGGCCTGCTCTTCAAGCACATCCCGTACGAGCACAGCTACCCGCACTGCTGGCGCTGCCACACCGCGCTTCTCTACTACGCGCAGCCCTCCTGGTACATCCGCACCACGGAGATCAAGGACCGTCTCCTCACGGAGAACGAGAACACCAACTGGTTCCCGGACACGGTCAAGCACGGCCGGTACGGCGACTGGCTGGACAACAACATCGACTGGGCGCTGTCCCGCAACCGCTACTGGGGCACACCGCTGCCGATCTGGCGCTGCGAGGACGACCACCTCACCTGCGTCGGCTCCCTCACCGAGCTGACCGAACTGACCGGCACCGACCAGTCGGGCCTGGACCCGCACCGCCCGTACATCGACGCGGTCACCTTCGCCTGCCCGCAGGACGGGTGCGGCCGGACGGCCACGCGCGTGCCCGAGGTCATCGACGCCTGGTACGACTCGGGTTCGATGCCGTTCGCGCAGTGGGGCTACCCGTACAAGAACAAGGAGACCTTCGAGGCCCGCTACCCGGCGCAGTTCATCTGCGAGGCCATCGACCAGACCCGCGGCTGGTTCTACACGCTGATGGCGGTCGGCACCCTGGTCTTCGACAAGTCGTCGTACGAGAACGTGGTCTGCCTCGGCCACATCCTCGCCGAGGACGGCCGCAAGATGTCCAAGCACCTGGGCAACACCCTGGAGCCCATCCCGCTCATGGACCGGCACGGCGCCGACGCGGTCCGCTGGTTCATGGCGGCCGGCGGCTCCCCCTGGGC
>KL569109.1:87528-97483 GCA_000715635.1 Streptomyces violaceus | reverse complement strand
ATCCAGGAGGTCGTCCGCAAGACGCTCCTCACCTACTGGAACACGGTCGCCTTCCAGGCCCTGTACGCCCGTACGTCGGACTGGGCCCCGTCCGAGGCCGACCCGGCCCCGGCCGGCCGGCCCGTCCTGGACCGCTGGCTGCTGTCCGAACTGCACGCGCTCACCGACCAGGTCACCCAGGCCCTCGACGCCTACGACACCCAGCGCGCCGGCAAGCTGCTGTCCGCGTTCGTCGACGACCTGTCGAACTGGTACGTGCGCCGCTCCCGTCGCCGCTTCTGGCAGGGCGACAAGGCGGCACTGCGCACGCTGCACGAGGTCGTCGAGACGGTGACGCAGCTCATGGCCCCGCTGACCCCGTTCATCACCGAGCGGGTCTGGCAGGACCTGATCGTTCCGGTCACCCCGGGCGCCCCGGAGTCGGTCCATCTGTCCTCCTGGCCACAGGCGGACCTCACGGCCATCGACCCGGAGTTGTCGAAGCAGATGGCGCTGGTGCGCCGGCTCGTGGAACTGGGCCGTGCCACGCGCGCGGAGTCGGGCGTCAAGACGCGTCAGCCGCTGTCCCGCGCCCTGATCGCCGCGTCGGGCTTCGACGCGCTGGACTCCGGACTGCGCACACAGATCACGGAGGAGCTGAACGTCGAGTCGCTCGCGACACTGAGCGATGTCGGCGGCTCCCTGGTGGACACCACGGCCAAGGCCAACTTCCGCGCGCTGGGCAAGCGGTTCGGCAAGCGCGTCCAGGACGTGGCCAAGGCGATCGCGAACGCGGACGCGGCCGGCCTGTCCCTGGCCCTGCGCGAAGGCACGGCGTCGGTGGAGGTCGACGGCGAGACCGTCACGCTCGCTCCCGACGAGGTGATCATCACGGAGACGCCGCGCGAGGGCTGGTCGGTGGCGTCGGACTCGGGTGCCACGGTCGCCCTCGACCTGGAGATCACGGAGGAACTCCGGCGTGCGGGCCTGGCCCGTGACGCGATCCGGCTGATCCAGGAGGCCCGCAAGAACAGCGGCCTCGACGTGGCCGACCGCATCGCGCTGCGCTTTACGGCCACGGACGCAGCGACGGTCGCGGCCCTGACCGGCCACGCCGGCCTGATCGCCGACGAGGTCCTGGCGACGGACTTCGCGCAGGGCGAGGCGGACGACACGTACGGCGAGCCCTTCACCGACGAGGGTCTGTCCCTGACGTTCCGCCTGCGCAAGGCGTAACGCTCAGGCCGAAGGCCCGGTCCCACCAAAGATCTTGGTGGGACCGGGCCTTCGGCGTTGCGTACGCACGAACGCGGTTGCGCACGCACGAACAGGCATGGCACAGGCACAGGCATGGCGAAAGGGCGAGGCCCCGGGATCCACCCGGGGCCTCGCCCTGAACGCTGCCGATGTCTACGCCGTACTACTGGCCATCAGGCCGTCAGTTGTCGTCCTCGTCGATCAGGAAGCCCCGCATGGGCGAGGGCGCCTGGCCCATCGGCGACGGGCCCTGCGGACGCACCGGCGCCATCGGCTGGGTCATCGCCGGAGACATCTGCTGCTGACCGCCGTAGGACGGACCGGACTGCGACGGGGGGCCGCCCATCGTCTGGTTGCCGCCACCGTAGGACGGGGCGCTCGCGCCGGCCGGAGCCATGGAAGGCGCCGGGGACGGCGGGAGGGACGCGGCAGCCGGAGTGCGCGGCGGAGCCAGCGAGTCATCGGCCTGGGTCTCCAGCTGGCGCAGCTGCGACTCCAGGTACGACTTCAGGCGCGTGCGGTACTCGCGCTCGAAGCCGCGCAGGTCCTCGACCTTGCGCTCCAGCGTGGCGCGAGCGGACTCCAGGGAGCCCATCGCCACGCGGTGCTTCTCCTGCGCGTCCCGCTCCAGGGCGTCGGCCTTGGCACGGGCGTCACGCTCCAGACCCTCGGCACGCGAACGCGCTTCCCCGACGATCTTGTTGGCTTCGGAACGGGCCTCGGCGATCGCCTGGTCGGCGGTCTGCTGGGCCAGCGAGAGGACACGGGCGGCGCTGTCGCCACCGGGGCCTCCTTGACCGGGGCCGCCCATCGGACCGCCCATGGGGCCGCCCATCGGGCCACCCATCTGCTGCTGCATCGGGGGCTGACCCATGGGGCCCGGACCGCCCGGACCCTGGCCCATCGGACCGGGGCCCTGCGGACCACCCTGACCGCCGGGACCGGCGGGCAGCTGCGGGGCACCGCTCGGCAGCTGGGGCGGACCACCCATGGGGCCACCCATCTGCTGCTGCGGCGGGCCCGATATGCCGGCGGGTACGGGACCACCCGGACCGCGCATGCCCTGCTGCTGCTGTTGTTGCTGTTGCTGCTGCTGATCCTGCTGGGGCTCCGGAGGCTTGCGCATGTTCTGCTGGTTCTGGGCAGCAGCGCGCGTGGCCGCGGCCAGCTTGGCGCGCAGGTCCTCGTTCTCGCGGAGCAGGCGGGTCAGTTCGGCTTCGACCTCATCGAGGAAGGCATCGACCTCGTCCTCGTCATAGCCTTCTCGGAGGCGGACGGTCGTGAACTGCTTGTTCCGCACGTCCTCGGGGGTCAACGGCATCTCTTCACCTCAACGTAGTCGTCGGCATTCGGCAAGACGGTAGGTCACATCGCTCATCACAGCCGGCTCACGATCGAGATCAGGATGTAGACGATGATCATCAGTACGAAGAAGGACAGGTCTAGCGCCACGCCCCCGAGACGCAGCGGCGGAATGACCCGCCGCAGAAGCTTGAGCGGTGGATCAGTGACAGTGTAGGTGGCCTCCAGAACGACCACCATCGCCTTGCCGGGTTGCCATGAGCGGGCGAACTGGAAGACATAGTCCATGACCAACCGGAAGATGAGCACGATGAGGAAGCACATCAGCGCGATGTAGACGACATCCAAAACCACGCTCATGACCTGCGCTTCCCTCTCCCCTGTGCCCTGCTGGGTACTGCTGTTTCCGGTGGTGCGTCTCAGCTCTGGTTGAAGAACCCGCCCTCTGCGATGCGGGCCTTGTCCTCCGCCGTGACATCGACGTTAGCAGGCGACAACAGGAACACCTTCTGCGTCACCCGCTCGATACTGCCGTGAAGACCAAACACCAGACCAGCCGCAAAGTCGACAAGTCGCTTCGCGTCTGTGTCATCCATCTCAGTCAGATTCATGATCACCGGAGTGCCTTCACGGAAGTGTTCCCCGATGGTACGGGCCTCGTTGTAGGTCCGTGGGTGGAGTGTGGTGATCCGGTAAGGCTCTCGTTCGGACACGACCTTGGGCATGATCACCGGTGCGTTCTTCTCCAGACTTGCGCGTTCTTGTGTGATGGATGCCACGGGCGCGATGCGCGCCGGGCGGCCGGATTCCGCGGGGAGCGAAGCGGAACGAGGGGCCGGTTCGCGAGGCACGGACGGCTGTACGACTCGTACCTCTTCGTCCCTTTGGGGCTGATGTGAGACGTGCGGCTGATGGGACGGCTCGTGCCGTCGGTGGTCCCGCTCGGGCTCCGGGTCCAGTTCGGGTTCGAAGTCGTCGTCGGGGTCGAATCCGCGGCCGTCGTACCCATCGTCCTCCACGAGGCCGAGGTAGACCGCCATCTTGCGCATCGCGCCGGCCATGCTCTGAGTCCTCCGCTCTGTGGTGGATCTGCTGACGACTGCCAAGTGCCTGCGATCCACGAGGTCCTTGAGTCCGCCTATCGGCGGCAATGACCATATTTTCTGCTGTGGTCCGACTTCCTGGCGACGTTACCCGAGCCTGGGGCGGACTCCGAGTACCGCGCTGCCGACGCGCACATGTGTCGCTCCGGCCGCCACAGCCTGTTCGAGGTCCGCACTCATCCCTGCCGAGACCATGGTGGCAGTCGGATGACTCCGGCGCAGGTCGGTCGACAAAACCATCAACCGCTCGAACGCCGCCTGTTCGCGTCCCGCGTACTCGCCGGTGAGCGGTGCGACGGTCATCAGTCCGCCGAGCCGCAACCCCGGCGCCTCGGCCACGAGGCCGGCCAACTCCTCGATCCCACCGGGGGCCACGCCGCCCCGCTCGCCCCTCGTGCTCTCCCCGGCGTCGAGCGCGACCTGGAGGAGACACCCCAGTTCGCGCCCGGCCCGGACCGCTTCCTTCGACAGAGCTGTGACGAGCTTGGAACGATCGACGGCGTGCACGAAGTCCGCGTAACCGACCACCGATCGCACCTTGTTGGTCTGGAGTTGACCGACAAAATGCCACGTAAGGGGCAGATCCGCGCAGGCGGCGGCCTTGGGGGCCGCGTCCTGGTCGCGGTTCTCGGCGACATGCCGCACCCCGAGTTCCGACAACACGCGCACATCGCTCGCGGGATAGGTCTTGGTGACCACGATCAGGGTCACCTCCTCGCGTCCGCGTCCAGCGGCCGCGCATGCGTCGGCGATGCGCCGCTCAACATTCGCCAGATTCGCGGCGAGTTCGTCCTTACGGTCCGTCATGCCCCATCAGTCCAGCCACACATAGCCCGCGAGCCGACCGGTGGTGCGGTCGCCGCGGTACGAGAAGTGATCGTCCGACTCCAGCGTGCACACCGGAGACTGCGCCCGGTCGCGCACCCCGAGCCGTTCGAGCTGGGCGTGCACTCCGGCACTCACGTCGACCGCCGGAGTGCCCCAACTGGTTTCGGCGTACGCCGCCGGCTCGACGGCGGACACCTCGGCGCGCATCGCCTCGGGCACTTCGTAACACCGGCCGCAGACGGTGGGCCCGGTGCGGGCGACGATCCGGGAGGGCTCGGCGCCCAGTTCCGTCATCGCGCGTAGCGCGGCCGGGACGACCCCGGCGATCATGCCGGGCCGGCCCGCGTGAGCCGCTGCGGCGATCCCGGCGACCGGGTCGGCGAGCAGGACCGGCACGCAGTCCGCGGTGAGCACGGCAAGGGCGAGCCCTCGCTTCACCGTGACGATCGCGTCGACCGACGGGATCTCGGACGAAGATCCCCACGGCCGGTCCACCACCGCCACGTCGGCCCCGTGCACCTGGTTCATCCAGACCACCCGGTCCGGCTCGACGCCCAGGGACTTGGCGGCCAGTTCCCGGTTGGTGCGTACGGCGTCGGGGTCGTCGCCGACCGCTCCGCCGAGATTGAGCTCCTCATACGGAGCGGCGCTCACTCCGCCCCACCGGTCGGTGAAGCCGAAGTGGGCGCCGCCCACGCTCTCGCGCTGTCCTATCACGTCAGGAGGATCACTTAAGGAAGTCCGGTACGTCCAGTTCCTCGGCCGCGCTGTCCGAGTAGGTCCGCGGCGCAGGCGGGACCGGCGGGGCGACCGGGATGTCGTTGACCGGCTCCGGAGCGGGCTCCGGGTCCTCCTTCGGGGTCACGCTGCCGAGCGAGCCGAAGGACGGGCGGCTCTCGGTCTGCCGTGCCGGGGTCGGCTCCTCGCGCTTGGCCGAGGACGAGCCGAGGACGTTGTCCCGCTTGGACGGCGGCTGACCGCCGTCGAAGCCGGCCGCGATCACGGTGACCCGGACCTCGTCGCCGAGGGCGTCGTCGATCACCGCACCGAAGATGATGTTGGCCTCGGGATGAGCGGCCTCGCTCACCAGCTGGGCGGCCTCGTTGATCTCGAACAGGCCGAGGTCGGAACCGCCGGAGATGGAGAGCAGCACACCGCGGGCGCCGTCGATGGACGCCTCCAGCAGCGGCGAGGAGATCGCCATCTCGGCGGCGGCCACCGCACGGTCGTCGCCGCGCGCCGAGCCGATGCCCATCAGCGCCGAGCCCGCCTCGGACATGACCGACTTGACGTCGGCGAAGTCGAGGTTGATGAGGCCCGGGGTGGTGATGAGGTCGGTGATGCCCTGGACACCGGAGAGCAGGACCTGGTCGGCCGACTTGAAGGCGTCCAGCACCGAGACCTGGCGGTCCGAGATGGACAGCAGCCGGTCGTTCGGGATGACGATGAGGGT
The DNA here is from genome assembly GCA_000715635.1 of Streptomyces violaceus. Taxonomy (GTDB): domain Bacteria; phylum Actinomycetota; class Actinomycetes; order Streptomycetales; family Streptomycetaceae; genus Streptomyces; species Streptomyces violaceus. Next base: position 91,561 of record KL569109.1, on the reverse strand, counting down.
GTCGACCTCTTCGCGGAGTTCGGCGATGCCGTCCTCGGCCTGGTTCGCGCGGCGCCGCCCCTCGAAGGTGAACGGACGCGTGACCACACCGATGGTGAGAGCGCCGAGCGAGCGGGCGATGTTGGCAACGACGGGCGCGCCGCCGGTGCCGGTGCCGCCGCCTTCACCGGCTGTCACGAAGACCATGTCGGCCCCCTTGAGGACCTCCTCGATCTCCTCGCGGTGGTCCTCGGCGGCCTTGCGGCCCACGGCCGGGTTGGCTCCGGCGCCGAGTCCGCGGGTGAGTTCACGGCCGACGTCCAGCTTGACGTCGGCGTCGCTCATCAACAGAGCTTGCGCGTCGGTGTTGATGGCGATGAACTCGACGCCCTTGAGACCGACCTCGATCATCCGGTTGATGGCATTGACACCACCGCCGCCGACACCGATGACTTTGATGACTGCGAGGTAGTTCTGCGGTGCTGCCACGTCGAAGGCCTCTCGCCTCGAGTTACGTGTCGCCGAATCACCGTGACGCGCTGCGCCCCGCGACCCGACGACTGATGCCGAATGGGACGGTCCGTATCGCCGACCCGAACCCTAACCCTGAAGTTTAGGGTTACCAGTGTGTCTGTTCCTTGGAGTCTTCTGAACAGGACACTAAGTCGACAAGTGGCGCACGTTCAACGAACACGCCGAACCTCCCGTTTTTCTTTTCACCCTATGTGATCAGCCGTAGCACTGCCCAACCAGGGTGCTGGCCTGCGCGGATGTGCGTCAACTCACTGATGACGCGGGCGCGGTGGGAACACTCACGTCGAAGTAACGCGCGCCGGGCGAGGCTTTCATCAGGGCGGTGAGCGTACGGGCCTTGACCGCGCCCTTCTCGCTGCTGCCCCAGACGACCGTGCGGCCGTCCCTCAACTCCAGCGAGATGTCGTCGTAGGAACGGACCTTGACGGTCTGTGTGCCGCGGGCGACGGCGGCCGGAACGGCACGGGCGACGACGACCGCCTCGCGCACCAGCCGGGACTCGCCGAAGCGGCGCAGGCTCGCGGCGGCGGAGCTGGACCGGGACAGCGTCAATTCCAGTGCGGGCACGCCTTTCGGCGCCTCGGATACCGTGGCGAAACGGACACCTTCATCGTCCACTTCGACGAACTTTCCGCCCTTCTGGACAATCAGAACCGGAGTCCGCTCGACCACTTTCAGCCCGATTCCAGTGGGCCAGGAACGGACCACGTCAACCGAGTCAATTCGGGGCAATTTCCGGCGCAGTCGCGTCTCGATCGCTTCGGTGTCGACGGAAATCAGCGGCTTCCCGAGGGGAACGTCGGCGGCGGCCCGGACCTGAGCCGGTGTCAGGACCCTCGTGCCCGACACGGAGACGCGCTCGGCACGCAGCCAGTCGGAGCCGTAGAACAGCCATACCGTCGGGAAGCCGAGGAAGACCAGGGCGAGACCCAGGATGACAATCACACGAAGCCGGGCCCGCCTCGACCGCGGGCGGGGCGGCGGGCCGGACGACTTCTGCTGGCGTTCACCGCGCTCGGCGGTGGTCGATCCGGCCACGCTCCCCTGCCTTCCGTCATACAGTCCTAGCGGTGTGCACGACTGGCGGCGATCGCCTCGTACACCATGCCGACGAGCAGGTCGTCGGCGTCCCGGCGGCCGAACTCGGCGGCACTGCGGGACATCTGGTACAGCCGGTGCGGGTCGGCGAGCACGGGCAGGACGTTCTGCTGGACCCACTCGGGGGTCAGCTCCGCGTCGTCGACCAGCAGACCGCCGCCGGCCTTGACCACCGGCTGGGCGTTGAGCCGCTGTTCGCCGTTGCCGATGGGCAGCGGGACGTAGGCGGCCGGGAGCCCGACGGCGGAGAGTTCGGCGACGGTCATCGCGCCCGCGCGGCAGAGCATCATGTCCGCCGCGGCGTACGCGAGGTCCATCCGGTCCAGGTAACTTACCGGGATGTAGGGGGGCATTCCCGGCATCTGGTGGACCTGCGGCAGTTCGTTCTTCGGACCGACCGCGTGCAGGATCTGGATTCCGGCCTGCTGGAGCCAGGGCGCGACCTGCTGGACGACCTCGTTCAGGCGGCGGGCGCCCTGGGAGCCGCCGGTGACCAGCAGCGTGGGCAGGTTCGGGTCGAGACCGAAGGCGGCCCGGGCCTCGGGGCGTACGGCGGCCCGGTCCAGGGTGGCGATGGAGCGGCGCAGCGGGATGCCGATGTAACGGGAGTTACGCAGCTTGCTGTCCGGGGTGGAGACGGCGACCTGGCTGGCGTACCTCGAGCCGATCTTGTTGGCCAGGCCCGGGCGGGCGTTGGCCTCGTGGATGATGATCGGCACGCCCAGGCGCTTGGCCGCGAGGTAGCCGGGCAGGGCGACGTAGCCGCCGAAGCCGACCACGGCGTCCGCCTTGGTGCGCTCCAGGATCTGCTCGGTCGCCTTGATCGTGCCGCGCAGCCGGCCCGGGACGGTGATCAGCTCGGGGGTGGGCTTGCGCGGCAGCGGCACAGCGGGGATCAGCGCGAGTTCGTACCCACGCTCGGGTACGAGACGTGTCTCGAGGCCGCGCTCCGTTCCCAGGGCCGTGATGCCCACGCTCGGATCCTGCCTGCGCAGGGCGTCCGCGAGGGCGAGCGCGGGCTCGATGTGGCCCGCGGTTCCTCCGCCGGCGAGTACGACATGCACCGAAATTCACCGCTCTCCGGACGAGCGCGCCGCCGAGGCGCGCCGTCGCATCGTGTTCCATCTCCGGGGACTCCGAATGGAACCGGTGCCCCCAGCCCCCCGCTTTCTACCAAAGCGGGGTTGCCGCATCGCAAGCGCCGCCCGCGCAGCGGGCTCGTCGCGCGCGAAGGCGATCAGCAACCCGATGGCGAACATGGTCGGCAGCAGGGCGGATCCTCCGTAGGAGAACAACGGGAGGGGGACGCCGGCGATCGGCAGCAGACCGAGCACCGCACCGATGTTGATCACGGCCTGGGCCGTGATCCAGGTGGTCACGCCTCCCGCGGCATACCTCACGAACGGGTCCTCCGTGCGTCCGGCCACGCGGATACCCGCATAGCCTAGAGCCGCGAAGAGGGCGAGTACCGACAGCGTCCCCGCCAGGCCCAGTTCCTCACCGGTGACGGCGAAGATGAAGTCGGTGTGGGCTTCGGGGAGTTGGCCCCATTTCTCCACACTCGCACCCAGCCCGGAACCGAAGATTCCGCCCGAGGCCAGGGCATAGATTCCGTGTACGGCCTGCCAGCAGTCGACGGGACCCGACTGGGGTTCGGTGGCGCCGAGGCACTGCAGGCGGGCCATGCGGTTGGGGCTGGTCTTGATGAGGATCAGGCCGAGCACGGCGGCGATCGACAGCACACCGGCGAACAGCCGCGTGGGCGCGCCGGCCAGCCAGAGCAGGCCGAACAGGATGGCCGTGAGGATGATCGCCGTGCCCATGTCGCCGCCGATCATGATCAGCCCGAGCAGCATGAAGGCAGCCGGCACCAGCGGGACAAGCATGTGCTTCCACTGGGTCAGCAGCTTCTTGTCCTGCTTGCGGGCGAGCAGGTCGGCACCCCACAGCACGAGGGCGAGCTTGCCGAACTCGCTGGGCTGGATCTGGAAGGAGCCGCCGACCGCGATCCAGTTCTGGTTGCCGTTGACCGACACTCCTATCCCCGGGATCTGCACCAGGGTCATCAGGAAGACGGCGCCCGCGAGGATGGGGTAGGCCAGCGCCCGGTGCAGCTTCACCGGCATCCGTGAGGCGGCGAACAGCAGACCGCCGCCGATCACCGCCGCGAGCAGCTGCTTGCGGAAGAAGTACGAGCCCGGCAGCGACATCTGCAGCGCGGTGATCTGGGAGGCCGAGTAGACCATCACCAGCCCCAGCACCGTGATCAGCAGGCTGCCGCCGAAGATCAGGTAGTAGGCGGTCAGCGGCCGGTCCCAGCCCCTGCGCGCCCGCAGGTACAGGGCCAGGACACCGCTCTCGCGCGACGCCCGGGGCGCGGCGGGCCTGCGCACGGGCCGCTGCGCGGGCGGCCCTCCGGTAC
>KL569109.1:86013-87265 GCA_000715635.1 Streptomyces violaceus | reverse complement strand
ACGGCGGGTGTCCGCCGGTTCGTCTCGGGCCACATCCGAGTCACGCGTCCCTCCATGGGTCCCGAAGCACCCGTCGTGGCCGAGACCGACCGTCAGGTGCCCGCGCCGAGTTCGCGAACCGCCTCCGCGAACGCGTCACCACGCTTGTTGTAGTTGGTGAACATGTCCATCGAGGCGCAGGCCGGGGCCAGCAGCACCGTGTCGCCGGGCTGTGCGAGCCGCCGCGCCTCCTGGACAGCCTGGAGCATCGCCCCAGTGTCGGTCCGGTCGAGGTCGACGACGGGTACTTCCGGGGCGTGTCGCGCGAGGGCTTCCCGGATGAGCGCGCGGTCCGCGCCGATCAGCACGGCCCCGCGCAGCCGCTGCGCCGACTTGGCGACCAGCTCGTCGAAGACGGCACCCTTCGCGAGCCCGCCCGCGATCCACACGATCGGCTCGTACGCCGCCAACGAGGCTTCCGCCGCATGCGTGTTGGTGGCCTTGGAGTCGTCGACGTACGCGACGCCGTCCACGTCGGCCACGTGCGCGATGCGATGGGCGTCCGGAGTGAAGGCCCGCAGACCGTCCCGTACGGCCTTGGCGGGCACGCCGTAGGCCCGGGCGAGGGCCGCCGCCGCGAGGGCGTTGGCGATGTTGTGCGGGGCCGGCGGGTTCACGTCGGCGACCTCGGCGAGCTCCTGGGCGTTCTTCTGCCGGTTCTCGACGAAGGCGCGGTCGACCAGGATGCCCTCCACGACACCGAGTTGGGAGGGCGCGGGCGTGCCGAGGGTGAAGCCGACGGCCCGGCAGCCCTCCTCGACGTCGGCCTCGCGGACCAGGTCCTCGGTGGCCTTGTCGGCGGCGTTGTAGACGCAGGCGATCCGATTGCCCTCGTAGATACGGCCCTTGTCGGCGGCGTACGCCTCCATGGAGCCGTGCCAGTCGAGATGGTCGGGGGCGAGGTTCAGCACGGCGGCCGAGTGGGCGCGCAGCGACGGCGCCCAGTGGAGCTGGTAGCTGGACAGCTCCACGGCCAGGACGTCGTACCGCTCCTCGCCGAGGACCGCGTCCAGGAGCGAGACGCCGATGTTGCCGACGGCGGCGGTGCGCAGACCCGCCGCCTTCAGGATCGAGGCGAGCATCTGGACGGTCGTGGTCTTGCCGTTGGTGCCCGTGACGGCGAGCCAGGGAGCGGCGTCGGGGCCGCGCAGGCGCCAGGCCAGTTCGACGTCGCCCCAGACGGGGACGCCCGCCCGCTCCGCCGCCGCGAACA
>KL569109.1:80161-85810 GCA_000715635.1 Streptomyces violaceus | reverse complement strand
CGGCTTCCAGCCGGGCGCGGTGACGATCAGTTCGGAGCCCTCGGGCAGGGTGTCGCCGTCGCCGAGGCGCACGGTGATGCCGAGCGCCTCCAGCTCGGCCGCCTGCGCCCGGGCGCGCTCGTCGGCGCCGTCGTTGACGACCGTGACGATCGCGCCGAGGCCGTGCAGCACCTTGGCCGCCGGGACGCCGGAGACGCCGAGCCCGGCGACGGTGATGTGCTTGCCCTGAAAGTCGAAAGGCTCCGAGGAGGTCACTTGTCCGCTGCCCATCCTGCGTAGAAGAGGCCCAGTCCGACGATTACACAAATGCCCTGAATGATCCAGAAGCGGACCACGATGAGCACTTCGGACCAGCCCTTGAGTTCGAAGTGATGCTGGAGTGGCGCCATCCGGAAGACACGCTTCCCGGTGAGGCGGAAGGAGCCGACCTGGATCACCACGGACATGGTGATCAGGACGAACAGGCCGCCGAGGATGGCGATCAGCAGCTCGGTGCGGGAGCAGATCGCGAGGCCGGCGAGCACACCGCCGAGGGCGAGCGAACCGGTGTCCCCCATGAAGACCTTGGCCGGCGAGGTGTTCCACCACAGGAAGCCGAGGCAGGCACCCATCAGCGCCGAGGAGACCACGGCGAGGTCGAGGGGGTCCCTCACCTCGTAGCAGGCGCCCGGGTTGGTCAGGGTCTGCGCGTTGGCGCAGGACTCCTGGAACTGCCAGACGCCGATGAAGGTGTAGGCGCCGAAGACGAGCACCGAGGCGCCGGTCGCCAGACCGTCCAGACCGTCGGTCAGGTTCACGCCGTTCGACATCGCGAGAATCATGAACAGCGCCCAGACCACGAACAGCACGGGTCCGATCGTCCAGCCGAAGTCCGTGATGAACGACAGCTTCGTGGACGCCGGGGTGTTGCCGCGGTTGTCCGCGAACTGCAGCGACAGCACCGCGAAGGCGATACCGACGGTCAGCTGGCCGGCCATCTTCGCCTTGGCCCGCAGCCCCAGCGAACGCCGCTTGACGATCTTGATGTAGTCGTCGAGGAAGCCGACCAGGCCCATGCCGACCATCAGGCCGAGCACCAGCAGACCCGAGAAAGTCGGTGCCGCGTCGGCCTCCGGGTCCAGATACCCCGTGATCACCTTGGCCAGGAAGTACGCGGCGACCGTCGCCAGTATGAAGGCGATACCGCCCATGGTCGGTGTACCGCGCTTGCTGGCGTGCTCGCGCGGGCCGTCGTCGCGGATGTACTGGCCGTAGCCCTTGCGGGCGAGCAGCTTGATCAGCAGCGGGGTGCCGACCAGGGTCAGGAAGAGGCCAATGACTCCTGCGAACAGGATCTGCTTCATCATCGGGCGGAAACCTCACCCTCGGCACCGGACTCGAGGAGCGCCTGCGCCACGCTCTCGAGGCCGACCGAACGGGACGCCTTCACGAGTACGACGTCCCCCGGGCGCAACTCGCTGCGCAACAGGTCGACCGCCGCCTGTGCGTCGGACACGTGCACCGACTCCTCACCCCACGAACCCTCGTTATATGCGCCCAGTTGCAGCCAGGCGGCTTCCCTGCCACCGACCGCGACGAGCTTGCTGACGTTGAGCCGGACGGCGAGCCGTCCGACCGCGTCGTGCTCGGCGAGAGCCTCGTCCCCGAGCTCGGCCATCTTGCCGAGCACCGCCCAGGTCCGCCGCCCCTTGCCCATCGCCGCGAGCGCGCGCAGAGCGGCTCGCATGGACTCGGGGTTCGCGTTGTAGGCGTCGTTGACGATCGTCACGCCGTCCGGGCGCTCGGTGACCTCCATCCGCCAGCGGGAGAGGGAGCCCGCCTCGGAGAGCGCCACGGCGATCTCGTCTGCGGACATGCCCAGTTCGTGGGCGACGGCGGCCGCGGCGAGCGCGTTCGACACGTGGTGCTCACCGTACAGGCGCATGGTCACGTCACTTGCACCGGAGGGTGTGTGAAGCCTGAACGAGGGCTGCCCGGTGTCCGTGAGTCGCACGTTCTCGGCGCGAACGTCCGCTTCGCCGGACTCTCCGAAAAAGATCACCTTCGCCTTCGTACGGGCGGCCATGGCCCGTACGTAGGGGTCGTCCGCGTTGAGGACGGCGGTCCCGCCCTCAGCCTCGGACGGCAGGGCCTCGACGAGCTCGCCCTTCGCCTGGGCGATCTGCTCACGGCCGCCGAACTCGCCGATGTGGGCGCTGCCGACGTTGAGGACGAGGCCGACCTTCGGGGGCGTCAGATCGGCGAGGTAGCGGATGTGCCCGATGCCGCGGGCGCCCATCTCCAGGACGAGGAACCTGGTCTCCTCGGTGGCGCTGAGCGCGGTCAGCGGCAGCCCGATCTCGTTGTTGAGCGAGCCGGGCGTGAACACCGTCGGCGCCTTGCTCCGGAGGACCTGCGCGATGAGGTCCTTGGTGCTGGTCTTGCCCGCCGAGCCGGTGAGGGCGACGAGCGTGGCACCGAGACGTCGTACGACGTGCCGCGCGAGGGCGCCGAGGGCCGTCTGGACGTCGTCCACGACGATCGCGGGCACGCCGACGGGCCGGGTGCCGAGCACGGCCACCGCTCCCGCCTCGACGACCGCCGCCGCGTAGTCGTGTCCGTCCACGCGCTCGCCGGCGAAGGCGGCGAACAGGCTGCCCGGCCCCGCCTCCCTGGAGTCCCGGACGACCGGGCCGGTGACCTGGACGGACGGATCCGGTATGTCGTGCGTCTGCCCGCCGACGACTTCTGCGATCTCGGCGAGGGAGAGGGCGATCACAAGTTCATCCCCTGGGTCTTCTGGATTTTCATCCCTGGGTCTTCTGGATGGCTTCGCGGAGCACCTGGCGGTCGTCGAAGGGACGGACCACCCCGGCGATGTCCTGGCCCTGCTCGTGGCCCTTGCCCGCGACCAGCACGGTGTCGCCGGGTTCGGCGCGGGCGACGGCGGCGGCGATCGCGGCGGCCCGGTCCTCGAACACCTGGACCTCGCCGCGCTCGTGCGCGGGCACGGAGGCCGCGCCCTGGAGCATCGTGGCGAGGATCGCGAGGGGGTCCTCGCCACGGGGGTTGTCGGAGGTCAGTGTGGCGGTGTCGGCGAGCCGGGCCGCCGCGGCGCCCATGGGCTCGCGCTTGGTCTTGTCCCGGTCGCCGCCGCAGCCGAGGACGATGTGCACCTTGCCCTCGGTGACCTTGCGCAGGGCGCGCAGCACGGACTCGACGGCGTCGGTCTTGTGGGCGTAGTCGACGACCGCGAGGTAGGGCTGCCCGGCGTCGACGCGCTCCAGGCGGCCCGGGACGCCCGGGACGGCGGCGACGCCGTCGGCGGCGGCCTGCGGGTCGAGGCCGGCGACGGCGAGGGCGACGATCGCGGCGAGGGTGTTGGCGACGTTGAAGGGGCCCGGCAGCGGTGACTTGGCGCTGATCCGCTCGCCCTTGGGGCCGATGACGGTGAACGTCGAGTCGAGCTGGCCGACCTCGACGTCCTCGGCGCGCCAGTCGGCGTCGGGGTGGCCCTCAGCGGAGTAGGTGACGACCGGGACGGTGGCTTCCTTCGCCAGCCTGCGGCCGTACTCGTCGTCGACGTTGACCACGCCGAGTTTGCCGCGTTTCGGCGTGAAGAGCTGCGCCTTGGCCTGGAAGTAGTCCTCCATGCCGGAGTGGAACTCCATGTGCTCCGGGCTGAGGTTGGTGAAGACGCCGATGTCGAAGACACAGCCGTCGACCCGGCCGAGGACCAGGGCGTGGCTGGAGACCTCCATGGCGACCGCGTCGACGCCGCGCTCGCGCATGACGGCGAACAGGGCCTGGAGGTCGGTGGCTTCGGGGGTGGTGCGCTCGGACTTGATGCGCTCGTCGCCGATGCGCATCTCGACCGTGCCGATCAGGCCGGTGGACCTGACGGTCTTCAGGCCACCCTCGACGAGGTAGGCGGTGGTGGTCTTGCCGGAGGTACCGGTGATCCCGATCTGGAGCAGGTCCCGGCCGGGGTGGCCGTAGATCGTGGCGGCCAGCTCGCCCATCCGCGCGCGGGGGTCGTCGACGACGAGGACCGGCAGCCCGGACTCCGCGGCGCGCTCCGCGCCGGTGGGGTCGGTCAGCACGGCGGCCGCGCCGAGGCCGGCGGCCTGCGTGACGAAGTCGGCGCCGTGCAGCCGGGCGCCCGGGAGAGCGGCGTACAGGTCGCCGGGGCGCACGGCGCGTGAGTCGTGGGTGATGCCCGTGACCTCGGCGGCGCTCTCCGGCGCGGGGGCACCCAGCTGATCGGAGAGTTCCGCGAGGGGTGTGGCGGAGACCTGCACCGGCCTGGGCGGCCCGGGGTATGTCACGGGATGCCCCTTCTGGGTGGTTTGGGACTGATCAGCGTGTGGCACGGCGGTGAGCGTACCGGGCGTACCCGCCTCCGGGCGAAGTGAGGTGGCGGCAGCGCTCTGGTTCCCGGGGTCGGGGGTGATCGTTGTCACGGGGCGGTCCTGGTGGCTCGGTGGTGCTCGGTGCTGATCAGGGCTCGGGATTCAGTTCTGGAAGGAGACGGGCAGCTTCGCGGCTTTGGCTCCTGTCGGCGGGACCTGGAGGGACTTCAGTGTGAACTCCATGACCCGCTTGTAGACGGGGCCGCAGATCTGGCCGCCGAAGTAGCTGCCCTGGGTGGCGTTCTGGATGGCGCAGTAGACAGTGACGCGGGGCTTGTCGGCGGGCGCGAAGCCGGCGAACGACGAGGTATAGCCGTGGTACTTGCCGGTGGCCGGATCCACGCGGTTGGCCGTGCCCGTTTTGCCCGCGACGCGGTAGCCGGGGATGCGCGCCTTGGTGCCGGTGCCCTCCTCGTCGTCCACGACGGACTCCAGCATCTGGGCGAGGGTCTTCGCCGTCTTGGCGCTGACGACCCTGTTCTTCTTGGGCTCGGGGGCCGGGGTGAAGCGGCCTTCGGGGCCCTTGGTGCCGCGGACGAGCGTGGGTTCGACGCGGACGCCGCCGTTGGCGATGGTCGAGTACACGGACGCCGCCTGCATGGCGTTGATGGAGACGCCCTGGCCGAAAGGAATCGTGTACTGCTGCGAGGTCGACCACTTGTCGGGCGGGGCGAGGATGCCCTTGGTCTCGCCGGGGAAGCCGAGGCCGGTGTAGCTGCCGAGGCCGAATTTGCGCAGGTAGTCGTAGAGGACCTTGTTGGACTGGGCCTGGGTCTTGCCGAGCTGGCCGGTGGCGAGGATGGTGCCGATGTTGCTCGACTTGGCGAGGACGCCGTTGAGCGTCAGGTACCAGGTCGGGTGGTCGATGTCGTCCTTGAAGAGCCGGTCGCCGCGGTGCAGCCGGTTGGGCACGACCACGTGGGTCATCGGTGTGGCGGTGTTCTCCTGGAGGACCGCGGCCATCGACATGACCTTGGCGGTGGAGCCGGGCTCGAAGGCGTCCTGGACGGCCGCGTTGCCGAGTGCGGCCGAGTCGGCGTCGGACAGGTCGTTGGGGTCAAAGCCGGGTGAGTTGGCCATGGCCAGGATCTGGCCGGTGCGGGTGTCCTGGACGATGACGTAGCCGCGGTCGGCCGCGGACTCCTTCACCTGGTCGGTGATGGCCTTCTGGGCGGCCCACTGGATGTCGCGGTCGATGGTGAGCTCGACGTCGCTGCCGGGCACGGCGGGTGTCTCGGTGGAACCCACGGTGGGGACG
>KL569109.1:79300-79989 GCA_000715635.1 Streptomyces violaceus | reverse complement strand
CAGAGATGTGTATAAGAGACAGGGACGAGCCGGCCGCCGGACTGGGCGTAGCGGATCTTGCCGTCCTTGCCGGCCAGCTGCTTGTCCAGCTGGAGTTCGATGCCGCCCCCGGGCTTGCCCTCGCCGTTGACCCAGCCCAGTATCCCGGCGGCGAGGTCGCCGTTGGGATACACGCGCTTGCTGGTTCCGACGGAGAAGACGCCCGCGAGCACGTTGTGCGTGTTCTTCTCCGTCTCCGACTTCTTGGCCAGCGCCGACTTCAGGTCCTTGATCTGCTTCCAGACCTGCGGGGTCTGGCGGGAGGCCAGCTTCGTGTAGCGCAGGGACTTGTTCTTCGGCCGCAGCTTCTTGACCAGGGCCTCCTGGTCCTGGCCGAGGATCGGCGCGAGGAGCGCGGCGGCCTGCTCGGGCCCGTCACCGATCTTCAGGTGGTCCGGGGCGAACATCGTGGGGTCGGCCGTGATGTCGTAGGCGTCCTCACTGGTCGCCAGGGCCACACCGGACCGGTCGGTGATCTCGCCCCTGTCCGCGGCCAGCACCTGCCCGACGTACCGGTTCTGCGCGGCCTTGGCGGCGTAGGTGCTCGCGTCGACGGCCTGCACCTGGAACAGCCGTACGACGAAGGCGATCATCACCAGCGTCAGCGCGAGCCCGACCAGGCGCAGCCGGGGGCCTGTCTCTTATACACA
>KL569109.1:74541-79063 GCA_000715635.1 Streptomyces violaceus | reverse complement strand
GGCCTGGGACGGCCGCCGGGCCGGACGGGCACCGGGGCCGGGACGCCGCCGGGCATCGGGCCGAGCGGGCCTGGCGGGGCCGGGCACGCGGCGGCGCGGGGGTTCCCTGTCGGACACTTCCGTCACCTGCCGGGGTCGGAGCGGGGGGGCTGACGGACACGGTGGCTGGCCCACGGCCGGGCCCGCACCGGGCCACGGGGCCGGCGGCGCACAGCGGCGACCGCCAGACGGACACCCGAGCCGCCGCGAGCCCGCGAGCGGAAACCGCGCCGAGGGCCGGACGAACACCAAGATCACGGAGGCGGACGGGCCCGGCGGGGCCCGGTACCCGGCGGCGCGGGGTTCCCTGTCGGACACTTCCGTCACCTGCCGGGGGTCGGGGCGGGGCCGTTGGGCATGGCCTCGGGGGCGAGGACCAGGGGGATGTGCGCGGCGCTCTGCCAGGCGCCGGGGGCGGCGCTGGGGACGCCCTTGACGGTGCCGTCGCGGTCGAGGAAGGCGGGGTCGCCGCCGGGCACCATGCCTAGCTCGCGGGCGCGGCGCTGGAGGGCCTCCGGGGCGGAGTAGGCGTCGATGTCCCGCCGGAGGGCCTGTTCCTCGTCGGTGAGGCTCTTGGTCTCGCGCTGGAGGTCGTCGAGCTTGAACGCGCCCTCGCTGAGGGCCGAGTTCAGCACAAGGAGGCCGATGAGACCGCCGCCGAGGAGGAGGACCACGAGGAGCACGAACGGCATGCGGGCCGCCCGCGCGGTGCCGGTCGGGAAGAGCCGCGCGAGACGAGCGGCCCTCCCCTTCAGTTCGGGTTTACTGCTCACGCACGCTCCCTCGGGTCCGGAACCCCCGGCCGCCCTGCACGTGGCTCACTCGACGTCCTCTCTGATGCGCTGCGCCCCGCGCAGCCGCGCCGGTGCCGCCCGCCGGTTCTCGGCGATCTCCTCTTCCGTGGGGAGTTCGGCACCGCGCGTGAGGAGCTTGAGCCGCGGCTGGTAGCGCTCGGGGACGACGGGCAGTCCGGGCGGCGCGGTGGTGGCGGCGCCCGCCGCGAAGACCTGCTTGACCAGCCGGTCCTCCAGCGAGTGGTACGACAGCACGGCGATCCGCCCGCCCACGTCGAGCGCCTTCACCGCGGCCGGGATCGCCCGCTCCAGGACGGAGAGCTCGCCGTTGACCTCGATGCGCAGGGCCTGGAACGTGCGCTTGGCCGGGTTGCCGCCGGTGCGCTTGGCGGCCTGCGGCAGGGCGTCGCGGATCAGCTCGACCAGCCGCGCGCTGTTGGTGAACGGCTCCTTCTCCCGCTCGCGCACGATCGCGCTCACGATCCGCTTGGCCTGCTTCTCCTCGCCGTAGGCCCGCAGGATGCGCACGAGTTCGCCCGGCGGGTAGGTGTTGAGGACCTCGGCGGCGCTGACGCCGGTCGTCTGGTCCATGCGCATGTCGAGCGGGGCGTCCTGAGCGTAGGCGAAGCCGCGGTCGGCCTCGTCGAGCTGCATGGAGGAGACGCCCAGGTCGAACAGGACGCCCCGCACGCGCGCGATGCCGAGCTTGTGCAGCACGTCGGGCAGTTCGTCGTACACGGCGTGGACGAGGGTGGCGCGCTCCCCGTAGGCCGCGAGGCGCTCACCGGACAGGCGCAGGGCCTCCTTGTCACGGTCGAGGGCGACGAGCCGCGCCTCGGGGAACCGCTCGAGGAGCGCCTCGCTGTGGCCGCCGAGGCCGAGGGTGCAGTCGACGACCACCGGGTCCGGGCCCTCCAGGGCGGGTGCCAGCAGATCCAGGCACCGCTGGAGCATCACCGGGACGTGTCGACTAGAGCTCAAGGGGGCCTCTCAGATCCGGCGCGGGCCCACGCACCGCCGGGTCCCCGCCCGCTGCTGAAGGGGAGGCCTGCCGGCGCCGGAAGCGTCAGCCGACCGGGAGCGGGAGGAGGCCGAGCCGTACGTACGCGCCGCGCACGTGGGGAGATCGCCGGGCGTCGCCGGGTCTCCGGGGAAGTCAGTCCAGCGGGGAGAGTCTCGCCTCCCGCTTCGCGTCACTTTAGTCCACCGTGTCTCCCGGTCAATCAACCGGCCTGCGCGTCGCGAGCGGCAGGCACACCACCCTTGTGGGTTACCTCACTCCAAAGCCCGATGGCGTTCTTTGTCCTCTCTCACAGCGGGCCCGGAACAGTCGTGACCAGTACCGTCATGGATATGACGACTTCTGCATCAGTTCCCATGGGTTCGGAGAGCGCCATAGCCGGAAGCGGCACCGTCACGGACCGTATCGTCGACGCCAACACCAGGTACGCGGCCGACTTCGGCCACGCCGGGATGGACGCCAAGCCCGCCCTGCACGTGGCCGTCGTGGCCTGCATGGACGCCCGCCTGGACCCGCTCGCCACGCTCGGCCTCCAGCTCGGCGACTGCCACACGATCCGCAACGCCGGCGGCGTCGTCACCGACGACGTGATCCGCTCCCTCACGATCAGCCAGCGCAAGCTGGGGACGCGGAGCGTCGTCCTCGTCCACCACACCGGCTGCGGCATGGAGACCCTCACCGAGGACTTCCGGAGCGACCTCGAGGCCGAAGTCGGCCAGCGCCCGGCCTGGGCGGTGGAGTCCTTCCAGGACGTCGACCAGGACGTACGGCAGTCGATGCGGCGCGTGCGCACCTCGCCGTTCCTGCCCCACACCGACGACGTCCGCGGGTTCGTCTACGACGTCGGGACAGGCCTGCTGCGGGAGATCGACCCCGCCTCCTGACCTGGTCACCCGCCCCTGGTCACCACCCCGGAGCCGGCCTGCCACAGCTGTCGAAAACCTGTCAGTCACGCGTTCGAAAGGTCGCAAGTCCGACATATCGCGGCCAGTTGTCCACAGTCGAGTGACACGAATCGGTAACGGCAGCAAGAATGCGGGAGTGACGTCACGCTGAGCGTTTCACGCGTGGTGTCCGTGGTTCGGGGTGGGCCGGCGCGCGTCATGCGGCGTCGACCCGGGAAAATGGGGTATCCCATGCTCCCTGGGAGCATGGGAAAGGCCGAGGAGGGCCGGGTGACGACCTATGACGATCGAGCGAGCCTCACTGATCTGACCGCCGTGGTGGAGCGGGTGCGGGAGTCGGTGGAAGGCGTGATCGAGGGCAAGCCCGAGGTCGTACGGCTCTCGCTGACCGTACTGCTGGCCGAGGGACATCTGCTGATCGAGGACGTCCCGGGCGTCGGCAAGACGATGCTCGCCAAGGCACTGGCGCGGTCCATCGACTGCTCGGTGCGGCGTATCCAGTTCACGCCCGACCTGCTGCCGTCGGACATCACCGGTGTGTCCATCTGGGACCAGCAGCGCCGTGACTTCGAGTTCAAGCCTGGCGCGATCTTCGCGCAGGTCGTGATCGGCGACGAGATCAACCGCGCCTCGCCCAAGACGCAGTCCGCGCTCCTGGAGTCGATGGAGGAACGCCAGGTCACCATCGACGGCAGCAGCTACGAACTGCCCAGCCCCTTCATGGTGGTGGCGACGCAGAACCCGGTCGAGATGGAGGGCACCTACCCGCTGCCGGAGGCCCAGCGCGACCGTTTCATGGCCCGGGTCTCGGTCGGCTACCCCAGCGCGGAGGCCGAGTTGCAGATGCTGGACGTGCACGGCGGCGTCTCGCCGCTGGAGGACCTCCAGCCCGTGGCCCACGCGCACGAGATCCTCAAGCTGATCGAGGCGGTGCGCGGCGTGCACGTCGCCGACCCGGTCCGGCGCTACGTGGTGGACCTGGTCGGCGCCACGCGCACGCACCCCGACCTGAGACTGGGCGCCTCCCCGCGCGCGACGCTGCACCTGCTGCGCGCGGCGAAGGCGTCAGCGGCCCTGAGCGGCCGGGAGTACGCGCTGCCGGACGATGTGCAGGCCCTGGCCGTCGCCGTCCTGGCCCACCGCCTGCTGCCCACCGCCCAGGCCCAGCTCAACCGCCGCACCTCCGAGCAGGTCGTCGAGGAGATCCTGCAGCGCACGCCGGTTCCGGCGGCGCCGCAGCAGCAGAGCGGCTTCGGCGGCCTGGGCCGCGGTGTGCCGGCGTATCCCCAGCAGCCGCCGCGGAGGCTGTGATGACCACCGCGGGGACGGGGTACGCGGAGGCCGACCGGGACGAGAAGGGCGGCATCCGCACCGCCTTGGCCGGTCTGACCACCCGCGGACGCTCCTTCCTGGCCGCCGGCGTCGCGGCCGCGGTCTGCAGCTATGTGCTCGGGCAGAGCGACCTGCTGCGCGTGGGTCTGCTGCTGGCGGTGCTGCCGCTGGTGTGCGCGACGGTCCTGTACCGCACGCGCTACCGGGTCGCGGGCAGCCGCCGGCTCTCCCCCGCGCGTGTGCCCGCCGGCAGCGAGGCCCGGGTCCACCTGCGGATGGACAATGTCTCGCGGCTGCCCACGGGGCTGCTGATGCTCCAGGACCGGGTGCCGTACGTACTCGGCCCCCGGCCGCGTTTCGTGCTGGACCGGGTGGAGGCGGGCGGCCGGCGCGAGGTGTCCTACCGGGCTGTCTCTTATACACATCTCTGA
>KL569109.1:70851-74408 GCA_000715635.1 Streptomyces violaceus | reverse complement strand
ATGTCCTACCGGGTGCGCTCCGACCTGCGCGGCCGCTACCCGCTGGGCCCGCTCCAGCTGCGCCTGACCGACCCGTTCGGCATGTGCGAGCTGACCCGGTCCTTCTCGACGTACGACAACCTGACGGTGATCCCGCGCGTGGAGCCGCTGGCTCCCGTGCGCTTCAGCGGTGAGGCGAAGGGGTACGGCGACGGACGGCAGCGTTCGCTCGCGCTGGCCGGCGAGGACGACGTGATCCCGCGCGGGTACCGCTACGGCGACGATCTGCGCCGCGTGCACTGGCGCTCCACGGCCCGCTACGGCGAGTTGATGGTGCGCCGGGAGGAGCAGCCGCAGCGCGCCCGTTGCACGGTGCTGCTCGACACCCGGGGCATCGCCTTCCAGGGCGCGGGCCCGGACGCGGCCTTCGAGTGGGCCGTGGCGGGCGCCGCGTCCGTACTGGTGCACATGCTCGAACGCGGCTTCTCGGTACGGCTGTTGACCGACACCGGCAGCTCGGTGCCCGGCGAGGGCGGCGACGGCTTCGCGGGCGCGAGCCAGGGGTCGGCGGACGCGGCCGGGCTGATGATGGACACTCTCGCGGTGATCGACCACTCCGACGGCGCGGGCCTGTCCCGGGCCTACGACGTGCTGCGCGGCGGGAACGAGGGGCTGCTGGTGGCCTTCCTCGGCGATCTGGACGAGGAGCAGGCGGCCGTGGTGGCCAGGATGCGGCAGCGCGGCGGAGGTGCGGTCGCGTTCGTGCTGGACAGCGAGACCTGGATGCGGGAACCGAGTGACGTGCCCGGTCCGTCGGACGGGAGCGAGGGGCGGCTGCGCATGCTGCGCGAGGCGGGCTGGACCACTCTGCGCGTGCCGCGGGGGGCCTCCCTGGACGACCTGTGGCGACAGGCGGACCGGGAGCGCAGGGGCGTGGCCGTGGCCGGCGGCGGGGAGGGACCGTGATGAGCGGGCGGATACGACTGACGCTGGGCGCGTGGGCGGCCACGCTGATGGCCGCGTGCGCCCTGCTTCCCCTCGTCAAACCGGCCACGTGGATCGTGCAGGCGGCCTTCCTGCTGGGCGTGCAGGCGGGCGTGGGTGCCGCGGCCCGCAGGGTGCCGCTGGCCCGGCCGCTCACGGTCGCGGCGCAGGCCGTGGTCACGGTGTTTCTGCTGACGTTCGTGTTCGTTCGTGAACAGGCCCTCGCCGGTCTGGTCCCGGGGCCGGAGGCCCTCGAACGCTTCGCGATCCTGCTCCGGCAGGGCGGGGACGACGTCGCGCGGTACGCGATACCGGCCCCTCTGGAGTCCGACGGCATACGGCTGATGCTCATCGGCGGGGTCCTGGTCATCGGGCTGCTGGTGGACACCCTCGCGGTGACCTTCCGCAGCGCCGCACCGGCCGGGCTGCCGCTGCTCGCGCTGTACTCCGTGGCCGCGGGGCTGTCCGACGGGGGCACGGACTGGCTGTGGTTCCTGGTCGCGGCTGCCGGCTATCTGATGCTGCTCCTGGCCGAGGGGCGGGACCGCCTCTCCCAGTGGGGGCGGGTCTTCGGCGGGGCCTCGCGCACGGCCGGAGGGGAGCAGAGCGGCGCGGTCGCCCCGGTCCGCACCGGCCGGCGGATCGGCGTGGTCGCGCTGGGCATCGCCCTGGTGGTTCCGCTCGGCCTGCCCGCGATGAACGGCGGCCTGCTGGACTCGGTGGGCGCGGGCGCCGGGGGCGGCACGGGCGGCGGGGGCACGATCTCCGCCGTGAACCCGCTGGTGTCGCTGCGGGACAGCCTGAACGCGGACGAGGACCAGCAGGTCCTGTCCGTGAAGACCAAGATGCCGGACGTCTCGGACCTGTATCTGCGGATCGTGTCCCTGGACGACTTCGACGGCACCACCTGGAAGCCGTCCCGGCGGTCCATCACCGCCCTCCCCGACGGCACGTTCCCGACCCCGGTCGGCCTCGGCCCGGACGTGAAGCGCACGGAGGTCGACACCACGATCTCCGCGGCCGACTGGTACGCCCAGGACTGGCTGCCGATGCCGTACCCGCCGAGCGGGGTGAACATCCGGGGCAACTGGCGTTACGAGCCTCTGGGCATGACGCTGGTCGGCGATCACGGCCAGAACACCCGAGGCCTGACGTACCAGGTCAAGAGCCTGGACGTGCAGCCGACGGCGGAGCAGCTGGCCTCGGCGCCGCGGCCTCCGGCGTCCATCGAGCGCGATTTCACCAAGCTGCCCGACTCGCTGCCGTCGGTGGTGGCGAGCACGGCCCGCAAGGTCACCGAGGGCGCGGCCGACCCGTACGACCAGGCGGTCAAGCTCCAGGACTGGTTCGCCGTGACCGGCGGCTTCGAGTACGACACCCAGGTGCAGGTCGGCAGCGGCTCGCAGGCGATCGCCCGCTTCCTGAAGGACAAGCAGGGCTTCTGCGTGCACTTCTCCTTCGCGATGGCGGCGATGGCCCGCTCCCTGGACATACCGGCCCGGGTCGCGGTGGGCTTCGCACCCGGTTCCCCGCAGGCGGACGGCTCGGTGTCGGTGGGGCTCCGGGACGCGCACGCCTGGCCCGAGCTGTACTTCGAGGGCGTGGGCTGGACCCGCTTCGAGCCGACTCCGAACCGCGGCTCGATGCCGTCTTACACCCTGCCGGACGATCCGGGCAGCTCGGTGCCGGACGCGGCGCGCCCGACCGAGACCTCGTCCGCCGCGCCGTCCGCGACGCCCTCCGCCAGCGAGAGCTGCACACCGGAGCAGAAGAAGCTGGACGGCGGGTGCGCGAGCGAGTCCCCGCAGGCGGCGCTGCCCACGGACGACGACGGCCCGAAGTGGTACGCGATCCTGGCCTGGGCCCTGGCGGGTCTCGCCGCCCTGGCGCTCCCCCTGGCCCCGATGCTGTGGCGCCTGCGGACGCGCACGGTTCGGCTGGGGGCACATGGCCGCGGCGAGGCGGACGCGGCGCCGTACACGCTGGCCGTCTGGCAGGAGCTGACCGACACCGCGTGGGACTTCGGCATCACGCCGGACGAGTCACAGACCCCGCGCAAGGCGGCCGCCCGCATCGCCGGACTGGGCGGGCTCGATGGGCCGGCAGCGGCCTCGGTGCACCGGGTGGCCAACGCGGTGGAACAGGTCCTGTACGCGCCCCAGCCCCGCCCGACGGCAGGCATCGCGGACGACGTCCGCCGCGCGGCAGCGGGTCTGAGCGCCGCGGTCGGCAGGGGTGCCAGGCTCCGCGCGGTCCTCGCCCCACGCTCCACGGCGCGCGTGGTCTGGACGGCGTCGGCCTGGTGGTCCGGGGTGCGGGAACGCGTCCTGGCGATGCGGCCGACGTGGCGGAAGGCGTCGGGGCAGCAGGGCTGAGCCCGCTGAACCCATGGCATGCGTCAAGGGCATGCGTCAGGGGGTGACCACCTGGTCGGTGGTCACCCCCTGATTCACGTCTTCGCGTAGTCCCGGAGAGCTGCGCTCCGGGCTAGTGGCCGCCCTGTTCGTCGCGGCGCTTCTGCCAGCGCTGCTCGATGCGGTCCATCATGGAGCGCCGCTGCCGGCCGCCCTGGCGGCGGGCTTGCGGTCCGGCGG
>KL569109.1:65477-70624 GCA_000715635.1 Streptomyces violaceus | reverse complement strand
CCTGCCGCCTGTTCGCCCGGCTTGGGGGCCTTGCGCCAGCCGGTCACGGCGAGCACCGCACAGCCCAGCATGACGAGGAAGCCCACGACGCTGAGCCAGACCTGCTTGGCGACCATTCCGGCCATGAGGAGCGCAATACCTACGAGGAAGCCCGCGACCGCCTGGTAGACCCGTCGCCGGGTGTACGTACGCAGCCCGCTTCCCTCGAGCGCCGTCGCGAACTTGGGATCTTCGGCGTACAGCGCTCGCTCCATCTGCTCGAGCATGCGCTGCTCGTGCTCCGAGAGCGGCACGGAGTCCTCCTCATCGTGCAGTCGCCGGGGCGACCCGGGGGGTCTCTTCAGGATAGGCAGGGAATCGCCCCCGTGAAACCCGCCCCTCTGCGCCAACTGACCAACCGGAACCCGCCATGGACGGCCCCGGCTCGCTGAGGCTTCCATTCCCCGGCGGCCGACCCGTCATGCCGGAACGGTCTCCCTCGATCATACGGCGCCAAGCCCCCATTCGGGGGGCCTGTGGCGTACTCCATGCACAGTCAAGGCGCTGATCAGGGGTGGTACCCCACGAAGCGGCTCAGGCCTCGACTGCCCCACCGGTCTCGCCGGCCCCACCGGTCTCACCCAGCACATGCAGCTGCGTGGCCACCGAGTGGAAGGCCGACAGCTCGGCCGCGGCCTCCTCCAGCTTCAGCAGCGCTTCCAGGGCTCCGGGCTCGGTGTCCACGAGGACGCCGGGCACGAGGTCGGCGAAGACCCGCACGCCGTGCACGGCGCCGACCCGCAGGCCCGCGCCCTCGACGAGTCCGGTGAGCTGCTCGGCGGTGAAGCGGCGCGGCACGGGGTCACCCGTGCCCCATCGGCCGTTCGGGTCGTCGAGCGCCTGCTTGGCCTCCTTGAAGTGACCGGCGAGGGCGCGGGCGAGCACGGCACCCCCGAGACCGGCGGCGAGCAGGCTCAGGACGCCCTCCGGGCGCAGGGCTGCCACCGCGTTGCGGACGCCCTCGGCGGGGTCGTCCACGTACTCCAGGACGCCGTGGCACAGCACCGCGTCGTAGCCGCCGCGCTCGGCCACGTCGAAGAGGCCGTGGGCGTCGCCCTGCACGCCCTTCACCCGGTCGGCGACGCCGGCCTCGGCGGCACGGCGCTCCAGGGCGAACAGCGCGTTGGGGCTGGGGTCGACGACGGTGACCCGGTGGCCGAGGCGGGCGGCGGGCACCGCGAAGTTGCCGCTGCCGCCTCCGGTGTCGAGGACGTCCAGCGATTCACGGCCCGTGGCCTTGACCCGGCGCTCCAGGGCGTCCTGGAGAACCTCCCAGACCACGGCGGTGCGGAGTGAGGCGCGAGATCGAGAAGGGCCGGAGCGCAGCGATGTCGGTTGAGGGTGGTGGTGGGAGACGGGTGGGCGCATCGGGTCCGACACGGCAGTTGACTCCTCGGCGCGGCACCGCCTCTTGCGCGGCGGAGCGAAACGGGGTGCCTCCCCCGGCCCCGGCTGCGGGGAGGGAAGACTTCAGGCGTCTCCCACCCTATTGCCTCGGACGGGGCAGCCCGCATGAGCGGTCCCGGCATGGACTTGAGCCGGTGCCGGCCGGGCGGATCCGGAACGCCGGTACCCGGTCAGCCGGCGTCCGGCATGCCCCTCTCCGCGCCGGGATCCTCCGGCTGGTCCTGGTCCGGGCGCGGCTGCGGGAGGACCGGCTGGAGGACCAGCATGCGCTCGACGAGGCGGAGGAACATCGCCACGTCCCGTATCAGGTCGTCGGCGTCCCGGACGCTCGCCGCGCCCTGGATGCCCGCCTCGGCGCGGGCCCGGCGCCGGGCGCCGGCGGCGAACAGCGCGCTCCACTCGGTCAGTTCGGGTGCGATCTCGGGGAGCACTTCCCAGGCGCTCCGGATCTTGGTCCGGGCCCGGGGCGAGGTCTCGGGCCTCCCCCGGGCGGCGAGGACGGCGGCGGCGGTGCGGAGGGCGGCGAGATGGGCCGTCGCGTAGCGCTCGTTCGGTGTCTCCAGGGCGGTGGCCTCGTCGAGACCGGAGCGGGCCTGGGCGAGCAGGTCGAGGGCGGCGGGCGGGGCCGTGGCCCGGCGCAGCACGGGGTGTACGTCGCTCGCCGGGCCGGTCAGTGAGGGGGCAGGGCCGGTGGCGCGGCGCCGGCGGGCGGCTGCTGCGTGGTAGCTGGCCATGACGAACCTCCTGTCGTCGTGTGACGGCGGCTCCTCCCACGGAGTGCCGTATGTGACCCATCGTGAGGTATGGCACTGACAATCCGTTCCGACCTGCGGTTTTGCTTCGATCGTAGGTTCGGAGTAATTTTTGCACTGACCAGTCAGTTCAAATTCATGCTCACATTCAGGGGAGCCCCGTGGGGGAACAAACGGGAGGGGTGCGGGTCGCCGCCGACGGCCTTGGGATCAAGGGGCCGCGCGGGTGGGCGTTCCGCGGGATGTCCGTCGACGCCGAGCCGGGATCACTCATCGCGGTCGAGGGCCCGTCGGGGTCCGGCCGTACGTGCCTGCTGCTCGCGCTGACGGGACGGATGAAGATCACGGAGGGCGCCGCGGCCGTCGGCGGCACCAGACTCCCCAAGCAGGTGTCGGCGGTGCGCCGCGTCAGCGCCCTGGCCCACGTGCCCGGGGTTACCGACCTCGACCCGGCTCTCACCGTCGGCGAGCACCTGCGCGAACGGGCCCTGCTCCAAAGGCGGTTCGGCGACTCCCTGCGCGGGCTGCTGCGGCCCCGCGGCGAGCGGGCGGCCGAGGCCCGGCTGCGGGTCGACACCGCGCTGGCCGCGGCCGGACTCGACCTGGAGGCGCTGCCCAAGGGTCCCCGTACGGCCGTACGCGATCTGGAGCGCCTGGAGGCACTGCGGCTGTCTGTCGCCCTCGCCCTCGTCGCCCGGCCGCGGCTGCTCGGAGTCGACGACATCGACCTCAAGCTCTCGGACGGCGAGCGGGACGAGGTCTGGGCCCTGCTCAGGTCCCTCGCCGACGCCGGGACGACGGTCGTGGCGGTGTGCAGCGAGGCCCCCGAGGGCGCCGTCAAGGTGTCCACCCGGCAGAGCACCCATGAGGGCACCCATCAGAGCGAGGACAAGGAGAAGGCCGATGCGCTCGCCGAAACTGGCCGCGCTTGAGCTCCGCCGCTTCGGCCGGGGGAAGCTGCCGCGCGCCGCACTGGTCGCGCTGCTGGTGCTGCCGTTGCTGTACGGCGCGCTGTACCTGTGGTCGTTCTGGGACCCGTACGGCCGTCTGGACCGTATCCCCGTGGCCCTCGTGAACGACGACAAGGGGGCGACCGCCGACGGGAAGAAGGTCACGGCGGGCGACGACATCACGGAGAAGCTGCGCGACAGCAAGACCTTCGACTGGCGCGAGGTGAGCGCGGCCGAGGCCCGCAGGGGCGTCGAGGACGGTACCTACTACCTGTCGCTCACCATGCCCGAGGACTTCAGTGAGCGGATCGCCTCCAGCTCCGGGAAGTCCCCGGAGACCGGCGCCCTCCAGGTACGCACCAACGACGCGAACAACTACATCGTCGGGCAGATCTCCCGGACGGTGTTCAGCGAGGTGCGCCAGGCCGCGTCCACGAAGACGTCACGGTCCTTCCTGGACAAGATCTTCGTGTCGTTCTCCGACATCCACGGCGAGACGGTGAAGGCGGCCAAGGGCGCCGACAAGCTCAAGGGCGGCATCGGGAAGGCGGAGAAGGGCTCCAAGGACCTCGCCGACGGCCTGAAGGACGCCAAGGACGGCAGCGGGAAGCTGTCCACGGGCCTGAAGAAGCTCGACAAGGGCGCGGGCGACGTGGCGGACGGCACCAAGCGGGTCGCGGAAGGCACGCAGAGGCTCGCCGACAAGGTCAACACGAACGCCCGCAAGGTGGGCCCCTTCCTGAAGGGCAACGAGAAGACCATCGGCGACACGGCCCAGCTCGTCGCCGACTCCTCCGGCACGATCCGCAAGCACCTGGACACCCTGGCGGAGCGGGCCCCGGCCGCCGCCAAGGGCGCCCGCACGGCGTCGGACACGCTGAACGGCGTCTACGCCAGGCGCTGCGACGATCCCGTGCTGCCCGACGCAGCCTGTTCCGACCTGAAGAAGGCCAAGGACGCGGCCGCCGACGTGGCCACCATCGCCGACGACCTCGACACCCTGATCGCGGACCAGAACGGTGACCTGACGAAGCTCGACAAGCACCTCGCCACCCTCCAGAAGCAGTCCCAGGCCCTCGCCGACCGCGCGCCGCACCTCTCCGAGGACCTCGACGACGCCGTCAAGAAGATCAACAAGCTGAACGACGGGGCGGCCGAGGTCGCCGCCGGTGCGAAGAAGCTGCACAAGGGGATCGGCACGGCCAAGACCGGTGCCACCGACCTCGACAAGGGTGTCGGCGATCTGAAGACCGGCGCGGACGACCTCAACGGCGGCATGTTCAAGCTCGTCGGCGGCTCCGGGAAGCTCGCCGGCGGACTGCACGACGGGGCCGAGCAGATCCCCGACTACGGCAAGCAGGACCGCGACCGGCGCACCGAGGTCATGGCCGACCCCGTACGGCTCGCCTCCCAGGACCTGCACAAGGCGCCCAACTACGGCACCGGCTTCGCCCCGTACTTCATCCCGCTGTCGCTGTGGGTGGGCGCGATGGTGGCGTACATGCTGATCGCGCCGATGAACCGGCGCGCGCTCGCCGCGGGCGCCCCGGCGTGGCGGATCGCGCTGGCGGGCTGGCTGCCGGTGGCGGCGATCGGGGTGCTCCAGACGACGGCCCTGATGTCGGTGCTGCACTGGGCGGTCGGCCTGGAGATGGCGCGGGCGGCCGGGACGGTGGGCTTCCTGTTCCTGGTCACGGCGTGTTTCGCGGCGATCGTGCAGTGGCTGAACGCGCGCTTCGGGGCGGCGGGCCGGATCCTCGTCCTCGCCCTGCTGATGCTCCAGCTGACGTCGGCGGGCGGCACCTACCCCGTGCAGACCAGTCCCGGCTTCTTCAACGCGCTCCACCCCTTCCTGCCGATGAGCTACGTCGTCGAGGCCCTCAGGAGGCTCATCACGGGCGGCGGTCTGGAACCGGTGTGGCACGCGTGCGTGGTGTTGACGGCGTTCACCGCGGGCGCACTCGCCCTCACCGCCGTGGCGGCCCGCCGCCGCCAGGTG
>KL569109.1:64562-65278 GCA_000715635.1 Streptomyces violaceus | reverse complement strand
CGCCGCCGCCAGGTGTGGACGCTGGACCGGCTGCACCCGGAGCTGAGCCTGTGAGCCCTTCGGTGACATCCCCCGGAAAGGTTCCTGTGACAATCAGGGCCATGGAAAGCAGCAGTGCCGCGTCGGGCGGCAGCACGCGCCGCGAGGCCACCCGGCAAAAACTCTACGAGGCGGCCGTCACGCTCATCGCCGAGCAGGGCTTCTCCGCCACGACCGTGGACGAGATCGCCGAGCGTGCCGGAGTCGCGAAGGGCACGGTCTATTACAACTTCGCGAGCAAGTCCGTCCTCTTCGAGGAACTGCTGCGGCACGGGGTCGGCCTCCTCACCGCCTCCCTCCGGGAAGCGGCCGAGCGGACCGCCCGCGAGGACGGCACCAAGGTCGACGCCCTGGACGCGATGATCCGCGCGGGGCTGGTCTTCATCGACCGCTACCCGGCCTTCACGCAGTTGTACGTGGCCGAGCTGTGGCGCACGAACCGGGCCTGGCAGTCCACGCTGATGGTGGTCCGGCAGCAGGCCGTCGCGGTCGTGGAGGACGTGCTGCGCGAAGGCGTGGCGGGCGGCGAGTTCAGCGACGAGATCGACGTCCCGCTGACGGCGGCCGCGCTGGTCGGCATGGTCCTGGTGGCGGCGCTGGACTGGAAGTCCTTCCAGCCGGAGCGCTCCCTGGACGACGTCCATGCGGCCCTGTCCCGGCTGCTCCAGGGGCGGGTG
>KL569109.1:63493-64349 GCA_000715635.1 Streptomyces violaceus | reverse complement strand
CCCCGGCGCAGACGTGAAAGCGCCGGTCCGCTGTGGCCGCGTCCCCCGCGGGCCACCTCGAACCGGCGCCTTCCTTGCTCCCCCGTTTTCCTGCTCCCCCGTGCGTTCCCCCGCAGGACCCCCGTTCGGTCGTCCCCCGGTTCTCCCCCGTGCCTCGCTCCCGCCGACACCGTCGGCGGAAGGAGCGGATCGTGGGCCCGGTCCCGTTCCGGCGCCCCGTGTCGCCGGTGCCGGAGCCGTGCCCCTTTCCGTGTCTCCACTCTCTCGTTCCCGCAGGCCCTCCCCCATCCGCGCGCGTACTCAACTCCCCCACTAGGTACTGGTACTCAGCCCTGCGCACGCGGCACCAGAAGGCGCTGTCAGTGGGGCTGTCGGTGGGGGCGGATAGAGTCCTTGGCATGGCACGGATTGCGGTGATCGGCGCCGGGATGGGCGCGCTGACGGCTGCCGCCCGGCTGGCCGTCGCGGGCCACCGGGTGGTGGTGTACGAGCGGACGGACACGTACGGCGGAGCGCTGCGCCGCTTCGAGCGTGACGGGTTCTCCTTCGACACGGGCCCCGGCCTGCTCCCGCTGCCGGCCGTCTATCGTGATCTGTTCGTCAAGACCGGCAAGGAGCCGCTGGAGGCGTGCGTCGAACTGGTCCAGGTCGACCCCTCGTCCCGGCACGTGTTCGCGGACGGCACCCGGGTGTCGCTGCCGAACGCCTCGCGCGCGGGCGTCGTCGCCGCCCTGGACGAGGGGCTCGGCCCGGGCACCGGGAACCGGTGGGGCGACTTCCTGGTCCGGGCCCGCGAGGCCTGGGACCGGACCCGCCGGCCGCTCCTGGAGGAACCGCTGTGGCCGAACTGGCGGGG
>KL569109.1:62467-63285 GCA_000715635.1 Streptomyces violaceus | reverse complement strand
GGCCGGGACGCTGGCCGATATCGGCGCCTGGGAGCTGCGTGACCCCCGGCTCGCCGCACTCCTGGAGAGCCACGCCCTCACCCACGGCCTGGATCCCCGGGTCACCCCGGCGAGCGCGGCCGTACTGCCGTACATGGAGCACGCCTTCGGCGTCTGGTATGTGCGTGGAGGCCTGCGCGAGCTGGCGCGGGCGGTGTACGAGCGGTGCGTGGCCCGCAGGGTCGAGTTCCGTTTCGGCGCCGACGTGACCGGGGTGCTGGAGAAGGACGGGCGGGCGTCGGGAGTGGAACTCGCCGACGGGACGGTCGCGGAGGCGGACTTCGTGGTCGCCGGTGTCGCGCCCGGCACACTGGACCGGCTGACGGCGGGGACGGTGGTGCGGGGTGCGGGCGAGGTGCCGCCGCAGCCCGCGTCGGCCAGTCGGCTCACGGTGCTGCTGGGCCTGCGCGGCGCCCGCCCCGAGGGCACGGCACACCGCACGGTGGTGCACGCGGCGGATCGGGAGGCCGAGTTGGACGCCCTGTTCGGCACGGCTCCGGCCAACGCGCAGCCCACGGTCACGGTCCTGCGGCCCGACGACCCGGCGCTGGTCCCGGACCGGGATCACGAGGCGGTCACCCTCACGACGGTGGTGCCCGCCCGGCCCGATGAACCCTGCGAGGACTACGCCGCCCTCGCCGACACCATGATCAGCGTCGCCGAACACGCCATACCCGACCTGCGCGACCGTCTCCTCTGGCACGAGGTGCGCACTCCGGCCGACATCGCCGAGGCGACCGGCGCGGAGGGCGGGGCGGTGCCGGTGCAGGCACTGGCGG
>KL569109.1:61969-62165 GCA_000715635.1 Streptomyces violaceus | reverse complement strand
GGCCTGCCGCACGCCGGCATGTCGGGCGCGCTGGTCGCTGGACTGGTCGTGGAGGGGCCGGGGTTCCGGGGCTCCCAGTGAGCCCACCGCCCCCGGCGGGATTCAGGCTTCAGAAACGGTACTGCTCGTCGAAGCCGTTGCCCTGCGCCTGCTGCTCGTTGCCCTGGTACGGGCCTGTCTCTTATACACATCTCTG
>KL569109.1:61212-61785 GCA_000715635.1 Streptomyces violaceus | reverse complement strand
GATTCAGGCTTCAGAAACGGTACTGCTCGTCGAAGCCGTTGCCCTGCGCCTGCTGCTCGTTGCCCTGGTACGGGTACGGCTGCTCCGGCGGCAGCTCCTGCCCGTACTCGTCGGTGCGCTGCTGCGGGACCCACACACCGCCGGGCGGGTTCTCGCCGCCGTAGGTGCCGGCGTACTGGTCCTGGCCGTAGCCCTGCTGCTGGCCGTAGTACTGCTGGTCGCCGTAGCCGGTGTCGTACGAGGTCCCGCCGTAGGTCGGATTGCCGATGTACGGGTCGGAGTAGGAGGCGTACTGCTGCTGGTCCGTGGCGTCGTAGCCCTGCTGCTGGCCGTAGCCCGAGTAGTCGTAGGCGTAGGACTGGTCGGTGCCCTGGGCCGTGGCGGCGTACTGGTCGTCGTGGGGTGAGCCCTGGTGGTACCCGGTGTCGCCGTAGACGCCGTAGGAGCCTGTGTCGTCCGGGATGGGCTGCGGCTCGTAGACGGCGGTGGTCTCGGCGGCCGTCGGATGGAGCGGGCGCGCAGGGGTGAAGACGTCGTCGCGGTCGTAGTCGTCGCCCTGGCCGTAGGAGGCGG
>KL569109.1:57578-60990 GCA_000715635.1 Streptomyces violaceus | reverse complement strand
CTCCATGCCGGAGACCTCGAGGGTCGGCTCCTGGCGGCCGCGCTCACCGCGCCGGCGCTTGCTGCCGCCCAGCATCGGGGCGTTCATCGCCCAGCCGGCCGCGAAGCCGCTGCGGAACGACAGGGTGACGTAGGTCTGCCCGACCGCGAAGGCGGCCGCGCCCAGCCCGATCACGACGACCGAAGGGATCAGGACACCGACGACGACGCCGAGGAAGCCGGCGAAGGCGAGCAGCCGCCAGCGCAGCCGCGCCTTGTACTGCAGCAGCACCTCGCCCAGCAGCCACAGCGCGACGATGCCGAACGCGATGTAGAGGACCGCCCAGCCCATGTACGCCCCTCTCCCAGTGGCCGCTACGCAGTGTGTCGTATACCGGTGCGAACGGTCTAGGCCTGCGGTGAGTGGTGCAGGCCCAGGTTCTCGTAGATTTCCAGGGTCGCCGTGGAGTTGTTGAGCGTGATGAAGTGCAAGCCGGGCACGCCCTCGGCGAGCAGCCGCGCACAGAACTCCGTGGCGAATTCGATCCCAATGGAGCGTACAGCGGCCGGATCGTCTTTTGCTGTGAGGATCCGCTCTTTCAGGGCGTCCGGGAACGCGGCATTGGTGAGGGACGGGATCCGCGCCAGCGACTTCACACTGGCGATCGGCATGATCTCGGGGATGATCGGGGTGTCGCAGCCGGCGGCCGCGACCCGGTCACGCAGCCGCAGGTAGTCCTCCGGCTGGAAGAACATCTGCGTGATCGCGTAGTCCGCGCCCGCGCGGCACTTGTCGACGAAGTGGCGGACGTCGGCGTCCCAGTCACTGGAACGCGGGTGCATCGCCGGGAAGGCGGCGACGCCCACGCAGAAGTCGCCGGACGCCTTGATCAGCTCGACCAGTTCGGCGGCGTAGGCGAGGCCGCGGGGGTGCGGCACCCAGTCGCCCATAGGGTCGCCGGGCGGGTCGCCACGCAGGGCGAGCATGTTGCGGATCCCGGCGTCGGCGTACTGGCCGATGATGTTGCGCAGGTCGGCGACCGAGTGGTCGACGGCCGTGAGGTGCGCGATCGGGGTGAGGGTGGTGTCGGAGGCGATCGCCTCGGTCGCCTTGACCGTGCCCGAGCGAGTGGAACCGCCCGCGCCGTAGGTCACGGACACGAAGTCGGGCGCCACCGCCTCGACCCGGCGCAGCGCGTTCCACAGGTTCCGCTCGCCCTTCGGGGTCTTGGGCGCGTAGAACTCGAACGAGTACGTCGTCTTGCCGGTCGCGAGCATGTCGCGGACGGTGCGGGCGTGGTCCGACCTGATGGATGCGGTGCCGAGGGCCATACGGGCAGGTTAGCCAGGGGCGGTCGGTCCCCCAACCGGGCATCGATATTTGCCCGATTTGTGCACTTGTTGTCCACCCCTTGGACAACCGGCCAACCGGCGTACTACTTCTCCCGCAGCCTCTTCGCGAACTCGGCCGCCGCCGCGCCCGGGTCGTCGGCCTCGGTGATCGCCCGTACGACGACGACGCGCCGGGCGCCCGCTTCCAGGATCTGGTCGAGGTTGCCGAGGTCGATGCCGCCGATGGCGAACCAGGGGCGGTCGGTGCCGAGGGCGGCGGTGTACCGGACGAGGTCCAGGCCGGGGGCGTGGCGGCCGGGCTTGGTGGGGGTGGGCCAGCACGGGCCGGTGCAGAAGTAGTCCACGCCGTCCTGCGCGGCGGCCGCGGCGGCCTCGGACTCGGCGTGCGTGGACCGGCCGATCAGGACGTCGTCGCCGAGGATCGCGCGGGCTGCCGGGACCGGGAGGTCGCCCTGGCCGAGGTGCAGCACGTCGGAGCCGGCGGCGTGGGCGACGTCAGCGCGGTCGTTGACCGCGAGCAGCTTCCCGTGCCGGGCACAGGCGTCGGCGAAGACGGCCAGCTGCTCCAGCTCCTCGCCCGCCTCCATGCCCTTGTCCCGCAACTGCACGATGTCGACCCCACCGGCCAGCACGGCATCGAGGAACCCCACGAGATCGCCCTGCCGCTTGCGGGCGTCGGTGCAGAGGTAGACCCGGGCGTCGGCGAGCTGAGCCCGTGCGGTGGTGGCGGCGGTGTCGGGCATGCGTGTCCCCCTGGGTGTCGGTGGCGTACGGGTGCGGACACCCGTGCCGGTGGCGGTGGCGTACGGGTGCGAGATGCACCCGAGCCTGTGGGATTACCGGGCGCCAGGGCGCCCGTGCCGGCGTCCGTGCCGGGCGGGCTGCCGAAGCAGCCTTGCGGACGGGGCGCGACCAGGGCGCCGGAGCGCCCCGTGCCGGTGCGCACAAGGCAGCCGCAGCCCGGGGTGGCCCCCGCCCCGAGCGGGCGCGAGCCACTCCGGGACCGTGGCCCCACGGGCCGCGGCCCTTACTCCGGGCAGTTGTTCAGGTCCGGCCCCGCTCGCACGGCACCGGACGGTTGTTCCGTCGAGGCGGGGTCAGACCGCGAGCGCCTGGGCGCGACGCTTCACCTCCGTGCCGCGATTCTCACTCAGTGCCTGCGCCGGGGTGCCGGGCAGGCTCGGGTCGGGGGTGAAGAGCCACTCCAGCATCTCCTCGTCCGTGAAGCCGTCGTCCCGCAGGAGCGTCAGGGTCCCGGACAGGCCCTTGACGACCTTGTCCCCGTCGATGAATGCGGCGGGGACGTGCAGCGCGCGGTTCTCACCGCGGCGTACGGCGATGAGCTGGCCGTCCTTGACCAGCTGCCGCACACGCGTCACCTCGACACCGAACTGTTCGGCGATGTCGGGGAGGGTGAGCCAGGCGGGGACGAGAGCATCGATCTTTGCGTCAATCTCGGTCACGGAAACCAGCCTGCCATCCGCCACTGACAGTCGGAAGTCAGCCCGGCCCACCTCGGCGGACAACGTGCTCCTCGACAGCTACGCCGTCGCCGCCTTCAGCGGCCTTGCCGGGTCCGCGAGCAGCACCGGATTCATGGCGGCGCCCGACTCGATCAGGCGACGCCCCTGCGCCAGGTCCCGGGGACGGCCCACCGCCAGCAGCGCGACCAGCCGGTCGCCGCGGAGCCAGCACACCGTCCAGGCCGGCCCGGCCGGGTCGCCCCGCCACAGAGCAGTGTCGGCGGCCGCGTGGTGCCCGGCGTACTGGACGAACCGCCCGAACTGCTCGGACCAGAAGTACGGCACCGGGTCGTACACCGCCGGAGGCTCCCCCGAGGCCCGGCCGACGATGTTCAGGGCCACCGTGCGCGGCCCCTGGAGGGCGTTGTCCCAGTGGTGCACCAGCAGGCGCTCGCCGTACCGCCCCGAGGGGAAGGAGGCACAGTCGCCGACCGCGTACACGTCCGGCACCGACGTCCGCAGGTGCTGGTCGGACACGATCTCGCCCTGGGCACCGAGCTCCACTCCGGAGCCGGCCAGCCACGCCGTCGCGGGGCGGGCGCCGATGCCGACCACGAC
>KL569109.1:55867-57356 GCA_000715635.1 Streptomyces violaceus | reverse complement strand
CTCCACGACGGTCACCGCGCAGCCCGCCTCGCGCGCGGCCGTGGCGAACTCCGCGCCGATCCAGCCCGCGCCGACGACCACGATGTCGTGCTTGCGGGCCAGCACGGGCCGCAGCCGCTCGGCGTCGTCCAGGGTGCGCAGCAGATGCACGCCCGGCACGCCCTCCGCGCCGGGCAGCCGGATCGGTTCGGCGCCGGTCGCCACGACGAGGACGTCGTACGGCACGGGCCCGTCCTCGGTGTCCAGCTCGTGATCGCCGGGGCGCAGACCCAGCACCTCGCAGCCGAGTCGCAATTCGATGCCGAGGGCCTCGAAGTCGAGGTCGAAGGCGGAGCCCTCGGCCTTGCCGAGCAGGACGGCCTTGGACAACGGCGGCCGGTCGTACGGCTGGTGGGGCTCGGCGCCGATCAGGATCACGGTGCCGGTGAAGCCCTGCTCCCGCAGGGCGACCGCGGTCTGCACACCGGCCATGCCCGCGCCCGCCACGACCACGCGCCGCGGCGCGGACGAACCTGGTTCCTGCGTCTGCTCGCTCACCTGATCACCATAGACAACTGACATTTCGTCAGTCAGCGCTCATGCGCAGTGACCTGCTCCACAATGCTCGTCCCGCTGCCCTGCTGCGACTCCCACTCCCAGCTCTCCTCCAGCCGCACCCGCCCGTCGGGCAGCTCCACGACCGTCGACACACAGCGCCCGGAAGATGTGGTTCCGTCCTGCTTGAGCTGTACGTACCGAAAGTCCAGCATGTCACCTTCCCGGGTACCCACGAGGTGGCCGCGTACGACATCGCCGCCCGTGTACTCGGCCCAGATCTCGCCGTCCTTCTCGTGGTACGTGAACCGGGTGCGGGTCCCCACCTGGCCCTGCGCCTGGTCGGCGACCGGGGCGAGGAGAAGACCGTCGAGGGATCGGGCCATGGACGGAGGCTCCCTTACTGCGACATACGCCATCGGGCTAGGGTGGCCAACGTAGAGCACTCGCGGGAGCCCGGACGCACCGGGCTGAGAGGGAGGCTGGCGGCCTCCGACCGTACGAACCTGATCCGGGTCATGCCGGCGAAGGGAGGGGCTGGACGCCCATGCCGCGTACGCCAACGTCAGACGTCCTCGTCATCGGGGGCGGGATCATCGGCCTGGTCACCGCGTGGCGGGCCGCGCAACGCGGGTTCGCCACGGCCGTGGTGGACCCCGAGCCGGGCGGCGGAGCCGCACAGGTGGCGGCCGGCATGCTGGCCGCCGTCACGGAACTGCACTACGGCGAGCAGACCCTGCTCGGCCTGAACCTCGTCTCCGCCCGGCGCTATCCGGACTTCGCGGCCGAGCTCACCGATCTCACGGGCCACGACCTCGGCTACCGCCACTGCGGCACACTCGCCGTGGCCCTGGACGCCGACGACCGGGCTCATCTGCGCGAACTGCACGCCCTGCAGCAGCAGTCGGGCCTGGAGTCGCAGTGGCTGTCGGGGCGGGAGTGCCGTCGCCTGGAG
>KL569109.1:53866-55636 GCA_000715635.1 Streptomyces violaceus | reverse complement strand
GGGCGTGCGCGGCGGGCTGCGGGTCGACGGCGACCACCAGATCGACCCCCGGCGGCTGGCCGGGGCGCTGGTGGCCGCGTGCGAGCGGGCGGGGGTGGTCTTCCACCGGGCGTGGGCGGAGCGGCTCACCGTCGTACGGGACCGGGTGGCGGGCGTCGTCACGGCCGACGGGACCGCGCTGGACGCGGGGCGGGTGGTGCTGGCCGGGGGCAGCCTCAGCGGGCGGCTCGCGGGCGTCCCGGAGGACGTGCTGCCGCCCGTGCGGCCGGTGAAGGGGCAGGTCGTACGGCTGATCATGCCGCAGCGGCACGGGCCCTTCCTGAGCCGTACCGTGCGCGCGGTCGTACGCGGCAGCCACGTCTATCTGGTGCCGCGCGAGAGCGGCGAGCTGGTCGTCGGGGCGACCAGCGAGGAGATGGGCTGGGACACCACCGTGACCGCGGGCGGCGTGTACGAGCTGCTGCGCGACGCGCACGAGCTGGTCCCGGGCATCACCGAGCTGCCCTTCACCGAGACCCGGGCCGGGCTGCGGCCCGGCTCCCCCGACAACGCGCCGCTGCTCGGCCCGACCGGTCTCGAGGGACTGCTGCTGGCCACCGGGCACTACCGCAACGGTGTCCTGCTCACGCCGGTGACCGGCGACGCCATGGCGCACCTCCTGTCGACGGGCGAACTCCCCGAGGAGGCCCGCCCCTTCACCCCGCAGCGCTTCAGTACCGCCACCGCACTCACGGAGCAGCCCGCATGAACATCTCCGTCAACGGGGAGCCCCGGGACGTCCGGCCCGGTACGGCTCTCGACACCGTCGTGACGTCGCTCACCGCCTCGCCCTCCGGGGTGGCCGCCGCCCTCAACGAAACCGTCGTCCCGCGCGCACAGTGGCCGTCCACGTCCCTCGCCGAGGGGGACCGCGTGGAAGTCCTCACCGCCGTCCAAGGAGGCTGACCATGGCCGACGATCCCTTTGTCCTCGGTGGTACGTCCTTCACGTCCCGCCTGATCATGGGTACGGGCGGGGCGCCCAGCCTCGAGGTGCTGGAGCGGTCGCTGGCCGCGTCCGGGACGGAGCTGACGACGGTCGCGATGCGCCGTGTGAACCCTTCGGTGCAGGGTTCGGTGCTGTCCGTCCTGGACCGGCTCGGCATCCGGGTGCTGCCCAACACGGCGGGCTGTTTCACCGCCGGAGAGGCCGTCCTCACGGCCCGTCTCGCGCGCGAGGCCCTCGGCACCGACCTGGTCAAACTGGAGGTCATCGCCGACGAGCGCACGCTGCTGCCCGATCCGATCGAGACGCTGGACGCGGCCGAGACACTGGTCGACGACGGGTTCACGGTGCTGCCGTACACCAATGACGACCCCGTGCTGGCGCGCAAGCTGGAGGACGCCGGCTGCGCGGCGATCATGCCGCTCGGCTCACCGATCGGCTCCGGGCTCGGCATCCGCAACCCGCACAACTTCCAGCTGATCGTGGAGCACGCGCGCGTGCCGGTGATCCTGGACGCCGGCGCCGGTACGGCGTCCGACGCGGCGCTGGCGATGGAGCTGGGGTGTGCGGGTGTGATGCTCGCCTCGGCGGTGACGCGGGCTCGGGAGCCGGTGCTGATGGCTGACGCGATGCGGCACGCGGTCGAGGCGGGGAGGTTGGCCTATCGCGCCGGGCGTATTCCTCGGCGGCATTTCGCGGAGGCGTCGTCGCCGGCTGAGGGCATGGCTGCGCTGGATCCGGAGCGGCCTGCTTTTGAGTGACCCGGCGCTGGTCCTGAGGCCGGGG
>KL569109.1:51088-53584 GCA_000715635.1 Streptomyces violaceus | reverse complement strand
ACTGCCCGCAGCTAGGCGGGACGTGCGCCGCAGCGGCGGTCTGACGCACGTCACAGGTCCGCTTCAGTCCCGCCCCGATAGCGGACGCGGCAAGTGGCTGTCGGTCGTGGCTCGTACACTCGCCTGCGTGGACACGACCCTTCAGGACCCCTTGGTCGGGCAGGTGCTCGACGCCCGGTATCGCATCGACGCGCGGATCGCGGTCGGCGGGATGGCCACGGTCTACCGGGCCGTGGACACCCGGCTGGACCGCGTTCTCGCGCTCAAGGTGATGCACCCCTCGCTCGCGGTGGACGTCTCGTTCGTCGAGCGGTTCATCCGCGAGGCGAAGTCCGTCGCCCGACTGGCCCATCCGAACGTGGTGCAGGTCTTCGACCAGGGCACCGACGGCTCGTACGTCTATCTCGCCATGGAGTACGTCGCGGGCTGCACCCTGCGGGACGTGCTGCGCGAGCGCGGGGCCCTGCAGCCGCGCGCCGCCCTGGACATCCTGGAGCCGGTGCTGGCCGCCCTGGGCGCCGCCCACCGCGCCGGCTTCGTGCACCGGGACATGAAGCCCGAGAACGTCCTGATAGGGGACGACGGCCGGGTGAAGGTCGCCGACTTCGGACTCGTCCGTGCCGTGGACACGGTGACGAACACCACAGGGACCGTGCTCGGCACGGTCGCGTACCTCGCGCCCGAGCAGATAGAGAACGGCACCGCGGACCCCCGCGTCGACGTGTACGCGTGCGGGGTGATGCTGTTCGAGATGCTGACCGGCGACAAGCCGCACGACGGCGACTCCCCGGCCGTGATCCTGTACAAGCACCTGCACGAGGACGTCCCGCCGCCGTCGGCCGCCGTGCCCGGTCTGGCCTACGAGCTGGACGAGATGGTGGCCTCGGCGACCGCCCGCACCCCGGACATCCGCCCGCACGACGCGGTGGCGCTACTCAGGCAGGTCCGCGACGGGCGCGCCGGACTGAGCGCGGAGCAGCTGGACGTGGTGCCCCCGCAGGCGCTCACCGCGGAGCACGACGGCGCCGACGACCGTACGAGCGTGATCCCGCGCGCGCTGGCCACACTTCGCCCGCTGCCGGTCAACGAGGACGACGAGACCTCCGAGGCGGCGCTCAACCGCACCAGCCGTTTCGAGTCCCCGCCGCCCCCGCCGTCCCGGCGCCGCCCGGGGTCCCGGCGCGGCCCGCTGGCGATCGTCGTCGCCGTTCTGCTCGTGCTGGGCCTCGGCGCCGGCATCTGGTACATCAACTCGGGCCAGTTCACCGAGGTCCCCCCGCTGCTGGCGAAGACCCAGTCCCAGGCCGAGAGCCGGCTGGAGAACGCCGGGCTCGAGCTCGGCAAGGTCGAGCACGCCTACAGCGACACCGTGGAGCGGGGCCAGATCATCAGCTCCGACCCGAAGGCCGGGACGCGTATCCGCGGCAACGACTCGGTGAGCATCACCGTCTCCGACGGGCCCGAGACGGTGCGGGTGCCCGCCCTGGAGGGCCAGAAGCTGGCCAAGGCGCGGGCCCAGCTGAAGGCGGACGGTCTTGAGCCGGGCATGGTCACGCGGGAGTTCAGCGAGGACGTGCCGAGGGGCTCGGTGATCTCCGCGCGGCCCGCCGACGGCACGAAGGTGCGCGCGGGCACGGCCGTCGCGCTCGTCGTCAGCAAGGGCAGCCCCATCGACATCCCCGACGTCACCGGCGCGGACGAAGCCGACGCCCGGGCGCAGCTGCAGGACGCCGGGCTCAAGGTGAAGATCGCCACCGAGCGGGTCAACTCCTCCGAGTTCGACAAGGGCCAGGTCGCCCAGCAGACCCCGAAGGCCGGCGGTCGGGCGGCCGAGGGCGACACGGTGACGCTGACGCTGTCCAAGGGCCCCGAGATGATCGAGGTCCCGGACGTGACCGGCGACAGCGTCGACGACGCCACGCGGACGCTGGAGAGCGCCGGGTTCCAGGTCGACGAGGACCGCGGTCTGCTCGGCCTGTTCGGCGACGAGGTCAAGGGGCAGTCCGTCGAGGGCGGCCAGACCGCGCCCAAGGGTTCGACGATCACCATCAAGATCAGGTGACCGGCGCGGGCAGGGAGCCCGTGGACGGGGCAGGGCCGGCCGCATGACACCCTGAACGGGTGAACAATCAGCTGTCCGGCCCCTCCCGCAACCCCGTGGGCGGCCACGTTCCCGTGGCCGGTGGGCTCAACTCCGTAGGCCTGTCGTACGCCCGTGATCTCCAGGCCGAGACCGTCCAGGTCTTCGTCGCCAATCCGCGCGGCTGGGCCACGCCGGCCGGCAATCCGAAGCAGGACGAGGCGTTCCGCGCGGCGTGCGCCGCCGAGTCGATCCCGGCGTACGTCCACGCTCCCTACCTGATCAACTTCGGCTCGCACACCGAGGCGACGGTGGAGCGGTCCGTGGAGTCGTTGCGGCACTCGCTGCGCCGCGGGCGGGAGATCGGGGCGCTGGGCGTGGTCGTGCACACCGGCAGCGCGACCGGCGGCCGGGAG
>KL569109.1:37339-50849 GCA_000715635.1 Streptomyces violaceus | reverse complement strand
GGTGCGGGAGCAGCTGCTGCCGCTGCTCGACGAGCTGACCCACGACGACGACCCGTATCTGCTGCTGGAGTCGACCGCCGGCCAGGGCGCTTCCCTGTGCTCACGGACCTGGGACTTCGGCCCGTACTTCGAGGCGCTGGACGCCCATCCGATGCTGGGCGTGTGCCTGGACACCTGCCACATCTTCGCCGCCGGGCACGACCTGACCGGCCCGAGCGGCATGCACCAGACGCTGGACCTGCTGGTGGACACGGTCGGCGAGGGCCGGCTGAAGCTGATCCACGCCAACGACTCCAAGGACGTGGTGGGCGCGCACAAGGACCGGCACGAGAACATCGGCGTGGGCCACATCGGGGAGGACCCCTTCCGGGCCCTGATGACGCACCCGGCGACCGAGGGCGTGCCGCTGATCATCGAGACGCCGGGCGGCAAGGAGGGGCACGCGGCGGACGTGGAGCGGCTGAAGAAGCTGCGCGACTGCTGACGGCTTCAGATCAGAGGTCGGGGCCGTCCCCGGGCCCCTCCTGGTACGAGTAGCGCTGCTCCTGCCACGGGTCGCCGAGGTTGTGGTAGCCGCGCTCCTCCCAGAAACCGCGCCGGTCGGCGGTCATGTACTCCACGCCGCGCACCCACTTGGGGCCCTTCCAGGCGTACAGGTGGGGCACGATCAGGCGCAGCGGGAAGCCGTGCTCGGCGGTGAGGAGTTCGCCGTCCTTGTGGGTG
The DNA here is from genome assembly GCA_000715635.1 of Streptomyces violaceus. Taxonomy (GTDB): domain Bacteria; phylum Actinomycetota; class Actinomycetes; order Streptomycetales; family Streptomycetaceae; genus Streptomyces; species Streptomyces violaceus. Next base: position 50,126 of record KL569109.1, on the reverse strand, counting down.
GCGAACAAGGCCTGCTCGGAGGCGAAGTCGGACAGCCGGAGGTTGGAGCTGAATCCGTACTCGGCCCACACCATCACATGGGTGACGTCGTCCGCGGGCGGAGCGATGTCGAGGATGGTGCGCGCGGGGACCCCGCCCCACTCGGCGCCCAGCATGCTGAACTTCGTGACGCAGTGCAGATCGGCCACGACGGTGGTGTACGGCAGGGCCGTGAACTCCTCGTGGGTCCAGCAGTGCTTGCCGCCGCCGGCGGTGGCGCCGAAGACCCTGAACTCCCAGCGCTCGGGCCGGAACTTGGGGACGGGCCCGTAGTGCGTGACCGGCCAGCCGCGCTGCAATCGCTGCCCCGGCGGAAGCCCGGGCTGCGTCGCTCCTGCTGAATCGCGCCCTTCTCCCGATTCACGTCCCACCGGCTGACCCATGTGTCCATCCTGACAGACCTCGGGTCATGCCCCTGACCCGGGCCATTCCAAATCAGGGCATTCAGAACTAAGCATGCCCTTACTTACTAAGTGAAGACTTACTGGACGATCTTCTTCCGCGGTGGAATCATGCGGCGCAACCTGCCAGTTCTTACGCGTGGAAGGAGCCTCTGCTATGCAGGGCGACCCCGAGGTCCTCGAATTCCTGAACGAGCAGTTGACCGGCGAGCTGACGGCGATCAACCAGTACTGGCTGCACTACCGGATCCAGGACAACAAAGGCTGGACGAAGCTCGCCAAGTACACGCGTGAAGAGTCCATCGATGAGATGAAGCACGCGGACAAGATCACCGAGCGCATCCTCATGCTGGACGGCCTGCCCAACTACCAGCGGCTCTTCCATGTCCGGGTCGGCCAGACGGTCACCGAGATGTTCCAGGCCGACCGGCAGGTCGAGGTCGAGGCGATCGACCGCCTCAAGCGCGGTATCGAGGTGATGCGCACCAAGGGCGACATCACGTCCGCGAACCTCTTCGAGTCGATCCTCGAGGACGAGGAGCACCACATCGACTACCTGGACACGCAGCTCGAGCTCATCGAGCAGCTCGGCGAGGCGCTGTACATCGCACAGCAGATCGAGCAGCCGAGCTAGGGCCTGCCTAGGCGGCGTCTTCCAGTTCCGAGAGCACCTGCTCGCCCCGGTCGGCCAGGTCGCGGCGAGGACACGCGCCCCTGCCGAGGAGCGCCTGGATACGGCGTACGCACGACCCGCAGTCCGTGCCCGCCTTGCAGGCGGAGGCTATCTGGCGGGGAGTGCAGGCGCCGCTGTCCGCGTGCTGTTTGACCTGCTGCTCGGTGATCCCGAAGCAACTGCAGATGTACACGCGGCTCACCTCCCGGCAGGGTTCGTTTTCTGGCGCCGTCCCGTTGATCGGTGAGGCTAACCTAACCTTACCCGCCGGGCGGGAGCCACAAAAGTGGAGAGGGGCGCGGATCGTGTGATCCGCGCCCCAGTCCATGCCCGGGTAACAGGCGATCCCGTTACTGGTCCCTGTACATCTCGGCCACGAGGAACGCCAGGTCGAGCGACTGGCTGCGGTTGAGCCGCGGGTCGCAGGCCGTCTCGTAGCGCTGGTGCAGATCGTCGACAAAGATCTCGTCGCCGCCGCCCACGCACTCGGTGACGTCGTCGCCGGTCAGCTCCACGTGGATGCCGCCCGGGTGGGTGCCGAGCGCCTTGTGGACCTCGAAGAAGCCCTTGACCTCGTCGAGCACGTCGTCGAAGCGGCGGGTCTTGTGCCCGGAGGCCGCCTCGAAGGTGTTGCCGTGCATCGGGTCGGTCACCCAGGCCACGGTGGCGCCCGAGGCGGTGACCTTCTCGACCAGCTCCGGGAGCTTGTCGCGGACCTTGTCGGCGCCCATGCGGACGATGAAGGTCAGCCTGCCCGGCTCACGCTCCGGGTCGAGGCGCTCGATGTACTGCAGCGCGTCCTCGGCCGTGGTCGTCGGACCCAGCTTGATGCCGATCGGGTTGCGGATCTTCGAGGCGAACTCGATGTGCGCGTGGTCCAGCTGCCGGGTGCGCTCGCCGATCCACACCATGTGCCCGGAGACGTCGTACAGCTGCCCGGTGCGCGAGTCGACCCGGGTCAGGGCGGACTCGTAGTCGAGCAGCAGCGCCTCGTGCGAGGCGTAGAACTCGACCGTCTTGAACTCCTCCGGGTCGGCCCCGCAGGCGTGCATGAAGTTCAGCGCCTGGTCGATCTCGCGGGCGAGCTGCTCGTAGCGCTGCCCCGACGGGGACGACTTCACGAAGTCCTGGTTCCAGGCATGCACCTGGCGCAGGTCGGCGTAGCCGCCGGTGGTGAAGGCGCGCACCAGGTTCAGCGTGGAGGCGGACGCGTGGTACATCCGCTTCAGGCGCTCGGGGTCCGGGATGCGGGCGGCCTCGTTGAAGTCGAAGCCGTTGACCGAGTCGCCGCGGTAGGTCGGCAGGGTCACGCCGTCGCGGGTCTCGGTGCCCTTGGAGCGCGGCTTGGAGTACTGGCCGGCGATCCGGCCGACCTTCACCACGGGCACGGACGCGGCGTACGTCAGCACGGCGCCCATCTGGAGCAGCGTCTTCAGCTTGTTGCGGATGTGGTCCGCGGACACGGCGTCGAAGGCCTCGGCGCAGTCGCCGCCCTGGAGAAGGAACGCCTCTCCCTTGGCGACGGCCGCCATCCGGGCGCGCAGCTGGTCGCACTCGCCCGCGAAGACGAGCGGCGGATACGACTCGAGGTCCGCAACGACTGCGCGCAGAGCCTCGGTGTCGGGGTACTCGGGCTGCTGCGCCGCGGGCAGGTCTCGCCAGGTGTTGCCAGCACTCGCGCTGGTCTTAGCGTTCACGGTCACGACCTCAACATTACGGGGTCGTGTCGGGCGTCCTGACCCATGCCCAGCAATTGAGACACGGTGTACACCCCTCGGACTTGGGATAAGGTGCCTCGCATGTTCGCGCACTCGATCCAGACCTGGTGGTGGACCGCTCATCCGGCGGCCCACTGACTGCGCGTACGACTGACTTCGCGAAGGCCGCCCGAGGGGCGGCCTTCGGTGTTTCCCGGGGTCGCTCCTCTCCCACTGAATCCCACCGGATCCCGCTGGATCCTCGGAGAAGGAGCACGGAGCCATGAACCTGCTCGGCTTGCCGGACGACTCCCGCCCGTTCGCCCTGCTGCGCCGCCGCACCCCGGGCCAGGACCACGAGCGGGTCGAGGTCCTGATCGGCCCGGTCGCCACCTACGACCGTCTCGCCGACCTCCCCGACGAGGGCCTCGCGCTCGTCCCCTTCCGGCAGATCCGCGAGCGCGGCTTCGACGTCCGCGACGACGGCACGCCCCTGGCGGTGCTGACGCCCGAGGAGTCGTACGAGATCCCGCTGGCCGACGCCCTGGAACAGCTCCCCGGGCATGACGTGCGGGTCGAGGGCGGCGGCTTCGACGTGGCCGACGAGGAGTACGCGGAGATCGTCGGGCGCGTGCTGCGGGAGGAGATCGGGCGGGGCGAGGGCGCGAACTTCGTGATCCGGCGGACGTACGAGGGTGAGATCCCCGGGTTCGGCCGGGCCGACGCGCTGGCGCTGTTCCGGCGGCTCCTGGAGGGCGAGCGGGGCGCGTACTGGACGTTCGTCGTGCACACCGGGGACCGGACGCTGGTCGGGGCGAGCCCGGAGGTGCACGTCCGGATGTCCGGCGGCACGGTCGTCATGAACCCGATCAGCGGTACGTACCGCTACCCCGCCGAAGGCCCCACGCCCGAGCATCTGCTCGCCTTCCTCGCCGACGGCAAGGAGATCGAGGAGCTGTCGATGGTCGTCGACGAGGAGCTCAAGATGATGTGCACCGTCGGCGACATGGGCGGGGTCGTGGTCGGGCCCCGGCTGAAGGAGATGGCGCACCTCGCGCACACCGAGTACGAGCTGCGCGGGAAGTCCTCGCTGGATGCGCGGGAGGTGCTGAAGGAGACCATGTTCGCGGCGACCGTCACCGGCTCGCCGGTGCAGAACGCCTGCCGGGTGATCGAGCGGCACGAGGTCGGGGGGCGAGGCTACTACGCCGGGGCGCTGGCGCTGCTCGGGCGGGATTCCGGCGGGGCGCAGACCCTGGACTCCCCCATCCTCATCCGTACCGCCGACATCGATGCGGACGGCGGGCTGCGGGTGCCGGTGGGCGCCACTCTCGTGCGCGGGTCCGACCCGGACAGTGAGGTCGCGGAGACCCACGCGAAGGCGGCGGGCGTGCTGGCGGCCCTGGGCGTACGGCCGGGCAGGCCGCGTGCGGAGTCCGTACGGCCGAAGCTCGCCGACGATCCACGCGTGCGTGCCGCGCTCGACGGGCGCCGGGCGTCGCTGGCGCCGTTCTGGCTGCGGATGCGGGAGAGGTCCGAGGGGCTCGCCGGACACGCCCTGGTCGTCGACGGCGAGGACACCTTCACGGCGATGCTCGCGCATGTGCTGCGCTCGAGCGGTCTGGAGGTGACCGTCCGGCGGTACGACGAGGAGGGGCTGCGGGAGGCGGTGCTCGCGCACGAGGGGCCGGTCGTGCTCGGGCCGGGCCCGGGTGACCCTGCCGATGTCACCGACCCCAAGATGCGGATCCTGCGGAACCTCACCGCCGAGGTCATCCGCGGCCACCCGCACGGCGTGCTCGGCGTCTGCCTCGGGCACGAGCTGATCGCGGCCGAGCTGGGGCTGGAGATCGTACGGAAGGACGTGCCGTACCAGGGCGCGCAGACGGAGATCGAGCTGTTCGGGCGGCGCGAGACCGTCGGCTTCTACAACAGCTTCGTGGCGCGCTGCGACGAGGAGGCCCGCCAGGAGCTGGCCGCGCACGGCGTCGAGGTCAGCCGGGCCGCGAACGGAGAGGTGCACGCGATGCGCGGGCCCGGGTTCGCCGGTGTGCAGTTCCATCCGGAGTCGATCCTGACGCTGAACGGCGCGGCGGTCGTGCGGGAGCTGGTCGGGCAGTTGCGCAACACGACCGTGTAGCCGTCCGGGGGCCGGCGCCCCCGGACGTCCGTTTCCCGGTCAGCCGAAGAAGACGCCGACCTCCTCGTACAGCGTGGGGTCCACCGTCTTCAGGCGGGCCGTCGCGTCGGCGATCGGGACCCGGACGATGTCCGTGCCGCGCAGGGCGACCATCGTGCCGAAGTCGCCGTCGCGGACGCAGTCGATGGCGTGCAGGCCGAAGCGGGTGGCGAGCCAGCGGTCGAAGGCGCTGGGGGTGCCGCCGCGCTGGACGTGGCCCAGGACCGTGGTGCGGGCCTCCTTGCCGGTGCGCTTCTCGATCTGCTTGGCCAGCCACTCGCCGACGCCGGAGAGGCGGACGTGCCCGAAGGAGTCCAGCGACTGGTCCTTGAGGACCATGTCGCCGTCCTTCGGCATCGCCCCTTCGGCGATGACCACGATCGGCGCGTACGACGCCTTGAAGCGGGACGTCACCCAGGCGCAGACCTGCTCGACGTCGAAGCGCTGCTCGGGGATGAGAATGACGTTCGCGCCGCCGGCCAGGCCCGAGTGGAGGGCGATCCAGCCGGCGTGCCGGCCCATCACCTCGACGACCAGGACCCGCATATGGGACTCGGCGGTGGTGTGCAGCCGGTCGATCGCCTCGGTCGCGATGCCGACCGCGGTGTCGAAGCCGAAGGTGTAGTCGGTGGCGGACAGGTCGTTGTCGATCGTCTTCGGGACGCCGACGCAGGGCACGTCGTACTCGTCGGACAGCCGGGCGGCCACCCCCAGGGTGTCCTCGCCGCCGATGGCGATGAGCGCCTCGACCTCCAGTTCGGCGAGGTTCTCCTTGATACGGCGGATGCCGTTCTTCTCCTTCAGGGGGTTGGTCCGGGAGGAGCCGAGGATGGTGCCGCCGCGGGGCAGGATGCCGCGCACGGCGGGGATGTCGAGACGGACGGTGTCGCCTTCCAGGGGACCGCGCCAGCCGTCCCGGAAGCCGGTGAAGTCGTAGCCGTACTCCTGCACGCCCTTGCGGACGATCGCCCGGATGACGGCGTTGAGCCCGGGGCAGTCGCCGCCTCCGGTCAGTACTCCGACCCGCATGGAATGTCCCTTCGCAGCAGGTGCCTGACGAAGGGTCAGTGTGGCGCGCGTCTCACTCGTCGTCGAGGCCGCGTTCTATCGCATACCTGACCAGCTCCACGCGGTTGTGCAACTGGAGCTTGCCGAGGGTGTTCTGGACGTGGTTCTGCACCGTGCGGTGGGAGATGACCAGGCGTTCGGCGATCTGCTTGTAGCTCAGGCCCTTCGCGACCAGGCGCAGCACCTCGGTCTCGCGGTCGGTGAGCCGGGGCGCCTTCGGTTCGTCGGTGTCGGGAGCGGGGGCGGGTTCGGAGGCCAGGCGGCGGTACTCGCCGAGGACCAGCCCGGCGAGGCCGGGGGTGAAGACCGGGTCGCCGACGGCCGTACGGCGCACCGCGTCCTGGAGTTCCGCGGTGGAGGCCGACTTCAGCAGGTAGCCGGTCGCGCCGGACTTCACGGCCTCCAGGACGTCGGCGTGCTCACCACTGGCGGACAGCACGAGGACGCGCAGCGCGGGGTTGGCGGCGACGACCTCCTTGCAGACCTGGACGCCGGGCTTGGCGGGCAGGTTCAGGTCCAGCACGAGGACGTCGGGTGCGGCGGCCTTCGCTCGGCGCACGGCCTGGTCGCCGTCGCTCGCGGTGGCGACCACCTCGAAGCCCGACTCGGCCAGGTCACGGGCGACGGCGTCGCGCCACATGGGGTGGTCGTCGACCACCATGACCTTGATCGGGTCCTTGGCCGGGTCCCCCAGGTTCTCCGTGGTCTCCGTCATCGCTGCTCCGCCTTCCCCCGTGCGTCCGTCACGTCCTTCGGTACCTTCAGCTCGACCTCCGTGCCCTGGCCCGGCACCGAGATCAGTTCCGCGCTGCCGCCGAGGTCGCGCAGCCGGCCGCGGATCGACAGGGCGACGCCGAGCCGGCCCTCGCCCTCGGCCTGGGCGAGCCGGCCCTGCGGGATGCCGGGTCCGTCGTCCCGGACGGTGACGATCACCTCGTCCGGCTCGTCCTCGACCAGGATCCACGCACGCGCCTGCTCCCCGGCGTGCCTGCGGACATTGTCCAGGGCGGCCCCGACGGCCGCAGCCACCTCGCGGGCGGCGACCGGGGCCAGCGGCACGGGCGCGCCGGGCTCGGCGAGGCTGACCTCGGCCCCGGCGTACGGCGCGAGCAGGGCACGCAGGTCGACGGGTCCGCTCTGCGGCGGCTCCTCGTCGACGTACCGGACGACCGCTCCCTCGGCGGCGTCCTCCGATACCCGGGAGACGGGCACGAGCCCGCCGGAGACCAGGGTGCGCAGCGCGACCTCCTGCTCGCCGGCCATCCGGCCCAGCTCGGCCGCCTCGCCGCCGATCACCGCCCCGCGCCGCTGCACCATCGCCAGTACCTGGAGCACGCTGTCGTGGATGTCCCGGGCGAGCCGCTCCCGCTCCCTGGTGGCGGCCTCGATCTCCAGGGCACGAGCGAGGGTGCGCTCGGAGGCGCGGGCGACCTCGACGACGTAGCCGATGGCGATGGAGGCGATGCAGACGAGGATGACGTTGTGGACGGTGTCGCGGGCCGGGGTGCCGCGTTCGACCAGGTTGGCGACGGCCACGAGGCCGGAGGCCAGGGCCGCCCAGCGCCAGCCGCCCTTGACGGCGAAGGCGAGGACGGCACCGGCGGTCCATATCGACGGCCGGGTCGGGCCGCCCGCCTGGACCCGCTCGTGGGCGTCGGCGACGGGCGTGAGCAGGATGCCGGTGATGGCGACGGTGAGGTCGGCGGCGAGGAACCGCTTGGTGCAGCGGGCGGCGTTCGCGACCCGGGGCAGTGTGGCCAGGGTCCACGCGCCCAGCACGGCGTAGTAGGCGACGGCGACCCAGGGGCGGGCGAACTCTTCGTAGGCGGTGGCGAACAGGCCGACCGCGTACAGCATCGTGAGCACGCGATAGGCGGTCAGCGCACGCCACAGCGGCTGCTCGACCGACATCCTCATGACTCGCTCGCGCTTGGCCATCTCCCCGCCCCCCGGCTTCAAGCCCCGACTAGGGCTCGGTCCGCCGCTGCTCCGTCTGGTCCTTCTCGGCCTGTTCCCGCTCGGCCCGTTCCCGCTCGGCCTTCTCTTTCGCGGCCTGTTCCTTCTCCGCCCGCGCGAGTGCGGCCTTCGCCGCCTTCTCGGCTTCCTTCTCCGCCTTCACCGCGTCCGCGAGCTGCCGCTTCATGGCCGTGGCGTACATGTCGACGTACTCCTGGCCGGAGAGCTTCATGATCTCGTACATGACCTCGTCGGTCACCGCGCGCAGCACGAAACGGTCGTGCTCCATGCCCTGGTAGCGGCTGAAGTCCAGGGGCTTGCCGATCCGGATGCCAGGGCGCATCAGCTTCGGCATGACCTTGCCGGGCGGCTGGATCTTCTCCGTGTCGATCATGGCCACGGGGAGGACGGGGGCGCCGGTGGCGAGGGCCACGCGCGCGAGGCCGCCCGGCTTGCCCCGGTAGAGCCGCCCGTCGGGCGAGCGCGTCCCCTCCGGGTAGATACCGAACAGCTCGCCGCGCTCCAGCACGTCTATGCCGCTCTTGATGGCGGCCTCACCCGCGCCGCGCGCACCGGAGCGGTCCACGGGCAGCTGGCCGACGCCCTTGAAGAAGGCGGCCGTCAGCCGGCCCTTCACCCCGGGGGTGGTGAAGTACTCGGCCTTCGCGATGAACGTGACCTTGCGGTCCAGGACCGCGGGCAGGAAGAACGAGTCCGAGAAGGACAGGTGGTTGCTCGCCAGGATCGCGGCGCCCTCGGCGGGAACGTTCTCCAAGCCTTCCACCCAGGGCCTGAAGGCGACCTTCAGCGGTCCCCCAACAGCGACCTTCATCGCGCCGTACAACAACCGAGTGCCTCCTGTATGTGTCGCTCAGACCTTAACCCGGGGCGCTGTCAAAGGCGCCGACGGCCCTGGTCGGTGTCAGTGCGGTCGCGTACGGTGAAGGTCCCGCGAACGACGTGCGACCCCTTCCATGACGTTCCGTGACATTCCGTGATCGTGTCAGTCCCTTCTCACGACCAGGAGGCCGAAGGTGCCGGTCCTTTCCGGAGCCGAGCCGTTTCGCCACGAGGGCGGGGAGGTCGCCGTCCTCCTCTGCCACGGTTTCACCGGATCACCGCAGTCGCTGCGCCCCTGGGCGGAGCATCTCGCCGAGCGCGGCCTGACCGTCTCCCTGCCGCTGCTGCCCGGGCACGGCACCCGCTGGGAGGACCTGCGGATCACCGGCTGGCAGGACTGGTACGCGGAGGTGGACCGCGAGCTGCGCCTCCTGTGCGAGCGCCGCGAGAAGGTGTTCGTGGCCGGTCTGTCCATGGGCGGCGCCCTTGCCCTGCGCCTGGCCGCGAAGCACGGCCACGCCGTCAGCGGCGTGGTGGTCGTCAACCCCGCGAACAAGGTGCACGGCCTGGCCGCGCACGCGCTGCCGGTGGTCCGCCACCTCGTCCCCGCGACGAAGGGCATCGCCAGCGACATCGCCAAGCCGGACAGCCGGGAGCTGGGCTACGACCGGGTCCCGCTGCACGCGGCGCACTCCCTGCGCCAGTTCTTCCAGATCACCGACCGCGAGCTGCCGCAGGTCACGCAGCCGGTGCTGCTGCTGCGCAGCCCGCAGGACCATGTGGTGCCGCCGGCCGACTCGGCCCGTATCCTCAGCCGCATCTCGTCGACCGATGTGAAAGAGGTCGTCCTGGAACAGAGCTACCACGTCGCCACGTTGGACCATGACGCGGGCCGGATCTTCGAGGAGAGCGTCGAGTTCATCGGCCGGCTCGCGTCCGGCCTCGGCAGCGAGCCCGGTCTCGGCAAGGAAGGGACGACCGCAGGTGGCTGAGCACGACTCGGACCGCGAGGACCGCGAGCCGGACGAGCAGGGCGTCCCGTTCGACGAGGAGGCCGCCTGGGCCGCGATCGTCGCCGCGTACGGCGAGGAGCCGCCGGACCCGCCGGGCGCCAAGCCGTTCAAGTCGATCGAGGACCTGGCGCTGCTCGAGTCTCCGACCAACGACGACCGGGTGGACACGGCCGGGGACGCCGCGAAGCCCGCTGAGCCCGAGGGACCGGAAGCCAAGGGGCCCGGGGACAAGCCGGCCGCCCCGGCCGCCCCGGCCACGCCGCTGGGCGGCTCCGTCTCCTTCGCACCCGGCGTCGGCCCGCGCGACTACTCCGCGCCCGAGCCCGCCGAGGACGACTTCGACGAGGACGACGAGGGCCACTTCGTGCCGCCGGAGCCACCCCCGCTGCCGGAGGCCGACGTCACCGCGAAGTTCGCCTGGCTGGGCGTGCTCGGCGGGCCGGTCCTGCTGCTGCTGGCCGTGGTGCTCGGCTGGGACATGACGTGGTGGCTGGCCACGGCGGGGATCGGCGGGTTCCTCGGCGGGTTCGCGACGCTGGTGATGCGGATGCGGACGGATGACGAGGACGACGAGGACCCGGGGCGCGGGGCGGTCGTCTAACCAGCTGGAACCTTGAGGGCGGCCAGGACCGGGAGGTGGTCCGTGGCCGCCCTCAGGTCTGTCCCGGTCACCCCGGGGTGGCCGGCCGGCACGCCGCAGCCCAGCACCTCGATGCCCTTGGTCGCGAAGATCGCGTCGATGCGCTGGTAGGGGTCGGCGGGGGTCCAGGTGTGCTCTCCGCCCCAGGGCGCGGCGGCCCAGCAGTCGGTGAGACCGTCGGTCAGCCGGCGGAAGGTGCGGCCGTCGGGGCGCTCGTTCAGGTCACCGCCGGCGATCGCGTGCTCCACACCCATCCCGGCGAGCCGGTCCAGGAGCATGCCGCCCTGCTCGTGGCGCTCGTCCTTCTGCAGCGACAGATGACAGCTCAGGACGCCGAGCCGGGCGCCGGCGAACCGGACGACGGCGGTGGCGAAGCCGCGGCGGTGCAGGCCAGGGGTGAGGGGCAGGAGGACGTCCTCCGTGCGCTCGATCGTCGCCCGGAGCGAGCAGAGGATCGCCGGGCCGGCGGCTGGGGCGCCGCCGGTGAGGATGACGAGGTCGGCCGCGCGGGCCAGGCGGGCGAGTTTCTTGCGCCAGCGGAAGAAGCGGGGGGCTTCCTGGACGAGGACCAGGTCGGGTGCGCAGCTCTTGATGACACGGGCCAAGGCGTCGGTGTCGTCGCGCATCGAGCGGATGTTGTAGCTGAGGACCCTGATGACCGCGGAACCGTCGGGTTCGGTACGGGAGTTGGGGAGCAGGGGCATGTGAGCAATTTACGCCCAAAAGCTCGGGGCACGAGGATTGTGCGCGAGTGCCGGTCGTATGTGGCTGATCGCGCAGTTCCCCGCGCCCCTAAAGACAAAAGACAGGGCATTACATGATCGGGTCGGGTTCCCTCGCCAGGTCCGCTGCTCCCACCAGGCCTGCCTTGTTGCCCAGTTCGGCGGCTCTTACCTCCGCCACCGGGCGCCAGTTGCCGCCGACCAGCCAGCGTTTGTAGGACTTGCGGATCGGGCCGAGGACCAGTTCGCCCTCGTCGGAGAGGCCGCCGCCCACGATGAACGCGGAGGGGTCGAAGAGTGAGGCGAGGTCGGCGAGGCCCGCGCCGACCCAGCGGGCCAGCTCACGGTAGGAGTCGACGGCCACGCGGTCGCCCTGGCGGGCTGCCATGGAGATGTGCTTGCCCTCGATGCCCTCGGGCGTGCCGTTGCCGAGGCCGAGCAGGATCTCGGCGTTCTCCGGGGTGGCGTTGGCGCGCTGCTTGGCGTACCGGACGAGCGCGCGTCCCGAGGCGTACTGCTCCCAGCAGCCCTGCGAGCCGCAGCCGCACAGCAGGCCGTCCGGCACCATGCGGATGTGGCCGAACTCGGCGGCCACGCCGAAGTGCCCGCGGCGCAGCTTGTTGCCGATGATGATGCCGCCGCCGAGGCCGGTGCCCAGGGTGATGCAGATGACGTTGCGGTGGCCCTTGCCCCCGCCGAACTTGTACTCGCCCCACGCCGCGGCGTTCGCGTCGTTCTCGACGACCACCGGAAGGCCCACGCGGGCCTCGACCTTCTCCTTGAGCGGCTCGTTGCGCCAGTGGATGTTGGGCGCGAAGTAGACCTCGGAGCGCTGCCGGTTCACATAACCGGCGGCGCCGATGCCCACGCCGACGATGTCGTGCCCGACGCGGGCGCCTTCCACCGCCGAGGCGATGGCGTCCACGATGCCCTCGGCCGTGCCCGGGGTCGGCACCTTGTGGGTCGAGAGGATGTTGCCTTCCTCATCGACCACGCCGGCCGCGATCTTCGTGCCGCCGATGTCGACGCCGATGGTGAGTCCCATGAATCCCTCAGTTTCGGTCGAGCCCCGCTACGGCCAACGGTACCCGAGGCACTGCCCTCGGGTGCCGGTCGTCCGGCCCCTGGGCACGCCCGGCGGCATCCCGCCGATCGCCGCTCGTACCAGGTCGGGGGCTCGGCCGGGGGCTCAGTCCAGGTCGATGCGTTCTCCGGGGCCGTCGTCGTCGCCCCGGTCACGGCGTTCGTCCAGGTCACGGGGATCGGCGTTGTCCTCGCGGCCGGTCCAGCGCCGCTCCTGGGCCTGCACGGCGGAGCGGTAGGCGGCGAGCAGTTCGTTCCCGGCCGCCGCCAGGTGGTCGAAGACGTCCGGGTTGCGCTCGATGACGGGTTCCACGGCGTCCTTGGCCTGCTGGACGACCTGCCGGACGACCTGCTGGGCGGCTGGCCCCGCGACCGCGCCGAACAGTGGTGACTCGAGGCCGGACAGCTTGTCCGCGACGGCGTCGACGAGCTTCTTCAGTTCCTCGGCCGCGGAGCCCGACGGCGGGCCGTACTCG
>KL569109.1:36409-37114 GCA_000715635.1 Streptomyces violaceus | reverse complement strand
ACTCGGCACGGCGGCGGGCCTTCTCCGCCTCGAGGTCCTCGGCGCACGCGGTCGCCCAGGCGTCGGCGTCGGTCGCCCGTACCTCGTCCACGGCCTCTTCGCGGGCGGCGTCGGACGGGGGGAGCTCTTCGCTCATGACGGACTCCTGACTACGGTTCGTCTCTACGACGTTACCCGAACGGGCGTACCGCGCTCATCGTGCCTGCGGCCACAGTTTCGGGTCGGGTGCGAAGCGGATGCGCAGCTCGCCCTCACGCAGGGCGGCCCCGTCGACGGTGCAGCGGCGCAGCGCGGAGGGCAGCGGGACGATACGGCGGAACCGCCCCGCGGTGACGACCAGTTCGTCGCCGCGCCGGACGAGGTCCAGTTCCTCGCGTATGGCGCCGGGCAGCGGGACCTGCCAGACGAGCACGCCGTCCTCGCCGAGCCGGTCGGTCACGGGCCATTCGGCCGGGGAGCCGGCGTGCCCGGCGCCGGGCACCGCGAGGGCGGTGAGGTCGTCGGCGCCGCGCGGGTCGCGTCCGAGATGGGCGATGGTGCGTACGTCGTACGCCTCCCGCCACTCCTCCAGCGTCTTGCGCTGCTGGGCGACCGGCCCGGCGAGCCAGGTGTCCGGGGACGCCTCGGGCAGGACGCGGTTGGCGACCACGACGTCGGTGCGCAGGCCGCGCAGGGCGAGGCCGAGGGCGGTGGTACGGACGGCGT
>KL569109.1:33487-36145 GCA_000715635.1 Streptomyces violaceus | reverse complement strand
GTAACGGCGCAGTTCCTCGGGCAGGGCGAGGAGGGCGAGGGCCTGCGGCGCCGGCGGCAGGTCGACGACGAGGAGGTCGTACGACTCCGACAGGGCCGCGTCGCGCAGGGCGCGCAGGAGGGCGAGTTCCTCCGCGCCGGGGAGGGGCGTGAGTTCCTCCGGGTCCAGCCGGGAGGCACCGAGGAGATCCAGGGCGGAGGAGGCACGGTCCTGAAGGGCGGTGAGGTCCTCACGGAATTCCTGGGCGGGGTCGGGCCGCCAGGCCGTGAGGCGCGGTGCGGCTTCGACCGGGGTCGGGCCGGTCGGGGCACCGAGGGCGGCACCGAGAGTGTCCGTGCGGTCGGCGCTCAGAACGAGGGTGTTGGTGCCCTTCGCCGCCGCGGCCAGGGCGGTCGCGGCCGAGAGGGTGGTACGACCGCTGCCGCCGGGGCCGGTGATCAGGATGGTGCGCATGGGAATGAACGGTAACCGAGTCGCCCTCAGGGGCGCGGGGCTGCGTTGAACATGCGGCTCCGCCGCGTGGGCGCGACCAGCCACAACGCACCCGCACCCGGCCGATCACAGGCATCCCAGTGGCGCGATTACGCCGACTCGACCCGCTTCTTCAACCCCGCCAGCGCCCGGTCGATGATGACCTTCTCGGCCTTGCGCTTGATCATCCCCAGCATCGGGATCTTGACGTCCACGGTCAGCGCGTACGTGACCTCCGTACCCCCCGCCCCGGCCGGCTTGAGGATGTACGAGCCGTCCAGAGAACGCAGCATCTGGGACTTCACCAGCGTCCAGGACACCTCGTTCTCGCCGGTCCAGGTGTACCCGAGCACCTGGTCGTCCTTGATCGCACCCGCGTCCATGACGAGGCGGACCTGCTCGGCGCGGCCCTGCTCGTCGGTCTTGAGGACCTCCGCCTCCTTCACCTCGCCGGTCCAGTCCGGGTAGCGGGCGAAGTCGGAGATGACCGCCATGACGTCGGCCGGGGCTGCCTCGATGGTGATGCTCGAGCTGGTGTGTTCCGCCATCGCAGTGGCTCCTCCAGATACGGGCCGGTAAGACGTCGTCGTGCGCACGTGTGTGCAGCGTGAAGGCTACCGCGCACAGGACCCGCCGATCTCACCCGACCTGGGACGGCCTCACCATTCCAGCGCCCAGGGCGTCCCGGTCCCCGCGAAGTGCCCCACGTTCACGCACTCGGTGGCCCCGATCCGCATCCGCGGCGTGAGCGGCTGGTGCACGTGCCCGAACAGGGCGTACCGGGGCCGGGTGCGGTGGATGGCGTCCAGCAGGGCGCGGCTGCCCCGCTCGAAGCGGCGGGCGACGGTGTCGTAGACCAGCTCGGGAACCTCGGGCGGGATGTGCGTGCAGAGCACGTCGACCTCGCCCACGGCCTCGATCTTCGCCGCGTACTCCTCGTCGCTGATCTCGTACGGCGTCCGCATCGGTGTGCGCAGGCCGCCGCCCACGAAGCCGAAGACCCGGCCGCCGATCTCTACGCGCTCGCCGTCGAGGACGGTGGTGCCGGGCCCGGCGTACTCCTGCCACAGCGGCGGCATGTCGACGTTGCCGTAAGTCGCGTACGTAGGGGTGGGGAACGCGGCGAACATCTCGGCGTACTGCTTGCGCACCGCCTGCTCGATGACCGAGGCCCGGTCCGCGCCGATCCCGGCCCACAGCCGGGCCCCGAGCTCCCGCGCCTCCTCGAAGCGGCGGGCGGTGCGCAGTGCCACGAGGCGGTCGGCGTTCTCGACGCCGAACAGGTCGGGGAAGATGCCGCGCGAGTGATCGGCGTAGTCGAGGAAGAGGACGAGGTCGCCCAGGCAGATCAGGGCGTCGGCGCCCTCGCCGGCCCTCGCCAGATCACGGGCGTTGCCGTGCACGTCGCTCACCACGTGCACGCGTGTCCTGTGGTCTCCGGCTGGTGTGGGTGCCATGGCGATCAAGAGTAGGCCGAGCGCTGTCCTTGTGAACAGTGGCGGCCCTACCTGCGGTTACTGGCCAGTCAGTTAGTACGTGGACTACTGTGCGCGAAGGAATACCCAACTGTGTGACGCAGCGAACATCTCGACAGGACCCCCTGTCGCAGAGGCCATACCGGCGGGTAACGTCCGGGCCGTCCAGTCGTGCTCTGCATTTCAACAAGTGAATGCCTGAGTACCCGCCCGAGCCTTGGACCGTACCGTCGCAGCACACAACGTCGTGGCGCCGGCGCCCTATGAGGAGCAGCAGTCTTGCGCGAGTTCAGCCTTCCGGCTTTGTACGAGGTCCCTGCGGACGGAAATCTCACCGACATCGTCCGCAGAAACGCCGCGCAGCACCCGGACGTCGCCGTCATCGCCCGCAAGATCGGCGGTACCTGGCAGGACGTCACGGCCACCGCCTTCCTCGCCGAAGTGCACACGGCCGCGAAGGGGCTGATCGCCTCCGGTGTCCAGCCGGGCGACCGGGTCGGCCTGATGTCCCGCACGCGCTACGAGTGGACGCTGCTGGACTTCGCGATCTGGAGTGCGGGCGCGGTGACCGTGCCGGTGTACGAGACCAGTTCGCCGGAGCAGGTGCAGTGGATCCTCGGTGACTCGGGCGCCACCGCGTGCATCGTGGAGACGGACGCCCACACGGCCGCCGTCGAGTCGGTGCGCGCTGTCTCTTATACACATCTCTGAT
>KL569109.1:25361-33244 GCA_000715635.1 Streptomyces violaceus | reverse complement strand
CAGAGATGTGTATAAGAGACAGGGTCTCGACGAACTGGGCCGGCTCGGGCAGGACGTCACCGACCGGACGGTCGAGGAGCGCGGCTCGATCGCCAAGGCCGACGACCCGGCGACCATCGTCTACACCTCGGGCACGACCGGCCGCCCCAAGGGCTGTGTGCTCACCCACCGCAGCTTCTTCGCCGAGTGCGGCAACATCGTGGAGCGGCTGCGTCCGCTGTTCCGCACCGGTGAGTGTTCGGTGCTGCTCTTCCTGCCGCTCGCGCACGTCTTCGGCCGGCTGGTGCAGATCGCGCCCATGATGGCGCCGATCAAGCTCGGCTGCGTCCCGGACATCAAGAACCTCACCGACGAGCTGGCCTCGTTCCGCCCGACGCTGATCCTCGGGGTGCCGCGCGTCTTCGAGAAAGTCTACAACTCGGCGCGTGCCAAGGCGCAGGCCGACGGCAAGGGCAAGATCTTCGACAAGGCCGCCGACACCGCGATCGCCTACAGCAAGGCGCTGGACACTCCCTCGGGCCCGTCCTTCGGCCTGAAGATCAAGCACAAGACGTTCGACAAGCTCGTCTACAGCAAGCTCCGCGCGGTCCTCGGCGGCCGGGGCGAGTACGCCATCTCCGGCGGCGCTCCGCTGGGCGAGCGCCTGGGCCACTTCTTCCGCGGCATCGGCTTCACGGTCCTGGAGGGCTACGGCCTGACCGAGTCCTGTGCGGCCACGGCGTTCAACCCCTGGGACCGGCAGAAGATCGGCACGGTCGGCCAGCCGCTGCCCGGCTCGGTGGTCCGGATCGCCGACGACGGCGAGGTGCTGCTGCACGGCGAGCACCTGTTCAAGGAGTACTGGAACAACCCCGGCGCGACCGGGGAGGCGCTGGCCGACGGCTGGTTCCACACCGGTGACATCGGCACCCTCGACGAGGACGGCTACCTCAAGATCACCGGCCGCAAGAAGGAGATCATCGTCACCGCGGGCGGCAAGAACGTCGCCCCGGCCGTGATCGAGGACCGCATCCGGGCGCACGCGCTGGTGGCGGAGTGCATGGTGGTGGGCGACGGGCGGCCGTTCGTGGGCGCGCTGGTCACCATCGACGAGGAGTTCCTGGGCCGTTGGTGCGCGGACCACGGCAAGCCCGCGGGTTCCACCGCGGCGTCGCTGTGCGAGGACCCGGACCTGCTGGCCGCGATCCAGGCGGCGATCGACGACGGCAACGCCGCGGTGTCGAAGGCGGAATCGGTGCGGAAGTTCCGCATTCTGTCCTCCCAGTTCACGGAGGAGACGGGCCACCTGACCCCCTCGCTGAAGCTGAAGCGGAACGTGGTGGCCAAGGACTACGCGCACGAGGTCGAGGCGATCTACGCGAAGTGACCGGGAGAGCCGTCCTCCCGCCGCCTACGGTGCGAGGACGGTGCCCAGGCCGCCGTCGGCGGGGGTGCCCGCGGCGGCGGGACCGATGAAGACGCCGGTGCCGTCGGCGTCGACGTGGACGACGGTGCCGTCACCGGAGTTCTCCCCCGGGGCACCGATCGCCAGGCCGGTGGACGAGGTCCCGGTGAAGTCGCCCGCGGCGACGCCCGCCCCGAAGCGGTCACCCGCCTCGGTGGCGCCGGAGATCCCGTCGGCACCCTGGTTGAGGGCGTGTGCGGAGGCCACCGTCAGGCCGGTGGTCAGCCGCAGGGCCAGCCCGGCGCCGGCGTCTCTGATGCAGAACGCCGGATCCGCGGTGAAGAAGGCCGGCCAGGAGGCACTGGACTCCGGCTCCGCCGACAAGATGCGGACGTTCGTCCACACCGGGTACTACACGGCCCGGACGAGCGACGAGCGGGTCCGGGCCGTCCAGTTGCGCAGCACGGACGGACCGGAGCTCAAGGCCGCGGCCGACGTGGCGGTGGCCGGACCGCCGCAGGTGCTGCACCAGTTCATCGAGGTCGAGCAGTACCGCGCGGCGCGCCAGGACAAGCTCACCGCGACCCATGTCTCCCGGGTCCAGGGTCTGATCGCCGGAGCGGCGAAGACCGCGGCGAAAGCCCAGGAGGACGCCGCTCTGGCCGCCAAGGTGGCGGCCGAGGCCATCAACGCGGCCGAGGACGCGGCGAAGCACGCGAACGCCGCGCGGGAATCGGCGCGACAGGCGGGCGAGTACGCCAAGGAAGCGGACGCGCACGCCGACGCGGCGGAGAAGTCCGCAGCCGACGCCGCCGCCTCGGCCAAGAAGGCCCGGGCCGCCGAGGCCGACGCGAAGCAGGCCGCGCGCTCGGCCGACCTGTCGGCCGACCGTGCCACGGCGTCCGCCGCCGCGGCACAGGTCTCCGCGAGCGACGCCTGGGCCGCGGCCGACGCCGCGTACGCCTCGTCGATCGAGGCCGGCAAGGACGCGGCGGCCGCGAGCAAGGCTGCGGATGCGGCGGGCGACGTTGCGTTCCGCAAACTCCAGGAGGAGATCCGCAAGCACTTCGCGGACATCGTCGCCGAGAACGAGGAACGCGCACTGCTCGCGGAGGACGAGGAGTTCGCGGAGTACATGGCCAAGCTGAACGAGATCGACTGGGGGCAGTTGCTGTCCGAGGGCGGCCACTTCACCCTCGACGTCCTCGGCCTGGTTCCCGGCTTCGGCGAGGCCGCCGACGGCATCAACTGCGCCTGGTACTTCGGCGAGGACAACAAGATCGACGCGGGTCTGTCCTGCGCCGGTGCCGTGCCGTTCGTCGGATGGGGCGCTGCGGGCATCAAGTTCGGCAAGTGGGGCACCAAGGCGGACGGCTTCTTCCGCAAGTTGTTCGGCAACCACCCGGCGTTCGCGCTGTGCGCGCGGTCACTGCGCGCCATGTCGCTCGCACGGGCGGCGAGTTCGATCAGCTGTCCGGTGGGCTTCCAGCACATGGGCAACGACATGTTCCAGTCGCCGGGCGGCTTGGTGTACATGCGGGAAAGCGCGACCAAGCACCGCATCGACCATGTCATGGAACATACGAGACCCAAACCGGGCAAGCCGCTGCACAGCATCTTCAAGGAGAAGGACCAGGGCAAGCTCCTGGCGTTGATCGACGACGCCTGGAAGAAGCGCGGCAATCCCCTCCCTGGCCAGGGCAACAAGGTCTTCCCCGTCGAATACGCGGAACCGATCGGAGACGGTGGCGAGAAGTTCTTGTGCATCGTCACCCGGTACAAGAGCAGATGTACCGCGTCATCAGCGCGTATCCGTCAGCGTCGGGACAGTGCCCGAGGCTCTGACGCGCGCGGCCGGGGCCGGGCTGTCTGGCCCCGGCCGCGTACTCGGACAAGAATCACCCCTAAGAGCCGGCGTACGGCGAACACCACGAAGGACACCACCATGCTTCCCCTCGACCGCCTCCGGGAGCTCCTGCGCGAGCTGGACGACCCCGAACACCGGGAGATGCCCCGGGATTACGACGTTCCGGCCGCCCGGCAGCGCTTTCGGCGGTTCGCCGACGCCGCGGAGCGGCGGTTCGGGCCGTCCGTGTCGGCCGGCATGGGACAGGACTCGAGCTTCCTCGGTGTCGTCTCGGTCCCTGGTGAGGCCACGGGGACCGGCCGGCCCCTGCAGATGGCGATCAGCAATTTTGGCCCCTTCGTCACCGCCAGAGCGGGCCTCCCGGGTCTGCCCAGCTGGGAGGAAGGCCTGGGCGACGAGTTCGTGACCTGGCTCGACGAGCTGTGTACGGAACTCGGCTGCGTCTACGTGCCCATCGAACTCCTCATGGAGCCGTACGACGGACCAACTCCCCTCGGAGACAACGAGGACGACGAGGCGATTCTGGCGGCGCTGGCGGCGGCCTCGTCCGCGGACGAGGAGGAAGAAGAGGAGGACGATCTTCCGCCAGCCTGGTACGACCGGTACTTCCAGTACATGTGAGGTGCGGCCGGACCGCCCTCAGGGCGCCATGTCCTCCGCGAGCACCCGCGCCATCGTGCGTTCGGCGAGGGCCGTGATGGTCACGAAGGGGTTGACCCCGAGCGACCCGGGCACGAGCGAGCCGTCGGTGACGTACAGCCTGGAGCAGCCCTTCACCCGCCCGTAGTCGTCCGTCGCCTTCCCGAGCACGCAACCGCCCAGCGGGTGGTACGTGAAGTCGTCGGCGAAGACCTTGCTGGGGGACCCGAACAGGTCGTAGCGGTAGATCGTCGCGTTGGCCGCGTTGATCCGGTCGAACAACTTCTTGGCCATGGCGACGGAGGCCGCGCTGTGGGCGCTCGTCCAGCCGAGCCGCAGTTCGCCCGAGCCGGTGTCGTAGGAGAAGGACGCCCGCTCCGGGTTGCCTGTGATCGCCAGGTAGAGGCTCACCCAGTGCTCGAGGCCGGTCGGCAGCGGGGCGATCTCGGCGAACACCGGGTTCGAGGCGTTCGCCCAGTCGTCGATGCCCATGACCGGCATGGTCGACTGGTTCGCGCCGACCGTGTCCCACAGGTGGTTGGCCCGGCCGAGCATCACGTTGCCGTTGGTGCCCCAGCCGGTGCCGACGCTCGCGTCCAGGTCGGGCAGGGCGCCCGTCTCCCGGGCGCGCAGGAGCAGTTCGGTGGTGCCGAGGCTGCCGCCGCCGAGGAAGAGGTACGTGCAGCCGTACTCCTTGGTCTCCACGATCCGGCCCATCTCGTCGATGCGGTCGGCGGTCAGGACGTAGGTCCCGTCCGGCGCCCGGCTGATCGCGCGCACTTTCTCCAGGGTGTGGAGGGTGACGTTGCCGGTGCCGAGCGCGCCGGCGAGGTAGGTCTTGTCGAGACTGCGCTTGCCGTGGTTGTTGCCGTAGATGACCTCGCCGCCGAGCGCCGACTTCGGGGCCGTGCCGGCCGCCTCGCGCTGCATGTGGCCGAAGTCGTAGACACTGGGCACGAAGGTGGTCCGCAGGCCGGCCTTCTCGGCGTGCTTGCGGGAGACGCGGGCGAAGCGGTACCACTCCGTCGACTCGAACCAGGCGGGGTCGACGGTGTTGACGCCGAGGGCGGCGCGGGCGCGCGGGAAGTACGTGCCGTACATCTCGTCGGAGTCGACGGTGGGGAACTGCTCGGCGAAGTACGCCCGGGGCGGGGTGACCGCCATGCTCCCGTTGACCAGGGAGCCGCCGCCGACGCCCCGGCCGACGTAGACGGACATCTGTGCGAAGTGCACCCGGTCCAGGGCGCCCGGGTAACGGCCGATGTCCTTGTTGACGACGTCGAGCCAGAGGAAGGTGCCGAGGGGCGCCTCGGTGCGGGAGCGGAACCACATGGAGCGCTGGTCCGGGGTGCGGGTGGAGCAGAAGATCTTGCCGTCGGGGCCGGGGGTGTTCCAGAGCCGGCCCATTTCCAGGACGAGGGTGCGGATGCCGGCCTGACCGAGGCGGAGGGCGGCCACGGCGCCGCCGTAGCCGGAACCGACCACGATCGCCGGGGCGTTGTCGACTGCGTCGGGCTCGGCGGCGTGGGCCGATCGGAGGCCGATGCGGGTGAAGCCGAGGGCGGCTGCGGTTTGGAGTGCCGCCATTCCTAGGATCTGACGTCTTGTCAGCTGACGTTGTATCAGGTTTGCTGTCATGTGCGCAGCATGGGCGGATTATTCGGTTCCGCCTAGTGGGCTGCCACGTGATCGTTGTGGGCGTGTGCGGGTTGCCTTTGGCTTGTCGCGCAGTTCCCCGCGCCCCTGGGGCAACTACAGCAAGTTCTTCAGATGCTCCGCGAGCAGGTCCCAGCGCCACTTCTCCTCGACCCACGCCCTGCCCCGCTCCCCCATTCGGTGGCGCAGCTCGGCGTCTCCCAGGAGGGTGATGATGCGGTCGGCCGCGTCCGCCGGGGAGCCGCCCCGGACGACCCAGCCCGTCTCCCCGTCGAGGACAGCGTCCGGCGCGCCACCGGAGTCGCCGGCGACGACGGGCAGGCCGGTCGCGGAGGCCTCCAGGTAGACGATGCCGAGCCCTTCGACGTCCAGGCCTCCCCGGCGGGTGCGGCACGGCATCGCGAAGACATCGCCGGCGCCGTAGTGGGCGGGCAGCTCGGACCAGGGCACGGCACCGGTGAAGCGTACGGAGGCGGCGACGCCGGTCTCGTGGGCGAGCCTGCGCAGATCCCTCTCGTACGGGCCGCCCCCGACGATCAGCAGTACGGCGTCCGGCTCGGCGGCCAGGATCCGGGGCATGGCCCGGATCAGCGTGTCCTGCCCCTTGCGCCGCACCAACCGGGACACGCAGATGATCACCGGCCGGTCCGTCAGCCCGAGCCGGGCCCGGATCTCGTCGCCACCCGAGTCCGGGTGGAAGGTCTTCTCGTCGACCCCGGGCGGCAGCTGCGCCATCCGCGGGGCCGCCTGCGGGCTCAGCGCGCCGGCGATCCGCGAGCGCGTGTACTCGCCGAGGTAGGTGATCGTGTCCGTGGAGTCCCCGATCCGGCGCAGCAGCTGCCTGGCCGCGGGCAGCTGGGCCCAGCCGGCCTCGTGCCCGTGCGTGGTGGCCACCAGCCGCTCGGCGCCCGCGCCGCGCAGCGCCGGTGCCATCAGGCCGAGCGGCGCCGCCGCCCCGAACCACACCGAGGTACAGCCGTGCTCCCGCAGCAGCCCGACGGCGCGCCGGGTGACGGCGGGCGTCGGCAGCAGCATGGTCGTACGGTCCCGTACGACGGTGAAGGGCTGCTCGGCGTCGAAGGCTGCGGTCGCCTCGACGCCCTCCCGGCCCCGCTTCCACGTCGACGCGTAGACGACCAGCTGCTGGGGGTCCAGCCGCAGCGCCATGTTGTGCAGAAACGCCTGGATGCCGCCGGGCCGGGGCGGGAAGTCGTTGGTCACGATCAGGGTCTTGCGCACGCCGCCGACCCTACCGAACCCGACCCTCACAGCCGTCCGGGGCAGCTCTTATGGCACGCTCACAGCGGTCCGGGACATCATGACCCCATCGACAGAGCACGCGGACGGGCAGGGATCAGGTGAAGAGGACGGGCGCGAGGCGGTCCCTGGCATGGCTGCCGGTGATCTGGTGTCTCACGAGGCTGGCGCTGCTGCTGTTCGTGATGAAGGTGTACGTCTTCCCGGGCCCGGACGTGACGAGCGACGTGCACGTCATCTACCAGGGCTGGTACGACATCCTGCGCACCGGAACGTTCCCTCAGAACGACGTCACCTGGCAGTACCCGCCCGCCGCCGCCCTGGCGATCCTCTCCCCCGCGCTGCTGCCCTTCCTGCACTACGCGACCGCGTTCTTCGTCCTGGTCTGCGTCACCGACCTGGCCGTTCTGGCCCTGCTGGCGTACGCCGGACGGCGTCCCGGCCGGACCCTGCGCGGCGCCTGGGTCTGGGTGGCGGGCGTGCCGCTGCTGGGTCCGACGGTGTACGCGCGCTACGACGTGATGGTCACGGCCGTGGCGGTGGCCGCGCTGCTCGCCGGGGCCCGGCACCCGAAGACGATGGGGGCGCTGGCGGCCTTCGGCGCGCTGCTGAAGGTCTGGCCGGCGATGCTCCTGCTGGCCGCCCGCCGGCGGAGCGCCTGGATGTCGGCCCTGGTGACCGGCATCGCGGTGACGGGCGCCTTCGCCCTGGCCATGCCCGGCGGGTTCGCCTTCCTCACCTTCCAGCGCGACCGCGGCACCGAGGTGGAGTCGCTCGGCGCGCTCGTCTTCCATGTCGCCCGGCACTTCGGCTGGCAGGGCGAGGTGCGGCTGAACTACGGCTCGATCGAGTTCCTCGGGCCGTACGTGAGCGAGGTGAGCACGGGCGCGCTGTTCCTGACGGGTGCGGCCCTCGGCTGGCTGGTGCTGTGGCGGCTGCTGGCCCGGCGCTTCGAGGAGCACACGCTCGCCGACGTGGCTTTCGTGACGGTGCTGATGTTCACGACCACCAGCCGGGTGATCAGCCCGCAGTACATGGTGTGGCTGGTCGGGCTGGCCGCGGTGTGCCTCTGCTTCCCCG
>KL569109.1:21785-25098 GCA_000715635.1 Streptomyces violaceus | reverse complement strand
CGGCCTCGTCCTCGTCGCGTGCTTCGTGACGGTGCTGGAGTTCCCGCTCTACTTCGCCAACGTGGTGGCCAGCGATGGCCTCGGCCTCACCCTGCTGTTCCTGCGCAACGGCCTCCTGGTGGTCGCCACCCTCCTCGCGGCCCGCGCCCTGTGGAAGGCGACGGTGCCGCGCACGGTCCCCGCTCCCCTGCCGCCTCAGCCGGCCGCCCGTGCCGGGGAAACCCCCGTCTCCTCCTGAGCCGGGACCCGCCGGAACAGCAGGCCCGCCAGCACGCACTGCACCGCCGTGGCGAGCGCCAGCGCGAGACACACCCCCGGCAGCCCGAGCCCCGTCAGGCTGTAGGCGAGCGCCAGCTGGACCGCGGTCCCGAGCACGGTCACCCGCAGCAGCACCGAGGCGCCCCCGCTGCCCTCGAAGACCCCGCCGAGTGCGATGAGACAGGCCATCAGCAGCAGGTAGGGCCCGACGCAGCGCAGAAACAGCACACCCTGGCCCGCGACCCCGGGCCCGGCGCCGAAGGCGGCCATGAGCCACGGGGCACCGGCGGCCAGCAGTACGGCCGCGGTGAGGCCGAGGGCACCGGAGACGAGCACGGCCTGCCGCGCGATCGCCCGCCGCTCGTCCTCCCCCGCGCCTCGGGTGTGCGCGGTGTGGATGGCGGCGGCCTGGCGGACGGCGTAGAAGGCCATGGTCGCCACGTACATGAGCTTGTAGGCGATCGCGTACGCGGCCACCGCCGTCACCCCGAGCCGCGCCACGATCGCGACCAGGACCAGGGCGCCCGTCTGCCGCACGGAGAAGTCGGCGGACATGGGCAGACCGGTCGTCAGCGTCCGGCGCAGGGAGACGGCCAGGGATTCGCCCGCCTCCGCCTCGCGTGCCGTCCGCAGCAGCGCGTTGCGCCGCACCGCGACGAGTCCCGCCCCGAGTGCCACGGACCGGGACAGCACCGTGGCGGCGGCGGCGCCCTGGACGCCGTAGAAGTGGATGAAGAGCGGGTCGAGGGCCAGGATCAGGCCGTTGGACAGCAGGGCGAGCCGCAGCGGGGTTCTCGTGTCGCCGGTGCCTTTGAGGAGGCCGTCGACGAGTTGCTGGGCGAAGAAGACGACCATGCCCGGCAGGGAGAGCGTGAAGTAGGCGACGGCGAGCGGGAGGGCGGCGCTGTCGGCCCCGCCCAGCACCAGCCGGGCCAGCGGTTCGCGTCCCAGCAGACCGCCCGCCACGACCGGTGGCGTCACGAGCGCCCACAGCGCCCATCCGCCGCGCACGGCCGCCCGTACGGCCACGGGGTCGCGAGCGCCCCGGG
The DNA here is from genome assembly GCA_000715635.1 of Streptomyces violaceus. Taxonomy (GTDB): domain Bacteria; phylum Actinomycetota; class Actinomycetes; order Streptomycetales; family Streptomycetaceae; genus Streptomyces; species Streptomyces violaceus. Next base: position 23,791 of record KL569109.1, on the reverse strand, counting down.
CGTGTGCGACCAGCACGGTCGTACCGGAGCCGAAGACGAGGGCGATGCCGAGCAGCACGTTCTCCGTGTTGGTCGCCACGGCCACGGCGGCCACGGCCGGGCCGCCCAGCCGCGCGACCCAGACGGTGTTGATGATCCCCGCGGTGACGGAGGCGAGGAGCGAGAGGTAGACGGGGCCGGCGAGCAGGAGGAGGTGCTTGCGATGCGCGTTCACCGTGACTGTCCCCCTGCCCCTGAGTCCCCATGACCCTCGATACGAGCTATCCCTTGACGAGCTACATCGGATCGCGCTACCTCGTATCGTGTTACCTCGGATCGAGGTAGCTCGTTAAGAGGTAGCATGCGTCAGACGTCACCCGCAAGGAGGACCATGCTGGAGCTGTCGATCCTGGGCTTCCTGGCCGAGGAACCCCTGCACGGCTATGAGCTCAAGGACCGCATCAAGGCGCTGACCGGCCATGTCCGGCCGGTGAGCGACGGCGCGCTCTACCCGGCGATCACGCGCCTGGTCGGGGCGGGCCTGCTCGACCAGCACACCGAGCCGGGCGCGAGCGCGGCCCCGCGCCGGATCCTCGCCCTCACCGACCGGGGCCGCGAGGAACTGCTGGAGCGGCTGCGCCGGCCGAAGCAGACCGAGATCACCGACCACGTCCGTTTCAACACGGTCCTGGCGTTTCTGCGCCACCTGCCCGACCGGCACGAGCAGGCCGCGGTGCTGCGCCGCCGGCTGGACTTCCTTCAGACCCCGACGAGCTTCTTCTACGAGTCCGGCAAACCAGTCCGCGCCGAGGAGACGGACGACCTGTTCCGCCAGGGCATGCTCCGGGTCGCGCGGGCGACGGGCGAGGCGGAACGGGCCTGGCTGCGGGAGACCGTCGCGCTGCTCGATCAGCCGAGCTGAGCCCGCAGATACTCCCGCCATTCCTCCGTGAAGGCCTCCGGCGTCGTCCCCAGCACCTCCCGCATCGCCTCCGCCACCGCCCCCTCCCGCTTCCGGTGCTCCCCGACGGCCCGGTAGAACTCGCCCAGCCGGGACTCGCCCCAGCGGTCGGCGATCAGCCGGCACGCCGTCCAGCCGCTCTCGTAGGCCCGGGCCAGGCGGCTCGCGTCGCCGGTGAAGCCGAAGTCCTTGTCCTCCGGCAGCGCCTCCGGGACCTCCCCCTGGCTCACCGCCCGGGACAGCTCCGGCGCGGCCTCGGAGGGAACGCGGCCGGTGGCGCGGTAGCCGACCCAGTCGGCGTACCCCTCGGACAGCCAGAGGGGGGTGGCGGCCGAGGTGTGGGCGCGGGTCGCGACATGGGTGGTCTCGTGGGTGACGACGACCTGCTCGCCGAGGCCGCCGAGGAGCGCGAAGGCGTCCGGGTTGACGATGATCCGGTCCGCCGGCGCCCGGGCCGGCGCACCCGTCTCGCCGGTGGTGACCGCCGCGATCCCGCGGTAGGAGGAGGCGGGCGAGCCGAGCAGCCCCGCCATCCCCTCCAGGGACTTCGGCACGAGCACGACCACGTGCCGGGACCAGTCCGTGCCCCACTCCTGCGACACGGCGGGCACCGCACGGTCGGCCAGGTCCGCGAAGTCGCGCAGCGACCGGCCGGACTGCCCGACGCCGAGGACGAGGCTGCGGGCGCCCCGGACGGCCTGCACCGCCCCCTGGTCCCACAGTTGCTGCGCGGACTTCCTCGCGGGCCGGTCGGCGTCGACCGACCACCGCCCGTCCGCGTCCCGGCTCAGCCGCAGGGTGCGGCCCGCGGTCACCGGCGCCCGGTCGTACCCGGCGACGCGGTAGCGCAGTTCGGCGTCGGCGGTGGCGGTGTCGCCGGTGCGGCGCAGCTCGGTCACCCGGTACGACCAGGCGGCCAGGGGCACCGCGCGCAGACGGGCGAAATCAACCCCCGTACCCGTCCGTTCGTAGGCCCGCTCGTCGCGGTCGAGGACCGCGGCGGCCCTCCGGTCCAGGAGCCGCTGGACGTCGGCCGTGGCACTGTCGGCGGCGGGCCGCCCGCCGC
>KL569109.1:14574-21583 GCA_000715635.1 Streptomyces violaceus | reverse complement strand
GTCGGCGGCGGACCGCCCGCCGCACCCGACCAGGGCGGCGAGCAGCACGACGAGCGCCACCAACGCGGACCCCGACCTTCGACCAGCCACGTTCCCGATCGTACGGGCGCCGGGCCGTGCGGGTCAGACCCTGGTGACCGAGGAGACGGGCATCATCCCGACCGGGTCGTAGCGCACGGGTGCGCCGGGGTAGGGCGCGTGGATGACCTGGCCGTTGCCCATGTACATCCCGACATGGCTGGCGTCGTCCCGGTAGACGACCAGGTCACCGGGGCGCGCCTCGGACAGCGGGACCTGCCGGCCGGCGTACCGCTGGGCCTGCGAGGTGCGCGGCAGGGACACCCCGGCCTGCGCGTACGACCACTGTGTCAGGCCCGAACAGTCGAAACCGGAGGGGCCGTTGGCGCCCCAGACGTAGGGCCTGCCGACCACGCTGCGGGCGGCGGCGACGGCGGCGGCCCCGCGGCCCGAGGCGGCGGTGGCGTTCCCGAGGTAGGGCAGGTCGCCGCGGCCGGAGCGGGAGGCCCGGTCGTAGGCGGCGCGCTCGGCCTCCGGCAGGGAGTTGAGCAGCCGCCGGGCCGTGGCGAGCTTCCGCTCGACGGACTTCTTGTGGACGGCGACCGTCTTGCGGCTCTTCTCCAGTTCGCGGAGCTTCCCGGCGGCCTCCTCGCGGTCCTGGGCGAGTTCGCGCATGGCGTCCTGGAGGTTCTTCAGCTCACCGGCCTGGTGGGCGGTGACGCGGTCCAGCCGGGCGGCCCTGTCGAGGTAGTCCTCCGGGTCGTCGGAGAGCAGCAGGGCGAGGGACGGGTCGAGGCCGCCCGAGCGGTACTGGGCGCCGGCGAGCGAACCGAGTGACTCCCGCATGGAGTTGATGCGCTGCTGCTGCCGGGCGATCCGGTCCCGGGCGGTACCGGCCTCCTCGCGCAGCTCGTCGGCACGCTCGTCGGCCTTGTTGTAGGCCTCGGTGGCCTTCTCGGCCTGCTCGTAGAGGCGGTCCACCTCGGCCCGGGTGTCGTCGTACGGTGCGGACGCGGCCGGTACCGCGCACAGGGCGGTGGCCGCGACGGACAGGAAGCCGACCGCGGCACCGGCGCCCCGGTCGAACCCGGACGGTGCAAGTCGGCGATGGGACCCCACGGGAAGCCGCTCTCCTTCCGCTGGCGGACTTGGAAACGCGGCAGACAGTAGCCCCGCGACCGGGGGCAGCCAACGACCATCCGTGGGTATGCGGCACGACGCCCCGCCGCTGACGCAGGTCACCGGCGGGGCGTGGGCTTACTCGAGGCTTACGTGAATCCCCCGAATGGCGGACACGGAGTCCTGATCTTGAAGACGTCAGACGCGGACGCCGAACATGAACGGGCCGCCGATGGTGTCCATCGACTCGTAGCGGACGACCGTGCCGGTGCGCGGGGCGTGGATGATCTGCCCGTTGCCGGCGTAGAGGCCGACGTGGTGCAGGTCGTTGAAGAAGAAGACCAGGTCGCCGACCTTGAGCTGGCTGACCGAGGAGATCCTGGTGCCGATCTGGGACTGCGCCTCGGAGGTGCGCGGGATCTGCATGCCGGCCGCCGCGTAGGCCCGGGAGGTGAGGCCGGAGCAGTCGTAGGAGCTCGTGCCGGTGGCGCCGTAGACGTAGGGCTTGCCGAGCTGGCTCTGGGCGAAGGCGTAGGCCGCGGCGGCCCGGCCCGAGCTCGGCGGGACGTCGCCGGTGAGGGCGTCGCGCTCGCTGTCCCGGCTGGCGCGGTCCTGCTGGGCGGCGAGCGCCTGCTTCTCGGCGGCGGTGAGGCTGTTGAGCAGCTTCTGAGCGGAGCCGAGCTTGCCCTGGACTTCCTTCTTCTTCTTGCCGAGTTCGGTGCGGGTGGAGGCGAGGTCCTTGAGCTTCTCGGAGGCCTCGGCGCGCTCCTGGGCGAGTTCGCGCTGCTTCTCCTGGACCTTCTTCAGCGCCTCGACCTGCTGGCTGCTCAACTGGTCGAGCGTGGAGGCCTTGTCGAGGTAGTCGTCCGGGTTCGAGGAGAGGAAGAGCTGGACCGAGGGGTCGATGGAGCCGGTGCGGTACTGCGACGCGGCCGCGAGGCCCAGGCTGTCGCGCAGCTCGTTGAGCTCCTCCTGGCCGCGGGCGACGTTGTCCTGGATGGTGGAGATCTCCTTCTGGAGCTTCTCCTGCTTCTCCTTGGCCCCGTTGTACTTCTCGGTGGCCTGCTCCGCCTCTTCGTAGAGCTTGTCGACCTTCGCCTTGACCTCGTCCTTGCTCGGCTTCTCGCTGGGGGCCGCGTTGGCGGCCTGCGAGCTGAAGGCGACGGCAGCGGCGGCGGCGGTGGTCAGCACGGTCACACGTGCGCGGCTCGGCTGCTTCGGACGACGGTGGGACGCCACGGGTGAAAGCTCCTTCTGCCCCCTCCGCCGTCTCTCCCGATGAGTGATCACCCGAGCGGAGGTTTCGGAGCCTGACCCTAGTGACCTTCCTGTGATCAGTTCAAATCCTCAGATGAAAAATCGCGTCACAGTGAGCCAACTTTTCCCCTGGACTCACAGGCGGTGAGACTCACTTGACTCAACGTGTCACACAGGCCTCACCAATTCGGGCATCACGCCCGGACGTTACGCATCGCCCGTACGGACGCCTAGCCCCGCGAAAGACGCTTCAGGAGCATCGCCGAGGCCACCGGGCGGGCGCCGGCCCGGGCCACCCCGTCGGCGACCTCCCGGTCGGTGGAGGCCACGATGACCGGCCTTCCGGGTGGTTCGGCGCGCACGAGTTGACGGATGAGCTCGTCGGCGGTGACGCCCGGCTTCGAGAACAGCACCCGTACCCCGCGCGGCGGCGCCAGCAGGACCGGCGCGGCCAGTTCGGCCCCGTCGAAGACGCACGTCACCTCGGCGCCGCTCTGCGCCGCCAGTTGCGAGAGCTGCCCCAGCAGCCTGAGGCGCTGCTTCTCCAGCGGCATCTGCGGATAGCCGGTCTTGGTGACGTTGTAGCCGTCGACGACCAGATGGGCCTGCGGCAGCGCCAGCAGCTGGTCGAGGACCTGTGGGTCGTTCTCGGAGAGCGCGCGGGCGGCGATGTCCTTCGGGGACATCCGGCCCGGCTCGACGGCGTCCACGGTCTCGGCGGGCCGTACCGACACCGGCGGCAGGGCCAGTTCGCGCCGGAGCCCCTGGGTGGCGTCCAGCAGGGTGTCCAGCAGCAGCCGGACCCGCATGTCCTCGACGCTGCGGCCTTCGCGGGCCGCCCGGCGTGTGGCCTCCAGGGCCGCCTCGGTCTCCCCCAGCCTGGCCTTGAGCCGCCGGGCCTCGCTCTCGGCGGCGGACACCTGGGTGTGCGCCTCGGTGCGGACGGCCTCGATCTCGCCGTGCGCCTTGCGCAGGGCGGCCTCGCCGCGCTTGACGTCGCTGAGGGCGGCGCGGAGCTTGCGGTGCAGCGACTCGGATTGCCTCTTGGCCGATTCCAGCTCCGTGCGCAGGCGCTCGGTCTCGGCCCTGGTGTGGTCACGGGCCCGGGCCAGCTCGGCGCGCAGCCGCTCCAGCTCGGCCCGGCTCTCCTCGTCGGCGCGCTCGGCGTCGGCCCGCTGGGCCTCCTCGCCGGCGGCGGTCACCAGCTTCACCCAGTCCGTGGGCCGCAGAACGTAGGCCGCGGCCGCCACGTCGAGCGGGTCCGCGGCCGGGGGCGGGGAGCCTGAGTCGAGGGCGCCGGCGAGTTCCGGCTGGGCCTCTCTGAGCTTCTCCCCGATGCGCTGCCGGAACAGCGGGTCGGTCTCCAGCGCGGAGGCCATGGCGTTGCCGGCGAACTTGGCTCTGCGGTTCGGGGCGAACCGGGCGTACTGCCTGAGCTGTGCGGGCAGCTCGCCGACCGTCAGCGATCCGAAGCCGTCGGAGACGATCTGCACGACCCTGCGGCGCACGCCGTCGGGCAGCGGACGGTCGAGCACCTCGGCGGCGCCGTCGCCCGGCCCCCCGCCTGTGGTCTCCACCATCCGTCACACCCCAATGCCTGTGCGGGGGCCCTGCTCCCCTCAGGAGCCGGCGCCCGGCCTGTCCACGAGTTCCACCTGGTCCACCGCGTTGCACCAGCGGCAGCGCACCGACTCGATGGTCTCACTGAGCACCTCGCGCTCCTCGACCTTCGCCTCTCCGGCCAGGTCGAGGTGGACGTACTCGACGACCTTCGACGAGCGGGTCACGTCGAAGCGCGTGAGGTTGCCGCAGAGGGTGCAGCGCCACCGCGTCTCAGCGGTCGGCAGGGGAACCGTCATCGTGGCCTGTTCTCTTTCCTTCTAGTGTCCGTGACGCCACGGGCTTCCCCGGTGCGTGTGGCTCGTAACCCTACGGCCTGCTGGGTCCTCGTCGCCTGCCTGTCCATGGCGGCGAGGCGGTCTGGGCGGTTGCGTCCGGTTACGTCATGCTCTGTATCCATGATCAGCAAGTGGAGCGCGTCGATCGGCCGGGCGAGCGGATCGATCAGGGGGGCGTCGGCGCCGGTGACGTACTCACTGATCGCCCTGTGCTGCACGGTCTTCCTGGCCGGGCCCGCCTCGGGCATCGGCCCGGCGTACGGCTCGGGTGACGCTCTGCTCGCCGCACAGCGGGCCTACTTCCGGCATTGGGGCGTGATCCCCGCAGAACTGTTCGAGCCATCCCCCGGGTCGGCTCTCACCCCGGCGACGGCGCTCTTCGTCCACGGCACCTGGGTGCACCTGCTCGGCAACATGCTCTTCCTCTACGTCTTCGGGACGATGACCGAGGAACGGATGGGGCGGGTGCAGTTCACCCTGTTCTACGTCGGCTGCGGCTACCTGGCCCTGCTCGGGTACGCCGTCGCCAACGCGGACTCCGAGCAGCCCCTGGTCGGTGCCTCCGGGGCGATCTCGGCGGTCCTCGGCGCGTTCCTGTACCTGTTCCCCCGTGCCCGGGTGACCAGTCTCCTGCCGTTCCTCTTCTTCCTGCCGGTGCGCTTCCCGGCCTGGGTCGTGCTGCCGTTCTGGGCGGCGCTGCAGTGGCTGGCGGCGGGGCGGGCCCCGGACGGGCCCGGGGTGGCCTACCTCGCCCACCTGGTCGGCTTCGGTCTGGGCTTCTGCTACGCCTCGGTCCGCTACGGCCGTCCCACCGGCCCCACTAGAGTGAAGACCGCCCCTGCTCCGGCCCCCGAGGGAGAGAACCAGCCGTGATCACCGCGATCGTCCTCATCAAGACCAGCGTGGACCGGATCCCCGAGATCGCGGAGTCGATCGCGGCGCTGGACAGCGTCAGCGAGGTCTTCTCCGTCACGGGCACCTACGACCTCATCGCGATGGTCCGGGTGAAGCAGCACGAGGACCTCGCCGAGGTCATCCCCGGCCGGATCAGCAAGATCCCCGGCGTGGAGGGCACGGACACGCACGTGGCGTTCCGTACCTACTCGCAGCACGACCTGGAGGCGGCGTTCTCGATCGGGCTGGACAACTAGGTCCTGTCCAGCCTTCCGGGCTCCGGATGAAGAGTTCTTCATCCGGGGTTCATCATTCGCCCCGGGTTCCGTCCGCAGGATCAGGCCCATGGCATTCTCCCGTCGTATGGCCGCCCTCTCCGCGGTCGTGCTGATCCCGCTGGGCATCGCCGCGACCAGTTACGCCCTCGCGGACAGCCCTCAGTCGCCCAAGGTCCCGTCCCAGCGGGTGGAGCTGGACAGCAGCACACCTACCCCCGCCTCCACGCTCGACCCCAGCCCGAAGCCCACGCCGGACGACGAGGTCGTCTCGCGGCCTCCGGTGACCGACAGCTCAGCGAGTGACGATGATGACGACGACCGCGGGCAGGGCAACGGAGACGACGGACCGGGCGACGACGGACCCGGCTCCGACAACTGACCCCGGCCGGCGGCGCGTCTCCGCCCGGGTCCGCATCCTGCTCTGGCTGCTGCTCGTGATGGCGGTCGCGCTCGCCTCGGTGGCCATGACCACCCGCTCGTTCCTGCTGCGGGACGTCGACAACCGGATCAACCGCCTGCTCACCCAGGAGACCGGCGAGTTCGCCAACTTCGAGGAACGGGGCGGGGATCCGCAGACGGGCCGCCCGTTCACCGACGCGAACCGGCTGCTGACGGTGTTCCTGGAACGGCAGTACCCCGACGCGGACGAGGAGCTGATCGGCCTGGTCGGCCGGGCGGGGAGCGGCCCCCGGCAGATCCGCCAGCGGCACGACCTGCCCGTCGACCTGCCCCTGCACCGGGATCCCGGCGCCAAGCGCGCCGTCTTCGACTCGCCCGAGTCCTCCGGAGTGCTCCAGCGACCGGAGGGCGAGATCCGCTGGGCGAAGGTCACCGTGTCCCGGCAGGGCCGGGCGCCGGACGCCGCGTTCGTCGTCGCCTTCCACCCGGAACGCGAGCAGGCGCGCGTGAACGACATGTTCCGCACGCTGCTCGTCATCTCCGGGGTCGCCCTGCTGCTGACCGTCGGCATCGCCTGGGAGGTCGCCGGGCGGATCCTCAAACCGGTGCGGGTGGTGCGCACCGCGGCGGCGCAGCTCACCGAGCAGGGCCTCACCCGCCGGATCCCGGTGCACGGCAACGACGACATAGCCGCCCTCGCCGAGACGTTCAACGGCATGCTCGACCGGCTGGAGCGGGCCTTCGCCGCCCAGCGCGAGTTCGTCGACGACGCGGGGCACGAACTGCGTACCCCCATCACCATCGTGCGCGGCCATCTGGAACTCATGGGCGACGACCCGGCCGAACGCGAGGAGACGGTCCGGCTGGTCACCGATGAGCTGGACCGGATGAGCCGCATCGTCGAGGACCTGCTGCTGCTCGCCAAGGCCGAACGCCCCGACTTCGTCACCCCCGAGCCGGTCCAGGTCGCCGAACTCACCGCCGACGTCTACGTCAAGGCCCGCACCCTGGGCGACCGCGACTGGCAGCTCACCGGAGTCGCCGATCTGGAGGCCGAGCTGGATCCGCAGCGGATCACCCAGGCCATGGTGCAGCTCGCGCAGAACGCCGTGCAGCACACCACGACCTGTCTCTTATACACATCTC
>KL569109.1:12678-14396 GCA_000715635.1 Streptomyces violaceus | reverse complement strand
ATCCGCATCGGCTCCCGCACCGACGGCCCGGACCTGGAGCTGTACGTCGCCGACTCCGGGCCCGGCGTGCAGCCCCAGGACACCGAGGTGATCTTCGAACGCTTCCGGCGCGGCACGTCCCGCCGCGGCGCCCGGGGCTCCGGCGCCGGCCTCGGGCTGTCCATCGTCAAGGCGATCGCCGAGGGCCACCGGGGCCGGGTACGGCTCTACGAAACGCCCGGTGGCGGCGCCGGCTTCGCCCTCGTTCTGCACGCACCCCGGGCACCGGAAGGGGACCCCACGTGAACCGCATCCTCATCGTCGAGGACGAGGAGCGCATCGCCTCCTTCGTGGAGAAGGGCCTGCGCTCCAACGGCTTCACCACGACCGTCGTCACCGACGGCGACGCGGGATACGAGTACGCCCTGACCGGCGGCTTCGACCTCGTCGTCCTGGACATCGGGCTGCCCGGCCGGGACGGCTTCACCATCCTGCGGGAGCTGCGCGAGGCGCGGGTGTCGGTGCCGGTGATCGTGCTGACCGCGCGGGACTCCGTACGGGACACGGTGGCCGGCCTGGAGGGCGGTGCCGACGACTGGATGACCAAGCCGTTCCGCTTCGAGGAACTGCTCGCCCGGGTACGGCTGAGGCTCCGTACGGCGGCGCGGGCGCCGGAGGTGACGGTGCTCAGGTCGGGCTCCCTGAGCCTGGACCTGCGCACGCGCCGGGCCCGTTCCGGGGAGCGGACGGTCGATCTGACGGCGCGTGAGTTCGTGCTGCTGGAGCTGTTCCTGCGGCATCCCGGGCAGGTGCTGTCGCGGGAGCAGATCCTGTCGCATGTGTGGGGGTACGACTTCGATCCGGGGTCCAACATCGTGGATGTGTATGTGCGGACGCTGCGGAAGAAGCTGGGGGCGGAGCGGGTGGAGACGGTGCGGGGGATGGGGTATCGGTTGCCGTAGTGCCACGTGTTCGGCGTGGCCGGGTGCGGGCCGTCTGTGGCGGGTCGCGCAGTTCCCCGCGCCCCTGGGGCGTGTGAAAACTCCTTCATGTAAGGCTCATGGAGGGCTCACCGCTCTCGCCGATCGTCGATGGCGTGACCCTGCATCTGCGCTCCGCCACCGCCCTGTGCGGGGCCCTGTCCCTGTGTGCGCTGCTCGCTGTTCCCGGCAACTTCTCCGGGCTCGGTGCGGACGCGCGTTTCACGCTCGCCGTGTTCGTGTTCGCGACCTGTGCCTGGATCGGGACGGCGATCGACGACACCTACATCGCTCTGGGCGCCGGACTCGCGCTCACGGTGACCGGGGTGATCAGCAGCGACACCCTGTTCGGCACGCTCGGCGATGCCACGGTGTGGCTGTTGATCTGCGCGTTCGTGCTGGCGGCCGCGGTGAGCCGGACCGGGCTCGCGGGCCGGGCGGCGGTGTTCCTGGTCAGCGGGGCACGGACCGTACGGCAGCTCGTGCACCTGACGACGGCCGCCCTGGTCGTCACGGCGTTCGCGGTGCCCGCCACCTCGGGCCGGGCCGCGCTCGCGCTGCCGGTGTTCCTCGCCCTCGCCAAGGTCCTCGCCGACCGGAAGCGGCTGGTCGTGATGCTGGCGTTGCTGTTTCCGACCGTGATTCTTCTCTCGGCGGTGGCGACCCTGATCGGCGCGGGCGCACATCTGATCACCGTGTCGGTGCTGTGGGAGACGACCGGGCAGCACATCGGCTTCACGGAGTGGCTGCTGCTGGGCC
>KL569109.1:7825-12462 GCA_000715635.1 Streptomyces violaceus | reverse complement strand
CCTCGTCCCATCTGGCCGCGGAGCTGGTGATGCTGACGACGACCCGGCGGGCGGACCGCCGCGGCCCCGTCAGCATCACCCCGGAGCAGATCCAGGAGCACAGCGAGCAGCCGGTGACCGGCCCCTGGAGCCAGGCCGAGAAGCGCTGCGCCCTGCTCCTCGCCACGGTGGTGCTGTTGTGGTGCAGTGAGCCGCTGCACCGGGTGCCGCCCGCGCTGGTCGCGCTGATCGGCGCCGTCATCGCCTCCTCGCCCGCCCTGGGCACCGTACGTTTGAAGGACGCGCTGAAGACCGTCCCCTGGTCGCTGCTGCTGTTCATGGCGGCGACGATGGCGATGGGCGTCGCGCTCGCCGACTCGGGAGCGGCGAAGTGGCTGGTGTCCGGGCTGCCGACGGGCGAATCGCCGGTGGGTTTCCTGGTGATCGTGATCACCGTCAGTACGGCGGCCCACCTGGTCCTGCAGTCCCGCTCGGCCCGTTCGTCGGTCCTGGTCCCGCTGGTCGTGGCCGCCGCCCTCGGCGTCGGGGTCAACCCGGTCGCCGCCGCACTCGCCTCCACCGCCGCCGCGGGCTTCTGCCACACCCTGCCCGCCTCGGCCAAGCCGGTCACGCTCTTCGCGCAGATCCCCGGCACGCCCACCTACACCCCGCGCGACCTGCTGCGGCTGTCCGCTTTCCTGGCCCCGCTGACCGCCGCGCTGGTCCTGCTCTTCGCCGTCGCGGTGTGGCCGCTGCTCGGCGTGTCCGTCACCCGTTAAGGAGCCCTCATGCTGACCCGTGTCGTCGTAGCCCCCAGCGGTTTCAAGGAGTCCCTGTCCGCGGAGGCGGCGGCCGACGCCATCGCCGCGGGTGTCCGCCGTGTCCTGCCCGACACCGAGATCGACCTGGTTCCGCTGGTGGACGGCGGCGAGGGCACGGCCGTCGCTCTGGCCGCCGCGACCGGGGGCCGGCTCGTCACCGTGCCCGCCACCGGCCCGATCGGGGAGACCATCGGCGCCCACTTCGCCCTGCTGGGCTCCGGGGACACGGCGGTGGTGGAGATGGCGGCGGTCGCGGGCCTCTCCCTCGTCCCGCGCGACCTGCGCGACCCGGGCGCCACCACCACGTACGGCGTCGGCGAGCTGATCCGCTCCGCGCTCGACCGGGGCGTGAGGCGGATCCTCGTCGGCTGCGGCGACTCGGGCACCTCGGACGGCGGCGCGGGCGCGCTCCAGGCGCTCGGGGCACGGCTCCTGGACGAGCAGGGCGAGGAACTCCCCGCCGGCGGCCGGGAGCTGACGCGCCTGCACCGCATCGACCCGACCGGCCTGGACACCCGCCTCGCCGACGTGGAGCTCCTCGTCGCCTGCAACCCCTACAACGTGCTGTGCGGCGAACGGGGCGTCGCCCGGGTCTTCGGCCCGCAGAAGGGCGCGACGCCCGTCCAGGTCGAGGAGCTGTCGGCCGGCCTGGAGAACTGGGCCTTCGTCCTCACCCGCGATGTCGCCGTCCCGGACACCGACCTCCGCTCCGGTCCCGGAACCGGAGCCTCCGGCGGTCTGGGAGCCGGCCTCGCCGCCCTCGGCGCCCGTCTCCTCCCCCGCTTCGACGTGCTGCTGGACCATCTCGACCTGGACGCCCGCCTCGCCCGCGCCGACCTGGTCGTCACCGCCGAGGGAGCCCTGGACCACCAGACACCGCGCGGCAAGGTCCCGGCCGAGGTGGCCCGCCGCGCCAAGCTCTACGGCCGTCCGGTCCTGGCCTTGGCGGGCACGCTCGGCGAGGGCGCGCACGAGGTGCCGGGCGTGGACGCGTTCAGCGGCATCCTGCCGGCGCCGATGGCCCTGGCGGAGGCCCTGGTGCGGGCCTCCGAACTCCTCACGGACGCGACCGAACGCGCCCTGGGAATGATCCTGCTGGGTGCCCGGCTACCGGCTCACGCGGAGGTGTCCGGGACGCAACGGCCGTCCTCCGTGCGGTAGTTCCACCGCGCGCCGTCCTGGACCAGCTCCCGCACGGCGTCGACGAACCGCTCGACGTGCTCGTCGGGCGTGCCGGCGCCGAAGCTCACCCGGATGGCGTTGAGGGACTTCTCGCCGGGGGCAGCCTCCGGTGCGCCGCACTCGCCCTGGGTCTGCGGGTCGCTGCCCAGCAGTGTCCGGAGGAGGGGGTGGGCGCAGAACAGCCCGTCCCGCACCCCGATGCCGTACTCGGCGGAGAGGGCGGCGGCGAAGTGGGAGCTGTTCCAGCCCTCGACGACGAAGGAGATGACGCCGACGCGCGGGGCGTCGTCACCGAAGAGGGAGAGGATCCGGACCTCGGGCACCTCGGCGAGGCCCGTACGCACCTTCTCGATCAGGTACTGCTCGCGCGCGACCAGATTGTCGAACCCGGCCTCGGTGAGCGCCGTGCAGGCGGAGGCGATGGAGTAGGCGCCGATGACGTTCGGGGAGCCGGCCTCGTGACGGGCGGCACTCTCGTGCCACTCCACGTCGACGCCGCCGTCCGCACGCCGCGCCACCTTCCGCGAGGCACCGCCGCCCGCGAGGTAGGGGTCCGCCTCACGCAGCCAGTCGGCGCGCCCGGCCAGGACCCCGGAGCCGAACGGCGCGTACAGCTTGTGCCCGGAGAAGGCGACCCAGTCGACGTCGAGGTCCGCGACGGACACCGGGTGGTGCGGGGCCAACTGGGCGGCGTCCAGCACGATCCGGGCGCCGTGGGCGTGCGCGGCCGCCGCGAGCTCCCGTACGGGCCACAGCTCGCCGGTGACGTTCGAGGCGCCGGTGACGCAGACGAGGGCCGGCCCGTAGCCCCCCTCAATCGGCACAGTCCGGTCGGCGAGGGCGCGCTCCAGGGTCTCGACGGCCTGCCGCGGGCTGCTCGGGGCGTCGAGGTAGGTGACGCGCGCGTTCCGCCACGGCAGCAGGGAGGCGTGGTGCTCGGTCTCGAAGACGAAGACCTGGCAGTCGGCCGGGAGCGCGGCGGCGAGGAGGTTCAAGGAGTCGGTGGTGGACCGCGTGAACACCACCTGGTCACCGTCCCGGCAGCCGAGGAACTCCGCGACAGTCCTGCGTGCGTTCTCGAAGAGGTCGGTCGACAGCTGGGACAGGTACCCGGCACCGCGGTGGACGCTGCCGTAGTACGGCGCGTAGGCGGCGACGTCGTCCCAGACGCGCTGGAGCGCCGGGGCGCTGGCGGCGTAGTCGAGCGCGGCGTAGGTGACCTCGCCCCCGGTCACGAGCGGCACGGTGACATCCCGGCCGAGAACGGGCAGCGAGGCACAAACGGACTGGTCGGCGACAGCGGTGGAGACGGACATGGGTGAACTCCCGTGAAGGCAGGTGGAATCCGCCCGCGAGCACGTACGGCTACAAGCGGGGGTGAAGGAAGAAGGGGGTGCGGAGGCGGGGCTCTGCGGCCCTATCGCATTCGCTGGTTCACGAGAAACTCCTCGTCACGCGCTTGCCACAGACCTCGCTGCCTACGGCCCGGTCTTCACCCGGGGCACCCCGCCACGGACGGAGGGTTGCCGGACAGTCGGCCGGGGCCTCATGACTGTCACTCATGACCTGATCAGGAAAGTACGCGAAGAGATCGGCGTCCCGCAACCCGAGTCCGGATCGCGGGACGCCGTACGGGATCCGCTAGGTGTTGCTCGCGGCCACCCAGCGCTCCAGGGTCCGCTTCGCCGCCCCCGAGTCGATCGACTCCGCCGCCTTCGCCATCCCGGCACGGACCTGGTCGGCCAGGGGTGCCGCCGTGGGCTCCAGCGCCACCAGCGCGGCCGCCGAGTTGAGCAGGACCGCGTCGCGGACCGGCCCGGTCTCGCCCTCCAGCAGGCGGCGGGCGACCTCGGCGTTGTAGGAGGCGTCCGCACCGCGCAGGGCCTCCACGGGGACCAGTTCGAGGCCCACGTCACGCGGGTCGAAGGGCTCCTCGGTCACCGTGCCGTCCCGGACGATCCACACCCGGGACGTGGCCGTGGTGGTCAGTTCGTCCAGGCCGTCGTCGCCCCGGAAGACCAGGGAGGAGTTGCCGCGCTCGGCGAAGACGCCCGCGACGATCGGCGCCATGCGCGGGTCCGCCACGCCGACGGCCTGGGACCGCACCCGGGCCGGGTTGGTCAGCGGGCCGAGCGCGTTGAACACCGTACGGATGCCCAGCTGGCCGCGAGCGGCGCCCGCGTGGCGCAGGGCCGGGTGGAACTTCACCGCGAAGCAGAAGGTGATCCCGGCCTCCTCGGCGACCTCCGCGACCCGGTGCAGCGGCAGCTCCAGATTGACCCCGAGCTTCTCCAGCACGTCGGAGGCCCCGGACGCCGAGGACGCGGCCCGGTTGCCGTGCTTGACGACCTTCGCGCCCGTGCCGGCCACGACGATCGAGGACATCGTGGAGATGTTGACCGTCTTGGCGCCGTCACCGCCCGTGCCGACGATGTCGACCGTCGCCCCGGGCACCTCGATCACGTTCGCGTGCTCGTACATCGTCCGGACGAGGCCGTTGATCTCCTCGACGGTCTCGCCCTTGGCCCGCAGGGCCACCACGAAGCCCGCGATCTGCGCCTCGGTCGCCTCGCCGCGCATGATCAGGTCCATCGCCCAGGCGGTGTCGTCCGCGCTCAGGTGCCTGCCGTCCAGCAGGCCGTTCAGCAGGGCGGG
>KL569109.1:2678-7622 GCA_000715635.1 Streptomyces violaceus | reverse complement strand
GTGTCGCCTCCAGCGGGGGTCACAGCGCTCATCAGCCGCTCCTGGGTCGTCGTACGTCGCGTAAAAGCAGTGGTCCCACCCTATCCAGCCCCGGGCACCACGAAGGGCCCCGTCCGAACACCGGACGAGGCCCTTCTGTGGCGTGGCGAAGCAGCGATCAGTGGTGGCCGTGGCCGCTCGTGATCTCCCGGTACTCCTCGGCGGTGGGCTTGGGGATCTGGGCCCCCTCGCCGTAGTAGGACTCGCTGAGCTTGGCGCGCAGCTTCTCGGAGCCCTTCACCTTGCGCTCGACACCGTTCTCGTCGACCGTCGGGCCGATCTCGGCCGGCTGGTACTGCTCGTGCGCGGTGAGCGTGTACATCTGCTCCTGGCTGAGCGGCTCGTGCACCTCGATGAACTCACCATGCGGCAGGCGCTTGATGATGCCCGACTCGCGGCCGTGCAGCACCTTCTCCTTGTCCCGGCGCTGCAGGCCGAGGCAGATGCGCTTGGTGACGATGAACGCGACGACCGGTCCGAGGAAGAAGCCGATCCGGACGAACCAGGTGACCGTGTTGATCGACAGATGGAAGTGCGTGGCGACGATGTCGTTGCCACCGCCGATCAGCATGATGATGTAGCCGGTGACCCACGCGACACCGACACCGGTACGGGTCGGGGCGTTGCGCGGCCGGTCCAGGATGTGGTGCTCGCGCTTGTCCCCGGTGACCCACGACTCGATGAACGGGTAGAGGGCGATGATCCCGAGGAAGACACCGAAGAGCACCAGCGGGATGAACACGCCCAGGACGAGCGTGTGACCCCAGAAGTTGACCTCCCAGCCCGGCATCGCACGGATCAGCCCCTCGGCGAAGCCCATGTACCAGTCGGGCTGGGCGCCGGTCGACACCTGGTCGGGACGGTAGGGGCCCAGGACCCAGATCGGGTTGATCGTCGCGATGCCGGCGAGGGCCGAGATGACACCGAAGACCAGGAAGAAGAAGCCTCCGGCCTTGGCCATGTAGACCGGCAGCAGCGGCATGCCGACGACGTTCTTGTTGGTCCGTCCGGGACCCGCGAACTGGGTGTGCTTGTGGTAGAAGACCAGGATCAGGTGGCCGACCACGAGCCCGAGCATGATGCCCGGCAGCAGCAGGATGTGGATCGAGTAGAACCGGGCGACGAAGTCGGTGCCCGGGAACTCCCCGCCGAACAGGAACATCGAGATGTACGTGCCCACGATCGGCACGGACAGGATCGCGCCCTGCGTGAAGCGGACACCGGTGCCGGAGAGCAGGTCGTCCGGGAGCGAGTAGCCGGTGAAACCGGTGAACATGCCCAGGACGAACAGCAGGAAGCCGAACATCCAGTTGATCTCACGCGGCTTGCGGAACGCGCCGGTGAAGAAGACGCGCATCATGTGCACGAACATGCCGGCGAGGAAGATGATCGCCGCCCAGTGGTGGATCTGCCGGATCAGCAGACCGCCGCGGACGTCGAAGCTGATGTCCAGGGTGGAGGCGAACGCCTCCGACATCAGCTGCCCCTGGAGCGGGACGTAACTGCCGTGGTACTCCACCTCGTTCATCGACGGGTGGAAGAACAGCGTCAGATACACACCCGTGAGGATGATGATGATGAAGCTGTAGAGGCAGATCTCACCCAGCATGAAGGACCAGTGGTCCGGGAAGATCTTGCGCATGTTGGCCTTGGCCAGGGAGTAGATCCCGAGGCGGCCGTCGGCCCAGTCGGCGACCCGCTCACCCGCGGGCGCCTTGCGGCGTTCTTGTGCAGTGCTCATCCGCGCTCCCAGAAAGCAGGGCCGACGGGCTCTTCGAAGTCGCCGAGCGCCTCGAGGTAGCCCTCGTCGTTCACGCCGATGCGGAGCTGCGGCAGGGCGTGACCAGCGGGACCGAAGATCACTCGGGCACCGTCGGAGAGGTCGAAGGTGGACTGGTGGCAGGGGCAGAGCACGTGGTGCGTCTGCTGCTCGTACAGGGAGATCGGGCAACCGACGTGGGTGCAGATCTTCGAGTACGCGACGATGCCCTCGTGCGACCACTCGAGCTCGCGCTTGTCCTTGATGTTCTCCGGCTGGATCCGGACGATCATCAGGGCGGCCTTGGCGATCTCGTTCTGGAACTCGTGGTCGTGCTCCTCCAGGCCCTCGGGCTTGGCGAAGGTCAGCGAGCCGACCGCGACGTCGGACGGACGCAGCGGCTCGTTCGTGTTCATGTTGACGAGCAGCTTGCCCTTGGACCACAGCGTGTGGCGGAGCTTGGTGCCGGGCAGCGGTCCGAGGTCGCGCAGCAGCACGACGCCGGAGAGCGGCACCAGCGTGAGCGCGCCGAGCATGGTGTTGCGGATCAGCTTGCGGCGGCCGAGCGCGGACTCCTTGGCGCCCTGCTTGAAGTCCGCGAAGACCTTCTCGCGGACCTCGGGCGTCGCCGCGATCGCGTGCCGCTCGTCGGCGACCTCCACGTCGGACATCAGGGTGCGCGCCCAGTGGACGGCGCCCGCGCCGATGCAGAACAGCGCGATGCCGAGCGTCATGCCCAGCGCGAAGTTCAGCGCGCTGATGTGACCCAGCGGGAAGATGAAGACCGACTTGTCGACCGGGATCGCCACGAACGCGGCGATGAAGGCGACGGTGGCCAGCATCGACACCGTGAACAGCAGGGCGACCGAACGCTCGGACCGCTTGGCGGCCCGCTCGTCGACGTCCTGGACCCGGTGCTCGTGGGGAGGCAGGCCCGGGTCGGCGAACGGGTGCTTGTCGTCCGGGACGCTCACCGCGTCGTGCCCGTGCTCGTCACGTCCCGCGTGCTCGGCGGGCAGGTTCTCTTCTGGAATGTCTTGGCTACTCATGACTTCTTGGCCTTTGCGGTCCGGGCGGCGACCCACACGGCGACGGCGATCAGTCCGCCGAGACCGAAGATCCAGCCGAACAGGCCCTCGCTGACCGGCCCGAGGCCGCCGAGCTCGAGGCCGCCGGGGCTCTCGGTCTTGTCGCTGTTGACCGCGTCGAGGTAAGCGATGATGTCCTTCTTGTTCTCCTCCGACAGCGTGGTGTCGGGGAAGGACGGCATGTTCTGCGGGCCGGTCTGCATGGCCTCGTAGAGGTGCTTCGCGGAGACGCCCTCGAGGGTCGGCGCGTACTTGCCGTGCGTCAGCGCGCCGCCCTTGCCGGTGAAGTTGTGGCACTGCGCGCAGTTGGTGCGGAACAGCTCACCGCCCTCGGCGATGTCGGCGCCCTCGGGGCCGTACTGCTCCTCCGTCGGGACGGACGGACCGGCGCCCAGCGAGGCGATGTACGCCGCGAGCTGGTCGATCTCGGCCTGCGAGTAGATGTTCTTCTTCGCCGGGACCTGCGGGCCCTGCGAGGTGGCGGCCGGCATGCGGCCCGTGCCCACCTGGAAGTCGACGGCCGCGGCGCCCACACCCACCAGGCTCGGCCCGTCGGAGGTGCCCTGACCGCCGGTGCCGTGGCAACTGGCGCAACCGACCGAGTAGAGCTTCTTGCCCTCCTCGATGGTGAGGGACTGGGCGGTTTCGTCGGCCTTCGCCGGGCTCGTCGGTGCGAACACGGCATACAGCCCCCCGGTGCATGCCAGCGCGAGGAGTAGGACGACGAGCGCCGCCAGCGGGTGGCGTCGTCGTGCGGAGAGCTTTTTCACGGATTACCCCGGTGTCAGGATCTTCTGCGTCGATGCTTCTGGGATGCGCGCTTCGTCGAGCACGCGTGGATGCGGGCCCTGCTACTTGATCATGTAGATCGTGGCGAAGAGGCCGATCCAGACGACATCGACGAAGTGCCAGTAATAGGACACGACGATCGCGGCGGTCGCCTGCTCATGGGTGAACCTGCTGGCGGCGTAGGTCCGGCCGAGGACCAGCAGGAAGGCGATGAGACCGCCCGTCACGTGCAGGCCGTGGAAGCCGGTGGTCAGGTAGAACACCGAGCCGTACGGGTCGGAGGACAGGGACAGGCCCGCGTCCTTGACCAGCTCCGTGTACTCGAAGACCTGACCGCCGATGAAGATCGCACCCATCACGAAGGTGACGATGAACCACATCCGGAGCTTCTTCACATCACCGCGCTCGGCGGCGAAGACGCCGAGCTGGCAGGTGAGCGAGGAGAGCACCAGGATGGTGGTGTTCGTCGCCGAGAACGGGAAGTTGAGATGGGCAGCCATCTCCTTCCAGTGATCGGGACCCGTCACCGATCGCAGGGTGAAGTACATCGCGAAGAGGGCCGCGAAGAACATCAGCTCGGAACTCAACCAGATGATGGTTCCGACGCTGGTGAGGTTCGGCCGGTTGACCGACGGGTGCGCGTGCCCGGTTTCTGCTGTCGTTGCTGTCGCCACGACCGACATTATGTCGGTCGCTTATCCCGCCCTCACTCCGGGGGGTGCCGTTCGGAGTGTCTCTGCCTGTCGTACCGGTGTTGACGTGGTGTTCAAGGGAGTAGCATCCCGCCCATCGGGCCTGTCCTTACGACGCTGACGTCACGGAGGAACAATGCAGCCGACCGCCACGGTGCTGGTCTACAGCGACGACTCCAACACCCGCGAGCAGGTGCGGCTCGCCACGGGACGGCGGCCGGCGCCGGACGTCCCTGTGGTCGAGTTCCTGGAGTGTGCGACTCCGGCCGCGGTGCTCAAGGAGCTGGACCGGGGTGGGATCGATGTCTGTGTGCTGGACGGTGAGGCCGTGCCGATGGGGGGCATGGGGCTCTGCCGGCAGATCAAGGACGAGGTGTTCGACTGCCCGCCGGTGTTGCTGCTGATCGGGCGGCCGCAGGACGCGTGGCTCGCGACCTGGAGTCGGGCCGAGAGTGCGGTGACCCTGCCGGTGGAGCCGGTGGAGTTCGCGGCCGCCCTGGCTTCTTTGCTGCGGGAGAAGAAGGCTTTGAACGCCTAGGAGCTCGGGACCTGAGGGTTGTGTGGCGGCTGCGGGCCG
>KL569109.1:1419-2451 GCA_000715635.1 Streptomyces violaceus | reverse complement strand
CTGCGGGCCGTGGGGGTTGTTCGCGCAGTTCCCCGCGCCCCTGAGGCGATGCCCTGAGGGCGTTCAGACGCTCTGTGGGCGCAGTCGGGCCCTGTC
The DNA here is from genome assembly GCA_000715635.1 of Streptomyces violaceus. GTDB lineage: Bacteria > Actinomycetota > Actinomycetes > Streptomycetales > Streptomycetaceae > Streptomyces > Streptomyces violaceus. The sequence continues at coordinate 2,355 of KL569109.1, read as the reverse complement.
GGCCGCTGCCGGGCCGTCCGGGGTGCCGCCGAGGAGGGCGCTGCCCGTGCGCCACTTCGTCCAGTCGAGGTTCCAGTCGCCGAAGCCGTTGCCGAAGGGGGTCATGGTGTCTCCGCCGGAGTTGATGACCTTGACGATGTCGCCCTCGCGTACGGTGTCGTAGAACCACGCGGCGTTCTCGGTGCTCATGCCGGTGCAGCCGTGGCTGACGTTGGCCGCGCCCTGGGAGCCGACCGACCAGGGGGCGGCGTGGACGTACTCGCCGCTGTTGGTGACGCGCACGGAGTGGTGGACGATCAGGTCGTAGAAGTCCGAGGCGCCGATGCTGGCGCTGGTCATGCGGACGGTGCCCTCCTTGGCCAGGACGACCTTGACGCCGTTGCGGGTGTCGTAGCCGGGCATACCCGTGGTGACCGGTATCTGGCGGATGATCTCATCGTTCTTGTAGACCGTCATCTGGTGGGCCGAGGCGTCCGTGACGGCTATGAGCTTGTCGGCGGTGCTGAACGTCAGCGGCTTGGCCTTGCCGCCGCCCCACAGACGGTCGCCGATCTTGATGCCCTCCAGGTTGCTGCGGACCTGGACGGTGGCCTGTGCGGGCCAGTAGTCCTTCGGGCGGTAGTGGAGCTTCTTGTCGTCCACCCAGTGCCAGGCGCCGTCCACCGCGGGCATGGAGGAGACCTTGAGCGCGCGTTCGACGACGGCCCGCTGGGCCCTGTCCTTGACGGGCCGGCTCAGCTCGGCGGTGACGGGCTGGCCGACGCCGTAGGTGCCCGCCTTGGGGCCGAAGGCGACGTCCAGGCGCTTCTTGGTGGTGGGCTTGCCGGTGTCGAAGGTGAGGACCTTGCGGCCGGGCGCCCCGTCCTCGTCCTCGGTGCTCACCCGGACCGTGTAGCCGGCGTTGGCGGCGAGCGGTGCGGTGCTGTGCCAGCGGCT
>KL569109.1:649-1200 GCA_000715635.1 Streptomyces violaceus | reverse complement strand
ATGTGTATAAGAGACAGGCCAGGTAGCGTCCGGCGGCGTCGTAGGCCGTGACGTCCGTGATGCGCCCGTCGGAGTCCTCGGCGACCACTTCCAGGGGCTTGTCCGGGTCGGCCTTCTTACGGCCCTCGGAGGGGCCGTTGAAGGAGATCTGGTCCGCCGCGTCGTAGGGGCGGTGGGAGAGCGGGTTGCCGTCCGAGCCGCAGGCGGCGACGCCCGCGCAGAGGCTATCACCAGCAGCGTGCAACTGACGACGGTGCGGGGCCGGGATATCGCTGTGTGGCTCATGACCTCACGCTAGGAAGCCCCGTCAACAGCGGCACGCCGAGAGACTCGTACGAGTGACACATATTGCGGCAGAAAGCAGAGGCCCGGACGCTCCTCGCGGAGTGTCCGGGCCTCTGAAGCGCTCGGCGCGTGTTACTGGGTGCGGTTCTCACCGCGGTAGTACTCGAAGACCCAGCCCCAGATGCCGATCAGGACGATCGGCAGCGAGAAGTACAGCAGCCACCAGCCGATGGCGACCGACAGGAAGGCGAGGGGGCCGCCGATGG
>KL569109.1:0-405 GCA_000715635.1 Streptomyces violaceus | reverse complement strand
GGCTGAAGAACCCGACCTCGCCGGCGTCGTCCGCGACGTCCGCCTCCTTGTTGTCCTGCGCGCCCACGTCGACCCGCCTGGCCGTGAAGCCGAGGTAGAAGCCGATCATGATGCACAGGCCGAAGGTCAGGAAGAGGGCCGTGGTACCGGCCGGCTCCTTCGACCACACGCCATAGACGACCGCCATGACGAGGACGAAGAAGCTCAGCCACATGAACATCTTGCCCTGGATCTTCACTTGCCGGCCTCCTTGCCGCCAGCGAGGGCCTTGTCGCCGTGGCCCACGTTCTCGAGCTGGTCGAGAGCAGCGATCTCCGGGTGGTGCAGGTCGAACGCCGGGGATTCACTGCGGATCCGCGGCATGGTGATGAAGTTGTGCCGCGGCGGCGGGCAGGAGGTGGCCCA
>KL569108.1:51602-60553 GCA_000715635.1 Streptomyces violaceus | reverse complement strand
GAACTGCGGCGCGCGGCGGCGCGGACGGGCGGACGGACAGTGGACGCCGCCGGCTCGTCCCTTTCCGAGGCATTCAAGGAGATCCGTGGCTGTCACTGACGCACTGTGGTGGAGCCTTTGGTGGCCGTGGATGACGGTCTGGATGGTGACGGCAGCCGGCGCGGTGGTGCTCGCGGTGATCCTGGTGCGCCATGCCCGGGAGCGGCGCAGGCACATGCGGCGCTGGCAGTCGGCGTACAGCATATGTCTGTACCTTGACGAGCAGGCGGTGATGGACCTGTACGAGCTCGGCAACTACCGGTCCGCGCTGGAGGAGGCCGTCGAGCTGCGGACGAAGGTCGACACGAGTGTCGGCTTCTGGAGCCGGGTGCTGACGTGGCTGTTCCGCTTCCGGCTGAAGCGGGACGTCAGCCAGGAGACGTTCCGCAAGTTCGTGCGCAAGGACAAACCGATCAACGTGATCGGCGTGGTCATGGGGGCCTTCGACCGGGCCGACGCCATCGTCCACGCCGACCTGACCACACTGACCGTCGTCCCTAACCGGAACCTCGCCGACAACCTGGCCGACGGCCGTGCGGTGACCCTGAGCCGCATCGGCGAATTCGTCTCGGTCAAAGGCGTCTTCACCCGCGTGCCGGACGTGGCGGAGGGATTCGAGCTGCGGGCCGAGTACGGCGAGGAGCAGCCCCCGGTGTACATGCGCGTCGTAGCCCCCGGGAACGCGCGCCGCTCGATCCCGGCCGGCACTTTCACGGCCCGTTGCCTCGGCAAGATGACCGGCTGGCGCGAGGACACCCGCGAGGTGACGCTGGAGGCGATCGCGATCTTCTGGTGACCGCCGCCGCGCACCGGGAGTTGAGCTCGGCGAGCACGCGCAGGGTGTGCGGGTCGGGTGCGAGGACGAGGAGGTCGGTCACCGGCCCTTCTGCAGAGCCGTTTCGCTCTCAAGCCCCCAGTCACCCACCTGGGGCTGCCCACCTTCGGCGGTCGTTCAGTCGGGTGTCTCGGCCGGGTCGGCTGACTCGGAGTCGTCGTCCGGGGCGGACCGCTCGATGCCGTCGTTGGTCGCGGCCCAGCTGGCCAGCAGGTTCAGGGCGTCATGCGAGGGGGACGCGGGCTCGGCGGTGTAGGTGAGGAGGAACTGGCTGGGGCCGTCTCCGAGTGGGAAGGTCTCGAAGGGCAGGTCGAGGTCGCCGACGACCGGGTGATGAAGGAGTTTCACGCCGGTGGTGTGCATCCGGACGTTGTGGGCCGCCCAGCGGCGCCGGAATTCCTCACTGCGGGTGGACAGCTCCCCGATCAGGTCCGAAAGCCGCCGGTCGTAGAGATCGCGGCCGGCCTCGGCACGCAGCATGGCGACGGCGTCGTTGGCGACTTCGTCCCAGTGGCGGAAGAACTCGGTCGCGTGCGGGCTGAGAAAGACGAACCGGGCGTTGTTCGGCGGCCGCACCGGGTCGGCGTAGACGGGCGAGAATAGGGCGCGCCCTAGGCGGTTGGCGGCCAGAATGTCCCCGCGTCCGCTGAGGACGAACGCGGGTGTGCCCGCCATCGAGTCGAGGACGCGCTGCACTGTTGGCCGGACGCGCTGCTGGGCGGGTCGGCGGCGTGGCGGACGGGTCGTGCCTGCGCCGCGCAGAAGGTCGACCAGGTGGATTCGTTCGGCCTCGTCGAGCTGAAGTGCTTGCGCGATGCCTTCGATGACGCTCTCGGAGACGCCGGTGGCGTTGCCGCGCTCCAGCCGCGTGTAGTACTCGCTGGAAATGCCCGCGAGCAGGGCGACCTCCTCGCGGCGCAGCCCGGTGACCCGTCGGCGCTCTCCGCCGTACACGGGCAGTCCGGCCTGCTCAGGGGTGACCCTGGCCCGTCGCGTGCCGAGGAATTCACGGATCTCCGCGCGGAAATCATCACGGATGTCGCGGTTGCTGCCTTGTGGGTCGTTCCTGCCTGCCATGCGCTCCACTCTACGAGCGCTTCCGCCGGGTAGGGGGTCCCTGTGAGTGACCCCCTCACCAGGGACTCCCACACGCGTGTGACAGCGGGTTTTCTTGGTGGTGCACCGCCCACGGCGGTGTGCAGGGTCCGGACAGGGCGGCGCTGCGCCGCCGGTCTCGAGGTCCCTCTGCGGCGCTGTCGGCGCCGCACGCATCACCCCCGAACACACCAGGTGCCGGACCACGGCACCTGAAAGGAACCCCCCATGAGCAAGGTCATTCTCGTCACCGGTGCCGGACGCGGTCTGGGCACCGACATCGCCCGCGAGGCCCTGGCCGCCGGCCACCAGGTCGTCGCCACCGGCCGCCGCCCCGAAGAGGTCGAGAAGACCCTGGGCGGACCGCAGGACAACCTGCTGGTCACCAAGCTCGACGTCACCAGCCTCGAAGACGCCGAGGCAGCCGCGCAGGCCGCCGTCGACCGCTTCGGCCGCATCGACGTCCTGATCAACAACGCCGGGAACCTCTTCACCGGCTACTTCGAGGAGATCTCGCCCGCGCAGATGCGCCGGCAGTTCGAGACCAACCTCTTCGGCCCGATGAACGTCACCCGCGCCGTCCTGCCCCTCATGCGCCGGCAGCGCGCCGGTCACGTCATCACCATCACCTCGACCGCCGGACTGGTCGGCATGGAATTCACCTCCGCCTACGCCGCCTCCAAGTTCGCGGAAGAGGGCTGGATGGAGTCCCTGCGCCACGACGTCGAGCCGTACAACATCCACACCACCGTCGTGGAGCCCGGCTACTTCCGTACCGAACTCCTCGTGGACGGCTCCACCACCTGGCCCGAACTGTCCGTCGACGACTACGCCCCGCGCACCGCCCCGAGGATCGAGGGCATGAAGAGCATGAACGGCAAGCAGCCCGGCGACCCCGCCAAGCTCGCCCGCGCCCTCCTCACCATCGCCGACCAGGACAAGCCCCTGCAGCGCTTCGTCGCCGGTGCGGACGCCATCGAGGCCGCCCGGGCCAAGGCGAAGGAACTCCTCGCCCAGGCCGAGGCCTCCCGCGAGCTGGGCGGCGCCCTCGCCTACGACGACGCCCACGCCTGAGCAGCACATCCCGCACCCCGGCCGAGACGAAGGACCGCTGCCAGGTGCGATTCCGACGGCAAGGAGAGAGGCAGCATGCCGCTCAAAGGTGAGTACGAGCCGAGCAAGGCGCAATTTGTACGTGACCAGGTGGAGCTGTACGAGAGTTCCGGTGGTACGCAAGGAACGACGCTGAGTGTCCTGGTCGCACGGGAAGAGGACGAGAGGCTACGGGACCTGCCCGTCGTCATCCTGACCACCCTGGGCGCGAAGAGCGGCAAGATCCGCAAGACCCCCGTGATGCGGGTGGAGCACGACGGCACCTACGCCGTGGTCGCCTCCATGGCAGGAGCCCCCAACCACCCGGTCTGGTACCACAACCTGGTGGCCGACCCCCGGGTCGAGCTGCAGGACGGCCCGGTGCGCCAGGACATGCTGGCACGCGAGGTGACCGGGGACGAGAAGGCCCTGTGGTGGGCTCGATCCGTCGAGGCGTTCCCGGACTACGCGGAGTACCAGAAGAAGACAGACCGCGAGATCCCGGTCCTCGTTCTGGAGCCGGCTGCCCAGGAGCACTGACGTGGCGCACTTCGAGGCCGCGTAGCGGCCGACTCGAATCCTCCTGGATGGCCACTGCGCGCCCGGTCGCCGGAGTCAGAAGAAGTCATGTGCATTTACCAACCTCGCCGTCGATGCCGGCTGAGCAGATCCCCGAAGCGCCCGCCGGCCGGCGACGCGGTCGTCGCGCCCACAGGCCATGCCCACCGGCCGGGCAGGACGGCCACTACACAAGGAGTTACCTGATGAAGCACGTATCACTGGGCGGGCTCGAGGTCTCCCGCATCGGCCTGGGAGCCATGACCATGGCCGGTGTCTACACCACGGGCGGGGGGCTCGATGACGCCGAGTCGATCCGCACCATCCACCGGGCACTGGACCTCGGGGTCACCCACATCGACACCGCCGAGATCTACGGCCCCTTCCACAGCGAGAAGCTGGTCGGCAAGGCCATCAAGGGCCGTCGCGACGACGTCGTTGTGGCGACGAAGTTCGGTCTCGTCTCCCATTCCGGCGACGGCCCCGGCGTCATCGACAGCAGCCCCGCCAACGTGAAGACCGCGGTCGAAGGCTCACTCATGCGCCTCGGCACCGACCACATCGACCTCTACTACCAGCACCGCGTCGACCCGAACACCCCCATCGAAGAAACGGTCGGCGCGCTGGCCGAGCTGGTCGCCGAAGGCAAGGTCCGCCACATCGGACTCTCCGAAGCCGGGCCCCAAACGATCCGCCGGGCACACGCCGTACATCCGGTGGCCGCTCTGCAGACCGAATACTCCCTGTGGACCCGCGACGTTGAGGCCGAAATCCTCCCGCTGCTGCGCGAGTTGGGCATCGGGTTCGTGCCCTACTCGCCGCTCGGACACGGCCTGCTGACCGGGCAGATCCGCACCGTCGAAGACTTCACCGACGACGACTGGCGCAAGACCAACCCGCGCTTCACCGGCGAGAACTTCCAGCGCAACCTGCGCATCGTCGACGAAGTGCGGGCCATCGGCGCCGAGATCGGAGCCACCCCGGCCCAGACCGCGCTGGCCTGGCTGCTGACCCGCGGCGACGACATCGCCCCCATCCCCGGAACCCGCCGGGTCTCACGCGTCGAGGAGAACACCGCCGCCGACGGCGTCGAACTCAGCGCCGCGCAGCTCGACCGCCTGAACAACCTCACACCGGCCGCGGGCGAGCGCCACGACGAGGCCAACATGGCCAGCATCGACCGCTGACCGCCGACGCCTGCTGCGCCCGGCTCAGCGCGAGCTCCCGGACTTCGCGAAGGACGGAGTGACGCCCGGCGAAGTTCCTGACCCGTCACACCCGACCAACCTGCATCCGTTCCACCCATTTCACTCATCACTGAAAGGGTTTCTCATCGTGTCCAAGGTTCTCCTTGTCGTAGGCCACCCCGACCTGTCCCAGTCGAAGGCCAACGCGGCGCTCGTGGACGCCGTCCGCGACCTGGCCCATGTCACCGTGCACGACCTCTACGCCACCTACCCCGACTTCCACATCGACGCCGACGCCGAGCAGGCGCTGCTGGCCGACCACGATGTGATCGTCTTCCAGCACCCGGTGTTCTGGTACAACACCACCCCTCTGTTCAAGCAGTGGCAGGACATGGTCTTCACCCTTGGCTGGGCCTTCACCATGGACGGCTCCGCCTCACAGCTGGCCGGCAAGAAGGCCGTCGTCGCCGTCACAGCCGGCGTCCCGGCCGAGCACTACACCCCCGAAGGCGCCAACAAGGCCACCCTCGAGACGCTCCTCGGCAACTGGCACGCGACCCTGCGGCTGTGCCAGTTCGACATCCAGCCGATGGTCAAGCTCTACGGCACGGCTTTCGGCCTCTCCGACGAGGACCTGTCCACCGCCGCCAAGCAGTACAACGAACTGCTCGCCTCCTTCGCCGCAGCCTGACCGCGCTCTCTCGGCAACAGCCGCCCTCGTCGATCGCGACGCAGCGGTGCTCGGTCCCGCAGTAATGCCCGGCTGACCGTTCACGGCAGGCGGCTGCGACCGGCGACGGACCGGTCGCGGCACCCCCTTTTCGCGCGGACGTGGGAGCTGTCCACGCATGCACGCCTACCCGCCCGGCCGTCAATGGCCGAACCTGTGCGGCTTTCCGGCACGGACGCAACAGGGTGGCTCGGTCAGCGGAGATCTCATGCCCTAGGTCCATGTCGGTAGATCGGTGCCCCACTGGGTCGGTGCACGGTGCCAGCTCGCGGGTGCGCCGTCATAGTGGACCGGGGGCAGGGCATGACGGAGCAGACCGTAGGGCGATTTGGTCTCGGTGAGCCAGGATCCGGGGTCGTAGAGGTCGGCTTCGCCCTGTACGGGGGTGGGGCGGATGTCGTGCAGCAGCCATGACGCCGTGCCTGCCAGAGAGAGGCGAAGGTGCCGCCCGCCGCCGGTGACCTGGCGGTCGCTCAGTGCACGTAGGACGCCGGCGGCGAGCAGATACCCGGTTCCGTGGTCCAGCGCCTGCGCGGGCAGTACACCGGGGCGGCCGTCGGCCGCGGCCTCGATCGCGGCGATACCGGTTCCGGCTTGGACCAGGCTGTCGAAGCCGCGGCGCTCGGCCCAGGGGCCGGACCAGCCCCAAGCGGACAGTTCGGCGACGATCAGGTCGGGATGCCGGAACAGCAGCGCATCGGGGGCCAGTCCGTGCCGGTCCAGAGCACCGGGGCGGTAGCCGGTCACCACGACGTCCGCCTGGCTGAGCAGGCACTCGAAGTCATGCCGGTCGCCGGGGCTGGTGAGGTCCAGCAGCGTGGAACGTTTGCCTACGCCGGTGTCGGCGTGGGCATCTGCGTCCTCGGGGAGCTGGGGGGCGTCCACGCGCAGCACGTCGGCGCCCAGCAGCGCCAGCGTGCGGGTGCCGACGGGGCCGGCGATGACGCGGGTCAGGTCCAGGACCCGCACCCCCTGGGCCGGCATGGATGCGGGCGCAAGCGGTCGGGGGGCGCCCCGGACTACGCGGCACGTCTCGATCAGAGCGGGTACAGGCGCAGCGGGTGCGGAAGCAACAGCCACGGCCAGGCCGCCTGCCGCGTAGACGGTCTCCTGGACCTCCCGGGCAGGACGCGATGCCAGCTCCCTCGAGAGCACGCCCGCCAGTGCCTGGTCCTGGCCCGTGTCCGCGATGCCCAGGGCGCTGAGCAGCCGGGCACGGTGGTGGGGGTAGTTGGCGTGTGTGCGTACCCATCCGTCGGCTGTCTGCCAGAACCCGGACAGCGGGGCGAAGGACGTCGGAGTCCGGCCGTCGATCCGCAGGTGGCGTTCACTGACGAACGCGGTGGCCACGGCAGCCTCGTTGACCCGCACCGCGGGCACCGGCACGCGGTTGCGCAGCGCCAGCAGTTCCGCTGCCGCCAGCGAGGACACTCCCACGCTGGCCCGCGCCAGTTCCCTTACCGGCAGACGCGATGGCAGGACAGCACCCGCCCCCTCAAAGGTCACGCCCTGAACCAGCTGGCCCTGGCCCTCCAGGGCCGTCCAGGCGTGCATGGTGGCCGCATCCTCGGTGTCCGTCATCCGCTCATTGTGCGACACAACCAGGTGAGCAGTGTGGCGGGTTGGCAACCCATCGCCCTTCCGGCCTCCGGGACCGAACCAGCCGCCGGGCGGCGGCATCGAGGGGACGTCCTCGACAACCACGTTCGTTCGACCTGTCCACAAGCCAGCTTTTCCTGCATCCCCCGGTGACAGCTTCCGGGCTTCGGCGCATCCTGAATCTGCGGAGGCGTTCGTCGTCCTGGAGGAAGCCGTGGCGGCTGGGCACGTAGCCGGGTACGGGGTCGCCACCTGGGCAGGCCTGGAAGAGGAGGGGCGTTCACGGTGGGGGAGCTGCTCACCCTGGCCGCCGAAGCCGCGGGCGGACAGCACCACCATCTGGTCGGGGTCCAACTGCCGGTGAACCTGGAGACGATGACGCTGATCACGCAGGCCCTGCGCGGCGTCGGCCTGCTCCCGGCCGTTGCACGGCGGAGAGCTCCCCAGCATGGTCGACCAAGAGCTCGCCCCCTCATCCGGCCGGGCATCACCCCCCGCACAAGCTGCATCCTCACCGTCGCGTCATGCCGCCCCCAGCCGCCACACTGGAACGAGGCGGCCGACGTCGTCGCCCAACCCGTCCTGTCAGCCGCACAGTTGCGGGAGATCAGAAGGTGTCGGCGGCCGGCACCGACCGCGTCGCCGTACGACAGCAGTACATGGACCGGGCGGTCCCCGATTCGTCGGCATCCCGGCTCCGGCCGCGCCTTGCTGGACCATCGCTCACGGCGGACTTGCACCGGGCGAACCTCACCGCCAGCCAGGCCATCGCCCTGCGGATCCTGGACCGGGAGGGCTGGGGCCGCGCCCCGTGGGGTTCGACGCCTCCATGCTCTACGCCTACACTCTGCGCCAGCCGAACGTCGCCGCCCGCGTCCGGCACGCTTTCTCTGTCCTGGGCAGCCCGGCCGGCCTCGGCGCCGAAGCCACCGTGCGCGCCCAGCCGCTCCAGACTGTGGCCCGGGGAGACAACCTCGTCCTCGAAGCCCCGCTCCGAGACTGGGCTGAGGAACTCAGCCGCCGCTGATGGCGGCTGCTGCGGCATTGCTTGGGAAGTCTGACTTGCGCGGCGTCGTATTCGGCCGCGGACGGCGCCCATGTGCTGGCGGCAAGCTCGCTGCTCAGAAGAGGTCGACGACCGCCGACCCCGGTCCCGCATCCTGGAACGCCTCTGGAGCCGTCGTAGTCAGGAGGACCCCACCAGCTGAGCTGGCCCAAGAGGACCATTCGGGCAGTCCGAGACAACGGCCGTGCACAGATCGGGTAGCCCGGGCCTGGCTTCTAACGGTGAGCCCTGACACCGGTTGTCGATCGGCGGTGTCACCGCCCGGCGGCCCCGCGCAGCACCACCGTCCGGTCCTCCGGGCGGAGCACCGTGCCGCTCTTCCCTCGCAGAACCAGCGAAGCCGTCGTCGCCATCTCCACCCTCCCGGTTGCGGAGGGCACCTCCTAGAGGACCCGTCGTTCAGGTGCCGCACAACGCGACCCGGCCCGGGCCCCGCTCCTCGAGAGGACCAGGGCCCGGGCCGGGCGGTGTGGCTGTGCGTCAGGAAGTGGGCGTCAGACCCGGGTGAGGCGGACCGCCACCGTCTCGCTGACCGTTACCGGCTGGTCGTAGTCCGGGTCCGTCGCCGTCGCGCGGCCCTCGACCTCGATGTCCCCCTTCTGGAAGGGGACCGAGCCGGTGGGTACGGCTGTACCGGTCCAGGCGACCGGGGCGCCCGGCGTGCAGGACACCGACGTGGAGTAGGAACCGCGAATGAGGTCCCGCTTCTTCACCTGCGTGACGTCGCCCGCCACGGTCACCTGCACCGGC
>KL569108.1:45016-51345 GCA_000715635.1 Streptomyces violaceus | reverse complement strand
CACCTGCACCGGCTTGTTGCAGCTCACCGTGCCGTGGAAGGTGGCCTTGCCGTTGAGGGAGCTCGCGGTGCCGTCCAGGGCGATGTCGAGGCCCAGGCCGAGTTCGGCCGGCGGGGCCGGGTTCTCGATGTGGACCTCGCCGCGCGCGGCCGGGGTGCCTCCCTCGCAGTGCTGCACGAAGGTGGCGTCGAGACTCTTCACGTAGCCCTGGGGGCCGAACTCCACTGCGGAGATGGTGAAGGTGCCGGTGAGCTGGTTGCAGCCGCGGCCGTTGCCGCTGAGCGACAGGCCCGGTTCGGTCCCGTCGTTGAACGGGTAGCGGGTGGCTCCCGTGTAGGTCCCGGGCGTCAGGGTTTTGCCCGACGGCGCCGCCAGGTTCAGGGTCCACCAGTCGCCGTTCGCTCCGTCGACGGAGACGGTGACCACCCTGTTGTCGGTGTTGCCGGAGACGTTCATGCGGTCCTGGGACGCCGTCGCGTAGGCGTAGGACTGGCCGCCGCTGATGTAGTCGTCCTCGTCGCCGCTAAAGCTGAAGGAGCCCTCGGTGACCGGCAGGGCGTGCGCTTCGGTGCCGGAGAGCAGGCCGGTGGTGCCGGTGGCCATGGCCAGCGCCAGCGCTAGGGTGGCGGTGGCCCGGGCCAGGACGCGTCTGGGCAGGCTGAGGTTCATGGATGTTCCCCCTGGTGAGATGACGTAAGCCCGTCCGCCGACGTGATGCTTCCGCGTACGTGTTCGCACCCTTGTCCGCGTGTTTCCGTCGGCGAGGCGAGTCTGTCAACCAGAAGGATGTGCGACAACTGTGTTTCAGGTGTGACGAGTTGATGTTTCAGTCAACACCAGGTGTCAGCGTCGTAAGTCGGACAGGCGTGGCCTCCGTGCCTCAGGCTGCCGTGTGACCGAGATGCGAGCCGGCGAACTCTGCCGCTGGGGCAGCGACCGATCACCCGCTGCGCCGCTCTCCAAGCGGGCAACCGGGGGCTGAGCCTCGGGGCCCGCCGCGCTGATGGCCGGGCGGGAACACGCTGACCGTGTACTCGAAGTCTCCCGCCAGCCCGCAGGTGGTCAGCACCGCGAGGTCCGGGGCCCCGCGCGGGGGGAGGGACCAGCGGGGCGCCCGTGTCGCCGGCGAGGACGACTTCCACGTTCCACTACCGGGAGGAGGTCTCACCGCCCGTCACAGGTCTGCTCCTTGTCCGGGCCCTGGTCCTCGTCGTCGATGAACGACGACAGCCTGAGCGCGACTCCGTCGGTAGTGAGCTGTTCGGCATGTCGATGAGGATGGGGTGCGCGGCGTCTGGGCGGTCATACGGACATGACGGACACGCCGGCTCGCTCGCGCTGGCCGATCCTCGGTTCTCCGTCGGCATGGCCTTCACCACCAACGTCAGCCCGCCCGTCGGCGGAGCGAGTGCCGCAGCCCTCACACTCGTCGCGGCAGCGAGGCACTGTCTCGGTCAATCGTGATCGAGCCCGAGGGCTCCTACTCAAAGGCGAGTTGCGCGCCCCTGACGGCAACCGGCTTCGGATCGGCACGCCGACGGAATGACACTCGCCGGCAGCGCGGCAGCGAGCGGGTCCGTGGTGACGTGGCGGCGAGGCCGAGCCGAAAAGGCTCTTCTTACCCGGAATCAGAAACCGACCGGGACACGACAGGCAGTGCAGCGAGGCGAGCAGAGTTGCGGTTGATTGCCGCTGGATGGGGGCGTCCACGACAACGTGAAGGTATGGCAGGCTGCCCCCGGATGAGCCGCCGGGGGCAGTACCGTCCTGGAGCTCAGAGTGCCTGGATTGCGCGCCACATCAGCAAGGCACACGACTGCCGAGTGACTGAGACGCACGATCACGGCCAGCGAGGAGATGTCGCCCAACTGCCGCTCGAAGTCTTAGGGGAGTGGAATCCATGGCCAACTTCTTGAAATCCTTTGCGCCGCAGTTCAGAGTCGAGGTCTACCAGAATGAGCATCTGCCGGAGGGCGGCAGGGAGGTCAATGCCATCGTCACGGTCACGGCGACCGGTGGCGACATCGGCGGTTTCGTGACCGAACCGCACCTGGACGGCACCGCGTCGGGGCAAGGTGCGGCGGTGGTGGTCCTGGTCGACTGTTCCGGGTCCATGGATTTTCCGCCGACCAAAATGCGCGAAGTCATGGAGGCGACGGCCGCCGCGATCGACGCGTTGCGCGACGGCGTGCACTTCGCAGTTGTGGGCGGTACGCACCAGGCCACGGAGGTCTATCCGGCTGGTGGCAACCTCGCCGTCGCCGACGCCCGCTCCCGGGCAGAGGCCAAACAGGCGCTGCGCAAGATCTCCGTTGGCGGTGGCACCGCGATCAGTACCTGGTTGCGGCTCGCCGACCGGCTGCTGCACTCCGCAGACGTGGGGATCCGGCACGCGATCCTGCTCACCGACGGACGGAACGAGCACGAGTCGCCCGAGGACCTGCAGGCCGCGCTGGAGGCCTGCTCAGGCCGTTTCACCTGCGACGCGCGCGGGGTGGGTACGGACTGGGAGGTGAAGGAGGTCACGGGCATCGCCTCGGCGCTGCTGGGCAGCGCGGACATCGTCGCCGACCCGGCCGGTCTGGTGGACGACTTCACCCAGTTGATGGAGAAGGCGATGGGCAAGAAGGTCGCCGATGTCGCGTTGCGGCTGTGGACCCCCGTAGGCGTCGAGACCTCGTTCGTGAAGCAGGTCGCACCCACCGTCGAGGAGTTGACCGACCGGCGTGCATCGGCGGGACCGCGCGCCGATGACTATCCGACGGGCTCCTGGGGTGATGAGTCCCGCGACTACCACATCTCCGTCCGCGTCCCAGAGGCGGGCATCGGCCAGGAGATGCTCGCTGCCCGCATCTCGCTGGTCGTACAGCAGGACGACGGCAGGGCTCACACGCTCGGCCAAGGCCTGGTCCACGCGGTGTGGACCGACGACATGGCGGCGGTCACCTCGATCAATCCGATGGTCGCCCACTACACGGGACAGGTGGAACTGGCTGAGGCCATTCAGGAGGGCCTCGACGCCCGCAGGGCGGGTGACGATGAGGGGGCAGCGGCCAAACTGGGCCGCGCGGTTCGGCTCGCCGGCGCTTTGGGGAACGACGAGACCACGAGACTGCTCGCCAGGGTGGTGGACGTCGTCGATGCCCCCACCGGCCGTGTGCGACTGAGGACAGAGGTCGCCGACGCTGACGAGATGACCCTGGCGACACGGTCGACCAAGACGGTCCGTGCGGTCGGGCGCCCGGGTGTGGTGGGGACCGAGGACACCACGAGAGTGCTTCGCCCTGGGGGCAACGGCCCGAACAGGCCGCAGCACAGTAGCGGTGACGTGCACGGCGGAGAGCCGAGGCTACTGGAAGCGGAGTTGGTTGAGCAGGCGCCTCCCGGGCGGGAGGTGCCCCTGCACGTGCGGGTCACCCGGGGAACTGGTGGTCCTGGCGTGGCACTTCGGAGCTTTCGCATCCCGGCAAGGGGAGCGCAACTTCTGATCACCGTGCACGCGCCCGGCCTGCTGGCCCTGGGAGACCTGCAGCAAGAGCTGACCGTTCCTCCCGGCCAGGACTCGCACTGGCTGCAATTCGGCCTGAGGACCATGACACCCGGACTGCACACCGTTACCGTCCGGGCCTTCCACAAAGGCACCTTCCTCGGCGAACTGCGCTCCCAGGTCTCCGTACAGCCCGACACGCCGGCCAGGGACGGCCCACCGCGCACTGCACCGCTCACCACGCTCGCGTTCGACCCGGGCGAGGTGACCTTGCAGGTCCTCAAAGGCCCGGACGGTGCCTACAGTTTCCAGCTCCTCAGTGAAACCACCTACGCCCCCGAGTCCTTCCGCCTCGTGGCAGGCGATTCCCACGGTGCGAGGGAACGGATCTACGACGAGCTTCGGCGTACGGCGGCCGCGGCCGGACAGGGTGGAGGCAGAGATCATCGTCAGGCCCGGCGGCGGCTGATCAACCTCGGCGTGCAGCTGTGGGCCACGGCGGTGCCCGATGCCGTGCGTCAGCAGTTCTGGGAGGAGATCGGGCACGTCACCGCTCTGACCGTGCTCGGTGAGCACGACGTCGTGCCCTGGGAGCTGCTGTATCCCCTGGACGGCCAGAGGGAGGGCGACGGATTCCTCGCTGAGTGGCTGCCCGTGGTGCGCCGGGTCTTCGGGCAGGACCGGGTACGCGAGCTGTCCCTGTCTCGCGCTGCTTTTGTGGTGCCGCCTGGCTCGCCGCCCGAAGCAGAGCGTGAAGTGGTCGCGCTTCGGGCGAGACTGGGTGACGCGGTGACCGACGGCGGAACCCTGACGCATGGCGCCGCCGTGAGCGATCTCATCGACGAGGGACTCGACGGGTTGCTGCACTTCGCCTGCCACAACTCGTTCACGAGTGCCGGCTCTCACGTCACGATGGCGGATGGCCCGTTCGATCCGATCGATCTCGCCTACGCCACCCACTCCGGAGCCCTGCGTACCACCCATCCGCTGGTCTTCTTCAACGCCTGTCGCAGCGCCGGCCAGATCGACTGGTTTTCGACCGGCCTGGGCTGGGCGCCGCAGTTTCTGCAGGCGGGCGCAGGGGCGTTCGTCGGCACGTTGTGGCCGGTACGGTCCGACTCCGCGCTGCTCTTCGCCGAATCGTTCTACGAGTGTCTGGTCGCTGAGGGCCAGAGTCTGGGGCAGGCGTCCCTGAACGCACGGCGAGCGATCCGCGACCAAAGCGGGGATCCCACCTGGCTGGCGTACGCCGTGTACGGCAGCCCCGCGGCCTGTGCCGCCCTACGTTAGAGCCCACTGGTAGACCCCGGACAGGAGAGGCATGGACGAGCCGGTCTTCGTCATCCACGGCGTCGGCAACCGTGACCCGCAGGCATTCATCACTACCGTGGCGGCCCTGCAGGATGCCGCGGGGACAATCCTGGTACCGGTCTACTGGGGTGACCTCGGCGCGGATGACCGTTTCATCGACCTTGCACTGCCTTCCCGCTCCGCCGGGCTGCGTGATACTCCCGAGACTGCTGACGCACCGTCCGGGCTGCTGCTGGCCACCCTGCTCGGCGAAGCGGTGGAGCCCGCGCCAGGAGACCTGCCGATGGCCCTGCGGGACGCGATCCGCCAAAGCTTGGATCCATCGCAGAACGGCGGACTGCGTGAAGGCCGCGACAGTCCGGACGCGGACCAGGTGCTTGCAGCGCTCGCCGAGGAATGGCCGACGACCCAGTGGCTGTCACGTTCCGATGACCCGTCACTTCTCAATGAGACCGGAAGGGCCATCGCCCGCGCGGTCACCTACACGCAGGAGACGGATCATCCCTGGGCCGGGCTTCGTGGCGCAGCGCCCGCTGACGGCACTCTCCGCTCGATGATCCGGCGTCGGCTCGCGGACCTGGACCGTGTCGCAGGCGCGGCAATGAAGGCGGTCGCCGGCAGGATGAACCACAGCTTGCGACACCACTTCGGACCAGGCGCCACAAGGTTCCTGGGCGATGTACTCGTCTATCAACGCCATCGCGAGCAGATCCACGCGCGGGTATGGGAACAAGTGGCCGCCGTCGACCCCGAGCTGGGTCGCACTCCGGGCCGCCCCGTACGGCTGGTCGCACACAGTCTCGGCGGAGTGATCGCTGTCGACATGGCCACGGCGCAGGAACCGCTGTGGACTTCGTCGCTGCTCACCTTCGGCTCTCAATCCGCGTACTTCCACCTGTGCGACCCCCGTGGAGGCCAACTTTCCCCCTACGTCGGCCACGAACCGGTCAGTCTGCCGAACTCGCTGGCCCGCTGGACCAACCTCTGGCAACCTCTCGACGTACTCGCCTTCGCCGCCTCCCGTGTCTTCCGTCTTGCCGACGGAACATCACCGGTCGACCTGGCGCTGCCTCACGCCGCCACCGCAGGCCTATGGACCCATGCCGTGTATTGGGGCCTGCCGGAACTCGCCTCCGCGATCAGCGAAGCAATGCAGCCATCGGCATCATGACCTCGGGAAGCAATCATCTGAGCCATCTTCGAGCGGCACGGGAACGGCGACGAGAACGAGGCCGAGCGCTACGAACAGTAGTCCGCCGGGCTCGTGAGGCTTCTGCCCAGTCTTCACCACTCGTGCTGATCGTCATGCGCCCGGACGCCTGGCGGTGGTAGGGAACTCGGCAGACTCTGGAGAACTCACAAGATGTCGTCTTGAGGCGCTTGAGTCTCCAGCGGCTGTAAGGTCCAGACTCTCACCCATGGACGACGAACGCCCCGATGTGCTCACGATCGGCCAGCTCGCGCACCGCACCGGTCTTCCGGTGCGAACCTTGCGTTTCTGGTCGGACGAGGGGGCGGTGCCGCCTGTGGC
>KL569108.1:43617-44836 GCA_000715635.1 Streptomyces violaceus | reverse complement strand
GAGATGTGTATAAGAGACAGGGTCCGCACTCTTCGGGAGCTGGGCCTCGGGCTCGACGACGTGTGCCGGGTGCTGAGCGGTCGGACCACGGTCGCTGAGGTCGCCGACGCGCATGTGGCCGCGCTCGACGCGCAGATCCGCTCGCTCAAGGTGAGCCGGGCCGTCCTGTCCACCGTGGCGAAACGGGGTTCGACCGCTGAGGAGACAGCATTGATGAACCGGTTGGCGCGGCTTTCCGCCGCCGAACGCAAGCAGATCATCGACGAGTTCAAGGAGGAGGTGTTCGGCGGTCTCGATGTCGAGCCGCGCGTGCGTGACCGCCTACGCAGCTTCAGCATCGAATTGCCTGACGATCCTTCCCCCGAGCAGGTCGACGCCTGGATCGAACTGGCCGAATTGGTGCGGGACCCCGGTTTCCGCGCCCGGTTGCGCACATGGATGGAGCTCAACACGCCCGTACCGGGGCAGGGCCGTCCCCCCGGGGCGTCCATCTGGTGGGCCAGGCATGTCGTGCAGACCGTCGCGGAGGTCAGAAGACGCGGGGTCGCTCCCGAGGGGCCGGTAGCGGCCGAGGTGCTGGCCGAGCTGTTCGGTGACGCCGATCGGACCGCCGTGCTGCGCAGCCTGGAGGCCGGCATCGAGGCAGGGGCGGAGCGCTACCGCAGACTCGTCGCCCGTGTGCGCGGGCAGGACTCGTCGCCCGACGCGACCGAGGAGCTGGAGTGGCTGGCGCGGGCCCTGCACGCCGCAGATCAGGCCAGACCGGCCGTACGGTGATCGCTCAGCATCCCTGAGTTTCACCCGAGCTTACCGATGCATCGGCCTGCCGCACACCGGTGGATCCGTGGGTTCGAGCTGACGGAGCTTGGGTTTCCTGAACCCACCGGGATGCAGCGGGTCGAGAAACAACCGTGCCTGGTTGCACGGCAAGGGCCGGTCGACGCGTGCGCTCAGCTGTTTGCCGTTATCTCGCTACACGAAGGTCCCACCCGGTCCCGGGGGTCGCCGGCGCAGTGCAGAGACCTACACCCACCGGCGTGTATGGGGTCGGCTTCCAGGACATCTGGCGGTGTCTCGGGGTCCGTGCCGACGGGCGGAATCTACCGAGGCCGGGCCAGGGGTAGTCGGCGCGCGCGGGCGCAGACTTGGTTACGACTGGCTGGCCGCGGCCGCGCTGACGGCGTCCGTGTGGGCAGGCACCGTTCCCGCGCACACGGCT
>KL569108.1:43233-43348 GCA_000715635.1 Streptomyces violaceus | reverse complement strand
TGTGGTCGCGACGACCCAGCAGGAGCCGATGCCGGCACATCTTCAGGAACACCTGACCACAGCGGTGGCGCAGTGGCGTGCCCGCCGCACTGAGTGAGCGTAGGACGGAAGCCGA
>KL569108.1:29432-42948 GCA_000715635.1 Streptomyces violaceus | reverse complement strand
CGGGTAACTGACGTGTGCTGGTCGGGAGCGGCGCAACGCCTGGGGAGGTCGAGCGCCGCTCCCTAGCCCGTCATGACGCCTGCCGGCGCCGCGCCTCGTTGAACACGTAGCACCGCCCGCGCGGTACTGGGAACGCAACGACAGAGGTCCCACCGATCTGGCGTCCTCCTATGCCCGGGCAGCCCGGATCAGGTACCGCCGTGCGCGACGTGCAGGCCGGAAACGGCGCTCGGCATGTGCACCAGGCGCTGCGCGGCCGGCGCCCGGACGTCTTCTCGGCCGCGGCCTTCTTCGTGGTCTTTTCGCCGCCGCCTTCTTGGCCGGCTGCTTCCTCGCGGCCTTCTTCTTCGGCAGCTCGTGCACGTCGGCGTCCTCGCCGCGCGAGGCCCGGGCCTTCTGTACAGACTCCTGCAGGGCCGCCATCAGGTCGACGACCTTGCCGGGCTTGTCCTCCGGCTCCGGCCTCCGCGGCGGTTCGCGGTGTTCCCGCTTGGCCTCGATGATCTGCGCGATCACTTCGGTGTACGCGGCCTGGAACTCATCGCCTTCGAGGTCCTCGCGGAGTCTCCTGTCACGAGCCGTGCTCTGTGTGCCCCAGGCCGGATGAACCGCTGGGAGCCGACCGGCTGTTACAGGGCGAGGAGGGTGGTGTACGCGTCTTGGATGAGGGTGTTGCCCGCGCCGGGTGCGGTGTTCGCCAGGGCCACCAGGCTCGTGCCGTGGTGGGGGTTGAAACCGGCGAAGGCGGTGCAGCCGCGGGTGCCGCCGGAATGGTGGTAGAGGTGCGAGCCGTCGCGGCGGGGACGGATGTTCCAGATCAGCGCCAGGCCGCTGCCACGCGGCAGGCGGAGCCGTGGGCGCTGTACATCGAACAGAGCGGCCCGGAGCGCGGTCGGGACCTCGGCGGAGGCCGGGTCGAGGAGGTTCTCGACGAACGTGAGCAGGTCACGGGCGCTGGATCGGAGGGCTCCAGCGGCGGCGAGACCGGGGATGTGGAACGGGGGCCGGACCCGGCGGCGCCAGTGGCCGGTGACTTGCGTGCCTCCCGTGGGTGCGGTGGTGGTGCAGCCGGTGTCTCGCAGGTAGAAGGGCATGAGTACGCGGTCGTCGAGCAGGGCGGGGTACGAGGTGTGGCCGAGGCTGGCCGCGCCGGTCAGGGCGTAGCCGAGCAGACCGACCCCGAAATTGGAGTAGCGCACGCGGGTGCCGGGTGCGGCCCGCAGGCGGGTGCGGGCCAGTGTGTGCAACACGTCGTCCGTGGTGAAGCGGGCATAGGGGTTGGTGAGCAGCCGTGGCGCGGCGGAGCGCAGCAGGCCGGGCGGGAGGCGAGGCAGCCCGGAGGTGTGGGTGGCCAGGTGGGTGAGGGTGAGAACGGTGCCGTTCGGGGGCAGGGCGGTGCCGGCAGGCAGGTGGCGGGCGAGGGGGTCGTGGAGATCCAGCTCGCCGCGGGCGGCCTGTTCGGCCAGCAGTAGGGCGGTGAACGTCTTGGTGAGGGATCCGACTTCGAAGCGGGTGCCGGCGTCGGCCGGTACGCCGCCGTGGTGCGCGGTGCGGCCGCGGACAAGCAGCGCGCGGCGGCCCTTGCGGTGCAGGCCGATCGCGGTGGTGCTGGCCTGTGGTGCTGCGGACAGCAGAGCGTGCAGGGCGTCGCGCACCGGTGCGGGGGCGTGCAGGCGGTCCGCGGCGTCCGCCGGGCTGTCGCTGTGGGAGGTCATGCGTGAGTGTCGGGCGTGCGGGTGGGAGGGGTGTTCAGGGCTCGAGTGAGGGCGATGGTGCCGGCGACGGTTGCCACGACGGTGGGGTGCTGGTGGTCCTGGAAGCGGGTGGCATGGTCGTCGTCGACGGGGTGGTCGTCACGGGGCACCAGGCCGTCCGCGTGCTGGAACTCGGCCAGGCGCTGCCAGTCGCCGAGCTCAACGTATGGTTCGGGCAGGCAGCTGCCGATGATCAGCAGTTCGCCCACCAGGTCCCACTGGCCGGTCTCTGCCCAGACGTCGGTCCATCGGTGAGGTGGAAGACGGTGTGGGTGATGGCGTAGCCGGTCATCCAGTCGAGGTGCCAGGGCTGCGGGGTGCTGCCGAGCCAGGTTGCCCGCGTCAGCCTCTCCCAGTCGTCCGCGCCCTGGTCGTGGCCGGTGACGCGGAGGGCGTTGGCGATGGCGATGGCGAGCCGACGGTTGGGCACGTATTCGACGGTCCGGGCAGTGCCCGTCGCGGCGAAGTGCGTGATGAGCCGCTCCATGCCGGTGTGGCGGTAGCCGACTCGCGCGAAGTGGGCGTACCCCTCAACGGCATCGGTGGCGAGAGGCTGGCGCAGGAGACGCTCGTAGAGCAGTGTGCCGTCCTTCAGCTGTGCCCAGGCGAAGTCCAGCAACTCGTGGGCCAGTGCGCACTGTTCGCCGCCCGAGGCACCGTCGCGCAGGACCAGCGAGGCGGCCAGAGCGGTCTCCAGCAGGGCCGTGTAGGCCTTCATGTCTCCGGCGAGGTCCGGGCCGTCCAGCGCGCCCGCTTGTCTATGTGCGTGCAGCCAGTGCAGGGCGCGGGAACCAACGTCATGGGCTGTCTGGGCCAGCGCCGTGCTCATACGCCCTCCAAGCCGAGCATGTGGTGGCAGATCTCCACGTCCAGGAGGCAGCGGTTTCCGCCGCCGCGCAGGGCGATGTCCTCGACGAGCAGGGCCGGGTCCAGGGCGAGGGCGACGTTGTCGGCTGCCAGCCAGGCCAGCCAGCGGGTCACGCGCGCCGCGGTGACGAAGTCCCGCCGCAGCAGGCTGCGGGTGGCGCCCCGGGCCAGCGCCTCGGCACCGGAGCGTGCGGCCTCGTGAACGGGAGTGTCCAGGCCGGGCAGGGCCAGTGACGCCAGTTGTCCCATCCGCAGCGCCCACGGCACCCAGCCCTCTCCGCTTCCGCCCTGGGGAGTCCGGGTCGCGGAGTGGTGGCGGGGCACGGTGCTGTCGCAGTGGGGTGGCCCTGACGGCATCGGGGGCGAAGCTTGCGGGGTGCCGGGAGCGAGGCGGGCCAGCAGTGTGACCAGGCCCCAGTCGATCCAAGCCCGGATCCACGGCGGCTCCGGCCCGCGCGGGGGCGCGGCGGGAGGCAGCGCCGCCAGGGTGAGGCGTACGGCGGCCCACTCCTCCGGTGCAGGAGTCTGACCGGTCAGCACGTAGGGAGCCAGCGCGTCCGCCCCCAACAGGCGCACGGCGCCCGTCGCGGTCACCAGGCCGGTCGCCCCGGTGGTCCCATCGGCCCCTGCCGCTTCCTGGAGAAGCGACGCCACGATCGTGCTGCCCCCTGCGCCCTTCAGGGCCTCCAGGGCTCTGCTCGCCAGGAGTTCGGCGGAGGCGCAGTGGGCAGCACGTGACCTCTCGGTGATCACCGGCGGCGGGGCTCCTTCGGCTCCTTCGGCGAGAGGAGCAGGGTGAGCAGGGTCGGGCGGTCGCTGCCCAATCCCTCGGGGGTGGGCGGCGGGGCGTCACTGACCGGCGTCTCGTTGGAGGTCACCAGCTCCTCCAACAGCTCCGCCTCCAGCGTGACGCAGTCTTTCCGCAGCACTTCGATCGTCATCGTTCCTCCTGGAAGAAGTACGCGTTCACTACAGGGAGCGTCTCCATGCACGTGCGTCAAATGGCCGTGTCCGCGCGGGTAAACCACTCGAATGGATCAATAGGGTGCACGTGTGGTGAAAAGCAGTGAAAGGCATCCACAGCGCCCCGGCCGCCCGCGTGTGTGCCGAGCGGTTACGGTCAGCCGCCGAACGGGAAAACCTCGGCGGGGGAGAGGTCCGGTCGAGCGCGGTGCCAGCGCGCCGCGTGGCGCCAGCGGCCGACGCTGTCCCGGGCCGCGTCGACATCGACCTCCACGACCAGGCGGGGCTCTACCAGGGGGACGGTCAAGGTCTCCGCGTTCCCCACCCGGCGGAGAACGACCAGCCCGTCCACGGGTGGCCGGGCCGGGCCGGAGCCAGGAGGCGAGCGTGCTGCTGGTCGCCTGGGCGAGTACGACATCGCCACTGAACCAGTTCTTTCAGTCCCCAGCGATGCGGATGCGGGGGCCATGAAGACTCAGTTCGGCTGAGCGCGCACTACTGCGCGTCGAGGATTCCAGGGGTGTCGTGCAGGACAACGCTCTGTTCAAGCGCGATGCGTCCCACGTGGAAGCTGTTCGCCGGAGCCGCCAAGTCGGCGGTACCGAAGGAGATGCCGAACAGCAGCTTGAGATCCTCGGGAACGTCCAGGAACTCGCGGACGGTGTCGGCGTACATCCCGAGCATGGTCTGCGGAATGCCGCCGAGCCCCCGGGCCGTCAGCGAGAGCAGGAAATTCTGTGCGTACATGCCGATGTCACCGGCCACCCGCACCCCGTCGCCGAACTTCGGCATGAAGAGAAACGCGGCGTGGGGAGCTCCGTGGAAGTCCAGGTTCTCCCGGGCATGCGCGTTCCTTGCCGCCCGGTCCGAGCGGGATATTCCCAGAGCTCCGTACACGGTCGCGGCGTGGTCGTGCGCCCGGTCGAGATAGGCGCCCTCCCCGAAGTCGGCGTAGCTGAAGGAGAAGTCGGGGGAGAACCGCTCCTCCTCATCGGCCTTGAGGAGTTCCTTGCTCAGGGCGTCGCGCGCCGCACCGGAGACGACATGCACCGTCCAGGGCTGGGTGTTGCAGTTCGACGGGGCGGCTTGAGCATCTTCCAGCACGCCGCGGATGTCCGACGGGGACAGCGGTGTGGGGTGGAACTTCCGGACGGAGTACCGGGAGCGCACGATGTCGGTGATGGGCGAAACTGTGGGGGGCAAAACGATTCCTTTCAAGGGTGGGTCCGTGGCGGAGACCACGGTTGTGTCTCACGAGGGTTGGACGCGGCGGCAGCGCACGCTGTGTCAGCGGTGGAGGGAGCGGTTGAGCTCGACGAGCTGCTCCAGCGTGGGCGTGGAGGCGTGCTCGAAGTAGCGCTCCATCATGCGGTCCCGGTTGCGCGGGGCCTCGTCCCGGTCGGCCGAGTCAAGGGCCTTCTCCAGGTCCTGCAGACCCAGTTCGGTGCAGTAGGCGGGGGTCATCGGCTGCTGGCGCCAGGAGTCGGCCAGAGTGCCGGCGTCGAAGGGGTCGAAGCCCGTTTCGTCCACCAGGCGCATGCCCACACGCCGCGCCTCCTCGGAATCGGCCGCGACCGGCAGCGCGATGCGGTCCGGGGCGCCCGCCGGAGCGTCCTTGGCCTGGAACGTTTGTGACAGCACGGCGTTCCACGCCTTGACCACGGGCCGCCCCAGCTGCTCGGTGACCCACAGGCTTTCCACCTGGCCGTTGTCCACCGATTCGATGGCGCCGTCCCGGTGGGGCATGTAGTTGGAGGTGTCGATGACTACGGTCTGGCCGGGTACGGAGGCGAACAACGGCGCCACCGCCGGGATTCGCCCGAACGGGATGGACAGAACGATGACGTCCTTGCCCTGGACGGCGTCGGCCGCGGTCACCGCGTGCGCCCCGAATTCCAGCGCCTCGGCATCGATCGTCTCGGGTCCCCGGGAGTTGGCCACCGCAACGTCGTGTCCGCCGGCGCTGAGCCTGCGCGCCAGCGTCGTCCCGATCGGCCCTGTGCCAATAACGCCAATTTTCATGAGTCGTCCCTCTCGAGGTTGCGCCACCCCCTTGAAGGGGTGGCCGGGTGTGATGGATGACTGCGTGCGGGCATGCGACACCGCAGGAATGACCTACGGCGCCGGCGTCCGGCTGTAAGGAGAGCGGCCGGTGGCCTACTCCTCGTCGTCCTGTTCGCGGTATCCGCTCTCGATGAGAGCGCGCAGACGGCCGAGTGATTCTTCGTCGGTGGCGCCGGTGCCGCTGATCCAGGCAACAGAGACAGCCGCGAGGAACAGGTCGTACCCCTTCACGGACTGCCGTGCGTGGCCGGCACGTTGTGCGGCCAGCAGGCGCTCGTCGGTGGTGGCGATGAGGTCATCGCAGGGAAGGGTGAGCGGGTTGTCCGGCTCCCGCTCCCTGGCTGCGGCCATGAGCGGTTCCGGCAGCCCGCTGAAGGCGCTGAAGTACTCCTCCATCGCCCGCAGCCACTGCCGCAGCGCCTCGGAGGCATCACCGAGCCGCGCAATCTCCGCCCGGCGGGCGACCAGCTCCTCGGAGCGCGTCTGCAGCACGGCCGCCAGCAGCGCTTCCCGGGTGGGGAAGTGCCGGTACAGGGTGCCGGGCCCGACGCCTGTCTCCTTGGCGACCGCCTCGAGGGAGGTGCCGACCCCGTGCTGCAGGAAGTGACGCTGCGCGGTCTCCAGGAGGGCGGCGCGGTTGCGCTGGACGTCCGCGCGGGGCTTGCGTCCTCGCTGTTCGCCGGCGCTCATGTGCCCTCCTGCCTGTCGTGATCCTGCGGCCGCATCAAAGCGGATGCTGCCTCCGTATGCACTAGAGAGTAAAACGGAGGGGACCTCCGGTCAAACCGGCGGACCGATCACGGAGATGAAGCGCCTAGGGGGTGAGCTGCTGCTGCCCTATGACGGAGAGCAGTTCGAGCTTGCTGTGGCTCTCCGTGCCGGGGCGAGTGGTCAGCACCACCAGGGTCTGGGCGCGGTTCTCGGTGAACAGGAGCTGGGCGTCGACGTCGATGCGGCCGAGGTCGGGATGGAGGATCGTCTTGCAGTCGTCGTAGCGCTGGGCGACCTCCTGGAGTTCCCACATGCGGACGAATTCGGGGCTGTGTTCCTGGAGTTCGGCGAGGATCCGGGCGGCTCGGGGGGTGTCGCTGCCGGCTGTCAGCGCGGCCCGCAGGCGTGCTGCCTGGGCGCGGCCGTGGCGTTCGCGGTTCTCCTCGGGAACCATCAGACGATCGGCTGGGTCCATGAACCAGCGGTAGTACCCGCTGCGGGCCAGACCGGTGTGGCGGGTCTGGTCGCCGAGCAGTGCGACGGCCAAGGTGTTCATCGCGAGGGTGTCGACCAGGTCGGTCTGCACCAGGGCCGGGGAGTCGTCCAGGCGGTCCAGGACCCGCAGCAGCGTCGGGCTGACGTGTTCGGAGCTGTGGAAGCGGGCCGGGGCGTTGTGGCCGATGAGGACGAAGAGGTGGTCGCGTTCGTCCAGGGTCAGCCGCAGGGCCCGGGCGAGAGCGGTGGTGATCTGGACGGAGGGCTGCGGCGCTCGCCGTTGTTCCAGCCGGGCGTAGTAGTCGGTGGACATGCCGGCGAGCTGCGCGACCTCCTCGCGGCGCAGCCCCTGCGTACGCCTGCGCGGCCCCTCGACCAGCCCGACGTCGCGGGGGCGCAACATCTCACGCCGGTGGCGCAGGAATTCCGCCAGCTCCTTCTTGTCCATGTCCCCCATCCTCGTCGCATCCCGCCCGGCTATCCAGAGACCGCCGATCCATGGCTGAGCCCTCCTCTCCTCATTGGGCCCAATTGTTGTTCCGCGTCGGTCATTACAGGTCGGTCAGCTGCCGCTGATCATGGCGAGGACGTCGTCGTAGGAGCCGTTGGCCTGCGCGTCGCGGATGAAACCGGCGCGCTCGACGACAAGCTCCTTCGCGTCGGGCTTCTCACGCAGCAGGTCGAAGGTCTCGGTGAGGAAGTCGTCCAACGGCATGGATTGGTCGCTGTCCTGCTGGCCCAGCAGGGTCGTGCGCACGCCCGGCGGGACCACCTCGATCACCTGGACGCCGGCGTCAGCACCAGCGAGCTGAAAGCGCAGGCTCTCGGAGAAGGAGTGCAGCGCGGCCTTGGTCGCGCTGTAGGTCGGGGTGCTCGGGTACGGAACGAACGCCAGCGCGGAGGTGACGTTCATGACGACCGCGTCGTCCTTGCCCACCAGCAGCGGCAGGAAGGCGTACGTCATCCGGATCGTGCCGAGCAGGTTCACCGTGACGTGATCCTCGGCGGCCGGGAGTTCGGCCGGGTCGAGGAGGTTCTCCCGCAGCATGATGCCGGCGTTGTTGACCAGGACGTTCAGCCCCGGGTGGCTCGCCGCCACGGTCTCACGGGCCCGGGCGATCGAGTCGGGGTCCGCGACATCGAGGACGAGCGCGTCGATGCCCGGGTGCTCGGCCGTGATGCCGTCGAGGAGTTCCTTGCGCCGGCCGGCGACGATCACCTTGTTGCCGGCCTCGTGCAGGCGCAGGGCCAGGCCGAGCCCGATGCCCGAGGTTCCGCCGGTGATCAGGATCGTGTTGCCGGTCATCTTCATGGGGTCTCGCTCCTTCGTTACGGCGGACCGGTGAGCGCCCGCAGCCTCGAACGTAGGGGCGCCCGCGCAGGGGCGGGAGAGGAAGGTTTGTCCATGGATCGGCGGTCTCCGCCTGGTGGAGTGGTCCCACCCAGCGGATCCGGTGTGTCGCTTCGGCTGACATGGATGCCGCCGAGAGGTGAGCGCACTCGACGGCACGGCTACTTGCCGGCGCCGACCTTGGTGGTGTCTGACTCGGCCTGCGGCGGCGTGGTGGTGCGGGAGTGCAGGACCTTGCGGGCCTGTTCGGTGTCGAAGTCGTTCTCCCACTTGCCGATCACGATGGTGGCGACGGCGTTGCCGAGGACGTTGATGAAGACGCGGCCCTCGTTGAGGATGCGGTCGATGCCGACGATCAGGGAGAGGGCCGCGAGCGGGATGTGGCCGACCGCCGTGACGGTGCTGGCGAGGACGATGAACGCGCCGCCCGCGATCCCGGCGGTGCCCTTGCTGGTGAGCATCATGACGCCGACCATGACCAGCTGCTGCTGCCAGGACAGGTCGATGCCCATGGCCTGGGCCAGGAAGAGGGAGGCCATCGTGAGGTAGACCGCGGAGCCGTCCAGGTTGAAGGAGAACCCGGAGGGGATGACGATGCCGACCACGGGCCGGCCGATGCCGAGGATCTCCAGTTTGCGTACCAGCTGGGGCAGGACGGCCTCGCTGGAACAGGTGCTGAGGGCGACGAGCAGTTCGGCCTTGAGGAAGCGGATGAGGCCGAACAGGCTCAGGCGGCAGGCCCGCATGATGGCGCCGAGAACGACCAGGACGTAGACGATGCACGTCGCGGTGAACAGGATGATGAGGTAGCCGAGCTGTTTGAGGCTCTCGGCACCGTAGGTGGCGACCACGGTGGCCAGGGCGCCGAAGGTGCCCAGGGGCGCGAGCCGCATCACCCAGCCCACGATGCGGAAGACGACGTCCGACAGCGCCTTGATGCCGCGGGTCAGCGGTGCCCCTTCCTCGCCGGCCATGTTCAGGGCCACACCGAAGACGATCGAGACCATCAGCGCGGACAGGATCGCATCCCCGGTGATCGCGCCCAGCAGGGAGGCGGGGATGAGGGAGGAGACGAAGCCGGTGAAGGTGGCGTGCCCGGTGGCGGTCTTGGGCACGTCGTCGGCGTTCAGTGACGAGGGGGCGACGTGCAGGCCGGAGCCGGGCTGGAAGATGTTGGCGACGACCAGCCCGATCAGCATGGACGCCAGGGACAGCACCAGGAAGTAGCCGATCGCCTTCACACCGATCCGGCCCGCCTTGCGCAGGTTGTCCATGGAGGCGATGCCGGTGGTGACCACACAGAAGACGACCGGGATCACGATCATCTTGACCAGCGCGATGAACCAGTCGTTGAGCGGCTTCAGGTCCTCACCCAGCCCGGGCGCGAGGATGCCGACGGCGATGCCGAGGACGGCGGCCAGTACGACCTGGAACCACAGCTCCCGTATGAGACGGCTCAGCCGTGACCGCTGCGGGCGGCCGGCGGTGGTGGTGCTTGTCATCGTTGGTGCTCCCTTGCACGACGATCGTGTGTAGCCCTGTCCCGTGGGGGGTGCGGGGGACGCGACGCGGCTCGCGCGCCCCCGATCTCGTGTGTGGCGCCCGTATCCGGCGGCGCCGGCCGACAGGACGCCGGCCTCTGTCCGGTCGCGGAGCCTGCGCCAGGCGGCGCACGCCCGGTGGCGGGCGCGTCCGCGGTGGGGCGGCGGTCAGCTGTGCAGGGCGCGCAGCACCTTGTGGAAGGCGGCCTTGCTCTCGAAGCCGATGCCGGGGGTGTCGGTCAGGCCGACGCTGCTCTTCTCGACGACGGCGTCGTCGGCGAAGCCGCCGGTGGGCTGGAACTCGCCCGGGTAGGACTCGTTGCCGCCGAGTTTGAGGGCGGCTGCGATGTGCAGGGAGAACTGGTGCCCGCCGTGCGGGATGCAGCGCCTCGATGACCAGCCGTGCTGACGGAGCATGTCCTGGATGCGCAGGTACTCCACCAGACCGTAGGAGAGCGCGGGGTCGACCTGGATGGTGTCGCGGTCGGGGCGCAGGCCGCCGTAGCGGATCAGGTTGCGGGCGTCCTGGAGGGAGAAGAGGTTCTCGCCCGTGGCGATGGGGCCGGTGTAGTGCTCCGCGACGGTGGCGTTGAGGTGGTAGTCGAGCGGGTCGCCGATCTCCTCGTACCAGAACAGCCCGTAGGGCTCGATGGCCCGCCCGTACTCCAGGGCCGTGTGGAGGTCGAAGCGGCCGTTGACGTCGACGGCCAGCCGGGAGCCGTCGCCGCCCAGGACGTCGATAACGGCCTCGATGCGGCGCAGGTCCTCCGCCAGGCCGGCGCCGCCGATCTTCATCTTGACGACGTCGTAGCCCAGGTCGAGGAAGCCGCGCATCTCGTCCTGAAGGTCGGTGAGGGTCTTGCCCGGGGCGTAGTAGCCGCCGGCGGCGTAGACGAAGACGGAGTCGTCGGGCTGCCCGTCGCCGTAGCGCTCGGACAGGTACCGGTACAGCGGCTTGCCCTCGATCTTGGAGGCCAGGTCGAACAGGGCCATGTCCACCACGCCGACCGCGACCGAGCGCTCGCCGTGCCCGCCGGGCTTCTCGTTGTTCATCATCACGTCCCACGCCTTGGCGTGGTCCAGGCCGCCCCGCTCGTCGAGCAGGCTGCCGGGCTCGGCCTCGAGGAGGCGGGGCAGGACGCGGCGGCGCAGGATCTCTCCGGCGCTGTAGCGGCCGTTGGAGTTGAAGCCGTAGCCCACCACGGGCTTGCCGTCCCGGATGACGTCGCTCTCGATCGCCACGATCGAACAGTCCATGGAGCTGAAGTCGATCCAGGCGTTGCGGATCGAGGAGCTGATCGGAACGACGCCCTCGTAGACGTTGGTGATCTTCACTGGGAAGCCTTCCTCATATCTTATAAGATGCGACGGCTGTTAGACTGAGCCGGTCCGTTGCGGGATGTCAAGGGGTGGGGAACCTCCGGAAAGGAACGGTCAGGGGGCTATGGCGGGACAGAACCTGTTCTTCAGCAAGAGCGACCTCGCCTACGCGGAACTCCGCGACCGGATCCTCTTCGGCACTCTTCCTGCCGGGTCACGGCTCGCCCAGTACGACCTCGCCGAGTCCCTCAACATGAGCATCACGCCCCTGCGCGAGGCCATCCGCCGCCTCAGCAGCGAGGGACTCGTCACCGTCGAGACCCACCGCGACGTCCGGGTCTCCGTCATGAACTCGAACGAGGCCCGCCAGCTCTTCGAAGTCCGCCTGTCCCTGGACCCGACCGCCGCCGAACTCGCCGCCCAGCGACGGACCGACGACGACATCGCCACGATGCGGGCCGCCGTCGACAAGCTCCTCCCCGTCACCCGCCAATGGGGGGAAGAGGCACTCACGGCCCACCGCGCCTTCCACCAGGCGCTGTACCGGGCCTCGCACAACGACGTCCTCATCCGTCTCCTGGACGACCTGTGGGACAAGTCAGACCGCTACCGTCGCCTCGGACTCGAACTCCCGCCCGGTGACGAACCCCGCACCCGGGACCTGGAGGAGCACCACCAACTTGTCTCCCTCATCGTGGACGGCCGCGCCGCCGAAGCCGCCCAGCTGATGCGAGGCCACATCACCCACAGCCTCACCGCCACCGCAATCAGCGCCCTCGAAGACCGCGAGGGCAATCGCGTGACGTGACTCGGGCCGATCCGGAGTGTCCGTTGCGCTCGCACATGGACCCTCGACGGGGGCGGGGCGGGGTGCCACGGGTCCGGTCCGGACGCCCTTGTTCGCCCGCCGGGCAGGCGCCCAACGATCAAGAACCACAGGTGCCGTGTCGGTTCTGCCCGGCGTGTCCGGGCGGTAGCTTGGAGGAGAAGGCCCCTGACGGAGGGCGATTCGATGCCGTGGTTCGTATGGCTGCTCGCCGCCGCGGCACTGGGTGCCGCGGAGTTCTTCACTCTGACACTGGTCTTCGGGTTGCTGGCCGGTGCCGCGTTGGTTGCCGCCGTGGTCGCCGGTGTGGGCATCGGCCTTCTCGGTCAGCTGCTGGCCTTGGGCGCGGCGGCGGCAGCGGGCCTCTGCATCGTCCGTCCCATCGCGCTGCGGCATATGGAGGAGCAACCCCTCACACACGAGGGCAGCGATGCGCTGATCGGCAAACGCGCCGAGGTCATGCAGGAGGTCACCGCGACCCGTGGCCTGGTGAAACTGTCCGGCGAGGAATGGTCCGCCCGCGCCTTCGACGAAAGCCTTGTGATCCCGGTGGGAGCGCTGGTGGACGTCATGGAGATCGAAGGTGCCACGGCCATCGTCTACCCCCGCGAACTCCTTCCGTGAACGGCTGAACACATAGCAACGGAGGCACTGTGGATCCAGTTGTCGTCCTAGCCCTTGTCGCGGCCATCGTCGTCGTCTTCCTCGTGGCCTCCAGCGTGCGGATCGTCCCGCAGGCGCGCCGCTACAACATCGAGCGGTTCGGCCGATACCGCCGGACGCTGCAGCCCGGTCTGAACCTGGTCGTGCCGGTGGCGGACCGCATCAACACCAAACTCGACGTGCGCGAGCAGGTCTACTCGTCCGACCCCAGGCCGGTGATCACCGAGGACAACCTCGTGGTGAACATCGACACCGTGCTCTACTACCAGATCACCGACCCACGGTCGGCGGCCTACGAGGTCGCCGACTACCTGCACGCGATCGATCAGCTCACCGTGACCACGCTCCGGAACGTCATCGGCAGCATGGACCTGGAGGAGACCCTCACCTCGCGCGAGGAGATCAACTCCCGGCTGCGGGCCGTCCTCGACGACGCCACCGGCAAGTGGGGCATCCGGGTCAACCGCGTCGAGATCAAGGCCATCGATCCACCGCACACCATCAAGGAAGCGATGGAGAAGCAGATGCGGGCCGAGCGCGACAAGCGCGCGGCCATCCTGCACGCCGAGGGGGAGCGGCAAGCCAAGATCCTCACAGCGGAAGGCACGAAGCAGAAGGACATCCTGGAGGCGCAGGGCACTCAACAAGCCATGATCCTGCGGGCGGACGGTGAGGCAAAGGCGGTGGAGCTCGTCTTCCAGGCCGTCCATCGCAACAACGCCGACCCGAAGATCCTGGCCTACAAGTACCTGGAGACACTGCCCCACTTGGCAAGCAGCGACAACAACACGTTCTGGGTGATCCCCGGGGAACTCACCGAGGCAGTTCGGACCGTCACCCGTGCGTTCGGTGATCAGCCGGCGGCGCAACCCCAGGAAGCAGCCGGCGCCGGCGCCGACCACACGTCGGACGAAGGCCGGACTCCGGAGCTCGATGCCGGCTGGACGGCTTCGTCCGACGC
>KL569108.1:26994-29271 GCA_000715635.1 Streptomyces violaceus | reverse complement strand
GACGAGGCCGAGAAGCAGGCCGCCGCCGCGGTGAGCGACGCCAAGGCGGAGGCGGAGGCCGCGAAGTCGCCCCAGACGCCGCGCCGCGGGCAGACGTCCCGCGGTTGAGCCCACCCTCGGGCGGCTGTCGCCAGGGACCGCCCAGCCCGGCAAACGCACCCGCCGGCGCCCAGTCGCCCGCAGGGCGGTCGGCAGATGGGTGAACATGACCGCGGCGGCGTCAGCGTTCCGTCATCTCTCGCGGGGGTCATGACGCCTTCCTGACCCGTTGAATGGGGAGCTACGAAAGCTCTCAGGAAATGAGGCAGGGCATGGCACGTATGCGGATGGTGCTGGGCAGGCCGCTGATCATCGGCGCGCTGACGACAGCGGTCGTAGGCGTCGGTCTCGGGCTGTACTGGTTCCAGCCGTGGAAGCTGTGGCAGGACGAAACCGTGCAGGAGGCGCTGCCCAGCGCCGTGGCCCCGACGGCGCCTGAGGCCGGAGCGCTCTCCGCGTCGCCTTCCCCGGCTCCCCAGCCCCGGACACTGGCGGGCGGCGACTTGATCAGCCACGAGCACGCCACCTCGGGCAGCGTGAAGCTCGTACGGCTCCCCGACGGCTCCCATGTCGTACGGCTGGAGGACCTCGACACCAGCAACGGCCCGGATCTGCGCGTGTGGCTGACCGACGCGCCGGTGAAGGAGGGGCGGGCCGGCTGGCACCTCTTCGACGACGGCGCGTACGTCAGCCTCGGCAAGCTCAAGGGCAATAAGGGGAGTCAGAACTACGCCGTGCCCGCCGACGTCGACCCGTCCCGCTACACCAGCGTGAGCATCTGGTGCGACCGCTTCGACGTGTCGTTCGGCGCCGCCGAACTGGCGCGCACCTGAGCTCGTCCGCGGGGCGTCCGAGGTCCTGTGCAGGCCAGTCGAGCAGCCGTGCTCCGAGCACCGCGGTCTGCGGCATGTAGCGGTGGGACGGATTCGGCGGGTTCGGCCTCCCTCTCCCGGCAGACAGTCCACCGAGGCTGTCCGATGGCGGGCCGCGGTCCGCTCGTGCAGAGGGCACGCCACAGCGCCCGGTCGTCCTGCTGCCTCGTCCTCGTCCGGCCGGGACCCGGGCCCCGCTGCCGCATCCAGGATCCCTGGCGAGCGGTCGGCGGCGGTGAGGGGAAAGCATCATCCGCAGGTGGGTCGCAGCGGGACATCGCGCGAGTTCCACGAGACGCTGCCGCCGGGGCCGCTCGGAGCGCCGCCCTTCCCCGGCCCCTCACCTGTCCGTTCTCCTCCCTGGAGTCCGCCATGGCAGTGCAGCCCGCCTCCCCCACCGGTGCCGTGCATCACTACGACGACCTGACCGCGCTCTACATCAACTGCACCCTCAAGCCGTCTCCGCAGCTCAGCCACACCCAGGGCCTGATCGACAAGAGCCGGGCCATCATGGACGGCGCAGGTGTGACCACGGACCTGATCCGCGCCGTCGACCACGACATCGCACCTGGCGTCTACCCGGACATGACTCAGCACGGCTTCGCCGCTGATGCCTGGCCGGACTTGTACGAGAAGGTGATGGCGGCGGACATCCTCGTCCTGGCCGGCCCGATCTGGCTGGGCGACAACAGCTCGGTCACCAAGCAGATCGTCGAGCGCCTCTACGCGTGCTCCTCCCTGCTGAACTCCCAGGGCCAGTACGCCTACTACGGCCGCGTCGGCGGCTGTCTGATCACTGGCAACGAGGACGGCGTGAAGCACTGCGCCATGAACCTCCTCTACAGCCTCCAGCACCTCGGCTACACGATCCCGCCCCAGGCGGACGCGGGCTGGATCGGCGCCGCCGGCCCCGGGCCGTCGTATCTCGACGCGGGTTCGGGCGGCCCGGAGAACGACTTCACCAACCGCAACACCAGTTTCATGACCTGGAACCTGATGCACGTCGCGGCTCTGCTGAAGCGCGCCGGAGGCATTCCCGCCCACGGCAACCAGCGCTCGGAGTGGGACGCGGGCTGCCGCCCCGGAGCGGACAACCCCGAGCACCGCTGAGCCGGACGGACGCGCCGCCTACCGACCTTCGCTCATGCGTACCCGGAGAGTCGACCTTGTGAAGCTGTCGGCGGGCGCTCATTGCCCGAGCCCGGAAACGTTGCCTCAGGGACGACGGTTCCGGGGAGGGACGCATGGGACCGTTCCTCCGTTGTCCGTACGGTCCGTCGGGGCTGTTCGAGGAGTACGCTGCATTTACCGAGGATTTTTCGCGCACCGGCTTTCAGGCCCGTGTCGTTTTCGGCGATTGAATATG
>KL569108.1:26376-26753 GCA_000715635.1 Streptomyces violaceus | reverse complement strand
GCGATTGAATATGCCGGGCCGGTCGCGACCGGCCCGGGGCAGGGTTCGCATCATGACTGCGACCATTTCCCGCCCGCCGACGACCGAGACCGATGACCGGTTCTCCTCGTCCCCTCTGCGTCTGTCGCTGGCTCCCGCCGGCTCCGCCCCGGCTTTGCTGGACGGCGCCTGGTGGCCACGCTCCCGCGATCTCCGGGCGGAGCTCCCGCCCCTGACCGCCGTACTGGATCCGCTGTGGGGGCGGATCACCCGGGTCACGGTGAATCCCACGCAGTGGCCGGTCATTCCACGCAAGGTGCCCGTCGCCGGGCATGTGGTGAACGTGGGCTGGTTCCTGGCCGAGCAGGACCCGCATGAACTGCTGTTGCTCTCCTACC
>KL569108.1:24932-26147 GCA_000715635.1 Streptomyces violaceus | reverse complement strand
TCTCCTACCGCGTGGGCCGCCTCAACCTCCTGGTCGTGCCGCCGCAGACCACTCCCGACTCGGCCGCCTGGCTGATGGCCGCGGCGAGTGACCCACACGGCATGCTGACCGCGAGCCGGTTGCTGGAGGAGGCGGCGCGTCTGCGCGCACTGCGCGACGCCGACCGGGCCGTGGAAGCGGTCTGGGACTCCGAAGGAGGGCATGCGACCCGCGACTCGGCCGCACGCCCGCGGAAACCGACGGGAAGGTGAGGACCGTGGAGACGTTCGTGACCGTGGCCGCGATCCTGGGAATGATCGTTGTCGGAGTCCTCCTCATCCGCCTGCTGAACTCACAGCACGGCGACCGCATGGCCGCCATCCACTACGGCCACACCGGGATGCCTGTCGCGGGACCGGCTCCGGCTCGGCGCAAGGTACGCGGGCGATTCCGTCTCAGGCGCCGCGCCCGTAAGCAAGCCCGGTACGGCTGACAGCCGATCAGGTCGCGGTGGCCGAAGGCCCGTCAGGGCCGCGTCCTCGGCCACCGCGACTTGGACGGGCCTACCGCGCCGGGAGCCGCCACCACGCGGCGGAGGCGTCGCGCAGGGTGTTGGTGCCGCAGTGCACCTCGCCCATGCCGAGGTGGTACGTGTACCAGTCGTCGATGTACGACACCTTCAGGCCGACCCGCGTGTAGGCGGCGTTGACGGCCTCCGTGAAGATGTCCTTGCCGCCGATGACGGGCCCCCACTGGCGCGGGGCGAGGTAGCGGTCGCGGCCCAGGAGCACGCCGTTGACCGCGCCGGGCACGTACGCGCTGGTCTCCACCGTCGCCGGAGCCGCCGCACGCGGGGCCGCCGGGTTCTCGGCGAGCCACTTCTGCTGGCCGCGGTCCCTGAGGCTGTCCACGAGGTCCGATCCGGCGCCCATGCGCGTCAGACGCGGCACGGGAACGTCCTGGCCCTCGGCGGTGAAGGCCTCCGACTCACGGGTGTACAGCGCGGGCACCCGCACGATCTCCTCGTCGGTGACACCCGTCTCGCGCTTCAGGACCTCCAGGTTGGCGGCGATGCGCCGGGCCGCCATCTCGTTGTCGGACACGAGGTGCCGGGAGGCGAGCGCCTGGTCGATGGTCTCCTTGGGCGCCGGAGCGTCACTCCGGCCGGGGACGGAGAACATCTTCGTCCCGCCGTGCCCGTCGCGCTTGGCGTCGCGCAGCAGCCGCAGCCCCGCC
>KL569108.1:19935-24751 GCA_000715635.1 Streptomyces violaceus | reverse complement strand
CCCGCCTGCGGGTCGGCGACGCCGATGCGCCAGCCGCGCGGGGTGTCGGCGGGCAGGAACTGCACGAACTCGTCGACGTGCCCCACGCCCAGCCAGGAGGTGTCCAGCAGCAGCGGGTCCTGCATGCCCTGCGACTTCAGCATCGTCCGCATGACCTTCGACGGCCGTGCCCCGCTGTCCTTGCGTTCGCCCATGATGATGCGCCCGGCCGGGAACGAGCGCCCGCCGTGCGCGTAGGGCGGGATGGTCTCCAGGTTGCCCATGGAGTTGAGCGACCAGTCGTCGGGCTCCGCCGGGTCGGTCACCTGCACGACGCCGATGTCCCGGCCGCGGATCTTCTCGAACAGCTCGCGGCCCGCGTCCCGGTCCGGCTGGGCGGAGCGCAGCATCACGCGCATCACCTGCCGCTGCCCGCCCGGCCCGGTCATGTTGACGTAGGCCGGTTCGACGAAGTCCTGGGCCCAGGGGTCGGCGTACTTCTCGAAGGTGACCAGCGGCGTGGTGACCCCGGCCTTCTTGACCTCCTTCCCGAGTTCGGCGACGAACTTCTGCTGGAGGCGGCTGTACTCGCCCTGGCCCTGGACCTCGGTCACCATCACCTGCTGGGTGTTCTGCAGGTGATGCTGGGTCAGCAGCGGTGCGACGCGCAGGGTCACGGCGTCGGAGGTGGACTTCTGCCCGGACGTCACCGTCAGCCGGACCACCGCACGGCCGTCCCACTTCGCCGTGTCCCGGACGATGTCGGTGGCCTCGACCCCGAACTCCACGCCGGAGCGCAGCTCGGCGGCGGTCAGCCGGGTCGCCGGCGTCACCAGGACCCACGTCCCGGAACGCTTGAGGAAGAGGTGCGCGTGCTTGCCGCCCGTGGTGACCTTCAGGCTGCCCTTGGCGTCCGCGGGGAGGCCGGGCAGGGGCACGGAACGGACCCGGGCGAGGTCGGCGGCGTCCGCGGTGCCGTTGACCTTCGTGTCGGTGCCGTCGTTGCACGCGGCCAGCTTGGCGTCGGACAGGGGTCTGCCGCCCGGTCCGGTGACGGGACACCGCTTGGTGTCGTCATCGATGTTGGGCAGGTAGACCGCTCCGCGCCCGACGGACCAACTGTCCTCCCACCACTTGTCGCTGTCGCCGGTGACATCGACCCGCCCGTCACGGTTCACATCCGCGCGCAGATCGGCACGACCGGCGGTCTCGACGGCGGAGGCGGAGCCGGCCGGCCCGGCCAGTACCGATCCGGCCGCGGCGAGAGCCAGGACCATGGACCCGGCCGGATTCAGACGTGGACGTATGTGAGTACGTGAACGCACAGCGCGGTCCTCTCAGTTGGGGGTGACGCTGTGCAAGAGGCGGAAGAGGGCCTGTGCGTTGCTTGTGCGGAGACGGTTACCGCTCGGGTGCCGCGTGCCGTGAGCGGAACGTCCGGCGATAGGAGTCCGGCGGCACGCCGACCGTCCGGTTGAAGTGCCGCCGCAGCGTCGTGGCGGTGCCCATGCCGGTGGCCGTCGCGATGACGTCGACCGTGTCGTCGGTGGTCTCCAGCAACTCCTGGGCGCGGCGGATCCGTTGCGTCAGCAGCCATCGCAGGGGCGTCGTACCGGTCACCGCCCGGAAGTGACGGCCCAGGTGGCGCGAGCTCACCCCCGCCTGGCGTGCCAGGTCCTCCACCGTGAGCGGCTGGTCGAGGCGCTCGATCGCCCAGGGGAGCAGCACGGCGAGCGGGTGGTCGTCGCGCGTGGGCACCGGCGCGGCGACGAACTGGGCCTGGCCACCGGCTCGGTGCGGCGGCACGACCAGGCGGCGGGCCACCGCGTTGGCGACGGACGAGCCGTGGTCGAGCCGGACGAGGTGCAGGCACAGATCCATCGCGGCGGCCTTGCCTGCGGAGGTGAGAACGCTGCCGTTGTCCACGTAGAGCACGTCCGGATCGACCTCCACCCGCGGGTGGAGGCCGGCCAGGGCCTCGGTGTGGGCCCAGTGCGTCGTCGCGCGCCTGCCGTCCAGCAGCCCGGCCGCCGCGAGCACGAACGCGCCCGTGCACAGGGAGGCCACGCGCCTTCCCGCCTCGTGGGCCGCGCGTACCGCGTCCACGAGCTCGGCGGGCGGGTCCACGTCGACGTCCGCCCAGCCGGGGACGATCACGGTGTCGGCATGCCGGAGCCGGTCGAGCCCCTGGTCGGGCTCCAGCCGGAACCGGCCGATGCGCACGGCGTCCGACCCGCAGACCTCGACGTCGTACCAGGGGACGGTCACACCCGCCGGAGCCGAGCCGAATACCTCGTACGCCAGGGACAGTTCGAAGTGCAGCATGCCCTCGGTGACGGCCAGCGCGACAGTGGTCATGTCCGAAACTGTACGGGGCACGTCGTTCCGGACACTCACGGCGGTGTACCCGCTCTCGCCAGGATGGTCGCGACGGGTCAAGCGGATCCGGCGGATCATTCGAGCAGGGGGAGAACTCATGAGGTCGGCGATGCAACCGGGGCAGACGGTGACGGTGTTCGGCGCGTACGGACACACCGGACGCTTCGTGGTGGCCGAGCTGCGGGAGCGCGGGTTCGTCCCGGTCCTCTCCGGCCGTGACGCCGGCAAGCTGCGGGCGCTGGCGGCAGCCACCCCCGGCGCCCCCGAGGTCCGGCCGGCCTCGGTCGACGACCCCGCCTCGCTCGTCCGCGCCCTGGACGGCGCGGACGCCGTGATCAACTGCGCCGGGCCCTTCGCCCTGACCGCCGCACCCGTGATCGAGGCGGCCCTGCGCGCCGGGATCCCGTACGTCGACGTGGCGGCCGAGATCGAGGCCAACCTCGACACCTTCACGCACTTCGCGGACCGCGCCCGCGCGGCGGGAGCGGTGATCGTCCCCGCGATGGCGTTCTACGGCGGCCTCGGTGACCTGCTGGCCACCGCCGCGATGGGGGACTGGACGATCGCCGACGAGGCGAACATCGCCTACGGACTGAGCGGTTGGCACCCCACCCCCGGGACGCGCATCGCGGGCACGGTCTCCCGGGAGCGCCGGGCCGGCCGGCGCGTCCGCTACACGGACGGGCGGCTGCAGTACCACGACGACGAGACGACCCTCCTCAAGTGGCCCTTCCCCGCGCCGATGGGCACTCGGGAGGTCGTCGGGGAGTTCACGATGGCCGACGTGGTCACCGTCCCCAGTCACCTCTCCATCCCCGAGGTGCGCACCCATATGACGACCGAGGCGGCGGGCGACCTCTCGGCCCCGGACACGCCGGCGCCGACCGCGGCCGACGAGAACGGCCGTTCCGACCAGACCTTCCTGGTCGACGTGGTCGTACGCCGCGGCGACACCGAACGGCGCGCCGTGGCACGCGGCCGGGACATCTACGCCGTCACCGCACCGCTCGCGGTGGAGGCGGTCCACCGCATCCTCACCGGCCGGACCCGCACGCTCGGCGTCGCCTCCGCCGGCCGGATCTTCGACGCCCCGGACTTCCTCCGGGCGCTGTCCCCGCACATCACCCTCGACCCGCTCCCGCGGCAGACGGCGTCCTGACGGCCGGAGCGGGCGCTGCGTCCGTCCGACGGTCATGCGCTCCCGGTACCGGCGCGGTTCGGCAGGCAGGCGGAGACCCTCGACCAGAGTGGCCGTATGCGGTACATGCGGCGTATGGCCGGTGATGGACCGTCCATGCTGACGCGCGTGGTGCTGGCGAACGAGCCACCGTCCAGATCTCCGGCACCGTGCTGATGCCGGGCAGCTGACCGTTCCGCGGCACAGGCCAGGGCGTCGGCATGACGGACGCTTCCGCACGTCCGTCCGGGGGTAGGGGTGGGCAGGACGCCGCCCCCACCGACGTCCTGCCCACCCCCACCGCACGCGCCACCCCCACGGAGACGGCCCTGCCCCCCTACTGTGTCCGTACCCCCGTCCGTCTCGGTACGTCCCCGCACCGCAGGCCCCATGTCAGCTGATCCACACTCCCCGGCAGCCCACCGCCCGCCCGCCGGCACCGCCCCACGGCCGGGCGCCCGGCTCGCAAGGCCCTGGGCGGCCGCCCTGCGCCGCACCCCGGTGTCGATGTGGCGCGACGACGTGTCGGACTTCGCCGCCGCCCTCACCTACTACGCCATCCTGGCCGTGCTGCCCGCCCTGCTCGTCACGGCCATCGCGTTCGGCCTGATCAGCCCGGGCACGGCCGAGGCCTTCATCGCGCACGTCACCGCCTACGCGCCCGGCCAGTCGGGTGCCCCCCTGCACGACGTGCTGTCCCGGACCCTGCGGGACGGTTCGGCCGTCTGGACCCTGCTGTGCGGCGGCATCGTGAGCGCGGTGTGGTCCGCCTCCAGCTACCTCGCCGTCTTCCGCCGGGCCCTGCACCGTATGCACCGGGTGGCCGACCGCCGCTCGCCCTGGCGCAAG
Source organism: Streptomyces violaceus (assembly GCA_000715635.1). Lineage (GTDB taxonomy): Bacteria > Actinomycetota > Actinomycetes > Streptomycetales > Streptomycetaceae > Streptomyces > Streptomyces violaceus. Next base: position 20,367 of record KL569108.1, on the reverse strand, counting down.
GCCCCCCGCATCCTGCTTACCGCGCTCGCCCTGCTCGGTCTGCTCGTCGTAGGTTCCCTCGTCCTGCTGCTGTCCGGCCCCGCCGCCGAGAGCGTCGGCCGTTACCTCGGCCTCGGCGCGATGGCCGCGTGGACCTGGAGCCTGCTGCGCTGGCCCCTCCTGCTGTGCGTGGTGGCCCTGCTGGTCGTCATCGTCTTCCACACCGGTCCCAGGGCGGCCCGTACCCGGGGCCACAGCCTCCCCGGCGGAGCCCTGGCCGCCGCCCTGTGGCTCACCGTCTCCGCGGGCTTCGCCCTCTACGCCTCCGCACTGAGCACCTACAGCAGGCTCTACGGCTCCCTCGCCGGCGTCGTGGTCTTCCTCGTCTGGCTGTGGCTGTCCAACCTGGCTCTGCTGGCCGGCGCCCAGTTCACCGTCTGTCTCTTATACACA
>KL569108.1:18075-19719 GCA_000715635.1 Streptomyces violaceus | reverse complement strand
GCCCAGTTCACCGCCGAACTGAGCGAGCCGGCACGCGGGCGAGGGCGGTACGGCAGTCCGGACGAACCGGCGCAGGTGCGAACGCGGTGATCTTCCACGTCAGAACCAGTGCAGGCAGTGCGGGGGGCGCTCGGCGCGGAAGAGGGCGTCGGCGAGGGTGGCCGCGCCCGGGTGGTGGGCCCGGATGTGTCCGGCACGCACGAGCGTGCTGGGGGCGGTGCCGCCGAGGTAGACCGAGCCCAGGTCGCGCACGTCCAGGGACAGGTCGGGCTCGCGGTCCGTGGGGACGCAGTCGGCCTTGCCGTCCCGGACGGTCAACAGGTAGCGGCCGTGCTCGCCGAGGAACGGGTCCTCGACGTCCAGGACGAGCTCGCCGTCCGTGAACCAGCCGCGCGCGGTCAGCGCACGCGGGACGTCCAGCAGCCGCACCCAGAGCCAGTCCATGTCGCCGCTCACCTCGCCGGCGCGGCGGTCCGCGAGCTGCCAGCGCAGCGGGTGATCGGGCGGGACGTGCTGGAACACGACCTGAGAGACCAGGTCGTGCCCGAGTGCGAACCGGACCAGGGCCGTGAAGGCGGCGTCGTCGCCGGCGATGGTCTCGTCGACCGTCAGGGTGCCGGACTCGATCGAGTAGCTGGCGTACCCGTCCGGGACGCCGGCGGCGTCACGGTGCACGGCGACATAGCGCGGCGCCGGTGAGATCGGGGGCTGTCCCGCGCGCAAGGCCCACCAGCGGTGCGGCCGGGACAGCGCGCCGGGCTGGGCGCGGCGATACCCGTCGTAGACCTCTTCCAGGATCTCGCCGCACTCGGCACGTCGCAGCACCTCGACCGAGCCGTTGTCCGAGCCGGTCGCCGGCGCGTCGGCCGCTCCGCGCGCCCGGGGAACGGCGAGGGCGGCCTCGTGGCGCGGCACCGTCAGCCGCGCAGTGTAGGTCGCCGGTCCGTAGCCGAACCTGCCGTAGATCGGGGCCTCGGAAGCCAGCAGCACGGAGAGGAACTCCCCGCGGTCCCGCAACTCGGTGAGCTGATGCCGCATCATCGCGCTGAGCACGCCCTGGCGCCGGTGCGAGGGCAGGACGCCGACGGCGGTCACCCCGGCGGCCGGGACGAGGGCCTCACCGGGGAGGGTGAGCTCGAAGGAGTGAGCGGCGGCGGTGCCGACGGGCCGCCCGTCCGCCGCCAGGGCGAGCAGGCAGCGGTCCGTTTCGAGCGCCGACCACCAGAGCCCGCCGCCCTCGACCGGGGTTTCCGGGAAGCGTCCGAACGCGGCATGGACTGTGTCGACGAAGACGTCGAGGTCCTCATCGGTGGTGGAACGAATCTCCATTGCCGCCGCTGCCTCCTCGAATACCGGCACCACGACTCATGGTGTCCGCCACAGTGCAGCGTCAACCCGTGGCCAGAGCAAACGAATTACGGCCGGGCCCGCGCCCTCGCCCGCGACCACGGCGTCAGTTCTGAGCTGTGTCACAGGCCCGTGACGGCGATGTCCGGGACGCGCGACGGCGTAAACCAGAAGTCGGAACCGACCGTCTTCATGATCGTAAACGCGCGGTACCGGGCAGTTGGTGCCCCGCAGTTGTCGCCCTTGGAGGGGAATCCGTAATGAACCGTCGTCTGCGCACCGCCCTTGCCGTCACCG
>KL569108.1:17550-17789 GCA_000715635.1 Streptomyces violaceus | reverse complement strand
CCGCGGGCAGCGGCTCGTCGGACAAGTCCGGTACGGGCGGCGGCGACTCGGCCGGAGACAAGAGCGGCTACGGGCAGGGCTGCGGCACCAACGACATCTCCTGGAGCGTGAGCTCCGAGGACCAGGCCGGCGGCTACTTCCTGATCAAGGCCGAGGCCAAGTCCGGCATCACCTGCGTCCTGCCCGCCGAGCTGCCGGTCGTGGCCTTCGGATCGGACGGTACGCAGGCACGGCCGGCG
>KL569108.1:16961-17317 GCA_000715635.1 Streptomyces violaceus | reverse complement strand
GGCCGGCGGAGCAGTCGGCGGGGCAGCCGATCACGCTGCGCGCGGGGGTCACCGCCTACGCCGGCGTCAACCCGAAGACCACCAAGGAGGACGGCGGCAAGGAGCTGGACAGCCTCATCGTCTCCGTCTCCGACGACGACCCGAACCCGGAGTCCCTGAAGGTCGGTTCGTTCGTCGTCGACCAGCCGGTCGTCTCCAGCTGGCACACGTCCGCCGCTGACGCTGTTCCCTTCTCGGGCTGAGAACCGCCCGCCGTTCGTCACGCTCCGAGGGCCGGACCACCGTGTGGTCCGGCCCTCTGATCCGGCGGAGAATCGAGCCCGGCCCGTCCTCAGACGGCCGTCTGCGGCTGGGGG
>KL569108.1:14202-16760 GCA_000715635.1 Streptomyces violaceus | reverse complement strand
CGCTCTGCCAGGGCTCGCACTGCCGAGCCCGAGACGAGCACTCCTGACAGAGCGATCAGACTGGTCAGGATGTCCTGGATCTGCGCCGCCGGCGCATAGACGATCACGATGACGATGAGCAGGGCCGCCCAGTCCTTCGGGCGAGCGATGGACGATACAGAGCGAGTTGGAGCCACAATCATTGCGGTACCTCCTGGTCCTCGTTACTGCTTGGACTCATAGTGGCCCCTCCGCCGCCAGGACGTACGTTGAGCACCCCGGTCGAAGTCCACGGTCCCTCGGACGGGTGATTGTGGAGGCGAGTTGACCGCGACGCGCCCACCCTCGGTCACCGGCCCGCCGCGATCTTCGTGCGGCCGAACGTCCCCTTGAGCACGCGGGCTTGGACTGGACCGTGCTGCGTCCGCGGTGGTTCTTCCAGAACTTCAGCGAGGACTTCCTGTACGCCCCCGTACTGAGCGGCGAGGTGCGGCTGCCGGCCGGGAGCGGCGAGGAGGCGTTCGTCGACGCCGAGGACATCGCGGAGGTGGCGGTCGCCGCCCTCACCGAGGCCGGGCACGCCGGGTGGCACTACGAACTCAGCGGCCCCCGGCTGATGACCTTCGGCGACGCGGTGGCGGAGATCGCCCGGGCCACCCGCCGCGACCTCCGCTACGTCCCGCTGACGCCAGAGGCGTACGCGGACGAGCAGCGTGCGCAGGGGGTGCCCGAGGAGTGGGTGCAACTGTCGGCCGGCCTGTACGAGTACGTCCGCTCCGGCGGCCTCGCCTCGCTCGGCGACGGCGTCCAGCGGGCGCTGGGCCGGGCTCCTCGGGACTTCTCCGAGTACGCCGGCACCACCGCCCGGCAGGGTGTCTGGAACACCTGACCGTCCCCGCGCCTCCGGGACGGGGACGCTAGAGGCGGGCGTACCGCTCCGTCTGTTCGGCGAATTCCTGGGCCACGACGGCGCTGACCGTGGGCTGGGTGTCGCGGATCGTGTCCAGGTAGTCGTCCGTGGTGGGGAGGACGCGGGTGCCGGTGTCGAAGGTGCGCTCGAATCCTGCCTGGGAGACGGTCCGCGTCACGTGGGCGATGTCGGCGGGTGTGAAACCTTCGCTGGCGGAGGCGAGTGCCTCGCTGTCGGCCTTCGCGCCCGACCGTGCCAGGTAGCTCTCCCACAGCGCGATCCTGGCACGGCGGTCGGGAGGGCCGATCGGCAGTACGTAGTCGAAGCGGCCGTGCCGCAGGAAAGCGGAGTCGAGCGTGGTCACGTCGTTCGTGGCGCAGACGAGCAGCCGCCCGTCCTGGCCGCGGAACCGGACGATCGCCTTGAGCAGCTCGTTGACGACGCCGACCGCGGTCGCGTCAGCGCCGCTGCGTGCGCCGGCGACCTCCTCGACCTCGTCGATGAACACCAGGACGTGGTCGAGCCGGGAGATCTCGTCGAAACGCCGGCTCAGCCCGCTCGCCAGGCCGTACTCGGCGGCCAGACGCGCGGGGAACAGCTCGAGGAAGGGCCATCCCAGGCGGCTGGCGATCGCGTGCGCGAAGGTGCTCTTGCCGGTCCCGGGCGGACCGAACAGCATCACCGCGCGCGGCAGCTCCACACCGTGCTCCGCGGCCAGTCCGGGATGGGCCAGTGGCAGGACCAGACGGCGCTCGATGAGCTGTTTCTCCTTCTGCATGCCCGCGACCTTCTGCCACAGCCCGCCGGGTGGCAGCTCCGCTCCGAGCGAGGAGAGCATGCCGGCCGCCTGCGGGGGCACCGGTCTGCGCTTCTCGAAGAGGATCAGGCCCGCTCGGGCGCCGAAGTCGCGGTTGCGCAGCGCGGTGGCACCGGTCGCGTCCCCGGCCAGGGCGGCGTGCACCGCGCGGACACCGTCGGTGAAAAGCCGTCGCTCGAGGGCCGTGATCAGGGCGCTGCCCAGCCCCTGGCGCCGCCAGGCAGGTGCCATGCAGATGCGCAGGATCCACGCCCGATCACCCTCCACCCTGCTCACCGCGGCGCCGACGACCACGTCGTTCGCCGTGGCCACCACAGCGGGGTGGAGGGCCTGGAGGGCCGTCACGGCGTCCGAGAGCGGGAAGAGGGCCGGCTCTTCGGTCGTGCCGCTCTCCATGTCGACACGGAGGACTCCCTCGAGATCGTCCGGGGAGTAGTCCCGTACCCGCCAACCCGTCATGACCAGCTCCGCGTGTTCGGCCGTGTTCCCATCATCGGCCGCCGCGTGGGGTACGCGCGCGGCAAGCCGAGCACTCTCCCGGGCTGCTTCCGCGCCGAGGGCTCAGTCGAAGGCGGCGAGATGATCGGCGTCGCCGCCTCGCCACTCGATGAGGAAGATGGTCGCGTCGTCGCTCGTGGTACCGCCACGTTCGTGTTTCAGGGCGTGGGAGAGCGCTCGCACCACCGCCCGCACCTCGGTGCGCTCGCTGAGGATCCGGTTGGTCCACTCGATGAGCTGCTCCTCGCCGAACTGTTCCCCGCCGGCCTGGTGCTCCTCGAACAGGCCGTCGGTGAAGCACAGCAACCGGTCGCCGGGTTGCAGCATCCGCTCGCTGACCACCGGCTCCCCACC
>KL569108.1:13415-13972 GCA_000715635.1 Streptomyces violaceus | reverse complement strand
GCGTGGTCGGGCTCTCCAGCCGGTCCACCACGGCGCGGTCGCGGATCAGGAGCGGAGCCGGGTGGCCGGCGTTGACCCATTGCAGCCGGCCTGTGCCGATGTCCAGAATCATCATCTGCGCGGTGACGAAGTGATCCAGGCCGAACTGCTCATTGATGGCCCGGTCCATGAACGCGTACACCTGGGACAGATCGGTGTGGGCACGTCGCGTGTGGCGATAGGCGCCGACGGCCACCGTCGCCATGGTCGCCGCGTCCAGCCCGTGGCCCATCGCGTCGAGCATGGCCACGTGAAGGATGTCGCCGTTGAGGGCGTAGTCGAAGCTGTCGCCGGCCACGTCGTAGGCGGGCTCCAGGATTCCGGCCACCTCGACCTGCGGAACGGTCATCGTAAGCGGGGGCAGCAACGACCACTGGATCTCCGCGGCCACGCTCATCGGGGAACTGCGGCGGGCCTGGAAGAACTGGTCGGTGTAGGCGTCCTTGGTGACGATCATGTCAGCGACGAGACCGGCGAGTCTGCGGAGCAACCGCCGGTCGTCGTCATCGACCGTGTCC
>KL569108.1:5404-13142 GCA_000715635.1 Streptomyces violaceus | reverse complement strand
AGGTACATCCGCACACTGCCGTTCTTCGGCACCTCCACTGTTCTGCGGCTCAGGAACGCCTCGCCCGCGGGGGAGCCCTCGACCGGTTCGGGGCCGCCGACCTTCAGCCTCCGGCCCGGCAGCGGCACCAGCAGTACCTGTTCGTAGTCCTGCAGGAGGATGGAGACGTCCCGCCCCCCGACCCTGGCCACCTCTTCCGCGACGAGTGGGGCGATCAACTCCGGCGGCATCTCGTGGGCCCGGTCCAGCAGCACACCCAGCAGTCGTTCGCCGAACCCCTCCGACCGGTCCACCCCGATGCTGTCCGGCTTCCGCCCACCATCCGTCATCGCTGTGTGCTCCCCTTCGTCCCGGTGGCATGGAACTCATCGGGCGGCTGTGTCCACGCAGTGTTCCCCAGGTGGCCCTGGGGCCCGGCCTCGTCGAAGACGGCGATCGGCCCGGCACGACGCCGTAGACCGGCACAGACTCGCATCGCCGACCGGTGCAACGAGCCGATTACGCCACCGGCGGCATGTCGCTTCCCCACGCCCTTCGCCACAAGAGGCTTGGGCCGCCGGGGACATGGGCGCCTCCTTGGGCCCCGGTGTGCAACGGCCCCGGCGTATGCACACCGGGGCCGCCCTTCCGGGCCGTGGCACGTGAGAGTGCACTGACCCACTTATCATCTTATGCCCGATACGTGCGAATATTCTCAGAGTGTCAGGCATTCCCAGGTGCTACGGCCTCCCGGCCTCCAGGAGCGACTTTCCTCTCCTACGCAGTCCGTGACTGACGTGCTCCGGAAAGGTGAGCGCCCAAGGCCGCACGAGGCATGATCGGTGGATGCATGGTGTGGAGGACCAGTCGGGTGGGGGGAACGTGGAAGAGCCGACGGAGATCTCGTCGCCGAAGGAGGCCGCGGACAATGCGCTGGTGCTGGCGTTCGGGCGGTTGCAGGGGGCGGCGAACCGGCTGGAGTACATCCTCGGGCGGCCACGCAGACTGCCGGGCACACGTCCTGGGCCGGGTCCGGGTACCCGCCGGTGAGGTCCGTAACGGATGAGACCCGTGGGCCGAGGGCGGGTGCTGATCACCCCGCGCGGGACGGCGTGCCGACCGCTTCCCAGGGGCGTGGCGTCGGCGAATCGACCCCGAGGCCGTCTTCCCTCTGACCGAGATCCCGCTCACCCCGGGCCTGATGCTCGCCTTCTACACCGACGGCCTCATCGAAACACCGGGGACCGACCTCGACGACTCCATCGCCGACCTCGCGCACCACCTCGCCCAGACCGGCGAACGGGACCTCGACCTGCTCATCGACCACCTGCTCAGGAAGGCCGGCACGGACGGGCAGCGCGCCGAAGACATCGCCCTCCTGGTGCCGCACGACGACGTGGCCTGACACGAGGAGCGGGCCCGGTCCGGCGAGTCGCGGAGCGCGACCGGGACCTCGACTCGCGACTCCAAGCCGGCGCCCCACCGCGGCGGGCAGCGCTCACACACCGGCGCGGACAGCAGTCAACCTCTCCTAGCCGGCGGTCGCGGCGGTCCAGGTGATGTGCGGGGGCTCGACGCGTGCGCACAGGGGCCCGCCCTGGGCGTCGGTCAGGCCGAGGCGCCCGACCAGCAGCCCGGCGCGGGCGGCGGCGGTGAGTACGTCGTCGGGGATGACGTCGAGCATGAGCTTGGCGCGGCGGAACATCGTGAAGGTGCCCGACTCGTCGACCGTGCCCCACGACAGGTAGATGAACCGTCGGCCCAGCCGGTCCTGCACGTAGGGCCCTTTGACCTCGGTGCCGGTCGGCGAGGCGCTCGTGGTGCACTCCAGGGTCCAGGTCGCCGACGGGGCGTCGCCGGGCTGCGGCTCCAGGAGCTCAGCCGGTCGGTCGCGGCGTTGCACGGCGACGTGGATGTTGTCGTACGCGGGGACTTTGCCGTCGGCGGAGGCGGGACGGGTGAGGCCGGGCAGGTCGACGGCGTCGATGCGGATGTGCATGGCGGCCATCATCCGCCATCGTCCGCACGGAGGTCAGCCGGCCTCGATCTGGGGTGGTCAGGGAAACCAACCCCGGCCTGCTGAGGCCATCTGCGAGTGGTCCCGGCTGGTCGTCCGACAGCGGCGAGCCGCCTACAACTTGGGCGCCGGTTGCTCCCCCGAGCCTCGGACGATCAGCCGCGTGGGAACGGTGATGGTGCGCGCCCGGGAGCGGTCGCCGTCGAGTCGGGCCAGGGCGGTGGCCGCGGCGCTGCGGCCGAGTTCTTCGGGGTCCTGCGCGACAACCGTCAGGGCCGGGTCCAGTGCCTCGGCGAGGGACACGTCGTCGAACGCGACGACTGCCACGTCCTTGCGCTTGCCGCGGGCGAGTTCGGCGACGATGCCGAGCGCCATGATGTTGTTGCCGGCGAACAGGGCGGTGGGGGGATCGGCCAGTTCGAGGAGTTGGGCGGTCGCGGCCTCGGCGCCCGGCTGGTCGTGGGCGTTGGCGACGAGCGAGCGGTCGTGGGGGATGCCGGCTTCTTGCAGGGCGGCGCGGTATCCGGCGAGGCGTTCGCGGCGGGTGTAGAGCTTGACGGGCAGGTCGCCGACGAATCCGACGCGGCGGTGCCCGTGGGCGATGAGGTGGGCGACACCGTCCTGGGCCCCGGCACGGTTGGAGCTGACGATGCTGTCCGTGGGCAGGCCGACTCCGGGTCGGTCGAGGAAGACGATGGGCAGCCCCGCCGTGCGGTGCGACTTGAGGTGGGAGTGGTCGGCGCCGACGGACGGCACGACGATCAGGATGCTGACGCGCCGGGCGAGGAACTTGTCCGTCAGGGCGCGTTCGCGGTCGGGGTCGTCCGCGGAGGACCCCATGAGCAGGGTCAGTCCGCGTTCGCCGACACTGTCCTCTATCGCGCGGGCCACGGCTCCGAAGAAGGGGTTGGCGAGGTCGGGGATGACCAGGCCGATGGTGGTGTCCGGGCCGCCGACGCGGATGTTGCGGGCCATGAGGTTCGGCTGGAAGCCGAGTTTGGCCACGGCGGCGAGAACCTGTTCCCTGGTCTCGGCCGAGGCGTAGCCGTCCTCGTTGAGAACCCGGGAGACGGTCTTGGCGCTGACGCCCACTTCTCGGGCGACGTCTGCCATCGTCGGGCGGCGGTTCGCTGCCATGGAGGAACAGTCTCCTGTCTCGTGGGTTCCGGCCGCGGCCTCGACCGGAACCTCTGAGTGCTGCAGTCCTGTCGTCAGTTGGCCTGGACTCCCGCGGCCTTCGCCGCCTCGGAATCCGCTACGACAGTATCTCCGGCCTCGTCGATGCTGAGTGCCCCGGTCATGATGGCGACGACCTCGGCCATGGAGTAGTCGGAGGGCTTGATCACGGCGGCGCGCCGGCCCAGCCGGTGGACGTGGATGCGGTCGGCGATCTCGAAGACGTGGGGCATGTTGTGGCTGATCAGGACGACCGGCATGCCCTTGTCGCGGACGCGGCGGATCAGGTCGAGGACCTGTCCGGACTCCTTGACGCCGAGGGCGGCCGTGGGTTCGTCCATGACGACGACGCTGCGGGCCCAGGCGACGGCACGGGCGACCGCGACGGCCTGCCGCTGTCCGCCGGAGAGGGTCTCGACCGACTGGGTCAGCGAGCGCAGGCCGATCTTCAGGTCGGCCATGTGCTCGGCGGCCTCCTGGCGCATGCGCTTCTTGTCGAGCATGCGGAAGGCGCTGCCGAGGATGCCAGGGCGGCGCAGCTCGCGCCCCAGGAACATGTTCGAGGCGATGTCCATGGAGGCGGCCACGGCGAGGTCCTGATAGACCGTCTCGATGCCGTGGGCGCGTGCGCTCTGCGGGCCGGAGAACTGGATCGGCTTGCCGTTGAGGCGTATCTCGCCCTCGTCCGGCACCACCGCGCCGGTGAGAGCCTTGATGAGGCTGGTCTTGCCGGCGCCGTTGTCGCCGATGACGGCGAGGACCTCGCCGGGCAGCAGGTCGAAGTCGGCGCCGTCGATGGCGGTGACGTGGCCGTAGCGCTTGACCAGACCGCGAGCCTGCAGAACGGGGGTCTCGGTGGTGGTGGTCATCGGGCCTTCCTCCGGGAGATCTGGTCGACGGTCACCGCGAGGATCACCAGGACACCGGTGATCAGCGTCTGGTAGATCGAGGCGACGCCCATGAGCTGGAGCCCGTTGCGGAAGACGCCGACGATGAGGACGCCGATGAACGTGCCCAGGACCGATCCGCGTCCGCCGAAGAGGCTGGTGCCGCCGAGGACCACGGCGGTGATGCTGTCGAGGTTGTCGGTCTGCCCGGCCTGCGGGTCGCCGACTCCGGTGCGGGAGATGAGCAGCAGGGCGGCGATGCCGTAGAGGAGGCCGGCCACGGTGTAGACGCCGATGGCCAGACGGGAGGTGCGGATGCCGTTCAGCCGCGCCGCTTCCGGGCTGTTGCCGAGGGCGTAGACGTGCCGGCCCCAGCCGGTGCTGCTCAGCGCGTAGGCGAGGAGGAGGAACAGGGCGATGGTGACCAGCGAGCCGTAGGTGATGTCGGTCTTGCCGAGCGGGAAGGTCTGCCCCAGGGCCGTCAGCGGGCCGGGCAGGTTGGTGACCGTCTGCTCCTCGGAGTAGATGTGGGTCAGCGCGAACGCCACGTTGAGCATGCCCAGGGTGACGATGAACGGCGGCAGCGGGATCTTCTGCACCAGCGCCCCGTTGAGCATGCCGAAGCCGCCGCAGACGACCAGGCCCAGGGCGATGGCGGCGAGCGGCGGCAGGGAGCCCTCGGCGGCCATCCTGGCGATCACGATGCTGCCGAACGCCATTACCGCTCCGCAGGACAGGTCGATGCCCGCGGTGAGGATGATCAGTGTCTGGCCGATGGCGAGAGTGCCGACGACCATGACCTGCTGCACGATCAGCGAGAAGTTCCCGCCGGTGAGGAACTGGTCGCTCGAGACGGAGAAGAAGACACAGGCCAGGAGGAGGGCGACCAGCGGTCCGGTGGTCGGCTGAGTGAGCAGTCTGCGGACGGTGGTCGGCGCTTTGAGCTCCGCGTACGGCGTGGACGTGGAGGGTGGCGTGGACGTGGCAGTCATGCGAGGTCCTTGTCGGAAGACACAAGTCCTGGTCAGGACCGGTCAGTCGTTGTCGGACGGCAAGAGGACGAGGGGGCAGCCGTCCCCGGTCGGGGAGGAGGGGCCGGCTGCCCCGGTGAGGGGTTTCGAACAGCGGCAGCTGCGGCGGCAGTTGGGGCCGGCGGCTCAGCCCCAGCAGTTCTCCAGGCCGTAGGCGGTGTCCTTGGAGGCGGCCCCGTCCTGCGCCTTGTCGGTGATCAGGGTGACGCCGGTGTCGGTGTAACCCGACGCCTTCTTGCCGTCCTTGGCGTACGTCACGACGGCCTTGACGCCCTCGGCGGCCATCTTCAGCGGGTACTGCTGCGAGGTCGCGGCGATCTTGCCGTCCTTGACGGCCCGGGTGCCGGTGCAGCCGCCGTCGACGGAGACGATCAGTACGTCCTTCTCACGGCCCTTGGCCTTGAGGGCGGTGTACGCGCCCAGCGCGGCCGGTTCGTTGATCGTGTAGACGACGTTGATGCCGGGTTCCTTCTGGAGGCAGTTCTCCATCGCCGTCTGGCCCTTGGACTGGTCGCCGCCGGTGTCCTGAGCACAGGCGACGTCCTTGTCGGTGACGCCGAAGCCCTTGAGGAATCCGTTGTGCCGCTGAACGCCGACGGACACACCCGGCGCGAGGTCGAGGGCGGCTATCTTCGCGGTCTTGCCCTTCATCGCGGCCTTGGCGTACTCGCCGATCAGCTCGCCGGCCTTGAGGTTGTCGGTGGCGAAGAGGGCGTCGACCGCGCTCTGCGGCTCGGTCGGGGTGTCCAGGGCGATGACCAGGACGCCCTTGGCCTTGGCCTTCTCGATCGCGGGCACGATCGCCTTGGAGTCGCTGGGGGTGATCAGGATGCCCTTCACACCGGAGGCGACCATGTTCTCGATGGCGGTGACCTGCCCGGCGTTGTCTCCGTCGAACTTTCCGGCCGCGGTCATGAGCTTGACGCCTTCGGCCTTCGCGGTCTTCTCCGCGCCCTCCTTCATCTTGACGAAGAACGGGTTGGTGTCGGTCTTGGTGATGAGACCGACCTTGATCTCGCCCGAGCCGGTGCTCGCGCTGCCCGATCCCGATCCGGATCCACAGGCGGTCAGGGCGAGCGCTGCGGCACCCGTGCACGCAGCGGCTCTGAGCAAGGAGGAGGGCAGACGAGAGATGCGTGACATGAACGACTCCTGCGGGATGTCGGGCGGGTGGCCGGCAGCGGGGCCTGCCGTCCCGCGATGTCAACGATGACCTATGTCATCGTTGACACTGCTTGGCGAGGATGATGGACTCCGCTCCCCGGCAACGTCAATGCCTTGTACTCGTCACAAATCGGCAACGCCCCTCGCCGGCCGCCCGCCCGAAGCCGTTCGTCGGCATGTCCGGGCCGTGCCCGTTTCCGCTCCGCGCGTTCCCAGAGAAGAGCAGCCCATGAGCCCGCGTCAGATCACCGTCCTGGGAGAATGCGTCGCGGACGCGTTCACCGAACCCGCAGCTGCCCGGAACGAACTCGCCCTGCGCGTGCTGCCGGGCGGCGGACCCGCCAACACGGCGGTGGCCCTGGCCAGGCTCGGCACTCCGGCCCGCTTCCTCGCGCGGCTCTCCGGCGATGTGTTCGGCCGCCTCTTCCGGGCTCACCTCGAGGCATCCGGCGTGGACCTGTCGTACGCCGTCGAGGCCGCCGAGCCCAGCACGCTCGCCGTGGCGGAGCTGGACGCCCAGGGCCAGGCCACGTTCTCCTTCCACGCCCAGGCCACCGCCGACTGGCAGTGGACGAGCACGGAACTGGCCGGGGTGGACCTGACCGGCACCGCCTGCGTACACACCGGGTCCCTGGCCCTGGTCAAGGAACCCGGGGCGGCGGTGGTGGAGGACTTCCTGGCAGCGGCCGCCCCCAGGGCCACCGTCAGCATCGACCCCAATGTGCGGCCGTTGCTCGTACACCCCGACGTCTACCGGGCCCGGCTGGCGCACTGGTGCGGCCTCGCGGATGTGCTGCGGCTGAGCGAGGACGACCTGGAACTCCTGCTGCCCGGGACGCCGCCCGAGCAGGCGTGCGACACCTGGCATGCGGCCGGGGCAAGGCTCGTCGTGATCACGCGCGGTGCCGACGGCGCCCTGGCCTCGCTCGACGGTGAACGGGTCCGGGTGCCCGCCGTCTCGACAAGCGTCGCCGACACGGTCGGGGCGGGCGACTCCTTCACCGCCGGACTGCTGCACCACCTCGGCGCTCGTGGGCTGCTGGGAGGCCGGCTGACGGAACTCCGCCCGGACGACGTCGAGGAAGCCTGCCGCTTCGGCACCCGTGTCGCGGCTCTGACCTGCTCGGTCGCCGGCCCCAACCCGCCGTGGCAGAGCCAACTGGCGCACCTCGCCACGGCCGACGGCGCATGACGGGCGAGCATGCCGCCCAGCAGGACATCACGCCCGAACCGTTGACGCGTCGGCCGGATTGCCCCCATCATCGGGCCACTTGATGTCATCGATGACACAAGTCAACGATGACAGCTTGCCGATGTCGTGGACGACGGCGCCGAGAAGGGCGTCACTTTTCGCCGGATCCGGCCGGGCAGCAGGCTTCGTTGCACGGACGGCCGCAGCACAGGAGACAGCATGAGCTCTGGACGTGTATCCCGGCATGCCCGTATACGGATGATCGCGGCGGTGGCGACCGTCTGCGCCCTGT
>KL569108.1:1685-5194 GCA_000715635.1 Streptomyces violaceus | reverse complement strand
GCCGCCGACACCCCGCCGTACTCCGAGACCTACCGCCCCCGGTTCCACTTCACGCCGGACAAGAACTGGATGAACGACCCCAACGGTCTCGTGTACTTCAAGGGCGAGTACCACCTCTTCTACCAGTACAACCCGAATGGCAACTCGTGGGGCGACATGTCCTGGGGGCACGCGGTCAGCAAGGACCTCGTGCACTGGAAGGAGCTGCCGCTCGCCCTGTCGCACGACGACAAGGAGATGGTGTTCTCCGGCAGCGCGGTCGTCGACCGGGACAACACCACCGGCTTTGGTACGAAGAAGAACCCGGCCATGGTGGCGATCTACACCAGCGCCTACAAGAACGGCGGCAAGCAGGCCCAGTCGCTGGCCTACAGCACCGACCGTGGCCGCACCTGGACCAAGTACCAGGGCAATCCCGTCATCGACATCGGCTCCAAGGACTTCCGCGACCCCAAGGTCCAGTGGTACGCGCCGACGAAGAGCTGGCTGATGACGGTGTCGATGTCCGCCGAGCACAAGGTGCGCTTCTACTCGTCCAAGAACCTCAAGGACTGGGAGTTGCAAAGCGAGTTCGGACCGGCCGGTGCGACGGGCGGCGTGTGGGAGTGCCCGGATCTGTTCCCCCTCGCGGTCGACGGTGACAAGAAGAAGATCAAGTGGGTCCTGGTCGTCAACATCAACCCCGGTGGTATCGCGGGCGGTTCGGCCGCCCAGTACTTCGTCGGCGACTTCGACGGCAAGAAGTTCACCGCCGAGGACAAGGGCACGTACACCCCGCCCAACGGCACGGTGGTGCAGGACTTCGAGGGCACGGACTTCGGCTCGTGGACGACCACGGGCACCGCGTTCGGCCAGGCGCCGGCAGCCGGGGCGGTGGAGGGTCAGGGCACGGTCGACGGGTTCGACGGCCAGGGTCTCGCCAACAGCTTCCACTCGGGTGACGCCGCCACCGGCACTCTGACCTCGCCCTCGTTCACCGTCGACAGCAAGTACCTGAACTTCAAGGTCGGTGGCGGTCGGCACCCGCACGTGGACGGCACCGTCATGGAGCAGGGAGATCCGCCCGCGGGCACGGTCCTCGCCGACTTCGAGGGCGGCACCTACGGCAACTGGACGACGACCGGGGACGCCTTCGGCTCGGCACCGGCCACCGGCACCCTCGGCGGCCAGCAGGAAGTCTCCGGATTCCTGGGCGACGGCCTGGTCAACAGCTACCTGGACGGCGACGCCACCACCGGCACCCTCACCTCGCCCGAGTTCACCCTCGACAAGGACTACGTCAACTTCCTTGTGGGCGGCGGCAACCACCCCGCCGGCTCCGACAACCCGACCGCGGTCGAACTGCTCGTCGACGGCAAGGTGGTCCGCAGCGCCACCGGACAGGACGGCGAGGCACTCAACTGGGCCTCCTGGGACGTCAAGGACCTCGCCGGCAAGAAGGCACAGATCAAGATCGTCGACGACAACAGCGGCGGCTGGGGCCACCTCAACGTCGACCACATCATGCTCTCCGACACCCAGGCCCGGCCCGTCTCCCAGGAGACGTCCGTCAACCTGATCGTCGACGGCAAGGTCGTCCGAAGCGCCACCGGCTCCAACAGCGAGACCCTGGACTGGGCCTCCTTCGACATGCGCTCCTACGCCGGCAAACAGGCGCGGATCCAGATCGTCGACATGAACAACGCGGGCTGGGGCCACCTCCTCGCCGATCAGTTCACCGCCGCCGACACGGCTGCGAAGTCCGTCGTCCAGCGCGCCGACTGGGCCGACTACGGCAAGGACTACTACGCGGCGGTGTCCTGGGAGGACGCGCCGGACGGCAAGCGGTACATGATCGGCTGGATGAACAACTGGGACTACAGCGGCGTGGTCCCCACGTCACCCTGGCGCGGCGCGCAGAGCATCCCCCGGGAGATGGCCCTGCGTACGGTCGACGGCCGCATCCGGCTGACCAGCCGGCCCGTGAACAGCGTGACGTCCCTGCGGCAGAAGCGCCCGGCGACCGCGGCCGGTGTCACCGTCAAGAACACCTCTCAGACCCTGATCGGCCCCGCGGCCCAGGGCGAGGCGCTCGACATCGAGGCGACCTTCTCCCTCAAGGACGCCGATCGGTTCGGCCTGAAGGTGCGCACCGGTGCCGGGGGAGAGGAGACCGTCATCGGCTACGACACCACGGCACAGGAGCTGTACGTCGACCGCACCCGCTCCGGCGCTGTCGACTTCAACAGCACCTTCCCCGGCGTCCAGACCGCGCCTCTGAAGGCGAAGAACGGCAAGGTGAAGCTGCGGATCCTCGTCGACCGGTCGTCCGTCGAGGTCTTCGGCGGCAGCGGCGATGCCGTCATCACCGACCAGATCTTCCCCGACCCCGCCGCCCAGGGGGTGCAGATCTTCGCCGAGAACGGATCGGTGAAGCTGGACCGGGCCCGCGTCTGGCACCTCGACTCCTACCGCGACTGACGCCGGCTGATCCCCCACCGTCCCCGACTGTTCCCGACCGACTTCGACCACGGAGGGCACCACACCGTGAACAAGATCCTGCTCGCCGAGTTCACCGCCCGCGAGGGCGCGCGGGACGAGGTAGCCCGCCTGATCCTGGAGTACGCCAAGAAGGTGCGCGAGGAAGAAGGCAACATCGCCTTCGACGTCTACACCAGGTCGGCCGACCCACGCGCCTTCTGGATCTTCGAGGTGTACCGCGACGAGGACGCCTTCCAAGCGCACTTGAAGGCGCCGTACGGCGGCCCGTTCAACGCGGCGCTCGTCCCGCTGATCGAGGAAGACGCCTCGGTGCTGACCTTCCTCGATCCGGTGACCTGACCTCGCCCGATCCGGTGACTGACGTCGGACCGGGCCCGCGCCCGTCAGGCTCGGTTGAGCCGTGCGGCGATCCCATGCCCGATCAGCAAATACATGACGGCCGGGAGGCCGTAGTTAAGGACAACGCGTAGACCCTCTGTGTCCATCGTGAAAATGTCCTGCGACCACCAGGCAAGCAAGTCCGCCGTTCCTCGCACGAACTCGACGAATACATTCGCCTGGTTCGCATCGAGCAGGAAGAGCAGAATCCACAGGCCAAGCAGACCTGCCGCGATGTCGGCGATCGTGCAGACCGTCAGGGCCGCGCGTCGTGCGGTGGCCTGCTGACGTACGGGGCGCTCCGGGCCCGAGGGCTGGTTGTACGTCTGGTATCCGGGAGCCGGGTCGATGTTGCTCACAAGGAATCCGATCCGATCTGACGTGTCGTCCTGCCGGCACGTCCGCCCCGGACGCTGAAATGCAGCCCGGTTCGTCGCCCCGCTTCTGCCTATCCCTGCGTCCTGCAAGCGCTGCCGTGTTACACCCTCATCCGCAGTGGCCCCAAAAGGGCCTCCTATTTAGGAACATGTCAAAACATTCGCGCCGAGGAGGCATTTGCTGATGAAATGGCGCTGGGTAAGGCGGCGGAGGGAAGTACGAGGGACGGCACTCCGACGAGTGAACCTGCCGTGGCGGGCGAAGTCCGCGCC
>KL569108.1:0-1533 GCA_000715635.1 Streptomyces violaceus | reverse complement strand
GGCGAAGTCCGCGCCTTCCTGCCAGGAGTCCGGCCGCCGGTCGGCGTCCGTCAGGTCGGGTGTGGAGGCGGACGGCGACGGGGTCGGTCGTGCCAGCCGGGCCAGGCGCCGGTCATGCGACGGGTCGCGGCGGCGCCGCCACGGTCGACGGCGGCTCGGGCACCGGCGAAGACCGCTCCTTGCGGGACGGCTGCCCGTATGACTTCGTGCCAGGTGCGTTCCTCGTCGGTCGCGTCGGGGGCGTCGTCGTCGCGCCCGAGCTGCTTCCCGACCTGTTTGAACAGCCCGCCGGCCGCCACACCGCTGACGGCGCCGAGAGCCAGACCGACGGGCTTGTAGACGATCTTCGAGGTTTCATCGGCGCCTGGCACGGCGCACGAGGAGCAGGGCGATGAGCGCGGCGGCCCCGGCGATCAGCGGGGTGCGGTTGGTCCGCGCCAGCCGCATGCCCTGATCGGCCTTCTCGCGCACCGGCTCGGGAGCCTTTTCCCGGGCGAGCTGACCGACGTGGGCGGCTTTGCCGCGGACCTGCTCGGTGGTTGCGGCGGCTTTGTCGCGGACCGGCTGCGGGGTCCTGTCCTGTACCAGGTGGGCCGCATGGGTCGCCTTCTCCCGCAGCTGGGTCCGGACCTGTGTGCTCCTTTCGGCGACCTGCTGTTTGACGGCGACCGTCTTTTCCTGCGCACGGCTCTTGACGTCCGTCTTGGCCGCCAGCGCCTCGACGGTCTCGCCGAGTTCCTCACGGGTTGCCTCGACTCGCTCGCGCAGTTCTTCCGGGGAGGGCGCCGTCTCGTCGCCCGTGTGCGGCTTGTCCGGAGTCATTGCTGTGCCCTTTCCTTGATCTCGGCTACATCGGTCTTGACGCTGTCCACGGTCTGCTCGGGCTTGGGCGGTGATGCCTTGCCGATCTGCTGTCTGCCGAGGGCCGCCATCAGCGCGGTGACGGCGGCAAGGACGCCGGTGACGATCAGGGCCGCCGCCCACACGTCCATCACGAGCGACAGCGCGGCGATCACGGTGGCCACCAGCGCCTGCAGGGTGAGCACACCCACCAGGCCGGCGCCGCCGAACAGGCCCCCGCCTTTGCCGAACCGCTTGCCCTTCTGCGTCATCTCCGCCTGTGCCAGACGCATCTCATCGCGCACCAGCTGCGACAGTTGCTGCGAAGCCTTCTGGACCAGTTCACCGACCGGTTCCTGCGCTGTGCCGCCGGTGTGGGGGGAGTTGGCTGACGTCATGGGTGCTCACCTTCCTCCTCTGTGTTTCACGCAGTCCTCGGTGGCGGACCTGCGGTCGAGCAGCGGACTGTCTGACGCGCCGACCAGTCGGTGGCCTTCACCGGCACCGCCTGAACGGCTGTCCGGGTACCCCGATCACGACGCATAACCGCTTGTCAGAGCACATGCCGTCACCAGACGAGGCGCTCGCGGATCAGGGCCGCCGCGACCGGCCCAAGTCGGTGGGACAGTGCGCACCGGCGTGCACCCGCTGCGCAGCCGGCATCACCGCCCGCACCGCACGTACACACCGGCG
>KL569107.1:69210-73371 GCA_000715635.1 Streptomyces violaceus | reverse complement strand
CCCGACCCACCACCACCGCGCAGGCGCGACGCACGCGCCCCGGCCGCAACAGCGACCAGGGCGCGCGACGTAAACGATCGAGCCGAGCTACTCGGAGTCCTCAGCGTCCTCGGACGCCGTCTCCTCGGCGCCCCCGTCCCCCTCCGCCCCCAACAGGCGAGAGAGCTGACGCCCCCCGATCCGCTTGAACTTGCGCTTCTGCGGCCGTGTACGGTCCAGCACCGCCACCTCCAGCCGCTCCGCGGGAATCTCCCGCTCGCTGCCGTTGGTGTCGCGCGACAGCGCCTGCACCGCCAGCTTCAGGGCCTCGGCCAGCGTCATACCGTCCCGGTGGCGCTGGTCGAGGTAGCTGCTGATCTGCTCCGCGTTGCCCCCCACCGCGACCGAGCCGTGCTCGTCCACGATCGAGCCGTCGTGCGGGAGACGGTAGAGCTGGTCACCCTCCCGGGTCTCCCCCACCTCGGCGACCACCAGCTCCACCTCGTACGGCTTCTCGGCCGCGGAGGAGAAGATCGTGCCCAAGGTCTGCGCATAGACGTTGGCCAGGCCACGGGCCGTCACGTCGTCGCGGTCGTAGGTGTAACCCCTCAGGTCGGCGTACCGCACGCCACCGATCCGCAGGTTCTCGTACTCGTTGTACTTGCCGGCGGCCGCGAAACCGATCCGGTCGTAGATCTCGCTGAACTTGTGCAGCGCACGGGACGGGTTCTCGCCGACGAACACGATGCCGTCGGCGAACTGCAGCACGACCAGGCTGCGGCCACGGGCGATGCCCTTGCGGGCGTACTCCGCCCGGTCGGCCATCTGCTGCTGAGGTGAAACATAGAACGGCGTCGACACCGGTTATCCGTCCCTTTCTGTGGAAGTCACTGGATCACCCTGACAAGAAACGGCCGCTGTCTACAGCAGCGCGGCCCGCGGGCCGTCCGGCTGCTCCAGGCGCCGCGCCAGGATCGAGCGGGCGATCCCGGAGGATTCCTCCTCGGTGAGCCGGCGGAAGCCGTCCTCGGTGATCACGGTGACGATCGGGTAGATCCGGCGGGCGACGTCGGGACCGCCTGTCGCCGAGTCGTCGTCGGCCGCGTCGTACAGGGCCTGGACCACCAGGGTCGTGGCCTCTTCCTCGCTCAGGTCGTCACGGAAGAGCTTCTTCATCGCGCCACGCGCGAAGATCGAGCCCGAGCCGGTGGCCGCGAAGTTCGTCTCCTCGGAGCGGCCGCCCGTCACGTCGTAGGAGAAGATCCGGCCCCGGTCGCGCCCCACGTCGTACCCCGCGAACAGCGGCACCACGGCCAGGCCCTGCATGGCCATGCCGAGGTTGGAGCGGATCATCGTCGACAGCCGGTTCGCCTTGCCCTCCAGGGACAGCTGCGCGCCCTCGACCTTCTCGAAGTGCTCCAGCTCCAGCTGGAACAGCTTCACCATCTCCACGGCCAGACCCGCCGTACCGGCGATGCCCACCGCGGAGTACTCGTCGGCCGGGAAGACCTTCTCGATGTCCCGCTGCGCGATGACGTTCCCCATCGTCGCCCGGCGGTCACCGGCCAGCACGACGCCCCCGGGGAACGTCACGGCGACGATCGTGGTCCCGTGCGGCGCTTCGATCACGCCCTGGGTGGGAGGCAGTTGCCGGTTGCCGGGCAGGATCTCCGGCTGGTGCTCGGACAGGAAGTCCATGAAGGAGGAAGACCCTGGCGTCAGGAAGGCAGCTGGTAGACGCCCGGTGCTACGAGTGTTGGCTTCCACGCGATTCCTTCCACGTATGCGACAGCCCGCCCTGTGACGTCGGGCCGATCCTTGGAACAACCCCGGTCCGGTTGTGACCGGGGGCACGGTATGCCTCGGACCCTACCCGTCCTTCGGCGGTGATCCACATGTCCGGCGGGACCAACTCCACCGGATCGACGCCGCACTTGCCGGACGTCACCGACGCCCGGAGCGCCGCACACGAAGGCATCACGTCACTCACTGCCCCGCGCACAGCGCTCCGCGCTCCGCCCGTCCGTCATCCACACCCGTTCACCTTCGGAATGAAGGCAAAGGCGCCTTACTGGCCACCCTTTTGAACGAAGGAGCGCACGAAGTCCTCGGCGTTCTCCTCGAGGACGTCGTCGATCTCGTCCAGAACCGAGTCCACGTCGTCGCTCAGCTTCTCCTGACGCTCCTTGAGGTCCTCCGAAGCCTGCGTCTCCGCCGCCTGCTCCTCGACCTCCTCGGTGGACCGGGTGGCCTTCTGCTGTCCGCCGCCGGTGTCCTTGGTCGCCATATCCCTCACCCCGCTCGGTTCGCCCGACACAGTTGCTCGGTCAAGATCAGACCCTACTCGCCGGGTCTGACAATGGCCCCGCAGTTGCTCCAACGTACGGGGACCACCTCGATGATTCCCGGACCTGGGATTTTCCACCCTGTCCGGCCGCCTCCTCCCGGGTACCCACGGAACGCGATCATCCGCCGGACAGGACCCTGACCAGGTCTTCCGCCGTGCGGCAGCGGTCCAGGAGCTCCTTGACGTGATTACGCGTTCCGCGAAGCGGTTCCAGGGTTGGAACGCGCTGCAGGGAATCGCGGCCCGGCAGGTCGAAGATCACCGAGTCCCAGGAGGCCGCCGCGACGTCGTCCGCGTACTGCTCCAGGCAGCGACCGCGGAAGTACGCGCGAGTGTCCTCAGGCGGCGCCGTACGGGCCCGCTCGATGTCCGCCTCGGTCAGCAGCCGCTTCATGCGCCCGCGGGCCACCAGACGGTTGTACAGGCCCTTCTCGGGCCGCACGTCGGCGTACTGGAGGTCGACCAGGTGCAGCCGTGCCGCGTCCCAGTCGAGGCTGTCCCGGCGCCGGTAGCCCTCCATGAGCTCCCGCTTGGCGACCCAGTCCAGCTCGCCGGCCAGGCTCATCGGGTCGTGCTCCAGTCGGGTGAGGGTGTCCTCCCACCGCGACAGGACGTCCTTGGTCTGGTCGTCCGCGTCGGCCCCGAACCGCTCCTCCACGTACTTACGGGCGAGCTCGTAGTACTCCATCTGCAGCTGGACCGCGGTGAGCGTCCGCCCGCTGCGGAGCGTGATCAAACGCTTGAGCGAGGGGTCGTGCGAGACCTGGTGCAGCGTGCGAACGGGCTGGTCGACGGCCAGGTCCACCGCGATGAAGCCGTCCTCGATCATCGACAGGACGAGAGCCGTCGTACCCAGCTTCAGATACGTCGAGATCTCCGACAGGTTCGCGTCGCCGATGATCACATGCAGGCGGCGGTACTTCTCGGCGTCCGCGTGCGGCTCGTCGCGGGTGTTGATGATCGGGCGCTTGAGCGTCGTCTCGAGGCCGACCTCCACCTCGAAGTAGTCGGCCCGCTGACTGAGCTGGAAACCGTGCTCGTGCCCGTCCTGGCCGATGCCGACGCGGCCCGCCCCGGTGAAGACCTGGCGGGAGACGAAGAACGGCGTCAGATGGCGCACGATGTCCGAGAAGGGGGTCTCCCGCTTCATCAGGTAGTTCTCGTGCGTGCCGTAGGACGCGCCCTTGTTGTCGGTGTTGTTCTTGTACAGGTGGATCGGCTGGGCACCGGGCAGCTGTGCGGCCCGCTCCGCGGCCTCGGCCATGATCCGCTCGCCGGCCTTGTCCCAGAGGACGGCGTCCCGGGGGTTGGTCACCTCGGGGGCGCTGTACTCGGGGTGCGCGTGGTCGACGTAGAGCCGCGCACCGTTGGTGAGGATCACGTTGGCCAGGCCGATGTCCTCGTCGGTGAGCTGGCTGGAGTCGGCGGCCTCGCGGGCGAGGTCGAAGCCTCGCGCGTCCCGCAGCGGGTTCTCCTCCTCGAAGTCCCAGCGAGCCCGGCGGGCCCGGTGCATCGCAGCCGCGTAGGCGTTCACGATCTGGGACGAGGTGAGCATGGCATTGGCGTTGGGGTGGCCGGGGACGGAGATCCCGTACTCCGTCTCGATGCCCATTACTCGCCGTACGGTCATGCGGCCCTCCTTGCCCGGCGGCACCCTCGGTCGTGGGCGCCACTCAGATACCGCTGGCGCTCGGTTGCGTGTGCGGTGCCCGTCCCCGCACTGCGCGACTCGGCGGTACGGAAGAGCCTAGAACGCCTTTGCGCTGGTGGGGAGATCATTTGCGTCATTGCGTTGCTCCAGCCGTGGCCTGAAAAACAGTCGGCTGCGGGTACCC
>KL569107.1:67744-68983 GCA_000715635.1 Streptomyces violaceus | reverse complement strand
GGTACCCGCCGAGGGCACCCGCAGCCGCCCTGCCTTTTACAGGTACTGACCGGTGTTCGCCACCGTGTCGATGGAGCGTCCGGTGTCCGCGCCCTGCTTTCCGGTGATGAGCGTACGGATGTACACGATCCGCTCGCCCTTCTTTCCGGAGATCCGGGCCCAGTCGTCCGGGTTGGTGGTGTTGGGCAGGTCCTCGTTCTCCTTGAACTCGTCCACGCAGGCCTGGAGGAGGTGGGAGACGCGGAGACCCTTCTGGTTCTTCTCGAGGAAGTCCTTGATCGCCATCTTCTTGGCACGGCCCACGATGTTCTCGATCATGGCGCCGGAATTGAAGTCCTTGAAGTAGAGGACTTCCTTGTCACCATTGGCGTAGGTGACCTCCAGGAAGCGGTTCTCCTCGGACTCGGCGTACATCTGTTCCACGGCCGTCTGGATCATGCTCTGGACCGTGGACGCCTTGGAGTCGCCGTGCTCGGCGAGGTCGTCGCCGTGCAGCGGGAGGCGCTCGGTGAGGTACTTGCCGAAGATGTCCTTGGCCGCCTCGGCGTCCGGACGCTCGATCTTGATCTTCACGTCGAGCCGGCCGGGCCGCAGGATGGCGGGGTCGATCATGTCCTCACGGTTGGAGGCGCCGATCACGACCACGTTCTGCAGGCCCTCCACACCGTCGATCTCGGCGAGCAGCTGCGGGACGATGGTGTTCTCCACGTCCGAGCTGACACCGGAGCCACGGGTGCGGAAGAGGGACTCCATCTCGTCGAAGAAGACGATCACGGGGGTGCCCTCGCTGGCCTTCTCACGGGCCCGCTGGAAGACGAGGCGGATCTGCCGCTCCGTCTCACCGACGTACTTGTTCAGGAGCTCGGGGCCCTTGATGTTGAGGAAGAAGCTCTTGCCCTGGGCCTGGCCGGTCACCTCGGCGACCTTCTTGGCCAGCGAGTTGGCCACGGCCTTGGCGATCAGGGTCTTTCCGCACCCAGGAGGCCCGTACAGCA
The DNA here is from genome assembly GCA_000715635.1 of Streptomyces violaceus. GTDB lineage: Bacteria > Actinomycetota > Actinomycetes > Streptomycetales > Streptomycetaceae > Streptomyces > Streptomyces violaceus. Next base: position 67,988 of record KL569107.1, on the reverse strand, counting down.
GGACACCCTTCGGCGGCCGCAGTTCGTGCTCCTTGAACAGGTCCGGGTAGAGATACGGGAGCTCGACCGCGTCGCGGATGGCCTCGATCTGGCCGCCGAGACCGCCGATCTGCTCGTAGCCGATGTCGGGGACCTCTTCGAGGACGAGCTCCTCGACCTCGCTCTTCGGCACGACCTCGTAGACGTAGCCGGAGCGGGGTTCCATCAGGAGGGCGTCGCCGGGGCGGATGGTGACGTCCAGCAG
>KL569107.1:66221-67529 GCA_000715635.1 Streptomyces violaceus | reverse complement strand
GGGGAGCCGTACCACCCGCTCCTCGTCGGTGTGCCCGAGCACCAGGGCCCGCTCGCCGTCCTCGAGGATCTCCTTGAGTGTGACGATGTCACCGACGCTCTCGTACTCCATGGCCTCGACCACGTTGAGCGCTTCGTTGAGCATCAATTCCTGGCCGCGCCGGAGCTCGTCGAGCTCGACGCTGGGGCTGACGTTCACCCTGAGCTTGCGGCCGCCGGTGAAGATGTCGGCGGTGCCGTCCTCGTTCGCCTGCAGGAAGACCCCGAAGCCGGCCGGCGGCTGCGCGAGCCGGTCGACCTCCTCCTTGAGGGCCACGATCTGGTCACGGGCCTCACGGAGCGTGTTGGCGAGCCGCTCGTTCTGTGCGGACACGCCGGCCAGATTGGTCTGCAGCTCGACGATCCGCTCTTCGAGAATCCTCGTGTGTCGCGGAGAGTCGGCGAGCTTGCGTCGCAGGACGGCGATCTCCTGCTCAAGATAGGCAATCTGCCCGGCCGGGTCGTCGGACCCCCGTCCCGGGCGGATGCCGCGGTTCATGTCGTCGTCGTGGGCTGCCACGGTCCTCACCTCCTCCAAGGGGAGCTGGACGCTTCCAGACCCTACCTGGGCGGGTGTCGATTGAAACCCCTAGATCACAAAGACGGTCGGGGTGTGTCCGATCTTCACCCTTGCGCTCTCCCTCACGCCAGGGGAATACCCACCGAACATGAATGGAACCCAGCCGGAGGTAGGGTCGAAGCGTTCAACACCCGTCAGAGCTGGCCGGATTCCCGATACGGCTCGACGCATGAAACGGCAGGAGACATGAGCGTGCAGCAGGAGGCCGGGGTCGACGGCGAGGCTCTGGAGGTCTGGATCGACCAGGACCTGTGTACCGGCGACGGCATCTGTGCCCAGTACGCACCCGAGGTGTTCGAGCTGGACATCGATGGTCTGGCCTATGTGAAGGGCGCCGAGGACGAGCTGCTCCAGGACAAGGGCGCCACAACGCCCGTACCGCTGCCGCTTCTCACGGACGTGGTCGACTCCGCGAAGGAGTGTCCGGGCGAGTGCATCCACGTACGTCGAGTTTCGGACAGGGCCGAGGTCTACGGCCCGGACGCGGAGTGACTCCTTCCGTACACTCCGTCACCGCTGTTTGATATCTCACACGCGGGGACGCGGGCGCCTCACACGCTGCGGGCGCCGGACGGTGCCGAGCGGACGAACGCGCCGTTCTGCCAACGCCATTTCACGTCGCTCTTCACGTCGGGGCAGCAACGCGGCACGTCGGCCGACGAGTAGCCGAAGAGCGTGGCCGTGACGGCG
>KL569107.1:65619-66043 GCA_000715635.1 Streptomyces violaceus | reverse complement strand
TAGCCGAAGAGCGTGGCCGTGACGGCGCCCTGACGCACGGCGAAGTCACTGACGGTGTTGCCGTCCTTGGGGTCGAGCAGGGTCGCCACCACGCGCGGCTTGCCGCCGTCGCCGTCCCGGGTGAGGACGTAGACGCCGTCCGGCGGGGTGCCCATCGGGGAGTCGCAGTGGACCACGGCCACCGTCTCGGGGGAACCGTCGCCGTCGAGGTCTCCGGAAGCCCGCTTCTTCACCACGGCCTTCACCGGGCCGCACTCGATCGGGAACGTCACCGCGGCCGGGTCGGGCGGAGCGATGGCCGCCGGAGCGCTTCTGGTCTCGGGGGCGGCCGCCTGGGCCGCTGTCGCCGCACCCGGCTGCAGGAACGAGGAGAGGGCCACGACGCCGGCGACGGCCGTGGTCTGTCTCTTATACACATCTCTGA
>KL569107.1:65214-65413 GCA_000715635.1 Streptomyces violaceus | reverse complement strand
GGGAGCCAGTGGATGGGGCGGGTGTGGGTGTGGGCGAGCTCCGGGACGGCGGAAGGCTGCACTAGGAGTGTCTCCTGAGGGCTGTGCCGGTGGGATGGCCAAGATGGTGCCACACGTCACACCACGTGGGAACGGCGGGGTGTGCACGTCCTGTGCCGGGGAAGTCAGAAGAGTTACGGTTCCTGCCGCTGTGTCAGCA
>KL569107.1:63348-64998 GCA_000715635.1 Streptomyces violaceus | reverse complement strand
ATCGTGATCTGTGGGGTCAACCGGTGGGCGCCGTGGTTCACCCGGAGCGGCCGTCAGGGACAACGGAAAGGCGCCGTGGCGGAGTTCCCGGAGTGGATCAGGGAACTCCGCCACGGCGCCGGTGCGTTGTGTGCGGCGGCGGGGTCGCCTCAGCGGCCGGTGCCGCCGTCGGCGTTGGGTCCGGCGTAGTCCTCGCCGTAGGCGCCCTTGGCGGGGCGGCGGCGGCGCATGGGCGGCTCGACGCCGTCGGCGAGGCGGCGGGCGGTGAGCAGGAAGCCGGTGTGGCCGATCATCCGGTGGTCCGGGCGGACGGCCAGGCCCTCGATGTGCCAGTTGCGGATCATCGTCTCCCAGGAGGTCGGCTCGTTGAAGCAGCCGATCTCGCGGATGGACTCGACGGTCCGGGCGAGCTGGGTGGTGGTCGCCACGTAGCAGCACAGGATGCCGCCGGGGACGAGCGCCTTGGAGACGGCCTCCAGGCACTCCCAGGGGGCGAGCATGTCGAGGATGACGCGGTCCACGTCGGCGTCGGACAGGTTGTCCTGAAGGTCACCGACGGTGAGCTGCCAGGCGGGGTGCGGGCCGCCGAAGTAGCGCTCGACGTTCGCCTGGGCGATCTCGGCGAAGTCCGCGCGGCGCTCGTAGCTGTGCAGCATGCCCTGGTCGCCGATGGCGCGCAGCAGGAAGCTGCTGAGCGAGCCGGAGCCCACGCCGGCCTCGACGACGCGAGCGCCGGGGAAGATGTCGGCGAAGGCGAGGATCTGCCCCGCGTCCTTCGGGTAGACGACGGCTGCCCCGCGGGGCATGGACAGGACGTAGTCGGGGAGCAGGGGGCGCAGCGCGAGATAGGCGACGTTACCTGTGGTGCGGACAACGCTGCCCTCGGGAGCACCGATCAGTTCGTCGTGGGGGAAGGAACCCTTGTGGGTGTGGAAGTTCTTCCCGGCCTCGAGCGTGAACGTGTAGTGGCGGCCCTTGGGGTCGGTCAGCTGAACCTGGTCCCCGACCTTGAAGGGCCCGCGCCTGCGGGCGGCACCGGTCGGTTCGGACATGTGAACAGCCTACCGGTCCCCGGAGGGGGCGCCGACCACTTCAGCTGGGCCTCGCCATGGCCTTCACGAAGGCCCGCTCCACGTCGGCCGCCGACAGGACGCCGTAGATCTCGCCGGTCTCCTCGACGACGAGGTACTCGGTGGCGGGCGTCGCCCTGAGGGCGTCGAGCAGTTCCTCGCCCGACAGTTCCGCCGAGACGCGCATGCCGTCGGTGAGGTCCTGGGCGAGGCCGCTGACCGCGACCCAGGGGCGGCGGTGTTCGGGTACGCCGACGATCGCGGCCTCACGGACCAGCGAGAGGGGTTTGCCGTCGGCGTCGACGACGACCAGGGCGCGGGCGCCGGCGGTGTTGGCGCGGCGCAGGGCCTCCGAGAGCGGGGTGTGGGTCTCGACGGGGACCGCGCGGCGGGTGAGCGCACGGGCGCGCAGCTCGGGAAGGTGCTCGCGCAGCCGGGCCATGCGCAGGCTGTTGCCGGCGCCGGTCCAGATGATCGCGGCGAGGATGGCGGCGAGCAGGGCGTCCAGGACGGTGTCCATGCCGACGTTGTCGACGGCGTCGGAGCCGAGGGCGCCGGACTGGGTCAGCAGCGGCAGGGC
>KL569107.1:58427-63149 GCA_000715635.1 Streptomyces violaceus | reverse complement strand
GGTCAGCAGCGGCAGGCCGATGAGGACGCAGACGGCGAGGGCGCGGCCGACCCAGGCGGCGGCGACGGTGCCGGTCATCGGCTTGCCGGTGATCTTCCAGACGACGGCGCGGAGCATGCGGCCGCCGTCGAGGGGCAGGCCGGGCAGGAGGTTGAACGCGGCCACGATGAGGTTGGAGATCATCAGGCCCGCCAGCAGGACGCCCGGGACGGTGCCTGGGTCCACGATCTGCATGGCGAGGTAGAAGACGCCCGCGAGCAGGAGGGAGAGCAGGGGCCCGACGAAGGCGAGCACGAACTCGCGGCCGGGGGTCTCGGCCTCCTTCTCGATCTCGGAGACGCCGCCGAAGAACTGGAGCTGGATGCGGCGGACCGGGAGCTTGAAGCGGAGGGCGGCGACGGTGTGGGCCAGTTCGTGGACGAGCACGGAGGCGTAGAAGGCGACCGCGAAGAACAGGGAGACCAGGTACCGGGCGGCGCCGAGCTCGGGCAGGACGCGCTCCAGTTGCCCGCCGAACACCCAGGTGATCAGTGCGGCGACGAGGAACCAGCTGGGCGCGACGTACACGGGCACCCCGAAGGGCCGTCCCATGAGCAGGCCGCCCCGGGGCTCCGGAGGCCGCTGGGGGGCGGGCCCCTTGCCGTCGGCGGAGTGGGCGAGGGGGCGGTCGCCGGTGCCGGGCGCCGCGGGCTCGGTGCGGCTGTTCGGGTCAGGGGTGGAGGGCTGCTGCCGGCGGTCCGGGAGGCCGGGATCCGGGGAGGGGGCCGCACCAGCGTTCTGGCCGGTCTCGGAGTCGCCCGTCGGGCCGGGCTTCCGCAACGACGGGCGGTCTCCTTCGGCTGCGCCGGGGTCCTGGTCCGCCGCGGAGTCGTCCTCGGGCCCGTCCGGCCCGGCCGGTGGTGTCGCCGCGGGGCCTGCCTCCGGGGCGTCGTCGTGCTGCTCTGAGGTGAAACGCCGTCCGTCCGTGGGCTGTTCGTCGGCGGGGGTCGGGTCGGCGGCCCGGGCCGGAGCGCCTGCGTGGCGCTCGGCCGACTCGTCGTTGCCGGACCGCGGCTCCCCGCGCCCGCCGCTCTCGTCCACCGGTGTCCCCTCGTTCGAAGCGTCTCCCGCGCCTGCCGGCCGGAAGGGTCTCGAGTCGATGGTATGCGGCCGTCGAGGCGCGTTCCGCCCCGGCACCCCTGTGTTTCCCGTCCGTCCCGTCCCTTCCCGGCTCCCGGCGTCGTACACGGCACGACCGCGGCTGGGTCACTGTCAGTGGCGGGCCGTATGGTCTGGGGCATGGAGACGAGCACCGAGGGCGCGGCGCAGCCCGACAGCAGCACTGCCGCGGCGGTGGATCCGCCGGTCCCGGCAGGGCCCGTGGAGGCGGTCATCGAGACGGCAGTGGAGACGGCGGCCGTGACCGCGCCCACCGCCATACCGCCCTCGACGCTGTCCCCCTCGCGTGCGAGCGACTTCATGCAGTGCCCGTTGCTCTACCGCTTCCGGGTCATCGACCGGCTGCCGGAGAAGCCCAGCGAGGCGGCGACCAGGGGCACGCTGGTGCACGCGGTCCTGGAGCGACTCTTCGACGCCCCGGCGGCCGAGCGCACGGCGCCCCGGGCGAAGTCGCTGGTCCCGGGCCAGTGGGACCGGCTGCGCGAGTCGCGGCCGGAGGTCGTGGAGCTGTTCGCCGACGATCCGCAGGGCGAGCGGCTGGCGCGCTGGCTGGGCGAGGCGGAGCAGCTCGTCGAGCGCTGGTTCTCCCTGGAGGACCCCAGCCGGCTGGAGCCGGCCGAGCGGGAGCTGTTCGTCGAGACCGAGCTGGACTCCGGGCTGCGGCTGCGCGGGATCATCGACCGGGTCGACGTGGCCCCCACGGGCGAGGTCCGGATCGTCGACTACAAGACGGGGAAGGCCCCCAGGCCCGAGTACTCCGAGGGCGCCCTGTTCCAGATGAAGTTCTACGCCCTCGTGGTCTGGCGGCTGAAGAACGTGGTGCCCCGGCGGCTCCAGCTGGTGTATCTGGGCAGCGGTCAGGTGCTGACGTACGACCCGGTCGTCGCCGACCTGGAGCGGGTCGAGCGCAAGCTGCTGGCGCTGTGGGAGGCGATCCGGCTGGCGACGGAGACGGGCGACTGGCGGCCCCGCCCCACGAAGCTGTGCGGCTGGTGCGACCACCAGGCCCACTGCCCGGAGTTCGGCGGCACTCCCCCGCCCTACCCGTTGCCGGTGAGGGCGGCGGAGTCCGGCGGGCCCGCGCAGGGCAGAATGGGGCCGGACTAGCGAAGGAGACTTACGTGGCCATCCGCGTCCTACTGGTCGATGACCAGCCGCTGCTCCGCACGGGCTTCCGGATGATTCTGGAGGCCGAGCAGGACATCGCGGTCGTCGGCGAGGCCGGAGACGGCCTCCAGGCGCTCGACCAGGTGCGGGCCCTGCAGCCCGACGTGGTCCTGATGGACATCCGCATGCCGCGGATGGACGGTGTGGAGGCGACCCGGCAGATCACGGGCCCCGAGCGGGACGGCCCGGCGAAGGTGCTGGTGCTGACCACTTTCGACCTCGACGAGTACGTGGTGGAGGCGCTGCGCGCCGGTGCCAGCGGCTTCCTGCTGAAGGACGCCCCGGCCAACGAGCTGGTGCAGGCCATCCGGGTCGTGGCCTCGGGCGAGGCGATGCTCGCGCCGAGCATCACGCGCCGGCTGCTCGACAAGTACGCGACGCATCTGCCCTCCGGTGAGGAGCCGGTGCCGGACACGCTGCACACGCTCACCGACCGCGAGGTCGAGGTGCTGAAGCTGGTGGCGCGCGGGCTGTCCAACGCCGAGATCGCCGCCGACCTGTTCGTCAGCGAGACCACCGTCAAGACGCACGTCGGGCATGTGCTGACCAAGCTGGGCCTGCGCGACCGTGTGCAGGCCGCGGTGTACGCGTACGAGAGCGGGCTGGTGCGCCCCGGCGCACAGTAGCCCGCAGCACAGCGGACACATGAAGGGCGCCCCCTGCCGAGGCAGGGGGCGCCCTTCATCTGTGTGCGTCACGCGTCCTTGCTCAGCTCCCAGAAGCGGAACACGGTCGACGCGTCGAGGCAGTACTCCAGTCCGTAGACACCTTCGCGCGCGACCGCGTACTGCTTGGCCTGCCACACGGGCAGGACGGGGAGTTCGTCGGCGACGATGTCCTGCAGCTCCCCGAACTCCTTGTCGGTGGCGGCGCGGTTGGTCAGGGCCGCGGTGCTCGGGATGAGCGTGCCGGTGATGGTGTCGTTGTCGTAGTTGTTGCCCAGCACGTTGCCCTTGCCGAAGAAGGGGGCCGTGAAGTTGTCGGCGTCCGGGTAGTCGGGCACCCAGCCCTTCACGTAGACGCCGTACTTGCCGGCCGCGATGTCCTTCTCGTACTGGGCGAAGGAGACCGACTTGACGTCCGCGTCGAACAGACCGCTGGCGTTGAGCTGGCCGGCGATGGCCGTCAACTCCTGGTCGGTGGCGGGGCCGTAGCGGGACGGGGTCGACCAGAGGGTCAGCTTCACCTTGCCGGTGATGCCGTCGGCGCGCAGCGCGCCGGCCGCCTTGGACCGGGAGGGGCGGGCGCCGTAGGTGTCGAAGAAGGCCGTGTTGTGGCCCGCGACACCGGCCGGGATGATCGAGTACAGCGGGGTCGCGGTGCCCTGGTAGACGTCCTTGATGAGGGCTTCGCGGTCGAGCAGGTGGGCGATGGCCTTGCGTACGCCGAGCTTTCCTGCGACCGGGTCGTCCATGTTGAACACCAGGTGCTGGACCTCGGCGCTGCTGCCCTCGACGACCTCGGTGCCGGTGCCGTCGTCGGCCTTCTCCATGTCGGCGACGTCGCCCGCGGTGAGGCCGCGGTAGGCGATGTCGATTTCCTCGTTCTGGATGGCCTGCTTCAGGGCGGTCTGGTCGCCGTCGAAGAACTTCAGCGTCACGCCGGTGTTGCTCACCTTGGCGGTGCCCTTGTAGTTCTCGTTGACGGAGAAGACGGCTTGGCCGTCGTCGAACGAGTCGAGCTTGTAGGGACCGGAGCCGACGGCCCCGCCGTCCTTGCGCAGCTTGCCCGCGTCGTACTCGTTGTGGTCGACGATGGAGCCGGCACCGGAGGCGATCTTGCTGGGGAAGGTGGCGTCGGACGTGTTGAGGTGGAAGACGACCGTCTTCTCGTCCGGGGTCTCGACCTCGTCCAGCGTGGGGAACATGATCGCGGGCCCGTCGGGGTCGTTGATCTTCAGCATCCGCTCGAAGGAGAACTTGACGTCCTCCGAGGTGAGGGCGTCACCGTTGCTGAACTTGAGGCCGTCCTTCAGCGTGCACCTGTAGACCGAGGACTGCGTGTCGGTGAAGGCGCAGCTCTCTGCTGCCTCCGGCTGCGGTTCCGTGGCGCCCTTGGGGAAGCTGAGCAGCGACTGGAAGACGTTGTTGAACAACAGCCAGGAGCCGGGGTCGTAGCCGGAGGCCGGGTCGGTGGCCAGGACGTCGTCGGACATCCCCACCACCACGTTGGAGCCCTCTCCCGCGGAGTCCCCGGTCTCCGTGCCGCAGCCGGTCAGCAGGCCGGAGGCGAGCCCCGCCACGATCGGCAGGACCGGCCACTGGTTGCGTATGTTCACGTGTGTGCCTTGTCGTCGGTTCTCGAGAACACCCGGAGCATGTCCCTGGCTCCGGGGCACGGTTCCCCGGGGGCCGTGGTCACAGGCCCCGGGGTTCCAGCTGTCTCTTATACACATCT
>KL569107.1:44443-58237 GCA_000715635.1 Streptomyces violaceus | reverse complement strand
CAGCCGCTCACGCCCCGGCCGAGCTCCCACAACTGGAGCGTCGACGCAGAGTTGAGCGCGTAGGCGGTACCCGTGATGTCGTCGCGCGCGGCGACGTACTGCTTGCCCTGCCACAGCGGCAGCACCGGCACGTCGGAGGCGACGATGTCCTGAATGTCCGTCAGGCTGGTGGAGGCGGACAACCGGTCCGCCTCGCGGCGGGACTCCGGGATCAGGGTGTTGCGGATCTGGCTGTTGTCGTACGGCGAGCCAAGGGTGTTGTCCCTGTCGAGGAACGGCGCGAGGAAGTTGTCGGCGTCCGGGAAGTCGGGGAACCAGCCCATGCCGTAGACGTCGTACTCACCCTTCTTCTCGGCCGGGCGGAACGTGTCCCACGGCGTTCCCTTGATACCTACGTCGAACAGGCCGCTGGAGTTCAGCTGGTCGCGCAGGACCTCGAACTCCTTCTTGGTGGCCGGGCCGTAGTGGTCGGTCGTGTAGTGCAGCGTCAGCTTCACCGGGGTGGTGATGTTCGCCTGGTTCAGCAGGGAACGGGCCTTGGTGACGTTCGCGTCGCCGTACTTGTTGAAGAACGAGTTGGAGTGGCCCGTGACGCTGGCCGGGACCAGCGAGTACAGCGGCTCGGCCTGGGAGCCGTAGACCTTGGAGACCAGCTCGCTGCGGTTGACGACCTGGGCCATCGCCTGGCGCACGGCCTTGGACTCGACGGTCGGGGCGTCGGTGTTGAAGCCCAGGTAGCGGATCTCCAGGCCGGGCATCTCGACAAGGTCCACGCCGGTGTCCGCGTCACCCGAGAGCTTGCGGATCTGGTCCGGCGACATGGTGCGGGTCATGAGGTCGATGTCGCCCTTGTCGAGCGCCTCGCCCATGGAGTCGGTGTCCTTGAAGGAGACCATGTCGATCTTGTCGTTGTTCACCTTCAGGCTCCCCTTGTAGTCGGGGTTCCGGGTGAACTCGGCCCTGACCAGCTCGTCGTCCTCGACGTCGGCCTTGACGGTGTACGGGCCGGAGCCCCCGAGGTCGAAACCGTCGCGCAGCTTGTTCTTCGGGTAGTCGTCGGGGTCGACGATGCCGGCGACCGGGGTCGACAGCTTGTACGGGAAGGTGGCGTCGGCGGTCTTCAGGTGGAAGATGACGTCGCGGTCGCCCTGCGTCTCGACGGTGTCGATGGTGGACAGCAGCGCGAACACGCCGCTGTCGGCCTTGAGGGAGCGGGCGCGGTCGATGGAGTACTTCACGTCGGACGCGGTGACGGGGTCGCCGTTCGCGAACTTCAGGCCGTCGCGCAGGGTGCAGGCGTAGCGCTCGTTGCCGGTGTCGGTGAAGCCGCATTTCTCGGCCGCCTCCGGCACCGGGTCGCCCTCGCCGCGCGGCTGGATCATGAGGGTCTGCACGGTCTGGCGCAGGATGTTCCAGGTGCCGACGTCGTAGGCGTACGCCGGGTCGAGGGGTGCGGGGGCGTCCTTCGAGGCGGTGAACCGGTCCGTGGTGCCGACGACGATCGCGCCGCCGTCGTCGCTCCCGCTGTCGGACCCGCCGCAGGCGGCGAGCACCGGCGCGAGCAGGCCGATCACGGCCGGCAGCACCAAAGTCTTGCGGTTCATGCTCGAGTTACTCCAGAGCTGTCGACTCCGTGTACCCGGCATGCAGGGGTGGCGCAGCGGATCACGGGGGGTGGGGCGATGTTCTCGCAACGAGATTAGTCCGGGCCGGCAGGAAGGTTCGCAGCGACCGGAGTTGAGCCCTCATCACGCTGCGGAACCGGGCGTGGACACACCGAAAACCCGATGGCGGAAGCTTTGGTACAGCGTTCCACCAATCGGGACACAAGGGCACGTCAGCGGCCCCCCAGTGCACACACCGGATCCGCTGTCGACCCCTGGCCGCGTGGGGAACGTCACACTGCAAACGGGTTCCGGAGTACGGTAATTCGACCGCCCGAAGATCGTCCGAAGAGGGTCGAATTCATCTGCGAAATTGCCGCCTTAACTCCGCTGCACGCTGGGTGAACAGCTAGCGCATTTCCGTCATCAGACCGTGCAGAAATGTCAGGTCGACCTCTTCGAGGGAGGTGACGACCGTCCGGCGGAGGGCCGGGGTGATGGGGGCCACGGAGGGCACCGCCACGACGTGGCAGCCCGCGGCCTCGGCGGCGGCGACCCCGGTCGCGGTGTCCTCGATGACGGCGCACCGGGCCGGGTCCGCGCCGAGTCCGACGGCGGCCGCCAGGTACGGGTCGGGGTGGGGCTTGGTGCGCGGCACCTCGTCACCGGCCACCGTCAGACGGAAGTGGTGCGCGCCCAGCGAGGTCAGCACCCGGTCGATGATGCGCCGGTGCGAGGCGGAGACCAGGGCCGTCGGGATCTCGTACTCGTACAGCTCGGCCAGCAGCCGACCCGCGCCCGGCATCAGCGGCAGGGCGCGGTCGATGCGGTCCTCGAAGCCGTCGTTGAGCAGCACGGTGAGCTCGTCGAGGGTGATGTCGGCGCCGGTGGCCTCGATCAGGAACCCCGCGCTGCGGGTCATGGGGCCGCCGACCACGACATGGCGCCAGGACTCGTCGAGCGTGTGGCCGAGGGAGGCGAAGACCTCCGCCTCGACGTCCCACCAGAAGCCCTCCGTGTCCACCAGGGTGCCGTCCATGTCGAGGAGCACCGCCTGCAGGGCGGAGCCCTCGGCCGTGCGGGTTCCGAGCGCGGGGACCGTACTGGTCATCCACGTACCTCCTTGAGGGACGTTCAGGCCGGTTCCCGTGAAGGGAACCGGCCTGCGGTGGACCGACCAGTCTACGTCGTGCGCGGACGAAGCGCCTCTTTTGGCCCGTGTGCCTGGTGGGGCGGCTCAGCGGGCGTTGAAGTACTTCGCCTCCGGGTGGTGGATCACGATGGCGTCCGTGGACTGCTCGGGGTGCAGCTGGAACTCCTCGGACAGGTGGACGCCGATCCGCTCCGGCTGGAGCAGGTCGGCGATCTTGGCGCGGTCCTCCAGATTGGGGCAGGCGCCGTAGCCGAGGGAGAAGCGGGCGCCCCGGTACTTCAGCTCGAACATGCCCTGCATCTCGTCCGGGTCCTCGCCGGCGTAGCCGAGTTCGGAGCGCACGCGCGCGTGCCAGTACTCGGCGAGCGCCTCGGCCAACTGCACGGACAGCCCGTGCAGTTCGAGGTAGTCGCGGTAGGCGTTGGCCTCGAACATCCGGGCGGTCTCCTCGCCGATGCGCGAGCCGACGGTGACGACCTGGAGGCCCACGACGTCGGTCTCGCCGGACTCCTCCGGGCGGAAGAAGTCGGCCAGGCACAGGCGGCGGCCCCGGCGCTGGCGCGGGAAGGTGAAACGGGTGCGCTCGTTGCCCCGGTCGTCCAGGAGGATCAGGTCGTCGTCCTTGGAGACGCACGGGAAGTAGCCGTAGACCACGGCCGCCTCCAGCAGGTTCTCCGTCTGGAGCCTGTCCAGCAGGCCACGCAGCCGGGGCCTGCCCTCGGTCTCGACGAGCTCCTCGTACGACGGGCCCTCGCCGGTGCGGTTCTGCTTCAGGCCCCACTGGCCCTTGAACAGGGCGCCCTCGTCGAGCCAGCTCGCGTACTCCTTGAGCTGGATGCCCTTGATCACGCGCGTGCCCCGGAAGGGCGGCTCGGGAACGGGGTTGTCGGTGGCGACGTCGGAGCGGACGTGCCCCTCCTCGGGGCGTTCCTCGACCACGGCCGCGGTGGTGGCCCGGACGCGGCGCTGCTTCAGCTCGGGCAGCTTCGCTCCCGGCACGCCCCGCTTGACGCCGATCAGGGCGTCCATCAGGCGCAGGCCCTCGAAGGCGTCGCGGGCGTAGCGGACCTCGCCCTCGTAGATCTCGTGCAGATCCTGCTCGACGTAGGCGCGGGTGAGGGCGGCGCCGCCGAGGATGACCGGGAAGTTCGCCGCCAGTCCGCGCTGGTTCAGCTCCTCCAGGTTCTCCTTCATGATCACGGTGGACTTGACCAGGAGCCCGGACATGCCGATGACGTCGGCCCTGTGCTCCTCGGCGGCGTCCAGGATCGCGGAGACCGGCTGCTTGATGCCGAGGTTGACGACGTTGTAGCCGTTGTTGGACAGGATGATGTCGACGAGGTTCTTGCCGATGTCGTGCACGTCGCCGCGGACGGTGGCCAGGACGATGGTGCCCTTGCCCGCCTCGTCGGTCTTCTCCATGTGCGGTTCGAGGTGGGCGACGGCGGTCTTCATCACCTCGGCGGACTGCAGGACGAACGGCAGCTGCATCTGGCCGGAGCCGAACAGCTCGCCGACGACCTTCATGCCGTCCAGCAGGGTCGCGTTGACGATGTCGAGGGCGGAGCGCTCCTGGAGGGCCTCGTCCAGGTCGGCCTCCAGTCCGTTGCGCTCGCCGTCGATGATCCGCCGCTTCAGGCGCTCGTCCAGCGGCAGGGCGGCCAGCTCCTCGGCCTTGCCGGCCTTGAGGGACTTGGCGGTGGCACCCTCGAACAGCTGCATGAGCTTCTGCAGCGGGTCGTAGCCCTCGGCGCGGCGGTCGTGGATCAGGTCCAGGGCGGTCTGGACCTCTTCCTCGCTGAAGCGGGCGATCGGCAGGATCTTGCTGGCGTGCACGATCGCCGAGTCCAGGCCCGCCTTGACGCACTCGTCGAGGAAGACGGAGTTGAGCAGGATGCGGGCGGCCGGGTTGAGGCCGAAGGAGATGTTGGACAGGCCGAGCGTGGTCTGCACCTTCGGGTGGCGCCGCTTCAGCTCGCGGATGCCCTCGATGGTGGCGATGCCGTCCTTGCGGGACTCCTCCTGGCCGGTGCAGATGGTGAAGGTCAGGCAGTCGACGAGGATGTCCTCCTCGTGGATGCCCCAGTTCCCGGTCAGGTCGTCGATGAGCCGTTCGGCGATCTCGACCTTCTTCTCGGCGGTGCGGGCCTGGCCCTCCTCGTCGATGGTCAGCGCGATCAGCGCGGCGCCGTGCTCCTTGGCGAGCTGGGTGACCTTGGCGAAGCGGGACTCGGGGCCGTCGCCGTCCTCGTAGTTCACCGAGTTGATCACCGCGCGGCCGCCGAGCTTCTCCAGGCCGGCCTGGATGACGTCGATCTCGGTGGAGTCCAGCACGATCGGCAGGGTGGAGGCGGTGGCGAAGCGGCCGGCCAGCTCCTCCATGTCGGCGGCGCCGTCCCGGCCGACGTAGTCGACGCACAGGTCGAGCATGTGCGCGCCTTCGCGGATCTGCTCCCGGGCGATCTCCACGCAGTCGTCCCAGCGGCCCTCCAGCATGGCCTCGCGGAACTTCTTCGAACCGTTGGCGTTGGTGCGCTCACCGATCGCCAGGTACGACGTGTCCTGCCGGAACGGCACGCTCTGGTAGAGGGAGGCCGCGCCCGGCTCCGGCTCCGGGCTGCGCTCGGTCGGGGTGACGTCGCGGACGCGCTCCACCAGCTGGCGCAGGTGCTCGGGGGTGGTGCCGCAGCAGCCGCCGACCAGGGACAGGCCGTAGTCCTGGACGAAGTTCTGCTGGGCGTCGGCCAGGCCCTCGGCGTCGAGCGGGAAGTGCGCGCCGTCCTTGGTCAGGATCGGCAGGCCGGCGTTCGGCATGCACAGCAGCGGGATGCGCGAGTGGCGCGTCAAATAGCGCAGGTGCTCGCTCATCTCGGCGGGGCCGGTGGAGCAGTTCAGGCCGATCATGTCGATGCCGAGGGGCTCCAGCGCGGTCAGCGCCGCGCCGATCTCGGAGCCGAGCAGCATGGTGCCGGTGGTCTCGAAGGCCATCGAGCACAGCAGGGGCACGTCGACGCCGGTCGCCTCCATGGCCCGGCGGGCGCCCAGGATGGACGCCTTCGTCTGGAGCAGGTCCTGCGTGGTCTCCACGAGCAGCGCGTCGGCGCCGCCGGCGAGCATGCCCTCGGCGTTGGCCTGGTAGCCGTCGCGGATAGTGGCGTACGCGACGTGGCCGAGCGTGGGCAGCTTGGTGCCGGGGCCGACGGAGCCGAGCACCCAGCGCGGCCGGCCGTCCCGGGCCGCGTACTCGTCGGCCACCTCGCGGGCGATCCGGGCACCCGCCTCGGACAGCTCGTGCACGCGGTCGGAGATCTCGTACTCCGCCGCGGCCGTGTGGTTGGCGCCGAAGGTGTTGGTCTCGACGCAGTCCACGCCCACCGCGAAGTACGCGTCGTGGACCGAACGGACGATGTCCGGCCGTGTGAGGTTCAGGATCTCGTTGCAGCCCTCGAGATTCTGGAAGTCCTCAAGGGTCGGGTCCTGGGCCTGGAGCATGGTGCCCATGGCTCCGTCGGCCACGACCACACGGGTGGCCAGGGCCTCTCGGAGGGCGGACACGCGGGTCCGGCTGTCAGCGGAAGGGGTCAGCGGCAACGAGGCCATGTAAGGGGCTCCCTCAGATGCGACGGCTGTCGGCTTTGCGGCTTCCCGGACATCCGGAAGACATCCGGGGAAGGGCGCACCGCGCCAGCGTAACCGGGAGTCGGCTTGGATGGGCAGCGCGTCCACGAGGCGGACGCCGATGGCGGCGGGGCGGCCGTCGGGCGTCCGATGAACCGTCTGTGGCGCAACAAATGGCGTCCGGCCATTAGCGAGAGGTTGGCATCGACCGGTAGTGTTCGACATTGCCGAACAACGGCTGTGGTGCCGCTTGTCGGCGGTCGAAGGGGACGGAGGCAGTACGGCGATGGCACGGAACATCCAGTCGCTCGAACGGGCGGCCGCGATGCTGCGGCTGCTCGGGGGCGGCGAGCGACGGCTCGGTCTGTCGGACATCGCCTCGTCGCTGGGCCTGGCCAAAGGCACCGCCCACGGCATCCTGCGCACGCTCCAGCAGGAGGGTTTCGTGGAGCAGGACGACACCTCCGGCCGCTATCAGCTGGGCGCGGAGCTGCTGCGCCTGGGCACCACCTACCTCGATGTGCACGAGCTGCGGGCGCGCGCCCTGGTGTGGGCCGACGACCTGGCCCGTTCCAGCGGCGAGAGCGTCTACCTGGGCGTCCTGCATCAGCAGGGCGTGCTGATCGTGCACCACGTCTTCCGGCCCGACGACAGCCGGCAGGTCCTGGAGATCGGGGCCATGCAGCCGCTGCACTCCACGGCCCTGGGCAAGGTGCTGTCCGCCTACGACCCGGTGGCGCACAGCGAGGCCCTGGAGAACGACCGCAAGGCGTTCACCGACCGGACCGTGTGCGAGCCGGAGGACTTCGAGCACATCCTCGACCTCACCCGCGCGCGTGGTTACGCGGCGGACGTCGAGGAGACCTGGGAGGGCGTCGCCTCCCTGGCCGCGCCCATCCACGACCGGCGGCGCATGCCGGTCGGCTCGGTCGGCATCACCGGCGCCGTGGAGCGGCTGTGCCGGTCCGACGAGGAGGGCGCGGTGCGGCCGGAGCTCATCGCGGCCGTCCGGGACTGCGCCCGCGCGGTGTCGCGGGACCTGGGCGCCGGGCGGTTCTGACGGCACACAGCGGGACCGGGGCGTCGTACGGCGTTCCGGTCCTCGGCATGTCCCCGGCCACGGGCATCGGAGATCCGCAGAACGGGCAGCGATCAGTAACGATCGTGTTTTCGACAACAGAGCTCTTGACGTGCTCGTAACCCCGAAGCAAGACTCCCGTCCATCGGTCGACATTGTCGAACAGCTACCGGCAATACGCGCTAGAGTGGGACAACGCCAGGCCGGTATCGAACTTCCCCCTGGACGAAGGACAAAGGAGTCGCGGGTGTCCAGCTCCGACATCTTCATCGGCGAGACCATCGGTACCGCCATACTCATCCTCCTCGGCGGCGGAGTCTGCGCCGCCGTCACACTGAAGGCTTCCAAGGCCCGTAACGCCGGCTGGCTCGCCATCACCTTCGGGTGGGGCTTCGCGGTGCTCACGGCGGTCTACACCACGGCGCCGCTTTCCGGCGCCCATCTCAACCCGGCCGTGACGCTCGCGCTCGCCATCAAGGACGGCGACTGGAGCAACGTCCCGGTCTACTGGGCCGGACAGATCCTCGGCGCCATGATCGGCGCGGGCCTGGTCTGGATCGCCTACTACGGTCAGTTCCACGCCCACCTCACCGACCGCGAGATCGTCGGCGGTCCGGGCGCGCAGGACACCGCCGCCAAGGCCGTCGAGGCCCAGGAGAAGGGCGCCGGCCCCGTGCTGGGCGTCTTCTCCACCGGGCCCGAGGTCCGGGTCGCCTGGCAGAACCTGGCCACGGAGATCATCGGCACGATCGTGCTGGTGCTCGCCGTCCTCACCCAGGGTCTGAACGACGAGGGCAACGGCCTGGGCACCCTGGGTGCCCTGATCACCGCGCTCGTGGTGGTCTCCATCGGTCTGTCTCTCGGCGGCCCGACGGGGTACGCGATCAACCCGGCCCGTGACCTCGGTCCGCGTATCGTGCACGCCCTGCTGCCGCTGCCCAACAAGGGCGGCTCCGACTGGGGCTACGCCTGGATCCCGGTGGCCGGTCCGCTCATCGGCGGGGCCATCGCCGCAGGCATCTACAACGTCGCATTCGCTTAGGAGCGGTATTCCTCGCGCAGGAGCGGCGGTCATTCCCGCTCCGCGCGAAACTCTCAGCACGCGCCGTACGTAAAGCCCCATAAACACGGAATTTCCAGGAGCACACAGTGACCGACGCGCACACCGCCGGCCCCTTCATCGCCGCCATCGACCAGGGCACGACCTCCTCCCGCTGCATCGTCTTCGACCGCGACGGCCGGATCGTCTCCGTCGACCAGAAGGAGCACGAGCAGATCTTCCCGAAGCCGGGCTGGGTCGAGCACAACGCCACCGAGATCTGGATCAACGTCCAGGAGGTCGTCGCCGGGGCCATCGCCAAGGCCGGCATCACCCGCGACGACATCAAGGCCATCGGCATCACCAACCAGCGCGAGACGACCGTGCTGTGGGACAAGAACACCGGTGAGCCCGTCCACAACGCCATCGTCTGGCAGGACACCCGCACCGACGCCCTCTGCCGCGACCTCGGCCGCAACGTCGGCCAGGACCGCTTCCGCCGCGAGACGGGCCTGCCGCTGGCCTCCTACTTCGCCGGCCCCAAGGCCCGCTGGCTGCTCGACAACGTCGACGGTCTGAAGGAGCGCGCCGAGGCGGGCGACATCCTCTTCGGCACCATGGACACCTGGGTCATCTGGAACCTGACCGGTGGTGTCGACGGCGGCAAGCACGTCACGGACGTCACCAACGCCTCCCGCACGATGCTCATGAACCTGCACACCATGCAGTGGGACGAGAAGATCTGCGAGTCCATCGGCGTCCCGAAGCAGGTCCTGCCCGAGATCCGCTCCTCCGCCGAGGTCTACGGCGAGATCACCGGCGGCAAGCTGGGCGACCTGCTCGGCGGCATCCCGGTCGCCTCCGCGCTCGGCGACCAGCAGGCGGCCCTGTTCGGCCAGACCTGTTTCTCCGAAGGCGAGACCAAGTCGACGTACGGCACCGGCACCTTCATGGTGATGAACACCGGTGACAAGATCATCAACTCCTACAGCGGCCTGCTGACCACCGTCGGCTACAAGATCGGCGACCAGAAGACGGTCTACGCCCTGGAAGGCTCGATCGCCGTCACCGGCTCCTTGGTGCAGTGGATGCGCGACCAGATGGGCCTGATCTCCACCGCCGCCGAGATCGAGACCCTCGCCCTGTCGGTCGAGGACAACGGCGGCGCCTACTTCGTGCCGGCCTTCTCCGGCCTGTTCGCCCCGTACTGGCGCTCCGACGCCCGCGGTGTGATCGCCGGCCTGACCCGGTACGTCACCAAGGCGCACCTCGCGCGCGCCGTCCTGGAGGCCACCGCCTGGCAGACCCGGGAGATCGCCGACGCCATGACGAAGGACTCCGGCGTCGAACTGACCGCCCTGAAGGTCGACGGCGGCATGACCAGCAACAACCTGCTGATGCAGACGCTCTCGGACTTCCTGGACGCCCCCGTGGTGCGCCCGATGGTCGCCGAGACCACCTGCCTCGGCGCCGCCTACGCCGCCGGCATCGCCGTCGGCTTCTGGAACAGCACCGACGACCTGCGCGCCAACTGGCGCCGGGCCGCCGAGTGGACCCCCCGCATGGACGCGGAAATCCGCGACCGTGAGTACAAGAGCTGGCTCAAGGCCGTCGAGCGGACCATGGGCTGGCTCGAGGACGAGGAGTAAGAAACAGCATGACCACTCAGTCCACCCTGCAGTCCGTGCCTGCCCTGGGGACGCACCCGGCCTCCGGCTCGAACCCGAGCCGAGCCGAGACCAGGGAGCAGCTCGCCAAGGCGTCGTACGACCTTCTCGTGATCGGCGGCGGCATCCTGGGCATCTCCACCGCCTGGCACGCCGCGCAGTCCGGCCTCAGGGTGGCTCTGGTCGACGCCGGCGACTTCGCCGGTGCCACATCCTCCGCCTCCTCCAAGCTGCTCCACGGCGGTCTGCGCTACCTGCAGACCGGCGCGGTGAAGCTGGTGGCGGAGAACCACTTCGAGCGCCGTGCGGTCTCCCGCCAGGTGGCCCCCCATCTGGCGAACCCGCTCACGTTCTATCTCCCCGTGTACAAGGGCGGGCCGCACGGCGCGGCGAAGCTCGGGGCGGGCGTCTTCGCCTACTCCGCGCTCTCCGCGTTCGGTGACGGCGTCGGCCACCTGCTCTCGCCGGCCAAGGCCGCGCAGGACGTGCCGGAGCTGCGCACCGAGAACCTCAAGGCCGTGGCCGTCTACGGCGACGACCAGATGAACGACGCGCGCATGGCGCTGATGACGGTCCGCGGCGCCGTGGAGGCGGGCGCGGTCGTCCTCAACCACGCCGAGGTGACGGGCCTGCGCTTCACCCAGGGCCGCGTCACGGGCGCCGAGCTGAAGGACCGCCTGTCGGGCGACGAGTTCGGCGTCAGCGCCCGGCTGGTGCTGAACGCGACCGGCCCGTGGGTCGACCACCTGCGGAAGATGGAGGACCCGAACTCGGCGCCGTCCATCCGGCTGTCGAAGGGCGCCCACCTGGTCCTGAAGCGCACCTCTCCCTGGAAGGCCGCGCTCGCCACCCCGATCGACAAGTACCGCATCACCTTCGCCCTCCCCTGGGAGGACATGCTGCTGCTCGGCACCACCGACGAGGAGTTCGAAGGCGACCCGGCGGATGTCTCGGTCACCGAGAAGGACATATCCCAGATCCTCGACGAGGCCGCCTTCTCCGTCCGCGACCAGCAGCTGAGCCGCGACCTCATCACCTACTCCTTCGCGGGCCTGCGGGTGCTGCCGGGCGGCCCCGGCGACACCTCCAAGGCCAAGCGGGAGACGGTGGTCACCGAGGGCCGGGGCGGGATGCTGTCCGTCGCGGGCGGCAAGTGGACCACCTTCCGGCACATCGGCCGGACGATCATGCAGAAGCTGGAGTCGCTGCCGGGCCACCCCCTGGGCGACGACTTCGAGCCGATCAGCTCGCTGCCGAAGAAGCTGCCGCTGCCCGGCATCGCCAACCCGCGCGCGGTCGCCCACCGGCTGCTCAC
The DNA here is from genome assembly GCA_000715635.1 of Streptomyces violaceus. Classification (GTDB taxonomy): domain Bacteria; phylum Actinomycetota; class Actinomycetes; order Streptomycetales; family Streptomycetaceae; genus Streptomyces; species Streptomyces violaceus. The sequence goes on along the minus strand of KL569107.1, from coordinate 46,763 downwards.
CGACCGCCCGGCGCCCGGCCCGCGCATGGGAGCCGACACCGCCAAGCACCTGGCCACGCACTACGGCTCCCTGGCGTTCGACATCGCCCGCGTGGCCAACGACAGCCCGGAGCTGGCCGAGCGCGTGCACCCGGACGCCCCGGAGATCTGGGCGCAGGTCGTCTGGGCCCGGGACCACGAGTGGGCCGAGACGCAGGACGACGTGCTGCGCCGCCGGACGACGCTGACCATCCGCGGCCTGGCCACCGACGACGTCCGCGCCAAGGTCCAGGATCTGCTCGACAAGAAGTAGGCGCGATTTCTCGACCCGTACCCGAGGGGGCGGCTCCACGCCGACGGAGCCGCCCCCTCCGCGTGTCCGTCCCCGCATAATGACGTGATACGTCGGAGGTCTTAAGCGACAGGAGGCCGGCCATGGCAGTCACCGACGAGGCGATCGAGAAAATCAAGGGAATGATCGTCTCCGGCGCGCTGCGCCCGGGCGACCGGCTGCCCAAGGAGAGCGAACTCGCCGCCGATCTCGGCCTGTCCCGCAACTCCCTGCGGGAAGCCGTACGCGCGCTGTCCCTCATCCGGATCCTGGACGTCCGGCAGGGCGACGGCACGTATGTGACGAGCCTCGACCCGCAACTCCTGCTGGAGGCGATGAGTTTCGTCGTGGACTTCCACCGCGACGACACGGTCCTGGAGTTCCTCGCCGTACGCCGCATCCTGGAGCCGGCCGCGACGGCCATGGCGGCGCTGCGGATCAGCGAACAGCAGCTGGACGCGCTCACGGCCCAGCTGGACAAGCTCGGCGACGCCCCGTCCGTGGAGGATCTCGTCGCCTGCGACCTGGAGTTCCACCGGGGCATCGTGCACAGCTCGGGCAACTCCGTGCTGTGCTCGCTGCTCGACGGGCTGTCCGGCCCCACCACCCGGGCGCGGATCTGGCGCGGCCTCACCCAGGAGGACGCCGTCGGCCGCACCCTGCGCGAGCACCGCGCGATCCTCGCGGCCCTGCGCGACCGGGACGCCGAGGCGGCACGCTCGTGGGCGACCGTGCACATCGCGAGCGTGGAGCAGTGGCTGCGCTCGACCCTGTGACCGGAGCCTCACGGACAGCTCGGATGAATCCAGGGTGTTCAGGGGCGGATCGCGGGGCAGTGATGGGGTCACTCCCCCTGCGAGGGGGCTGCGGGCGCCCCCTTGGCACGCCGTAAGGTTGGGGCGTTCGCGAGGGTACGTCGGAAGGAGGCACTGGGTGATCGAGCTCGAGGGGGTTCCCGAGCTGGTCGACCCGGTCATGGTGGCCGCGTTCGAGGGCTGGAACGATGCCGGCGACGCCGCCTCCACCGCGGTCGCGCATCTGGACAGGGAATGGAAGGGCGAGGTGTTCGCGGCGCTGGACGCCGAGGACTACTACGACTTCCAGGTGAACCGCCCCACGGTGTTCATGGAAGCGGGCGTCCGCAAGATCACCTGGCCGACGACACGGCTGTCGGTGGTCCGGGTCGGCGGGGACAAGCCGCGCGATCTCGTTCTCGTCCGGGGCATCGAACCGTCCATGCGGTGGCGCTCGTTCTGCAACGAACTGCTGGGCTTCGCGCACGAACTGGGCGTGGAACTGGTGGTCGTTCTGGGCGCCCTGCTCGGCGACACCCCGCACACCCGTCCGGTTCCGATCAGCGGGACGACGTCCGACGCCGACCTGGCCCGCCGGATGGACCTGGAGGAGACCAAGTACGAGGGCCCCACGGGCATCGTGGGCGTCCTCCAGGAGGCGTGCACGCACGCGGGCGTGCCGGCCGTCTCGCTGTGGGCGGCGGTGCCGCACTATGTGTCGCAGCCGCCGAACCCGAAGGCCACGCTGGCTCTCCTGAACCGCCTGGAGGACCTGATCGACGTGCGCATCCCGCTGGGCGAGCTGCCCGAGGACGCGCGCGCCTGGCAGGTGGGCGTGGACCAGCTGGCCGCCGAGGACAGCGAGGTCGCCGAGTACGTCCAGTCGCTGGAGGAGGCCCGGGACACCGCCGAGCTGCCGGAGGCCTCGGGCGAGGCCATCGCGCGCGAGTTCGAGCGCTATCTGAGACGCCGGGACGGCGGCGGACCGACCGCCTCCGGCGGACACGCGACGGCGGACGGCAGCGACAGCACGTCGTATCTGCGGGACAGCCCCAGCGGCCGCACGCGACCGCCGAAGCCGCCCAAGCCGGGCACGGACGACGGGGAGTCGTCGGCTCAACCCAAGCCGGGCACGGACGACGAGGAGTCGTCGGAGGACTGAGGCACGTACGCACAGCTGAAGGGGCGTCTCCCGGCCGGGAGACGCCCCTTCTGT
>KL569107.1:43962-44229 GCA_000715635.1 Streptomyces violaceus | reverse complement strand
AGGGGCGTCTCCCGGCCGGGAGACGCCCCTTCTGTCGCTCTTCGGTTACAGCGCTACGCCCAGCAGCGCGTCCACCGCCCGGGAGACCACCCCGGGGGCACCCATGTCCGTACCGCCGCTCTCCTCCTGGAGGGCGGCCCAGCGGTCGACCGCGGCGAGCGCGGCCGGGGCGTCCAGGTCGTTCGCGAGGGCCTCGCGGATCTCCTCCACGAGCGCCTCCGCGGGCGGGCCGTCGGGCCGGGACACGGCCTGTCTCTTATACACATC
>KL569107.1:41701-43756 GCA_000715635.1 Streptomyces violaceus | reverse complement strand
GTCCACTCCCAGTCGGCGCGGTAGTGGTGGGCGAGCAGCGCGAGCCGGATGGCGGCCGGGTCGACGCCGTCGTGCCGGAGCCTGGAGACGAAGACCAGGTTGCCCTTGGACTTGGACATCTTCTCGCCGTCGAGGGCGACCATGCCGGCGTGCACATACGCCTTGGCCATGGGGAACTCGCCGGTGAGGGCCTGGGCGTGCGAGGCGCCCATCTCGTGGTGCGGGAAGGCGAGGTCGGAGCCGCCGCCCTGGATGTCGAAGCCCATGCCGAGATGGTCGAGGGCGATGGCCACGCACTCGATGTGCCAGCCGGGACGTCCACGCCCGAGCGATCCGCCGTCCCAGCTGGGTTCGCCCTCGCGGGCCGCCATCCAGAGCATCGGGTCGAGGGGGTTCTTCTTGCCCGGCCGGTCCGGGTCGCCGCCGCGCTCGGCGGACAGCAGCCGCATCGCCTCGGCGTCGAGACCCGAGACCTTGCCGAAGTGCGGGTCGGACTCGACGGAGAAGTAGACATCCCCTTCGAGTTCGTACGCCGCGCCCGCGTCCCGCAGGCGCTCGACGAGCGGGACGATCCCCGGTATCGCCTCGACGGCGCCTATGTACTGCCGCGGCGGCAGCATCCGCAGGGCCGTCATGTCCTCGCGGAAGAGGACCGTCTCCTTCTCGGCGAGCGCGGCCCAGTCGATACCGTCGCGCTGTGCCCGCTCCAGGAGCGGGTCGTCGACGTCGGTGACATTCTGGACGTAGTGAACCTGCCGCTTGGTGTCGAGCCACACGCGCTGCACGAGGTCGAACGCGTTGTACGTCGCCGCGTGCCCTATGTGGGTGGCGTCGTACGGGGTGATGCCACAGACGTAGATACGGGCGACGGGACCGGGGTCGAGGGGGACCAGACCGCCGGTCGCGGTGTCGTGGATCCTCAGGTCGCGGCCCTGACCAGGCAGGGCGGGGACCTCGGAAGCGGGCCAGGCATGCATGTCATGAGCGTAACCGGACTGAAGTTCCATATACGAATGGGAGCGGTCCGGACGGCCGAGAAGGCGTTCTTGCGCGAGCTCGGCGTCTGTGCTGCTACACGGGTGGCCAGGGAATCGCCGGCCACTCCCCGCTCGGCTCCGGATGCGTCCCCGAGGCGAGCAGCGCACCGACACGCGCGCGTGCGGCGTCGATCTCGGCGCCGGTGATCAGCGGTTCGAGCCGCGCGGTGAGGGCCCCGCCCTCGGCCAGATCCTTCCTGAGGCCCTCGAGGACGTCGGCGGCCTCCCGCGTGAACGGCTCCCCCGCCCAGCCCCACAGCAGGGTCCGCAGCTTGTTCTCGGCGTTGAAGGTCACCCCGTGGTCGATCCCGTACAACCGACCGTCGCCGGTGGGCAGCAGGTGTCCGCCCTTGCGGTCGGCGTTGTTGATCACGGCGTCCAGCACCGCGAGCCGCCGCAGCCGCTCGTCGTCGGCGTGCACGAGCAGCGCGGTACGTCCCTCGCCGACCTCGGCGAAGCCGATCGCCTTCCAGCCCGGCTCCGGTTCCTCGCCGTCGACCAGCGCGAGCAGTTCCTCGTCCGGCGCCGCCTCGATCCACAGCTGGCACATGCCCTCGCCGTAGGGGCCGTCGCGCAGCACGGTGGGCGGTACGAGGCCCCAGCCGGTCGCCTCGGAGACCTCGTACGCGGCGACCTCGCGCTGGGCGAGCGTCCCGTCGGGGAAGTCCCACAGGGGCCTCTCCCCGGCGACCGGTTTGTAGATACAGGCCGCCTCCCGGCCGTCGTACGACACCGTGCAGTACAGGGCGGCGTTGGAGGCGTCACGGATGCGTCCGCGTACGGTGAGTTCGCCCCGGGCGAGCAGCTCGGCGGGGCCTTCAGGAGGTGTCACGCTCCGCGGCGGTATCCGTTCTGGCGCGGACATACGTGTCCTTCCGGGTCGAGCGGGAGGCTGCACAGCGGGCACGGCGGCCGCCCGGCGTTGACGACGTCGAGGGCGCGCTTGGCGAAGGCCCTCGCCTGCGCGCCGGTGAGCCGGACCCGCAGCATCGGCGGCCCGTTCTCCTCGTCCTGGAGC
>KL569107.1:37445-41500 GCA_000715635.1 Streptomyces violaceus | reverse complement strand
AGCCCGTTCTCCTCGTCCTGGAGCAGCCGCTCCTCGGCCTCGGCGAGGTCCTCCTCGGAGTCGGCGTCGAGCTCGACGAGCGCCTGCGCCTCGACGATCATGAGCTGCTCGTCGCCGTCCCAGGCGAGCGCCATGGTGCCGACCCGGAACTCCTCCTCGACGGGGGTGTCCAGCGGGGCGCTGTCGTTGATCTCCGACGGTGCGACGGCGGGGACGGAGGCACTGCCTCCGCTACGGCGTACGACCTCGTCGAGCAGTTCGTCCATGCGCTCGGCGAGCGCGGCGACCTGGGTCTTCTCCAGGGCCACGCTGGTCACCCGGGAGCCGGCGGTGGCCTGGAGGAAGAACGAACGGCGCCCGGGCAGCCCGACCGTACCGGCCACGAAACGCTCCGGATGGTCGTAGAGGAACACCTGACGGGACACGTCCTGTCTCCATTGGAATCGTGGGAACCGTGTGACTACGGCACTGGTGCGACCGCTTCACCCTACTGCGGCCGACGATCACGGTGCGCCCGCACCACCCCCGACTTGGGCCTCGTCGCCCGGCGGTTCCTCGCGCGGCACCAGGGACGTGAAGTCGCCGGTGTCGCCGAGGCGGACGAGAAACGGTCGCAGTCGTGTGTAACGGATCGCTGTGATGGAACACGGTTCAACGGAAATCCGCTGGAAGAGGTCCAGATGAAGTCCGAGTGCGTCGGCGACGAGCGACTTGATGATGTCGCCGTGCGAGCACATGAGGTAGACGGCGTCGGCGCCGTGGTCGCGCTCCACGCGCGCGTTCCACTCACGCACGGCCTCGGCGGCGCGCGTCTGCATGGCCCGCATCGACTCGCCGCCGGGGAAGGCCGCCGCGGACGGGTGCGCCTGCACCACCTCCATCAGGGGCTCGTCCTTGAGCTCGGCGAGCTTGCGCCCGGACCAGTCGCCGTAGTGGCACTCGCCGATGCGCTCGTCGGTGTGCGGGTTCAGTTCCGGCCGGGCCTGGAGAAGGGGCCTGATCGTCTCCTGGCAGCGCTGGAGCGGGCTGGTGACGATCTCGGCGAGGGGCAGTTCGGCGAGCCGCCCGGGCAGCTCGGCGGCCTGCGCGGCGCCGCGTTCGTCGAGGGCGACACCGGGCGTCCAGCCGGCGAGCAGTCCCTCGGTGTTGGCGGTGGAACGTCCGTGCCGGACCAGGATCAACGTGGGCATGCGATCCAGCGTAGGCGCACGCGCGCGTACGGTGTCGTTCGAGTGACGGGAGACTCGCTTCGTGATCGTCGACTGTGCCATCTACCGCGACGGGCACCGGACCGAGGGGCCGGAGGACTTCTCCGACGCCCTGGGTGAGGCCCGTGGGGCGGGAGGTTTCGTGTGGATCGGGCTGCACGAGCCGACAGAGCGCGAATTCGACCATGTCACCCGAGAGTTCGGTCTGCACCCGCTGGCCGTCGAGGACGCCCTCAAGGCCCATCAGCGGCCCAAGCTGGAGGTGTACGACGACTCGCTCTTCGTGGTCCTCAAGCCGGTGGTGTACGAGCCGCGGAGCGACACCGTCTCCACCGGCGAGATCATGATCTTCCTGGGCGACTCGTTCGCGGTCACCGTCCGGCACGGCGAGGGCGCCCCGCTCAAGGCCGTACGGCACCGGCTGGAGCACGAGCCGGAGCTGCTGGGCAACGGGCCCACGTCCGTGCTGTACGCGATCGCCGACGCCACCGTCGACCACTATCTGGACGTCGCGACCGAGTTGCAGGCCGATCTGGAGGGGCTGGAGACGGAGGTGTTCTCACCGCTGGACGGCGGCTCACGGAACACCGCGTCCCGGATCTACGACTTCAAGCGCCAGGTCCTGGAGTTCCGCCGGGCGACCGGGCCGCTGGCCCTGCCGGTGAGCCGGCTGGCGGGCACGGCGCAGTCCGGTGTGACGGTGCCGTTCGTGGACGACCGGGCCCGGCCCTTCTTCCGGGACGTCAGCGACCACCTCACTCGCGTGAACGAGTCCGTGGAGAACCTGGACCGGCTGGTGTCGGACATCCTCTCGGCGCATCTGGCGCAGATGAGCGTCCGGCAGAACGACGACATGCGGAAGATCTCCGCCTGGGCGGCCATGGCCGCGATCCCCACGATGGTCGCGGGGATCTACGGCATGAACTTCGAGCACATGCCCGAGCTGCGCTGGGAGTGGTCCTACCCGGCCCTCATCATGCTGATGGTCGTTCTGGAGGTGCTGGTGTTCCGTCTGTTCAAGCGCCGGGGGTGGCTGTAGACGGTGGGCTCAGGCGAACTCGGGTGCCGTGGAGGCCGGGCCGCCGAGCGCGTCGCGGCGCTCGGGCATCTCCAGGGACACCATCCGGCGCCAGCCGCCCAGCCGTTCGTACGCGTACATCGCGTGGATGCCCGCCGCGAGCACCGCGGACTTGGCCTTGGACCAGCCCAGGATGCGGCCCATGTTCGCCATGACCGCGAGGCTGACGTCCCGGTAGATCCGGATCTCGGCGAGCGCGCACTCCCGCAGGGTCCGCTGGATGGCCCGGCCGTGCCCGGCGTAGGCGAAGCGCAGCAGTTCTTCGTGGCAGTAGGCGAGGTGGTTGTCCTCGTCGTCGGAGATCTGCTTGACGGCGCGGCCGATGTCGGGGTCGTTCGCGAAGTGCTTGCGGAGCAGGTCCATCTGCTCGGAGGCGCGCTGTTCGGTGACCCTGCTGTGGGAGAGGTACGTGACGATGTCCTGGACCGCGAGCCGCTCGTCGCGCCCCAGCTGCTCGTGCGCGAGGCCGATGCCGTTCTTCTCCAGGAGCATCGTGTAGTCGGTCTCCGGCGGGACCGGGACGGGGGCGAGGCCGCGCTTCTTCATCAGGGCGTTGAAGATCCGCCCGTGCTTGTCCTCGTCGGCACCGTGGCGGGTGATCTTGGGGGCGAGTCCCCGCTCGCTCTCCGGGACGAGCGCGGCGATGCGGGCGTTCTCCCAGCCGCCCTGGGACTCGCCGCTCGCGGCGATGGAGCAGAACAGGGCGAAGGACTCGTCGTTGGCGAGGATCTCCTGGAACAGACTCTTGGCCGAAAGCATCGTGGGCACCTCTCCCGCGCGCGTGCGCGTGCTGCAGGATTCCGCAGTTCCGCAAAGAACGAGTCAAGTGCGGGGTGCGCGGTGCTGCAACAGGTGCGACGGACAACTCCGCCAAATGGAGGACGTAACCGTCGGCGGCTCCCCGCGTTGTTCTGCGTGACGGCCGTGGCGGGGAAGACCCCCGAGCCCCCACCACGGCCGCAGAAAACTCCGGCGGGCTCAGCCGTGTCAGGCGAGCCCGGCGCGCTCCAGGGCCTCCGTGCCGGCGCGCAGGGACGCGATCCGCTCGTCGAGCGTGAAGCCCGCCGGGGCCAGCGTGAGAGTGGTGACACCGGCCTCCGCATAGGCCTTCATCCGGTCCGCGATGCGCTCCACGGAACCGAGCAGGGTCGTCTTGTCGATCAGGTCGTGCGGTACGGCGGCCGCGGCGCCCTGCTTGTCGCCGGACAGGTACTTGTCCTGGATCTCGGCCGCTTCCTTCTCGTAGCCCATGCGCTGGGCGAGCTGGTTGTAGAAGTTCTGCTTGCGGCTGCCCATGCCGCCGACGTACAGCGCGGTGTAGGGGCGGAAGGTGTCGGCGAGCGTGGTCACGTCCTTGTCGTCGCCGACGGCCAGGGGCAGGGTCGGGCAGATGTCGAAGCCGTCGAGGGTCTTGCCCGCCTTCTCACGGCCGGCCCGCAGGTACTGGATCGCCGTGTCCTCGAGGTGGTCGGCGGAGGGGAAGATCAGCAGGGCGCCGTCGGCGATCTCGCCGGTCTGCTCGAGGTTCTTCGGGCCGATCGCGGCGATGTAGAGCGGGATGTGCTCGCGCTGCGGGTGCACGGTCAGCTTGATGGGCTTGCCCGGGCCGCCGGGCAGCGGCAGCGTCCAGTGCTGTCCCTCGTACGACAGGCGCTCGCGCGTCATGGCCTTGCGGATGATCTCGACGTACTCACGCGTGCGGGCCAGCGGCTTGTCGAACTTGACGCCGTACCAGCCTTCGGAGACCTGCGGGCCGGAGACGCCGAGGT
>KL569107.1:35519-37234 GCA_000715635.1 Streptomyces violaceus | reverse complement strand
ATGTGTATAAGAGACAGAGTCGAGGGTGGCGGCCGTCATGGCGGTCATCGCGGGCTGACGGGCCGGGATCTGGAAGATGGCGGAGCCGACGTCGATCCGTTCGGTCTGGGCGGCGACCCAGGTCAGTACGGTGGCGGCGTCGGATCCATAGGCCTCCGCGGCCCAGCAGACGGCGTATCCGAGCCGGTCGGCCTCCTGGGCGACGGCCAGATTGTCCGCGTCCATGCCGGCACCCCAGTAGCCGAGGTTGATACCGAGCTGCATCCCGATTCCCCTTACCCATCAGTAACGTGCCTTGTCCGCAGACCATAGCGCGCGGAAATCCGTCGTCCACAGCCCCCCACACCGTAGGTTCTGGCCAGTAATCTCGGCGTTCATGGAGCAGAGGCATCTCGGCCGCACCGGCCTTCGTGTGTCGCGGATCGGGCTCGGCACCCTGACCTGGGGGCGGGACACCGCCGAGCACGACGCCGCGGACCTGATGAAGACGTTCTGGGAAGCGGGCGGGACCCTCGTCGACACCGCGGACGTGTACGGCGACGGAGAGGCCGAGTACCTGCTCGGCAGGCTCATAGACGGCTTGGTGCCCCGCCGGGACCTGGTCATCTCGACCAAGGCCGGCAGCGTACCGGACCCGGATCGCCGCTTCGACGGCTCCCGTGGCCATCTGCTCTCCGCGCTGGACGCCTCGCTCTCCCGGCTCGGAACCGACTACGTCGACCTGTGGCACGTGCACGCCTTCGACCCGGCCACCCCGCTGGAGGAGACCCTCCAGGCCCTGGACCTCGCGGTCGCCAGCGGCCGCGCCCGCTACGCCGCCGTCTCCAACTTCTGCGGCTGGCAGCTGGCCAAGGCCGGCACCTGGCAGCTCGCCTCCCCCGGCACCCGGACCCGGCTGGCGGGTACGCAACTGGAGTACTCGCTGCTCCAGCGCGGCATCGAGCGCGAGGTGCTGCCGGCCGCGCTGGACCTGGGCATCGGGCTGCTGCCCTCCTCCCCGCTGGGGCGTGGGGTGCTGACGGGCAAGTACCGGGGCGACACGACTCCGCCGGACTCGCGCGGTGCCTCGGAGCACCTCGCCCCGTTCGTCGCGCCCTACCTCGACGACACGGCGAGCCGCATCGTGGACGCCGTGACGACCGCCGCCGACGGCCTCGCCGTGACGCCGCTCCAGGTGGCCCTGGCGTGGGTCCGTGACCGCCCGGGGGTGGCCGCTCCCGTCGTCGGCGCGCGCAACGCGCAGCAGCTCACGGCCGCATTGTCAGTGGAGGCCCTTAGTCTTCCTGACGAGATCTGCCGGGCGCTCGACGATGTGTCGGCGCCTGTGCACCGCTATCCCGATCACGACTGGAGCACGCTGTGAGCACGGAGCCGGAGACCACGGAGGACGACGAGCCGGGGAAGCCGACCGGTGGTGCGGAGACCGAGGAGGCCCAGGGGGACGCGGCCGATGCCGGTCAGGTGTCCGAGGCCGAGGCCGAGCTGCGGGCCCAGCAGGCCGAGCGGGAGCGCATCGAGCAGCGGAAGGCCGAGAAGAAGGCCCCGATCGAGAGCGGCACCAAGCTGAGCGGCAAGGCCGCCGATCTGCTCGCCGCCGTACGGGCCGTGGAGGGCGGTGAGAAGCCGGCGGCCACGGTGTTCGAAGAGCCCTCGCCCGCGCCCCGGCGCTCCGCTCCGGAGCCGGTACGGCGCTGTCTCTTATACACATCTCTGAG
>KL569107.1:29612-35393 GCA_000715635.1 Streptomyces violaceus | reverse complement strand
CGCCGCGTTGCCGGCTCCCGCGCCGGAGGCGGTGCAGACCGTGCGGCGGGTGCTCGGCGAGGGCGGTGCTCCGGAGACGCTCGCGCCGCAGGTGGCCGAGGCACTCGGCGAGGGCGCGGACGAGCGGCTGCGTGCGGACCCCTGGCAGTTGCTGCGGGTCGCCGGCGTGCGGCCCGAGCAGGCCGACGGGTTCGCGCGGGCGCTGCTCGGCGCCGAGTGCGGCCCGGACGACGAACGACGGGGCCGGGCCGTCACCGTCTGGCTCCTGGAGCAGGCCGCACTGGCCGGGCACACCGCCCTGGAGATGCCGGCGCTCCTCGCGGCCCTGGCACAGCGGGGCGTGCCGGAGCCCGACAGCGCCGTGCAGGACGCGATCGCGGAGGGTGACGCGCTGGTCTTCCAGGACGCCTTGGAGGAGACCGGTGCGCCGGCCCGGGCGGAGCAGGACGACGCGGAGGAGGACGAGGAGCGTCCGGTCCGTGTCCTGGTCGGTCTCGAGCGGTACGCGCTCGCGGAGGAGAGCCTGGCCGACGGTCTGGCCCGGCTGGTCAACTCGGCGCCCAAGCAGGACGGTTCGGCCGAGGAGTGGGAGCGGGTCGCCGCCGCGGCCAAGGGGTCGGCGGGTGAGCTGCTGCGCGCGGTCGCCGGTCATGGCCTGGTCCTGCACACCGGTGGGGAGGCGTCCCTGGCCGAACCGGCCGCGCTGCTGACCGCCGCGCACTCCCTCGGACTGCGGGCCTGGGCCGCCACGCACGGCCCGATCGGCCGCACCCGCTTCGCCGCCCTGCTGGGCTCCGATCCGGACGGCACGGCGGATCAGGGCCGCACCTCCGTCACCACCGTCTCCGGGCTGCTCGCCGGTCTCGAAGGGCCCGGCCGGGATGCCGACGGGGCCCTGGACCTCGATCTGCTCATCGTGCTCGACGCGCCGCAGCTGGACGTCGAGACGGCGGCGCTGCTGACGGAGTCGCTGCCCGACGGGGCACGGCTGGTGCTGGCCGGGGACCCGGCGGTGCTGTGGTCCGTGGGGCCGGGGCGGGTGTTCGCGGATCTGCTCGCGGCGCGGATCTGCCCGCAGGTCGCCTCGCGGCGGCCGGATCCCGGGCCGCTGGGCGAGCTGGTCTCGGGTATCGGCATCGGCGAGCTGAACCAGGTCGAGGCCCCCGGCAAGGAGGTCGTGATCGTGCCGGTTCGGGACGCGGGCGAGGCGGTGCACCGGGCGGTGCAGCTCGTCGTCGACTCGGTGCCGCGGGCGATCGGTGTACCGGCCGAGGAGACGCAGGTGATCACACCGGGACACGGCGGCGCCGTCGGCACCCGCGCGCTCAACACGGCGTTGAAGGAGCGGCTCAATCCGGGCCCGGGCCGCTTCGGCGGCTTCGACCCCGGTGACCGGATCGTCCACTCCCCCGTGCCGGGCCGCGCGCTGCCGGGCCGGGTGGTGAGGGCGGACGCCGAGGGGCTCCACCTGTCCTGCGAGGGCGAGGCCGTCGTCGTACCGAAGGAGCGGGTGGAGCAGTCCGTACGGCACGGGTGGGCGCTGACCGCGCACCAGGCGGTGGGAAGCCGGTGGCCCGCGGTGGTCGTGGTGCTGCCCGGCGATGCCGCGCAGGCGCTCAGCCGGCCCTGGGTGTACACGGCGTTCGGGCGGGCCGAGCGCCATCTGTCCGTGGTGCACGGCGTGGAACAGGCGTTGCCCCGAGCCGTGGCCGAGGTTTCGGCGAAGCCCCGGACAACCCGGCTTCCGGTGCTGCTCGCTCCGCAGGTCGACGGGAGCTGACAACGGCGGTGGTCACGGGGCCGTCCCCGTAACCCCCGCCGTCCGGTGACTGACGTGTGCGCTTCAGCGGCGGTCCGCGTCCAGCCGCTCCAGGTCCTCGTCCTCGTCCAGGTCGGTGTCGAGGTCGACCTCGTCGTCGTCCTCTCCTTCGTCGCCCTCTTCTTCGTCGTCATCGACATCGTCGTCATCGACATCGTCGAAGACGGCGCTGACGTCGAAGCGGCAGACCACCTGCTGCGGGTCGACCTGCTCGAACGGGGCCTCCAGCCACTCTCCGGGGTCGGCCGGTTCGTCCGCCGCCATCACCCAGAGCGTGGAGTCGCCCTCCTCGAGCCCGAACTCCTTGTGCCGGGAGGCGATCTCGTCGGGCTCGAACTCGCCGAACAGCAGGCCGAGCGCGCCGTGGGTCGTCCCGGAGGCGGCCGGGCCGTCCTCGCCTTCCGCGGCCTCGATCCGCTGCGCCTGCGCCAGGAGACGCTGCGGCTCCGCCACGGCGTAGTCGCGGCGGATCAGTACGCTCAGCGCGTGCGGTTCCTCGGGGCCCGCGTACGGGGGCAGCGCGTCCTCCGCACCGGGGATCTCGAAGGGGGTGACCTCGTCGTATCGGTCGTAGAGCAGTTCGTCGTACACCTCTGCGGCCGCGGCCAGCTGGTTGAACGCCTCGTAGACGGCCGGGTCGTCCTCCCCCGACCTGCCTTCGACCGCGGCCAGGTGGCGGTCGAGCGCGGTCTTGACCGCCTCGGCGGCGGCGCGTACCTCGGCAGCGGTGGGCTGCGCAGCATCAGACATAGTGCAGACGCTATCCGTACCAGGCCCCAGCCCGCACAATAGATGCGATGCCGGAATACGAATTTGTCGACGTGTACGTACCGCGCGGGGTCTCCCGCAAGGAAACGGCACGTCTGCTGACGGACCACGCCGAGTACGGACACTGGGAGTTGCACCGTCTGAGCCTGCTGCGCGACGGCAGCCGCAAGGTGCGGTTGCGCCGGCGGATCATCCGCCAGGTGCGGGCCACGTGGTGAGCTGAGACGGCGCACCGGGAGAAGGCATACACGGGAGCGGGCCCCGCATCGGCGGGGCCCGCTCCGTTTGCCGGGGGTGTCAGGCCGAGGCACGCGCCTTGCGGTAGAGGATCACGCCCGCCAGCAGCGCGCCCGCGCCGGCCGGCAGGGTGAGGCCGAGCGGCAGGTCGCTGCCGGTCTCGGCGAGCTGGGCGTCGCCCTCGGGCTGAGTGACGAACTGACCGCCCGGCTTGTTGCCGGGGTTCTCGGGGTTGCCCGGGTTCTCAGGGTTGCCCGGGTTTCCGGGGTTACCAGGCTCACCGGGATCGCCCGGGTTCCCGGGGTTACCAGGCTCACCGGGGTTCCCGGGCTCCCCCGGGTTACCGGGCTCACCAGGATTGCCGGGCTCCCCCGGGTTACCGGGCTCCCCCGGGTTACCGGGCTCCCCCGGGTTACCGGGGTTCCCCGGCTCGCCAGGCTGCCCGGGCGTCTCGTATCCGCCGCCGGGCGGGTCGGTGTGATGCCCGCCGGAGCCGTTCGCGCAGTCGTTGCCCGTGGTGGAGTTGCCGACGCCGATGACGTCGACACTGTTGCCGCAGGCGTTCACCGGCACATGGATCGGTACCTGGACGTGGTTGCCCGAGCCGACGCCGGGCGAGTCACTGGCGTGGCCGCCCGCGTGCGAGCCGCCGTGGCCGCCCGACGGCGATCCACCGCCCTTGTTGGCACACGAGTTGCCCACCGACGGGTTGAGGACACCGATGACGTTGACCGTGTTCCCGCAGACGTTGACCGGCGCGTGCACCGGCGCCTGCACCGTGTTCCCGGAGAGCACGCCGGGCGAGCCCGAACTGGAGCCCTGCGCGCCCGAGTCGGCGTAAGCGGAGCCGCCCGCGGCGGCGATCACGCCGGTCGCGGCCGCCACGGTCATCAGACCCTTGCGGGTGACCTGTCGCATTGCTGAATACCTACCTTCGACCCTGTCTCGAATTCTCGAATTCTTATCGAATTCATCGAAAGAAGCGTTCGGTCCCGGAGCGCATGGCACGCACTCCGGGACCGATGGCTTTTGAGCTCCCCTCAGAGAGGGGGAAGCGTCACTTGTTGACGCAGGTGTTGCCGAAGGCGGGGTTCAGCAGCCCGATCACGGAGACCGTGTTGCCGCAGACGTTCACCGGGACGTGAACGGGCACCTGAACAACGTTGCCGGACACGACACCCGGGGAGTGCACGGCGGCACCCTGGGCACCCGAATCGGCGACGGCCAGGCCCGCGCTCGCGAGAACCAGCCCACCGGTGGCAGCCGCAGCAGCGACGACCTTCTTGATCATTATTCCTCCTAGTTGGCAAAGCGACCCATCTTGCGATCGCATTACCTGTAACGAGGAGGGAGTAATGAGGCTACGAGCTTATGGTCGCATTCACTCTTCCCAGTCGGTTCCGTACGGGCGAGCGAATATCGCCGTACCGGTGGTCCGATTCAGGACGCGTCGATGAACCGGTCGAGCACCCGCACGCCGAACTTCAGGCCGTCCACCGGCACCCGCTCGTCGACGCCGTGGAACATGCCCGCGAAGTCCAGCTCCGGCGGCAGCTTCAGGGGCACGAAGCCGAAGCCCCGGATACCCAGGTCGTCGAAGGACTTCGCGTCCGTCCCGCCGGAGAGCATGTAGGGGACCGCCTTGGCGGTCGGGTCCTCGGCCAGCAGCGAGGACTGCATCGCCTCGACGAGCGCCCCGTCGAAGGTGGTCTCGACGGCCTTGTCCGCATGGACGTCCTCGCGCCGCACCTTCGGGCCGAGGATCCCGTCGAGATCGGCGAGGAACTCCTCCTCGAACCCGGGCAGGAACCGTCCGTCGACGTGGGCGGTCGCCTCGCCCGGGATGACGTTGACCTTGTAGCCGGCACCGAGCTGCGTGGGGTTGGCCGTGTTGCTCAGGGTCGCGCCGATGAGCTTGGCGATGCCGCCGAGCTTCGCGAGGGTCGACTCCATGTCCTCCGGGTCGAGCTCCGTGCCGAACGCGTCACCGAGCTCGTCGAGGAAGGCGCGGGTGGTCTTGGTGACCCGCACCGGGAACTTGTGCCGCCCCAGCCGCGCGACGGCCTCCGACAGCTCGGTGATCGCGTTGTCCCGGTGGATCATCGACCCGTGCCCGGCCGTGCCGGCCACGGTGAGCTTCATCCAGTGCATGCCCTTCTCGGCCGTCTGGATGAGGTAGAGCCGGCGCTGCTCGCTCACAGTGAACGAGAATCCGCCCACCTCGCTGATCGCCTCGGTGACGCCCTCGAACAGGCCGGGGTGCTTACGCACGAGGTGCTTGGCACCGTAGGTGCCGCCCGCCTCCTCGTCGGCGAGGAACGCGAGGACGATGTCGCGCGGGGGCTTGCGCCCGCTGCGCAGCCGGTCGCGGACGACCGCGAGGGTCATCGCGTCCATGTCCTTCATGTCGACGGCCCCCCGGCCCCACACGCAGCCGTCGGCGACCTCGCCGGAGAAGGGGTGGTGGGTCCAGTCGTCGGCGTTGGCCGGTACGACGTCGGTGTGGCCGTGGATGAGGAGCGCGGGCCGGGAGGGGTCCTCGCCCTCGATCCGGGCCACCGTGGACGCGCGGCCCGGGTGCGACTCGAAGATCTGCGGTTCGAGCCCGACCTCGGCGAGCTTCTCGGCGACGTACTCGGCCGCCTTGCGCTCGCCCGGACCCGAGTGGTCGCCGTAGTTGCTGGTGTCGATCTGGATCAGCTCGCGGCAGAGGTCCACGACCTCGTCCTCGCCGGTGACGCTCCTGGCCGTGTCCGTCTCGCTCACGTGCTTCCTCCCGCTGTCACTGCTGGTGGGTCCCTCTCATCCTCTCTCCACACGGCCCGGTCCCCAAGACCGCTCCCGGCCCGTCACACGCCGTTCACACCCCCGCCGGGGCGCGGCGGGGGTGATCGGCCACCCTCGAAAGCCTGGTAATGTTTACGTCGTCGCCGCGGGGAGAACCCGCGCGACAGACA
>KL569107.1:28409-29384 GCA_000715635.1 Streptomyces violaceus | reverse complement strand
GACACCTTGTCCGGGTGGCGGAATGGCAGACGCGCTAGCTTGAGGTGCTAGTGCCCTTTATCGGGCGTGGGGGTTCAAGTCCCCCCTCGGACACAGATCGAAAAGCCCCTCTCGTCGAGGGGCTTTTCGTCGTTTCTCCCTGGGGCGGAGGAATGTGGGCGACATCTCGCCCCGCCGGGAGAAGCCCAGGTGGGAGCGGGCGGCGCCGCATCTGAGCGGCGTCTGGCGTTTGCCTCCGAGTGGCGGACATGACAGGACGAAGTCACCCGACCACTAGAGTATTGGGCTTGTTCGCGCCGGAACGGAACATCCCCAGGCAGACCTGCGGGCCCGTCGGCGCCCCGGATGGTCCGGGTTCGAGACGCGAGGATCCGATGGCCGCCCTGCACGAAAGCCCTGACCTCACTCTGCTGGACCGGGAGCTGAGCACAGGACTGCGCGACGTGGCCCGCTTCTCCGCCAGCCCCGCGGCCTCGCCCCGCACCCTGGTCGACATCTTCGAGGAGTCCGTGCGTTCGTTTCCCGACGAGCCCGCACTCGACGACGGTCATCGGCTGCTCACCTACCGCGCGCTGGCCGTCGAGGTGGAGAACCTGCGGCGGAGACTGGCCGCCGCCGAGGTCGGGCTCGGGGACCGCGTCGGTGTCCGGGTCCCGTCGGGCACCAACGATCTGTACGTGGCGATCCTCGCCGTGCTGGCCGCCGGTGCCGCGTACGTGCCGGTGGACGCCGAGGACCCTGACGAGCGGGCCTCGCTGGTCTTCGGCGAGGCCGGGGTGCGGGCGGTCATCGGGGCCGGTCACGAGCTGACCGTGGGCGATGCCGCAGGGCACACCGCCGCCCGGCCCGGTGTCGGGCACGACGCGTGGATCATCTTCACCTCCGGCTCCACCGGGAAGCCCAAGGGCGTGGCCGTCGGTCACCGCAGCGCCGCCGCCTTCGTGGACGCGGAGGCCGCGCTGTTCCTGACCGACG
>KL569107.1:23398-28208 GCA_000715635.1 Streptomyces violaceus | reverse complement strand
GGGGAGCCGATCGGGCCCGGTGACCGGGTCATGGCGGGGCTGTCCGTCGCGTTCGACGCGTCCTGCGAGGAGATGTGGCTGGCGTGGCGGCACGGGGCCTGTCTGGTGCCGGTGCCGCGCTCGCAGGTCAGGAGCGGTGCCGATCTCGGGCCCTGGCTGGTCGAGCAGGAGATCACCGTCGTGTCCACCGTGCCGACGCTGGCGGCGCTGTGGGAGCCGGAGACGCTCAACGACGTCCGCCTGCTGATCTTCGGCGGCGAGGCGTGCCCGCCCGAGCTGGCGCAGCGTCTGGTGACCGAGGGGCGCGAGGTGTGGAACACCTACGGGCCGACCGAGGCGACCGTCGTGGCGTGCGCGTCGCTGATGAGCGGCGACGAGCCGATCCGGATCGGGCTGCCGCTGGACGGCTGGGAGCTGGCCGTCGTGGACGAGGCCGGGGAGCCCGTGCCGATGGGCGGCAGCGGTCAGCTGGTGATCGGCGGGGTCGGACTCGCCCGGTATCTCGACGCCGAGAAGGACGCGGAGAAGTACGCGCCACTGGAGTCGCTTGGCTGGGAGCGGGCGTACCGCAGTGGTGACCTGGTGCGGGCCGAGCCGGAGGGGCTGGTCTTCCTCGGGCGGGCGGACGAGCAGATCAAGCTCGGTGGGCGCCGTATCGAGCTCGGTGAGGTGGACGCGGCGCTTCAGGCGCTGCCCGGGGTGGCCGGGGCCGCCGCCGCGGTGCGGACGGCCCGCAGCGGCAACCAGCTCCTCGTCGGCTACGTCGTCACCCAGGACGGCTGGGACCACTCGACCGCCGTCGAGCGGCTGCGCGCCGAGTTGCCCGCCGCTCTGGTGCCGTTGCTCGCGCCGGTCGGCGAGCTGCCGACCCGTACGTCGGGCAAGGTGGACCGCAACGCGCTGCCCTGGCCGCTGGAGGGGCTGGAGACGGGCGGCCCGGCCGAACCGCTGTACGGCACCGAGGCCTGGCTCGCCGAGCAGTGGACGGACGTCCTCGGCATTCCGGTCACGTCGGCCTCCGACGACTTCTTCGCGATCGGCGGGGGCAGTCTGGCCGCCGCCCAGCTGACGACGAGGCTGCGCACGCGCTACCCGAGCGCCGCAGTCCTCGACATCTACCAGCGGCCCGTCCTGCGGAAGCTGGCCCGGCATCTGGAGGAGTCGGTACAGGACGACAACGCCCGGCGGGTCGTGGCGCCGGTGCCGAGGCGTGCCCAGCTCGTCCAGCTCCTGCTGCTGGTTCCGCTGTTCACGCTGCTCGGACTGCGCTGGACCGTGGTGCTCGCCGCGCTCGGGAACGTGCTGCCCGCCTGGTCCTGGCTGCCGGCCGGGCCCTGGTGGCTCGTCGCGGCCGGCGCCCTGCTGCTCTTCAGTCCGCCCGGGCGCCTGGCGCTCGCCGCGGGCGGGGCCCGGTTGCTGCTGCGGGGAGTGCGGCCGGGCCGGTACCCGCGCGGCGGGAGCGTCCATCTGCGGCTGTGGACGGCCGAGCGGCTGGCCGAGTTCAGCGGGGCGACCTCACTGACCGGATCCTGGCTGGAACGGTACGCGCGAGCGCTGGGCGCCAAGGTCGGGCCGGACGTGGACCTGCACTCGCTGCCGCCGGTCACCGGCATGCTCAAGCTGGGCCGGGGCGCGGCCGTCGAGTCCGAGGTGGACCTGTCCGGGTACTGGCTGGACGGTGACCGGCTGGAGGTCGGGCCGGTGAAGGTGGGCGCGCACGCCGTCGTCGGCACGCGCAGCTTGCTCTTCCCTGGCGCGCGGGTGGGCAAGCGGGCCGAGGTGGCGCCGGGTTCGGCGGTCACCGGGCAGATTCCCACCGGGCAGCGGTGGGCGGGCGCGCCCGCGGTCAAGCTGGGCCGGGCCAAGCGCAACTGGCCGGGGGACCGGCCCGGGCGGGGCGCGTTCTGGCGGGTGATGTACGGCGTGACGGGTTTCGGCCTGACCGCGTTGCCGGTGATCTCGGCGGCTGCAGCGTTGCTGGTGGCGGGGCTGTTCATCGGCCCGGATGCCGGGCTCGGTGCGGCACTGCGTGGTGCCGTGCTCGCGTTGGTGCCGGCGACGCTCGCGTTCGGGCTGGCGTACGCCCTGCTGCTCGCGTTCGCCGTACGGCTGCTGAGCCTGGGGCTGCGGGAGGGCACGCACGCCACGCACAGCCGGGTGGGCTGGCAGGCCTGGACCGTGACCCAGCTCATGGACCGGTCGCGGGACGTGCTGTTCCCGCTGTACGCGGGGCTGATCACGCCGGTATGGCTGCGGCTGCTCGGGATGCGGATCGGGCGGCGGGCCGAGGTGTCCACCGTGCTGGCCCTGCCCAGCCTGACCACGGTCGGCGAGGGCGCGTTCCTGGCGGACGACACGCTGACCGCGCCGTACGAGCTCGGCGGCGGCTGGCTGCGGGTCGGGCGCGCGGAGATCGGCCGGCGGGCGTTTCTCGGCAACTCGGGGATGACCGGGCCGGGGCGGAGCGTGCCGGACGGTGGCCTGGTGGGTGTGCTGTCGGCGACGCCGAAGAAGGCCAAGAAGGGCAGCTCCTATCTGGGGCTGCCGCCGATGAAGCTGCCGCGTGCCACGTCCGGCGGCGACCAGAGCCGGACGTACGACCCGCCCGCGCGGCTGCTGTGGGCGCGCGGGCTGGTGGAGCTCTGCCGGATCGTGCCGGTGTTCTGCTCGGCGGCGCTGGCGGTGGGGACGGCGGCGGCGCTCTGCGCGCTCGGGGTGTGGGCTCCCCTTCTGTCCGGTCTGGTGCTGCTCGCGGCGGGCTGCGCGGCGGGGCTCGTCTCGATCGCGGCGAAGTGGCTGCTCGTGGGGCGGCATCGCACGGGTGAGCACCCCCTGTGGAGCTCCTTCGTGTGGCGCAACGAGCTGGCGGACACCTTCGTCGAGGTGCTGGCCGTGCCGTGGCTGGCCGGTGCGGTGCCGGGCACGCCGCTGCTGTCGGCGTGGCTGCGCGGGCTCGGTGCGCACATCGGCAGGGGGGTGTGGGTCGAGAGCTACTGGCTGCCGGAGACGGATCTGGTGACGCTCGGGGACGCGGCGACCGTGAACCGGGGCTGTGTGCTCCAGACCCACCTCTTCCACGACCGGATCTTGCGGACGGATACTGTGGTCCTCCGTGAGGGCGCCACTCTGGGCCCGGGCGGAATCGTCCTGCCCGGCAGCGCCGTCGGGGCCCGCGCCACGCTGGGTCCGGCGTCCCTGGTGATGGCCGCGGAGTCCGTTCCCGATGACACGCGCTGGCTGGGCAACCCGATCGAGGCATGGCGTCGCTAGGCGGAACCCCCGCGGGGCCGGGGGCCGACCGGACGTCGTACGAGCGCAGTGCAGGGAGCAGACGCAACAGTGGCGGTTCAGCAGTCAGTGGGTCAGGACCCGTACTTCCCGGGCAACGGTGATCTCCGGTACCGGGTGCATCGGTACGAGCTCACGCTGGACTACCGCCCCGGGCCGAACCGGCTCTCGGGAACCGCGCGGATCAACGCGATCGCGGGCCGTGGCCAGCTCACCGAGTTCCAGCTGAACCTCGCGGACTTCCGGGTGGGCCGGGTGAAGGTCGACGGCCGTACGCCGCACTACACGCACCGGGGCGGCAAGCTGCGCGTCCGCCCCGCGAAGCCGGTGCGCGCCGGTGCGGCCTTCACCGTCGAGGTGCAGTGGTCGGGGAACCCCCGGCCGGTGAACAGTCCCTGGGGCGGCCTCGGCTGGGAGGAGCTGGAGGACGGGGCGCTGGTGGCGAGCCAGCCGGTGGGGGCGCCGTCGTGGTACCCGTGCAACGACCGGCCCGCCGACAAGGCCTCGTACCACATCTCGGTCACGACGCCCTCGGCCTACGCGGTGGTGGCCGGTGGACGCCTGCTCACCCGCACGACGAAGGCCTCGACGACCACCTGGGTGTACGAGCAGGCGGCGCCGACCTCCAGCTACCTGGTGGGGCTGTCGATCGGGAAGTACCAGACCGTGCTGCTGGGTGACCCGGGCCCTGGCGGGGTTCCGCAGCACGGGCACATTCCGGCGCACCTGCTCCCCCGCTTCGCCCGGGACTTCGCACGGCAGCCCGCGATGATGGAGCTGTTCCAGGAGCTGTTCGGGCCCTACCCGTTCGACGAGTACGCGGTGGTGGTGACCGAGGAGGAGCTCGACGTCCCCGTCGAGGCGCAGGGGTTGTCGCTGTTCGGGTCCAACCACGTGGACGGGGAGCGGGGTTCGGAGCGGCTGGTCGCGCACGAGCTGGCGCACCAGTGGTTCGGCAACAGCGTGTCCATCGCCGACTGGCGTCAGATCTGGCTGAACGAGGGGTTCGCGAAGTACGCCGAGTGGCTGTGGTCGGAGCGCTCGGGAGGCCGTAGCGCCCAGCAACTGGCCGCCGGTGCACACCGGTTGCTGTTCTCGCTGCCTCAGGACCTCCGGCTGGCCGATCCGGGGCGGAAGTCGATGTTCGACGACCGTCTCTACCAGCGGGGCGGGCTCGTCCTGCACGCGGTGCGGTGCGCCCTGGGCGACGACGCGTTCTTCCGCATGCTGCGCGGGTGGGCGGGGCAGCACCGGGGCGGGGCCGTGACGACGGCGAACTTCACCGCGCACGTGGGGCGGTTCACGGACGAGCCGCTGGACGAGCTGTTCGACGCGTGGGTGTACGGGACGACGCTGCCGCCGCTGCCCTCGCCCCGCACGGGTGGGGCCGTCTAGGACAATGACCGGCATGACTACGCGTTCCTGCCCCTGCGGCCTCCCCGAGGCCTACGGCGACTGCTGTGGGCGCTACCTCCCCCAGTCTCGAACAACCTCGACCGGGGGGACCCCCATCGCGGCAGGC
>KL569107.1:22502-23184 GCA_000715635.1 Streptomyces violaceus | reverse complement strand
GGGGGACCCCCATCGCGGCAGCCGCCGCGCCGACCGCCGAGGCGTTGATGCGGTCGCGGTACTGCGCCTTCGTGCAGGGCGACGTCGCGTACCTGCTGCGGACGTGGCACCCTCGGACGCGGCCCGGCCGGCTCGAGCTGGATCCGGGGATGCGGTGGACCGGGCTGGAGATCCTGGGCACCGGTGCGGGGTCCGCGTTTCATTCCAGTGGGACCGTGACGTTCCGGGCCTCGTACCGGGGCGGATCGCTGCACGAGCGGAGCCGGTTCGAGCGCGTCGACGGGGCCTGGGTCTACGTCGACGGAGACATCCTCGACTGAGAGCTGCTGAGAGCTAGGGCGCCAGGATGTCGAGTTCCTGGAGGGCGCCGACCGTGATCTCGCGGGTCAGTTCCTCCGCGCGGACCGCGTCGCCCGCGCGGACCGCCTCGGCGACCTGCACGTGCAGGGTGACGGCGGCCGGGTCGGGGTCCTCGAACATCACGTCGTGGTGGGTGCGGCCGGCCAGGACCTCGGCGACGACGTCGCCGAGGCGGGCGAACATCTCGTTGCCGGAGGCGGACAGGACGGCGCGGTGGAAGGCGACGTCGTGGACGAGGTACTCCTCCAGCTTGTGACCGCGTGAGTTGGCGACCATGCCGAGGGCGCACTCGGTGAGTTCGGCGCACTGCTCGGCGGTGGCG
>KL569107.1:16809-22283 GCA_000715635.1 Streptomyces violaceus | reverse complement strand
CAGAGATGTGTATAAGAGACAGGAACTGCCCGGGGCGGTCGGCTCCTGCCAGGCGCCAGCGGATGACCTGGGGGTCGTAGACGTTCCACTCGGACTTGGGCCGGACCGTCACACCGACGCGGCGGCGGGACTCGACCAGATGCATGGACTCCAGGACGCGGACCGCCTCGCGCATCACAGAGCGCGACACGTCGAAACGCTGGGCGAGTTCGTCGGTGCGCAGGACGCTGCCCGGCGGGTACTCGCCCGCCGTGATCTCGGGGCCGAGGGTGTCCAGTACATGGCCGTGCAGCCCTCGACCCGGTGTGCTCATGTACTCAGCGTACGGGGTAGATCACGGAGACAAAAAGTCAGACTTATTTGTCACGACCTCTTGAATTAGTCGTACCTAATGGGTTTCAGTTGCGTCGACATCACGTGTCGACGAAGACAGCAGACAGTGAGGCAGCGATGAACACCCCCCACGTCGTCGTGGTCATGGGCGTCGCGGGCACCGGCAAGACCACCATCGGTCCCCTGCTCGCAGCCCGGCTCGGCGTTCCGTACGCCGAGGGCGACGACTTCCACCCGCAGGCCAACATCGCCAAGATGTCGGCCGGTACGCCCCTCACTGACGAGGACCGCTGGCCCTGGCTGGACGCCATCGGCGAGTGGGCGCACGGACGGGCCGGACTCGGCGGGGTGGTCAGCTGCTCGGCGCTGAAGCGGTCGTACCGCGACCGGCTGCGGGCCGCCGCGCCCGGCGTGGTCTTCGTGCACCTCACCGGTGACCGCGCGCTGATCGAGGACCGGATGTCGCACCGAGAGGGCCACTTCATGCCCACGGCGCTGCTCGACTCCCAGTTCGCCACGCTCCAGCCGCTGGAGAGCGACGAGGCGGGGGTCGGCGTGGACGTCCTGGGCAGCCCGGAGGAGATCACCGAACGGGCGGCGAACGCGCTCGAGGATCTTCCCGAGCCCGTCCAGTAGCCCCTCACTCCCTTTCCACGAGTCCCCTCACTCCAAGGACACCTCCCCCGTGACCAGACTCAGCGTCGAGATGCTGGCAGCGGACGCACCCGAGCCGATCACCTCGGCCGGGCACGCGCAGCTGGGCATCGCCGTCCTGGCGGGCATCGCCGTCATCGTTCTGCTCATCACCAAGTTCAAGCTGCACGCCTTCCTGGCGCTGACCATCGGGTCGCTGGCGCTCGGCGCGATCGCCGGGGCGCCGCTGGACAAGGTCCTCCTCAGTTTCAGCGCCGGCCTCGGCACCACCGTCGCGGGCGTCGGCGTGCTGATCGCCCTCGGCGCGATCCTCGGCAAGATGCTCGCCGACTCCGGAGGCGCCGACCAGATCGTCGACACCATCCTCGAGAAGGCCGGCGGGCGGTCGATGCCGTGGGCGATGGTGCTGATCGCCTCAGTGATCGGACTGCCGCTCTTCTTCGAGGTCGGCATCGTGCTGCTGATCCCGGTGGTGCTGATGGTCGCCAAGCGCGGCAACTACTCGCTGATGCGCATCGGCATCCCGGCGCTCGCGGGCCTGTCCGTGATGCACGGCCTGGTGCCGCCGCACCCCGGTCCGCTGGTCGCGATCGACGCGGTCGGGGCCGACCTCGGCGTGACGCTGGCGCTCGGTGTACTCGTCGCCATCCCCACGGTGATCATCGCCGGTCCGGTGTTCTCGAAGTACGCGGCCCGCTGGGTGGACGTGCCCGCCCCCGACAACATGATTCCGCAGCGCGCCTCCGAGGACCTGGAGAAGCGCCCCGGCTTCGGCGCCACGCTGTTCACGGTCCTGCTGCCGGTGATCCTCATGCTCGCCAAGGCGCTGGTCGACATCGTCGTGGACGACCCGGAGAACCCGGTCCAGCGCGTCTTCGACGTCGTCGGCGCCCCGATGATCGCGCTGCTCGCCTCGGTGCTGGTCGGCATCTTCACGCTGCTGCGGCCCGCCGGGTTCTCCAAGGAGCGGATATCGCCGCTCGTCGAGAAGAGCCTCATGCCGATCGCGGGCATCCTGCTGATCGTCGGCGCGGGCGGCGGCTTCAAGCAGACGCTGATCGACACCGGCGTGGGCCAGATGGTCCTGGAGATCTCCGAGGACTGGTCGATCCCGGCACTGCTGCTGGCCTGGCTGATCGCGGTGGCGATCCGGCTGGCGACCGGTTCGGCGACGGTGGCGACGGTCTCGGCGGCCGGTCTGGTCGCCCCACTCGCGGCCGACATGTCGACCACGCACGCGGCCCTCCTCGTCCTGGCCATCGGCGCCGGCTCGCTCTTCTTCAGCCATGTCAACGACGCCGGGTTCTGGATGGTGAAGGAGTACTTCGGGCTGAGTGTCGGCCAGAACATCAAGACCTGGTCCGTCATGGAGACGATCATCTCGGTGGTCGCCGGCGGCATCGTCCTGTTGTTGTCCCTGGTGATTTAGGAGTAGGCACTGCGATGACGGCTCACCCTCTCTTCGACATCGGCGGCCGTACGGCCCTGGTCACCGGCTCCAGCCGGGGCATCGGACTCGCCCTCGCCCGTGGCCTGGCGGAAGCCGGCTGCACGGTCGTCCTCAATGGACGCGACAAGGACCGGCTGGCCGAGGCCGCCGCCGGGCTGCCCGGCGACAAGGTGCACACGGCCGCGTTCGACGTGACCGACGGATCGTCCGTGGCGGACGGGATCGCCGAGGTCGAGGAGCGGGTGGGCCCGCTCGACATCCTCGTCAACAACGCGGGCATGCAACTGCGCGCCCCGCTGCTGGAGTTCACCGACTCGGACTGGCACCGGATTCTGGACACCAACCTGACCAGTGCCTTCCTGACCGGCCGTGAGGCGGCGCGCCGGATGACGGAACGCGGCCACGGCAAGATCATCAATATCTGCTCGCTGCAGAGCGAGGTAGTACGGCCCGGGATCGCGCCGTACGCCGCCACCAAGGGCGCGCTGAAGATGCTCACCAAGGGCATGTGCGCGGACTGGGGCCCGAGCGGAGTGCAGGTCAACGGGCTCGGCCCGGGCTACATCGAGACCGAGCTGACCAAGCCGCTCGTCGACGACGAGGAGTTCAGCGCCTGGGTGCGGCGGCGTACCCCGGCCGGGCGCTGGGGCCGTACGCAGGACCTGGTGGGCGGGGTGCTGTTCCTCGCCTCCCCGGCCGCCGACTTCATCAGCGGGCAGGTGCTGTACGTCGACGGCGGCATGACGAGCGTGCTGTGACCATTGCCGTGACCGATCAGGAGGTTTCGATGCTGGGTTGTGTGATTCACGGTCAGGACGACCTCCGGGTCGCGGAGTTGCCGCTTCCGGAGCCCGGGCCGGGGCAGGCGCTGGTCGCCGTCCGGTACGGCGGGGTGTGCGGGTCCGATCTGCACTACTGGCGGCACGGCGGCGTCGGAGACTTCCGGCTCAGGGAGCCGATGGTGCTCGGGCACGAGGTCGTCGGGACGGTGCTCGAGTACGGGGCCGGCGCCTCGGGTCCGGCTCCGGGTACGGCCGTGGCCGTGCACCCGGCGACCCCGTGCGGGGTGTGCCCGGAGTGCTCGGCCGGGCGGCGGAACGTGTGCCGCGACACCAGCTACCTGGGCAGTGCGGCGCGTTTTCCGCATGTGCAGGGCGGGTTCGCGGCGCAGGTGGTCGTGCCGTGTGAGCAGTTGCGGGCCTTGCCGGGCGGTCTGGAGCTGCGCCGGGCCGCGCTCGCCGAGCCGCTGTCCGTCGCGCTGCACGCGGTGCGGCGGGCCGGGGACGTGGCCGGGCGGCATGTCCTGGTGACCGGTGCCGGGCCGATCGGGTGTCTGGTGGTCGCGGCGGCGAAGGCGGCGGGAGCGGCGCATGTCACCGTGACGGACCTGCTGCCCGAGGCATTGGAGTATGCCCGGGTCGCCGGTGCGGACACGGTTGTCCGGGCCGACGATCCCGACGATGCCGGGTGGCCCGATGAGGTCGACGTGGCGATCGAGGCGTCCGGAGTGGCCGCGGGACTTGACACGTGTCTGCGGCGGGTGCGGCGCGGTGGGGTTGTCGTGCAGTTGGGGATGTTGCCGCCGGGACAGAGTCCGTTCGCGGGGAACCTTGTGGTGAGCCGGGAGATCGAGCTGCGGGGGGCGTTCCGCTTCGACACGGAGTTCGACGCGGCGCTGGAGTTGCTGGCGGTGGAGTCGGCGTTCGACGGGCTGGTCAGTGCGGTGGTTCCCGTGGGGGAGGCCGAGTCGGCGTTTGCGCTGGCCGCTGATCGGAGTCGGTCTTGCAAGGTGCTGTTGGATTTTGACGTCGCGCCGTAGGGGGTGATGTCGGCGGGCGGCTGCGGGTGCGTTGTGGCTTGTCGCGCAGTTCCCCGCGCCCCTGAGGTCCGACAACTACTGGCGCCATAGAGGGTGCTGGCGGTCCGCCCACTCTTTGCTCACCGTGCCCGTGCGCATACCTCTGCGGGATTCCGGGTCGGCCACCGCCATGCCGATGTGGCCGGCCAGGACGATGCCGATGGTGAGGGCCAGCCAGTCGTGGACGAAGGTTGCGCTGGTGCGCCAGAGCAGGGGGGTGAGGTGGGTGAACCACATCATCAGGCCGGTGGCGAGCATGACTAGGGTCGCTCCGGCGATCCAGGCCGCGTAGATCTTCTGGCCGGCGTTGAACTTGGCGGCCGGGCGGGAGGCGTGCCGTTTGTCGCGGTGCAGGGCGGCGCGCAGCCAGGTGCGGTCGTGCGGGCCGAAGCGGTTGAGATGGCCCAGGTCGGCTCGGAAGGCGCGGGAGGCGAGGCCTGCCAGGACCGGGAGGGGCAGGGCGAGGCCTGACCATTTGTGAAGGGTGACGACCAGGGCACGGCGGCCCACCAGTTCGGCGAGCTGGGGGACGTAGAGGCAGGCCGCCGTCAGTACGCAGACGCCCATCAGGGCGGCCGTCGTGCGGTGGATCCAGCGCTCGGTCCGGGTGAAGCGGCTGACATCGGCCGCGGTGTCAGCTCGTGGGTGCATCGTCGCGTCCGTTCGAGCGGCCCACCCAGGCGTCGATGTCGTAGCCGCGCTCCTCCCAGTAGCCCGGCTCGACGTCGTCGGTGAGGGTGATACCGGAGAGCCACTTGGCGGACTTGTAGAAGTACATGGGCGCCACATAGAGGCGGACCGGGCCGCCGTGGGAGTGGCCGAGGTCCTTGTCCTGCATGCGCAGGGCGACCAGGACGTCCGCGCGGCGGGCCTGGGCGAGGGTGAGGCTCTCGGTGTAGGTGCCGTCGAAGCAGGTGAAGCGGATCGCCTTCGCGGTGGGGCGTACGCCGGCCGCGTCGAGGAGCCGGGAGAGGCGCACGCCTTCGAACGGTGTGTCCGGGACCCGCCAGCCGGTGACGCACTGGACGTCGCGGACCATCCGGGTCTGCGGCAGGGCTTTCAACGCGTCCAGCGTGTAGGTCGTGGGGCGGTCGACCAGGCCGTCGATCTTGAGGCGGTAGGTGTCGGCGTTCTTGCGCGGGACGGACGAGGCGACCGAGTAGTAGCGGAAGCCGCCGC
>KL569107.1:10848-16605 GCA_000715635.1 Streptomyces violaceus | reverse complement strand
CCCCCCCGCCGTTCGGGAGCAGTCCGGTCAGCCCGGTGGGGTCCTTGTCGGCGGCGCCGCCGAGGAAGCCCTCCAGGCCGCGCTGCAGCTTGGGCGCGGCGACGACGCCCAGGGCGCCCACGGCGAGGGTGCCGAGGAAGACGCGGCGGCCGACCGGGGTGCCCCGCTCCTCGGGGTGTCCGTCGTTCACGCCGTCTTGTACGTCCTCGCGCACGCCCCCATTCACATCCTCGTCCGCGTTCTCGTCCACGTTCTCATTCGAACACCCGCGACCCCCGGCAGGACAGGGATCGCGGGTGCTCGTCAGACTTCTGTAACCACTTCTTACGTGGGCCGCCTCAGGACGACGCCGCCTTGTCCAGCTGGAACGCCTCGTTGCCGAGCCCGATCCGGGCGTGCTTCTCGGGGGCGCGGGCGCGCAGCACCAGGCCCAGGAGCAGGCCGGCGACCAGGGCGAGCCCGATGACGCCGGGCAGCACCCAGCTCAGTGAGGAGTCCGGGCCGACGCCGACCAGCACCTCGAAGTCCTTCACTGTGTAGCCGGCGATCACGAGCAGGGCGAGGCCCGACAGCGCGGAGGTGACCAGCCGCCAGGCCTGGGCGCCGGCGGCGCCGCGGCGGACGAAGAAGACGATGACCGACAGGGAGGCCGCCGCCATCAGGAGGATCACGCCGAGGGCGCCGATGTTGCCGAGCCAGGTGAACAGCTGCAGGACGGGCGCGGTCGGGTCGCCGACCGGCTTGTCGTCGGCGATCGCGAAGGCGGCCACGACCACCACGGCCACGGCGGTCTGCAGCAGCGAGCCGGTGCCGGGGGCGCCGCTGGTGCCGCTCGTGCGGCCGAAGGCGGCGGGCAGCAGTCCCTCGCGGCCCATGGCGAAGGCGTACCGGGCGACGACGTTGTGGAAGCTGAGCAGGGCGGCGAACATGCCGGTGACGAACAGGACGTGCAGGACGTCCGTGAAGGTGCCGCCGAGGCGGGACTCGGTGAGGAAGAACAGCATTCCGGCGCTCTGCTTCTGGGCCGTGCCGACGATCGCGGAGGGGCCGGTGGCGACGGTGAGGGCCCAGCTGCTCAGCGCGAAGAAGACGGCGACCCCGCCGACGGCGAAGAACATCACGCGCGGCACCAGGACGTGGGGGCGGCTGGTCTCCTCGGCGTAGACGGGGGCCTGCTCGAAGCCGAGGAAGGCGGCGATGCAGAAGCACAGGGCGGTGCCGACGCCCGCGCCGGTGAGCGTGTCGGGGTTGAAGGCGTGCAGCGACAGGCCTTCCTTGCCGGGGTCGGCGAGGGCGGCGATGTCGAAGATCACGACGAGGAGCACCTCGACGACCAGCAGCACGCCGAGCACCCGCGCGTTGACGTCGATCTTGAGCCAGCCGAGCAGTCCGACGGCGAGGGCGGCCACAAGGGCCGGTATCCACCAGGCGATCTCCACGTCGGCGTACGTGGCGAGGAGCCCGGAGACCTCGAAGCCGAAGATGCCGTAGATGCCGATCTGGAGCGCGTTGTAGGCGACGAGGGCGACCAGGGCGGCGCCCGCTCCGGCGGTGCCGCCGAGGCCGCGGGAGATGTACGCGTAGAAGGCGCCCGCGTTGTGGACGTGGCGGCTCATCTCGGCGTAGCCCACGCTGAACAGGATCAGGACGACGCCGAGGACGACGAAGAGCAGTGGCTGGCCGACGATGCCCATCACCGCGAATGTAGTGGGCATGACACCCGCGACCACCATGAGCGGGGCGGTCGCCGCGAGGACGGAGAGCAGCAGTCCCCCGGTGCCGAGGCGGTCGGCGCGCAGGGCGCGCTCCTGACCCTTGAACGTACTGATGCCGCCGCCGGCGGCGGACGTGCTCGTGCTCGAACTGTCCGTGGTCATCGGGAGAGCGTCCTCACTTCTGGGATGCGGGGGTCAGGCCGTGCCGAGCGCGCCGGCGCGGGCGGCGGCGAAGGCGGTGTGCGGGTCGCGGTCCGGGTACGACCAGGGCGCCGGGGTGGCGTACCGGCCGATCCGGTGGAACAGGGCGGCGGCCTCGGCGCCCCGCCCCTCGCAGAACTTGGCGTGGGCGAGGAAGTTCAGGTCGATCAGCCGGCGCGGGTGCCCTTCCAGCTCCCACTCCAGCCACCAGTCGAAGGCGGCCTTCATCACCTGCCGGGCGCGGCGGCCGGCCCAGTGGCCCGAGGCGGCCGGATCTGCGGGCTCGTACCCGGCGGCCGCCAGCACGCGGTAGCGCTCGGCGTGTGCGATGACGGGCAGGATCGCGAGCGGGGAGTCGGCCGGTGCCTGCTCGGCGGCCCAGTTGGCGAAGTCGTAGACCTCGTGCAGCGGGTCGGGGCCGGCCTCGGTGCGACGCGCGGCGAGCCGGGCGACCATCAGGTGGTGGGCGTGGTGGTGGTCGGCGTACCGGCCGCGGACCGCCTCGAAGTGCCGGACGACGTTCATGTCACTGCCGGTCGCGCACTCCAGCATGAGCAGGCCGAGCCAGGGGGTGGGGTCGGCCGGGGTGCGGGCGACGGCGTTCTGACAGGCCTCGCGGGCGCGGGCCGGTTTGCCCTTGCCGCGCAGGACGCGCCGGACCTCGGCGAGGGCGAGCAGGACGGAGGCGTCGGCGGACTCGGGTTCGGCGAGCAGCCACTCACGGGCCCAGGCGGCGCTGTAGGACTCCCCCGCGAGGACCGTGATGCGGTGGCCGCGGCGGTCCCAGTCGTCTCCGGTCTGGGCCAGCAGGGAACGGATCTGCTGCCAGCGGCCCTGCGCAAGCGCGGCGCGCGCGGTCACGAGGTCGGCGTCGTCGAGGGCCTCGTCGAAGGCCTGTGCCGCACGTCTGCGGCCACGGCCGAGGGGAGGCGGGGGTGGGGACACCGCGGAACTTCCTCACGCGCTCTTCTTGTGTTTCGGCTCACGGCGGTCGATGGGGCGCGGGTGTGCGCAATGCCATGAACTGATCACGCACAGCCAACCCCCAGCCAACGGTTGGCGTCAAGGGCGGTCGTGGCGTTACACGCGTCAACTGGTGTTACTTGTGAGGTTCTTGTGATCAACGAGGAGACGGAGAGTCGTGTCAACAGCATCCGATTTATCCGTTTCGCCCTTTGTGACGTACGTCATAGCGTTGGCCGGGTTCGCCCCGGACGATGGCAGGACGTACGGGCGCGCCGGGCGGAGCCGGCCGGTACAGTCGGCCCTTACGCAACCGTGACCCGACCTGATGATCGAGGTACACCGCGTGTCGGTTCTAGTTCTCGTGCTCGCCCTGAGCGCCGCCTGCTGTCTGGGCTTCGGCTTCGTCCTGCAGCAGAACGCGGCCCAGCGGGCCCCCCTGAAAGACTTCCTCTCCTTCCGGCTGCTGATCGACCTGGTGAAGGTGCCGCGCTGGCTCGGCGGCATCGCGCTGATGGTGGTCGGCATGGCGCTGGGCGCCGCCGCACTGGGGCAGGGCGAGCTGTCACTGGTGGAACCGCTGCTGGCGACGAACCTGCTGTTCGCGCTCGCGCTCTCCCGCAGGCAGACCAAGCAGTCACTGGGCCGCCAGGGCTGGGCGGGCCTGTTGCTGCTGGCGGGCGGAGTGACCGCGTTCATCGTGGCGGGTCAGCCACAGGGCGGCGCCGCGACGGCCGATCCGGTGCGGCAGTACCTGATCATCGGGGCCATGGTCGGGCTCGCCCTGCTGCTCACGACGCACGCCAAGCGTTCGCGGCTGAGCTCCGGACCGGTGCTGCTGGCCCTGGCCGCCGGGCTGCTGTACGGCGTGCAGGACGCGCTGACCCGGGTGAGCGGGCAGAAGTTCTCCGAGGGCGGCTTCGCCGAGCTGCTGACAGGCTGGCAGCCGTACGCGGTCCTCGCGCTGGGCGTGACGGGGCTGGTCCTCGTGCAGAGCGCCTTCGAGACCGCCTCCCTGCGCAAGTCGCTGCCCGCCCTGACCGCGGCCCAGCCGCTCGCCGGGATCATCTGCGGCGTCGGCTTCCTCGGCGACCGCCTGCGGACCGACGCGGTGGCCCTGAGCTGGGAGGTCGGCGGTCTGCTGGCCGTGGTCGCCGGGATCGTGCTGCTGGGTCTGCATCCGGCGATGCCGCACGGGCTGGCGGAGCGGGCCCGTGCGGGGAAGCTGCAGGCACAGCCGCAGCAGGTGTGAACCCGGCGCCGCCCGCCGCTCGGACGCGGCCCCTGCTTGGATGAGGGCATGAGCGCTGCTGACGAGATCCTCGACATCGTCGATGAGAACGACCAGGTCATCGGGCAGTGCCCCCGTGGCGAGGTGTACGCCGAGGGCCTGCGGCACCGCTGCGTGTTCATCCAGGCCCGGGACGCCGAGGGGCGCCTCTTCGTGCACCGGCGGACACCCACCAAGCTGGTCTTCCCCTCCCTCTACGACATGTTCGTCGGCGGAGTGGTCGGCGCGGGCGAGGCCTACGACACGGCGGCCCTGCGCGAGGCCGAGGAGGAGCTGGGCGTGACCGGCCTGCCGGACCCGCGGTACCTCTTCAAGTTCCTCTACGACAACGGCGCCGGCCAGAGCTGGTGGTCGGCGGTGTACGAGGTCCGCTGCGAGCTTCCCGTACAGCCGCAGGTCGAGGAGGTGGCCTGGCACGACTTCCTGCCCGAGGACGAGGTGGAGCGGCGCCTCGGGGACTGGGAGTGGGTGCCGGACGGGCTGGCGGCGTACGAGCGGCTCAAGGCGTTCCGGTCGATGGGCTGAGGGCGTATGGACCGGGGGCGTAGGGGCTGGGGGCGTATGGGCCGGGGGCGTAGGGGCTGAGGGCCCGGCACCCACAGCGCCCGGCGAGCACCTCCCGGGTAGGGTCGCGCACGTGATCGAGTTCGTACGGAACGTCCGGTTGTGGTTCGCGCCCGCCGGGGTACGGCAGGACGGCGAGACGCCCGACTACCGGTTCTCCCTGGCGAACGAACGCACCTTCCTGGCCTGGCTGCGCACCGCGCTGGCGCTGATCGGCGGCGGCTTCGCCGTGGACCAGTTCCTGCCGGACCTGCGCTGGGGCTGGCGGGTGGGGCTGGCCCTCGCGCTGCTCGCGGCGGGGGTGCTGTGCTCGCTGCGGGCGGTCAACCACTGGGTGCGCTGCGAGCGCGCCATGCGCCGGGGCGAGGACCTGCCGGTGTCCCGGTTCCCGGCGTTGCTGAGCCTCGTCGTCGCGGTCGTCGCCGTCGCGATGGTGCTTGTGGTGCTCGTGGGGTGGGAGGGGTGAGCGCGGCCGACAGCGTGCCTCGGAACCCTGACCGCGACCCCGGGCTCCAGCCCGAGCGGACCCGGCTCGCGTGGCGGCGTACGACCCTCTCGGGCACGGTCTCCGCCGTCCTCGCCGTGAAGACCGCGCTGCACGGCGGCGCGTCGGTGGCCGGGGTCGTCGCGTGCGCCCTGTGCTGTGTCCTGTGGCTGGGCTTCCTCGGTGTCGCCCACCGCCGCATCCGCACCCTCTCCGCCCCCGGCAGCCCAGCGGCGTTCGCGCCCCGGCACGCCACGGCCGCGGTGCTCTGCACGGTGGCGATGGCGGTGTGCGGAGCCGGCCTCGTTCTCTAGGCCGGCTGCCAGGGGGCTACACCCCCTCGGTCTCCCAGTCCACCGTCACGACGATCTTGCCGCGGGTCCGGCCCTCCTGGCTGCGCAGGTGCGCGTCCGCCGCCCGCTCCAGCGGGAACGTCTCGGAGACGTGCACGCTCACCACGCCCTGTTCCGCCAGGTCGGTCAGCCGCTGGAGGTCCTCGGCGTCGGGGCGTACGAAGTAGTAGCTGTCTCTTATACACA
>KL569107.1:8333-10648 GCA_000715635.1 Streptomyces violaceus | reverse complement strand
GATGTGTATAAGAGACAGTGCCAGCAGGTTCGCCGAGACCTTCATCGCGTCCCCGCCGACCGTGTCGAACACCGCGTCCACACCCTCGGGCGCCAGTCCCCGCACCCGCTCGCCCAGGCCCTCGCCGTACGTCACCGGCTCCCCGCCCAGGCCCCGCACGAAGTCGTGGTTGGACTCGCTCGCCGTACCGATCACCCGGGCGCCGAGGTGGGTGCCGAGCTGCACGGCGATCGAGCCGACGCCGCCGGCCGCCGCGTGCACCAGGACGGTCTCGCCCCGCTTCACCTGGAGCACCTTGAGCAGCACCTGGTAGGCGGTGAGCCCGACCAGCGGCAGCCCGGCCGCCTCCTCGAAGGACAGGTTGCGCGGCTTGCGGGCGAGGGCGCGCAGGGGCGCGGCCACGTACTCGGCGAAGGTGCCCCGGGAGAGGAAGTCCTCGCGCACGTACCCGATGACCTCGTCCCCGACGTCGAACTCCGAGACGGCCACGCCGGGCCGTACGACGACGCCCGACACGTCCCAGCCGGGCACCACGGGGAAGACGGGTTCGAGGATGGCGTCGAGGTAGCCCTCGCGGGCCTTCCAGTCGACGGGGTTCACGGACGCCGCCCGCACCTTCACCAGCACCGCGTCCGGGCCGACCTTGGGGTCGCGGACCTCTCCGAACGCCAGCACCTCGGGTCCGCCGTACCGTGAGTAGCTGATGGCCTTCATGGCTCCGACCTTCCGGGCTCCCCGCGCGGCACGCAAGCCGGAATGGCCTGAACGAAGCGGCCAGGGGCCTTCCGATGGCTCCCCGGCGTCTCGCGTGAGGAGCCGTCGGCCTATCGTGGCTCCGATCACGTTTCGGCCCCCCTCTGGACGACATACCGACCGGTCGGCATCATTGTCGGGAACCGTCCATCTGCCGTAGGAGCGCGCATGAGCCCCGACCACCCGCCCGGACTCGATCTCGACCGGCTGCGCGGCCTGCTCGACCGGGAGCGGCCCGGCCTGGTGAACGGCCCGCTGTCCGGCCGGCTGATCGAGGGCGGACGGTCGAACCTCACGTACATGGTCTCCGACGGCGCCGCCCGCTGGGTCGTACGGCGGCCTCCCCTCGGCCATGTCCTGGCCACCGCGCACGACATGAAGCGCGAGCACCGGGTGATCAGCGGGCTGTACCCGACCGCGGTGCCGGTTCCGCGGCCGGTGCTGCTGTGCGAGGACGAGGAGGTGCTCGGGTCGCCCTTCTACGTCATGGAGTTCGTCGAGGGCACCCCCTACCGCACCGCCGACCAGCTCGAGCCGCTGGGCCCGGAGCGGACCCGGGGCGCGGTGCTGAACCTGGTGGACACGCTGGTGGAGCTGCACGCGGTGGACCCGGGCGAGGCGGGTCTCGCGGACTTCGGGCGGCCCGAGGGCTTCCTGGACCGGCAGCTGCGCCGCTGGGGCAAGCAGCTGGACGCCTCCCGCAACCGCGATCTGGACGGCATCGACGAACTGCACGCCGCGCTCGGCCGGGACCTGCCCCGCTCCCCCGCCCCGGCCGTCGTGCACGGCGACTACCGGCTCGACAATGTGCTGATCGGCGAGGACGACACGATCCGGGCCATCCTCGACTGGGAGATGTCGACGCTGGGCGACCCGCTCACCGACCTCGGCCTGCTGGTCATGTACAGCATGCCGCTGGGCATGCCCGACTCCCCCGTCTCCACGACCGCCGAGGCCCCCGGGCATCCGACACCGTCCGAACTCATCGAGCGGTACGCCGCACGCTCGGGGCGCGACGTCTCCGCGGTCTCCTGGTACACGGCGTTCGCCTGGTTCAAGCTCGCCGTGATCCTCGAGGGCATCCACTACCGCTACACGCTCGGCCAGACGGTCGGGCGCGGGTTCGACCGCATCGGCGACCTCGTGCCCGTCTTCGTCCGGCACGGGCTGACCACGCTTCACGAGGGCCTTCAGGAGGGCTGATCCGTATGGACTTCGCGTTCGACGCACGCACCGAGGAACTGCGCGTCAAGCTCCTCGCCTTCATGGACGAGTACGTCTATCCGGCCGAGGCGGTGGCGGAGGAGCAGCGCGACGGGCTCGCCTCGCCGTGGGAGACGGTGCCCGTGGTCGAGGAGCTGAAGGCCGAGGCGCGCAGGCAGGGCCTGTGGAACCTCTTCCTGCCGGACTCCGAGTACGGGGCCGGGCTCACCAACCTGCAGTACGCGCCGCTCGCCGAGATCATGGGCCGGTCCCCGCAGCTGGCGCCGACGGCTACCAACTGCGCGGCGCCCGACACCGGGAACATGGAGGTGCTGACCCAGTTCGGTGACGAGCGGCAG
>KL569107.1:6707-8112 GCA_000715635.1 Streptomyces violaceus | reverse complement strand
CGCTGCTGGCCGGTGAGATCCGCTCGGCGTTCGCGATGACCGAGCCGGAGGTGGCCTCCTCGGACGCCACCAACATCACCACGCACATCCGGCGGGACGGCGACGAGTACGTCATCACCGGCCGCAAGTGGTACATCTCCGGGGCGATGAACCCCGACTGCAAGATCTTCATCGTGATGGGCAAGACGGATCCGGACGGGGACGACATCCGCCGTCAGCAGTCCATGGTGCTGGTCCCCCGCGACACGCCGGGCGTGACCGTCAAGCGCGCCATGCGGGTGTTCGGCTACGAGGACCACTCCCACGGCGGCCACGCCGAGGTGATCTTCGACGACGCGCGTGTGCCGGCGTCGAACCTGATCGGCGAGGAGGGCGGTGGCTTCGCCATCGCGCAGGCCCGGCTCGGTCCCGGCCGGATCCACCACTGCATGCGGCTGATCGGCATGGCCGAGCGGGCGATCGAGCTGATGTGCCGGCGGGCCGCGTCCCGTACGGCCTTCGGCAAGGCGCTGGCGCAGCAGGGTGTGGTGCACAACTGGATCGCGGACGCGCGGGTGACGGTCGAGCAGTTGCGGCTGCTGGTGCTGAAGACGGCGTGGCTGATGGACACGGTCGGGAACAAGGGGGCGCACACCGAGATCCAGTCGATCAAGATCGCTACGCCTCGTGCGGTGGTGGACATTCTCGACCGGGCGATCCAGTTGCACGGTGCGGGGGGTGTCAGTCAGGACTTCCCGCTGGCGGAGCTGTACGCCGGGGCGCGGACGCTGATGATCGCGGACGGGCCCGATGAGGTGCATCAGCGGTCGCTGGCTCGGCGGGAGTTGAAGAAGTACCTGTAGGTGGTGCGGGCGGTGGGGGTTTCTTCGCCCCCGCCGCCCTTACCCGTCCCATCCCCAGGGGCTCCGCCCCTTCGACCCAGCCAGGGGTCTGCGCCCCCTGGACCCCGATCGGCCTGAACGGCCTCGTCCTCAAACGCCGGACGGGCTGAGGGGGTCGAGCCCGGCTTCTTGGCTGACCGATTCGGGTGGCGGGTGGGCATAGGCCGGGGGTCCAGGGGGGCGGAGCCCCCCTGGGTCAGGGGCGCAATGCCCGCATCAGCAGGTCCGCCAAGTGGTCGGCTACCTGCTGGGGGCTCATGGGACCATCCGGGCGGTACCACGTCGACAGGTGGTGGACCGAGCCGAAGTGGTAGTCGACCACCAGGTCCGCCGGGGTCGCCTTGGAGAAGATGCCCGACTCCTGGCCCTCCTCGACCAGCGCCCGGAAGCGCTCGTGGTAGCGGCGGCGCTCGGAGCGGACCTGCTTGTTCTTCTCGGGGCCGAGGTGGTGCATCGACCGCCAGAAGATCATCGCGTCGTCGAGGTTGTCGATGGTCGTCACCACGACGTCCGCGGCCGCGGAC
>KL569107.1:5052-6452 GCA_000715635.1 Streptomyces violaceus | reverse complement strand
CCCCCAGCCGCTCCTGCTGGATGCGCAGCACGCGCGCGTACACCTCGTGCAGAAGGTCGTCCTTGGAGCCGAAGTAGTGGTACAGCGCCCCCTTGGTGACGCCGGCCGCCTCGACGATCTCCTGCACCGAGGTGCGGTCGTAACCCCGCTCGGCGAAGAGCCGGGTGGCGGCGGCCAGGAGCCGCTGAGGCACGGGGGTGCCGTCCGAGTCCGTGGTCCTGGGCACTGCCGCCACCTGCCTTTCCGTACTGCTGTCAGTTGTCTTGCGTACGGGAACGGAGTTCCCGACGGAGGATCTTCCCACTGGCCGTCTTCGGCAAGTCGGGCAGGATCTCCACCTGGCGCGGGTATTTGTAGGCGGCCAGTCTCTCCTTGCAGTAGGCGGCGAGTGCATCCGGGTCCGTCTCGGCATCCGGACGAAGGCTGATGTACGCCTTGACGGTCTCCCCGCGATAGCCGTCGGGCACCCCGACGACGGCGGCCTCGCGTACCGCCGGGTGCGTGTAGAGCACGTCCTCGACCTCGCGTGGCCACACCTTGAAGCCGGACGCGTTGATCATGTCCTTCTTGCGGTCCACGACGTACAGCCAGCCCTGCTCGTCCATGAAGCCGATGTCGCCGGTGCGCAGTTCGGCACCGGGGAAGGTCTCGGCGGTGGCGTCGGCGCGCCGCCAGTAGCCGGGCACGACCTGAGGGCCGCGTACGGCGATCTCGCCCTGCTCGCCGAACGGCACCTCCTCGCCGTTGTCGTCGACGATCCGTACGACCGTGTCCGGGCCGGGCAGCCCCACGGCGAGCGTCCCGGAGGCCGGGTCGACAGGCGCCTCCAGACCGGGCGGCACGGAGGCGCAGGGCGCGGTGCACTCGGTCAGCCCGTAGCCGTTGCGGATGTACGGCCCGAAACCCGCCCGGAACTTCTCCACCAGCGCGGGCGGCAGCGGGGCGCCGCCGGAGGAGATCACCCGGAAGGAGGAGAAGTGCTCACGGGTGACGGAGGGGTGGGCGGCCAGCGCCATGAAGGCGGTCGAGGGGCCGACCGTGTAATGCGGCCGGTGCTCGGCGAACGCGTCCAGCACCACGCCCGCCTCGAAGCGGTAGGCCAGCACGAGCGTGCCCCCGCTGGTCAGACAGGCTCCGAACTCGCAGACCATGCCCGTGATGTGGAACAGGGGCGCCATCGCGAAGTACACGGGCCGCTCGGGCAGCCCCAGGCCGGTCCGCTGCCGCTCGGCGTTGTACATGATGTTGCCGTGCGTGTTGGTGGCGCCCTTGGGCGTGCCGCTCGTGCCGGAGGTGTAGCTGATCAGCGCGATGTCGGAGGGCCCGGGCGTACGGTCCGCCGGTGCCTTGTTCCCGGCTCGCGCCACCGTCACCAGGTCATCGGCGTCCGGGGCCTGCGG
>KL569107.1:4136-4818 GCA_000715635.1 Streptomyces violaceus | reverse complement strand
CGCGCGTCGTCACGCGTCTGGAAGTCCCGCTCGCATCCGGTGAGCGCGATCTGCACGGGCGAGTCCGCGGCCGTCTCGCGCAGATACGACTCCCACGCCCGGTCCGAGCAGATCAGCGCCGCCACCTCGCCGTCCCGCAGCACGTGGGCCACCTCGCCCGCCTTGTACATCGGGTTGACGGGCACGACGACCGCGCCCGCCTTCCACGCGCCGAGCACGGCGAGCACGAAGTGCGGCGAGTTCTGGAGGAGCACCGCGACCCGGTCGCCGCGCTCCAGGCCGCGCGCCGCGAGATGCCCGGCGACGGAGTCGCTGAGCTCGTCCACGTCCCGGTAGGTCAGACGGCCGTCGAAGTAGACCAGGAAGTCGCTGTCCGGCGTCTCGGCCACCACCCGTCGCAGGGCGTGCACGAGGGAGCCGGCGGGGCTTATCGCGCCCTTCTGGGCCTCGCTGAGCAGGGCGAGCCAGGGCTTGGCCGCGTAACGGGACTCGGTCACCGGGTCTCCTCCCACTGCTGCTGGATGCGGTTCATGCCGGTCAGCCACCGGTCGGGGTCACCGGCCCGGGCCTGGTGGTACGCGGCGACCTCGGGGTGCGGCAGGATCAGGAACCGGTCCTCCTCGATGCCCTTGAGCAGGGCGTCCGCCACGGCTTCCGGCTCGATCGCGGTCGACTGGAGCAC
>KL569107.1:3100-3924 GCA_000715635.1 Streptomyces violaceus | reverse complement strand
AAGCACAAGGTCGCCCGCGCTGCCTGTGGCGGCCAGCATGTCGGTGCGGACGCCCTGCGGGCAGATGGCGTGGACCTTCACGCCCCGGTGCCGGTACGTCAGCGACAGCCACTCGGCGAAGGCGAGGGCGCCGTGCTTGGTGACGGCGTAGGGCGCGGCGCCGATCATGGTGAGCAGCCCGGCGGCGGATACGGTGGACACGAACCGGCCACTGCCGCGCTCCAGCCAGGCGGGCAGCAGCTCCTGAGCGGCCCGGACATGAGCCATGACGTTGACGTCCCAGGAGGTCGCCCACGCCTTTTCGTCCAGCGCCTGACCGGAATCGAGGCCGTCGAAGGCGACACCGGCGTTGGCGCAGTACACGTCGACGGTCCCACCGAGCGCGTCCCGGGCGTCCCCGACGATCGCCGAGGCATCACCGGACACGGCGATGCCCCCGACCTCGTCCGCGACATGCTTGGCCCGCTCGGCGTCCAGGTCATTGACGACGACCCGGGCACCCTCGGCGGCGAAGCGCCGGGCAAGCGCGGCTCCGATACCACCACCGGCCCCCGTGACAACGACTCCAGCCCCTTGAAAGGCTCCCACCATCGGTCTCCTTAGACGCGGCTCAGCAATGGCGCCAGACTAACCGGTCGGTATGTACCACGGAAGGGGTATCGGCAACGCCCCTCAAGGGGCGCGGGGAACTGCGCGATCGACCACAGACGGCCCGCAGCCTCCCCACAGCCCGCGGGAGCGCATACCGTGCCCATGCCGACCGTCCCCGCTCAAGGAGGTCACCGCATGCGCCCTTCAAGACGAGCCGTACTCATGGCGGCCAC
>KL569107.1:1564-2875 GCA_000715635.1 Streptomyces violaceus | reverse complement strand
CCAGCCCGCTCAGAGATGTGTATAAGAGACAGGGCAACTCCGCACCGGCTTCGAACGACTCGCCCACGACGGCTACACCCTGCTCGACGGCCAGAAGGTCGGCATCGTCACCAACCCCACCGGCATCACCCGCGACGCCCGCCACATCGTCGACGCCATGCACGAGGACGACCGCGTCGACCTCACCGCCGTCTTCGGCCCCGAGCACGGCTTCCGGGGCACCGCCCAGGCCGGCGGCTCCGAAGGCCGCTACGACGATCCTGCGACCGGCCTGCCCGTCTACGACACGTACCTCAAGAGCGGCCGGCCCCTCGCCGACATCTTCACCGCGTCCGGCGTGGACACGGTCGTCTTCGACATCCAGGACGTCGGCGCCCGCTTCTACACGTACATCTGGACGCTGTACGACTGTATGGAGGCCGCACAGCTCGCCGGCAAGCGGTTCGTGGTCCTGGACCGGCCCAACCCGGTGACGGGGCGGGCGGCGCTGGGGCCCGTGCTGCACAAGGAGTTCGCGACGTTCGTCGGGCGGCAGCCCATCTCCCAGGCGCACGGGATGACCGTCGCGGAGCTGGCGCGGCTGTTCAACGGCGAGTTCCTGAACGACCCCGTGCCGCTGGAGACCGTGCCGATGTCGGGCTGGAAGCGCTCGGAGTTCTACGACGCCTCCGGCCTGCCCTGGGTGCCGCCGAGCCCGAACATGCCGACGCCGGAGACGGCGCTGGTGTACTCGGGGACATGTCTGTTCGAGGGCACGAACCTGTCGGAGGGGCGCGGCACGACCCGGCCGTTCGAGCTGCTGGGCGCTGAGGGCATCGACCGGCGCTGGGCGGCCGAGGCGAACGAACTCCGCCTGCCCGGCGTGCACTTCAGGGAGGCGTATTTCGCGCCCACCTTCTCGAAGTTCCAGGGCAAGACGGTCGGCGGCGTGCAGGTCCATGTGCACGACCGGGCGGCGTTCGACCCCGTACGCACGGGAATCGCCCTGCTCGTGACCGCCAAGCAGGTCTGGAGCGGCTTCGCCTGGCGCCCGGACAACTGGATCGACAAGCTCACCGGCTCCACGCGCGTGCGCACGATGATCGACGCGGGCGCGGACACCGACGAGGTAGTGGCGGGGTGGCAGCAGGAGCTGGCGGCGTTCCGGAGGATGCGGCGGGAGTACCTCGTCTACCGCTGAGCACGGCATTCCACCCCCCCAATGAGCCCGTGACGTATGGCCAAGCTCCCCCGTTGGCAGGACGATGCGCCCAGATCGTGGCGTCACCCGGGGGCTAGGCCGTGTCCGCAAAGTCCCGCCTGCCCCGCCCT
>KL569107.1:975-1342 GCA_000715635.1 Streptomyces violaceus | reverse complement strand
CAAAGTCCCGCCTGCCCCGCCCTCCGGGCGGACGCCGGGACTTTGCGGACACGACCTAGGGGGCCTGTCATGGCGGATCCGGCGATGAGTGTGACTCCCTACTGGGAGCTGACCTTCGACGCGGACGGGGACCCGGCGGGCCGCCAGCGGGATCGGCTGCTCGCCGGTGTGAGCGAACGGAAGGTGCGCGACCTGATCGTCTTCGCGCACGGCTGGAACAACGACCGCTCGGGCGCGACCCGGCTCTACGACCGCTTCTTCGCGCCCGTCCCGCGGCTGGCCCCGGCGGCCCGGGTCGGGTACGTCGGGGTGCTGTGGCCGGCGATGCGGTTCTCCGACGAACCGATCCCGGACCTGCCACGGGCCG
>KL569107.1:0-749 GCA_000715635.1 Streptomyces violaceus | reverse complement strand
CGGCCGAGGTCTCCAGGCGCCCCGTCCTCGACAAGGACACGCGGCACGCGCTGCTGGAGACCTTCCCGGGCCGGGCGATCCTGGTGGACCAGATCGCGCGGCTGCTGGAGCAGCAGCCGCCGGAGGAGGCCGAGCTGGAGGAGTTCGGGCGGCTGGTGCGGCTGCTGGTGGAGGTGGTGGCGCCCGGCCCGCAGGAGCTGTTCGCGGCGGACACGGTGGCGGAGGGGGTGCCGCAGAGCGAGCCGGAGATGTTCGCCGGATCGTCGGCGGCGGCCTGCGAGGAGTTCGCGCGGGCGCTCGCGGAGCTCGAAGCGTCCGACGCGCGGCGGGACTTCAGGCTCCCGAACCCCTGGGACGGTGCGCACGAACTGCTGCGGCAGGCGACGTACTACGCGATGAAGCGGCGCGCGGGAACCGTCGGTGAGCGCGGTCTCGGCCGGGTCGTCGGGCAGCTGGCGGCGGCGGCGCCGGGCGTGCGTGTGCACCTCGTGGGGCACAGCTTCGGCGCGCGGCTGGTGTCGTTCGCGCTGCGCGGGCTCCCCGAGGGCGTGCGCACGGTGAAGTCCGTGACGCTGCTCCAAGG
This sequence comes from Streptomyces violaceus, assembly GCA_000715635.1. Taxonomy (GTDB): domain Bacteria; phylum Actinomycetota; class Actinomycetes; order Streptomycetales; family Streptomycetaceae; genus Streptomyces; species Streptomyces violaceus. The sequence continues at coordinate 166 of KL569107.1, read as the reverse complement.
GGCGTTCTCGCACTACGCGTTCGCGGCCCGGCTGCCGCACGACGCGCGGGCGGGAGGGGTGCTCCAGGGGCAGCAGAACCGCATCGACGGTCCTCTGGTGTGCTGCCACTCCCGGCACGACACGGCCCTCGGCACGATCTATCCGCTGTCTCTTATACACATCTCT
>KL569106.1:43405-45334 GCA_000715635.1 Streptomyces violaceus | reverse complement strand
GCTCGCACCCGCCGTACGCCATGCCGTACGGGGCCATGCCCGGCCACCCCTACGGCATCCAGGGCGGCGTCGCCCCGCCTGGCACTGGCACCGCACCTCACGAAGACGTACCGCCCGCTCCAGGGCCGTAGCCTCCGGACAACCAACCCGCCAACCCGATCCCGCCCCGTTGCCGAGGCGGGACCACGGTTCTACGGCGCGGGATCGAACGTCACGTTGGTGTCGGGGCAGTCCTGCGCGAGTCGGGTGAGTGCCCCGAACTCGACGGTGTCGACGGTGAGGCCCCAGCGGAGCTTGGTCCCGACCCACTCCGAGATGTACCGGCACGTGACGCCGGTGGCCGGCGGCAGCCACTCGGCCGGATCCTTGTCGGCCTTGCTGCGGTTCGAGGCCGCGGTGACCGCGATGAGGGAGGTCAGGGCGTCGAGGTCGTTGGCGTACGCCTCACGCCGCTGGGCAGTCCATTGCGATGCCCCGGAATCCCAGGCCTCGGCGAGCGGCACCATGTGGTCGACGTCCAGGCCGGAGGCCTCTGTCACCCACCTGGCGTCGTAGTACGACCACCACCGCCCTCCGGAGAGCTTGCAGCCGGCGAGGACCTGGGGCGGGTCGACCGCCTCGGAGATGAGCACCTCCGCCCGCGTGTTGCAGCCGTCGGTGGGGTTCTGGCCCGCGTTCCAGTGCCGGAAGCTCGTGCGCTGGTAGCCGTCCCGCACCTCCTCCGCGAGGGGGAGGACGCCGACCGCGGTCGCCATCGGGAGGGTGCGCGGCTCGGCGGCCCGGGCGTGCGCCTGGGCCGGAGTGGATGCCAGAAGGGGAAGGACAACGAGTGCGGCCGCGAGCGCGGCACGTCTGAGGTTTTTGATCACGCATCGCAGAATCGATCGCGCGTACCTCGTTCGAGGGGCTTGACTCGAACGAATGCGCCATATGGATGCGTGGGTTCACCGGGCAGGTGTTCTACGGAACACCCTGATGAGGGATGCGGGGGCGCAGTGGGGGCCCGTAGACAAGGTGTACGTGGACATCGGCAAGCCTGGTAAGCAGTGCGACACCAAGAGTATGGTCTCTTGTATGGCGACGAAAAAGGTGACGGTGACGATTCCCGAGGATCTCCTGGACGAGATCCGGGCGGAGGCGGCGGAGAGGGGTCTCTCGGCGTACGTCGCCGAGGCTCTGCGCTTCAAGCGGGACCGGGATCGACTCCGGGAACTGGTCGGCTGGCTTCAGGAGGAACACGGCCCCGTCACTGAGGACGAGCGTGCGGCAGCCGTCGACGAGGTGGAGGATCTCGACGCCGAACACGAGCGGCGCCGCGCCACCGGAAGGCGCAACGCCGGAGAGGCCGCGTGACGAAGCGGGCCGGCGAGTACGGACAGCGGCCGCTCCGGGTCTTCGTGCTGGACTGTGAAGCGCTGTCCCTGGCGGTGCGCGGCGACCGGAAGATGATCGCCCGGCTCGACCTCGCGGCGCGAGGGGAAGCCGAGGTGGTGACGTCCCCGATGACACTGGTCGAGGCGTACGACGGCAGGACGACCGAACAGCGGTGGGACTGGGTACTGTCCCGGCTCCAGGTCGTCGACATCGGAAAGGACGAAGCCCGCCAGGCACGTCGGCTCCTGGCCGACGCCAAGTTGCACGGCCACAAAGCCGCGATCGACGCCGTGCTCGCCGTCATCGCGCGACAGCAGAGGGGGCAGGTCACAGTCTTCACGTCGGACGTCGACGACCTGGAGAAGCTGGTCCCGGACACGATCGTCGTCAAGAAGGTGTGACCCGGCCCGCTCCGGTGCCCACAGGCCCTGAAGAGCCTGTGAACGACGACGTCCCCCGCTGTTCTTCCACAGCGGGGGACGTGCGTGGGGACAACCGTGAGCTGCGCTACTTCACCGGCTCCGGCTCCGGCGCGTTCTCCGAGTCCGACGTGCC
>KL569106.1:34319-43137 GCA_000715635.1 Streptomyces violaceus | reverse complement strand
CCGCCGTCGTTGTCGTCGCCACCGTCGGAGCCCTCCGCGGGGACCGGTGTCTTGACGGAGTCCAGCAGGAGCTGGGCTACGTCCACGACGGTGATCGACTCCTTGGCCTTGCCGTCGTTCTTCTTGCCGTTCACGGAGTCCGTGAGCATGACGAGGCAGAACGGGCAGGCCGTGGAGACGATGTCGGGGTTCACCGACAGCGCCTCGTCGACGCGCTCGTTGTTGATGCGCTTGCCGATGCGCTCTTCCATCCACATCCGGGCGCCACCCGCACCGCAGCAGAAGCCCCGCTCCTTGTGGCGGTGCATCTCCTCGTTGCGGATGCCCGGGACGCTGGCGATGATCTCGCGCGGGGGCGTGTAGATCTTGTTGTGGCGGCCCAGGTAGCACGGGTCGTGGTACGTGATGATGCCCTCGACCGGCGTGACCGGGATCAGCTTGCCCTCGTCGACGAGGTGCTGGAGCAGCTGGGTGTGGTGGATGACCTCGTAGTCGCCGCCGAGCTGCGGGTACTCGTTGCCGAGCGTGTTGAGGCAGTGCGGGCAGGTCGCGACGATCTTCTTCGCGGACTTGGGCTTCGCCGACTCGGGCGTCACCTTGCCGTCGTCGTCCATCTCCTCGCCGAACGCCATGTTCAGCGCCATGACGTTCTCCATGCCGAGTTCCTGGAACAGCGGCTCGTTGCCCAGGCGGCGGGCGGAGTCACCCGTGCACTTCTCGTCGCCGCCCATGATGGCGAACTTGACGCCCGCGATGTGCAGGAGTTCGGCGAAGGCCTTGGTGGTCTTCTTGGCGCGGTCCTCGAGCGCGCCGGCGCAGCCGACCCAGTACAGGTACTCGACCTCGGACAGGTCCTCGATGTCCTTGCCGACGACCGGAACCTCGAAGTCGAGCTCCTTCAGCCACTCCAGGCGCTGCTTCTTCGCCAGGCCCCAGGGGTTGCCCTTCTTCTCCAGGTTCTTGAGCATCGTGCCCGCCTCGGACGGGAACGAGCTCTCGATCATCACCTGGTAGCGGCGCATGTCGACGATGTGGTCGACGTGCTCGATGTCCACCGGGCACTGCTCGACGCAGGCACCGCAGGTGGTGCAGGACCACAGGACGTCCGGGTCGATGACGCCGTTCTCCTCGGCGGTGCCGATCAGCGGGCGCTCGGCCTCGGCGAGGGCGGCCGCGGGGACGTCCTTGAGCTGCTCCTCGGACGCCTTCTCCTCGCCCTCCATCGTCTTGCCGCCGCCGGCCAGCAGGTACGGCGCCTTGGCGTGCGCGTGGTCCCGCAGGGACATGATCAGCAGCTTGGGGGAGAGGGGCTTGCCCGTGTTCCACGCCGGGCACTGCGACTGGCAGCGGCCGCACTCGGTGCAGGTGGAGAAGTCCAGCAGGCCCTTCCAGGAGTACTGCTCGACCTGGGAGACGCCGAAGACGTCGTCGTCGCCCGGGTCGGTGAAGTCGATCGGCTTGCCGCCGGACGTCATCGGCTGGAGGGCACCGAGGGCCGTGCCGCCCGTCGCCTCGCGCTTGAACCAGATGTTCGGGAACGCCAGGAAGCGGTGCCAGGCCACACCCATGTTGGTGTTCAGGCTGACCGTGATCATCCAGATCATGGTCGTGCCCAGCTTGATCATCGCGAAGAAGTAGACGAGGTTCTGCAGCGCGGCGACGCTCAGGCCCTTGAAGGCCAGGACCAGCGGGTACGAGGCGAAGTACGCGGCCTCGTATCCCTCCACGTGGTGCAGCGCGCCCTCGAGGCCGCGCAGCACGTAGATCGCCAGGCCGATGGTGAGGATGACGTACTCGACGAAGTACGCCTGGCCCATCTTCGAACCGGTGAAGCGGGACTTGCGGCCCGGGCGCGACGGCAGGTTCAGCAGGCGGATGACCATCAGCGTGGCGATGCCCACGGTCGTCATCGCGGCGATGAACTCGATGTAGAGCTCATAGGGGAGGAAGCCGCCGATGACCGGCAGCGTCCAGTCCGCCTCGAACAGCTGGCCGTACGCGGTGATGATCGTCGGCGGCAGCGTCAGGAAGCCGATCGCCACGAACCAGTGGGCGATACCGACGATGCCCCACCGGTTCATGCGCGTGTGCCCGAGGAACTCCTTCACCAGGGTCACGCTGCGCTGGTAGGGATTGTCGGTCCGGGCACCGGCGGGGACCGGCTGGCCGAGCTTGAAGTACCGGACGAACTGGCCGATCGCGCGTGCGAGCAGCGCGACGCCGACCACGGTCAGAACCAGCGACACGATGATCGCGGCGAGTTGCATGGGGGCTCCTCGGGCCTGCGAGGTTTCTGTCGGGGACTCTCCGTCGCGAAGGGTTCCCGAGATTACTAAGCGGTAACTTATGCAGTCCGTTTGAGACTACCCCTATCCTCCGCCGCACTGTAGCCGGGTGGGGGGTGATCTGAATCGCTGAGGGTTGCCTCAGATCCGGTCGTGATCCGGTCGTGTTAGTCGTACCGAATTGTCATAGTCCCGCCTAACTTATATCCGTGCTCTACGGGATCACTGCCGCCGCCATCGCCCTCCTGCTCACCGCCCTGCTCGCGGCCCTCCTCCGGGTGCCCGCACGGTGGTCGCGTCTGGTCGACCGGCGGCGGCAGCGAGAGGTGCCGCTGTCCGGTGGTGTGGCCGTCGTGGTGGTAACCGGCGTGGTGGTGTGCGCCTACGGCTGGGTGGAGGGTGTGCCGACCGGGGGCGAGGTGCGGGAACTGCTCGTCGCCGGGGGCGTGGTGGCCCTGCTCGGTCTGGTCGACGACGTGTGGCGGCTGCGGCGGCGGGTGCTCTTCGCCGGTGCGGCCGCGGCGGCCGCGTGCGTCGTGCCGTACGGGGAGACGGGTGTGGGGACCGGGCTGCTGGCCGTCGTGTGGGTCGCGGGGCTGACCCTCGGGTTCCGGGGGGTCGATCACGCCGACGGGCTCGCCGGGACCGTGGGGGTCGTGACCGCCTTCGGGGTGGGGGTCTGTGCGGCGGTCGAGGTGATGGACGGGATCGCGGTGCTGATGAGCGTGCTGGCCGCCGCGCTGACCGGATTCCTCATGCACAACTGGCATCCGGCCCGGGTCGCGCTCGGGGCGTGCGGGTCCATGCCCGCGGGGTTCGTGATCGCCTCGGGGGCCGTGTACGCGCGGGCCGGGTCCGGGATCGGGGAGAGCGCGGGGGTGCTGTTCGCGCTGACCGCCCTGGTGTGCGCCGACGCCGGGCTGGTGCTGCTGTCGCGGCGGATGGCCGGGCGGGCCGTTCTGCGCAGCGGCCCCGACCATCTCGCGCACCGGCTGCGGCGGCTCGGGCTGACCGCGCCGGGGGCGAGTCTGCTGCTGGGGGCCGGGGCGTTGTCCGGGGTGGCCGTCGGGGTACTCGTGCACGCCGGCTGGGTCGGCAACGACGCGCTGTGGTGGGTGGCGGGCACGGCGCTCGTCGTCGTCCTCGCTGTGTCACGCGTCTCGGTGTACGCCTCCCGTGACCCTCGGCGTGTGATGTCGCCGCAGGTCAGAGCCCCGTTGCGTGTAAGGAACGGATAAGACTTGAGTCCGGTCGACTCAGCTCTGTTGACCGGTTGGGGGCCGTCGTGCACACTTGAGTCCGTTCCACTCAAGTCAGCTGGAGGAATCAACCATGGCACGTGCGGTCGGCATCGACCTGGGCACGACTAACTCCGTCGTCAGCGTTCTGGAGGGCGGCGAGCCCACCGTCATCACCAACGCCGAGGGCGCCAGGACCACGCCGTCCGTCGTCGCCTTCGCCAAGAACGGTGAAGTGCTCGTCGGAGAGGTGGCCAAGCGCCAGGCGGTCACGAACGTGGACCGGACCATCCGCTCCGTCAAGCGGCACATGGGCACGGACTGGAAGATCGAGCTCGACGGGAAGCCCTTCAACCCGCAGCAGATCAGCGCCTTCGTGCTGCAGAAGCTGAAGCGGGACGCCGAGTCCTACCTGGGCGAGAAGGTGACCGACGCGGTCATCACCGTCCCGGCGTACTTCAACGACTCCGAGCGCCAGGCCACGAAGGAGGCCGGCGAGATCGCCGGCCTGAACGTGCTGCGCATCGTCAACGAGCCCACCGCGGCCGCCCTGGCGTACGGCCTCGACAAGGACGACCAGACCATCCTGGTCTTCGACCTCGGTGGCGGTACGTTCGACGTCTCGCTGCTGGAGATCGGCGACGGTGTCGTCGAGGTGAAGGCCACCAACGGTGACAACCACCTCGGTGGTGACGACTGGGACCAGCGCATCGTCGACTACCTGGTCCAGCAGTTCCAGTCCGGCCACGGCGTGGACCTGGGCAAGGACAAGATGGCCCTGCAGCGTCTGCGCGAGGCCGCCGAGAAGGCGAAGATCGAGCTGTCCTCGTCCACCGAGACCTCGATCAACCTGCCCTACATCACCGCCTCCGCCGAGGGCCCCCTGCACCTCGACGAGAAGCTCACCCGCGCCCAGTTCCAGCAGCTGACCGCGGACCTGCTGGAGCGCTGCAAGACGCCGTTCCACAACGTCATCAAGGACGCCGGGATCAACCTCTCCGAGATCGACCACGTCGTTCTCGTCGGTGGCTCCACGCGTATGCCGGCCGTCGCCGAACTGGTCAAGGACCTGACCGGCGGCAAGGACGCCAACAAGGGCGTCAACCCGGACGAGGTCGTCGCCATCGGCGCCGCCCTGCAGGCCGGTGTCCTCAAGGGCGAGGTCAAGGACGTCCTGCTCCTCGACGTCACCCCGCTGTCCCTCGGTATCGAGACCAAGGGCGGCATCATGACCAAGCTCATCGAGCGGAACACGACGATCCCGACCAAGCGGTCCGAGATCTTCACCACCGCCGAGGACAACCAGCCCTCCGTGCAGATCCAGGTCTACCAGGGCGAGCGCGAGATCGCGGCGTACAACAAGAAGCTCGGGATGTTCGAGCTGACCGGTCTGCCCCCGGCGCCCCGCGGCGTCCCGCAGATCGAGGTGTCCTTCGACATCGACGCCAACGGCATCATGCACGTCACGGCGAAGGACCTCGGCACCGGCAAGGAGCAGAAGATGACCGTCACCGGCGGCTCCTCGCTGCCGAAGGACGAGGTCGACCGCATGCGCCAGGAGGCCGAGCAGTACGCGGAGGAGGACCACAAGCGCCGCGAGGCCGCCGAGTCCCGCAACCAGGGCGAGCAGCTCGTCTACCAGACCGAGAAGTTCCTCAAGGACAACGAGGACAAGGTCCCGGGCGAGATCAAGACCGAGGTCGAAGAGGCCGTCAATGAGCTGAAGGAAAAGCTCAAGGGCGAGGACTCGGCCGAGATCCGCACCGCCACGGAGAAGGTCGCGGCCGTCTCGCAGAAGCTCGGCCAGGCCATGTACGCCGACGCGAACGCCGCGCAGGCCGACGGCGCCTCCGCCGGAGCCGGCGCGGGTGCCGGTGCCGGTGCCGGTGACGCCAAGGCCGACGACGACGTCGTCGACGCCGAGATCGTCGACGAGGACCGGAAGGATGGTGCCGCGTGACGGAGGAGACCCCGGGCTTCGACGAGCAGCAGCCCGACGTCCCTTCCGGCGCCACCTCCGATGACGCCGAGCCGAAGGCCGCCTCCTCCTCCGAGGAGGGGGCGGCCCCGGCCGGGGACACGGGTCAGGACGTGGCCCTGGTGGCCCAGCTGGACCAGGCCCGCACGGCGCTCAACGAGCGCACGGGCGACCTCCAGCGCCTCCAGGCCGAGTTCCAGAACTACCGCCGCCGGGTCGAGCGCGACCGGATCGCGGTCAAGGAGATCGCCATCGCGAACCTCCTGACCGAGCTCCTGCCCGTGCTCGACGACATCGGCCGCGCGCGTGAACACGGCGAACTGGTCGGCGGCTTCAAGTCCGTCGCCGAGTCGCTGGAGAGCACCGCGGCGAAGATGGGCCTGCAGCAGTTCGGCAAGGAGGGCGAGCCCTTCGACCCGACGATCCACGAAGCCCTGATGCACAGCTACGCACCCGACGTCACCGAGACGACGTGCGTGGCGATTCTGCAGCCCGGGTACCGGATCGGCGAGCGCACCATCCGCCCCGCGCGGGTGGCGGTGGCCGAACCCCAGCCGGGGGCACAGACGGTCAAGGCGGACGAGTCCGCCGACGCCGACGACAAGGAGAGCGGTGGCCCGGACGAGGGCTGACGTCATATCGGACGACAGGAAGGAGGGGCGTCGAGGATGAGCACCAAGGACTTCATCGAGAAGGACTACTACAAGGTCCTCGGCGTCCCCAAGGACGCCACCGAGGCCGAGATCAAGAAGGCGTACCGGAAGCTCGCCCGCGAGAACCACCCGGACGCCAACAAGGGAAACGTCAAGGCGGAGGAGCGCTTCAAGGAGATCTCCGAGGCCAACGACATTCTCGGCGACCCCAAGAAGCGCAAGGAGTACGACGAGGCACGCGCCCTCTTCGGCAACGGCGGCTTCCGGCCGGGGCCCGGCGGGGGCGGCGGCAACTTCAACTTCGACCTGGGCGACCTCTTCGGAGGCGGCCCCCAGGGCGGAGGGCAGGGAGCCGGCGGCTTCGGCGGCGGGATCGGTGACGTCTTCGGGGGCCTGTTCAACCGCGGCGGTGCGGGCGCGGGGACGCGCACGCACCCGCGGCGCGGCCAGGACATCGAGTCCGAGGTCACGCTCAGCTTCACCGAGGCGATCGAGGGCGCGACGGTCCCGCTGCGGATGTCCTCGCAGTCACCCTGCAAGGCCTGCTCGGGCACCGGCGACAAGAACGGCACACCGCGCGTGTGCCCGACCTGCGTCGGCACCGGGCAGGTCGCCCGGGGCAGCGGCGGGGGCTTCTCGCTCACCGACCCCTGCCCGGACTGCAAGGGCCGCGGCCTGATCGCGGAGCACGCCTGCGAGGTCTGCAAGGGCAGTGGCCGGGCCAAGTCCTCGCGGACCATGCAGGTGCGCATCCCCGCGGGCGTCAGCGACGGCCAGCGGATCCGGCTGCGCGGCAAGGGAGCACCCGGTGAGCGGGGCGGCCCGGCGGGCGACCTGTACGTGGTCGTGCACGTCGACTCCCACCCGGTGTTCGGCCGCAAGGACGACAACCTCACCGTCACCGTCCCGGTGACCTTCGCCGAGGCGGCCCTCGGCGGCGAGGTCCGGGTGCCGACGCTGGGCGGCCCGCCCGTCACGCTGAAGCTGCCGCCGGGCACGCCCAACGGCCGCACCATGCGCGCCCGGGGCAAGGGCGCGGTGCGCAAGGACGGCACCCGCGGGGACCTTCTGGTCACCGTCGAGGTGAGTGTTCCGCAGGACCTGACGGGGAAGGCTCGTGACGCGCTCGAGGCGTATCGCGAGGCGACCTCGGGTGAGGATCCACGGGCGGATCTGTTCCAGGCCGCGAAGGGAGCATGAGTCAGATGGACGGTCGTCGGCGCAATCCGTATGAACTGACCGAGGAAACCCCGGTCTACGTCATCTCGGTGGCGGCCCAGCTGTCCGGCCTGCACCCCCAGACCCTGCGCCAGTACGACCGCCTGGGCCTGGTGTCCCCCGACCGCACCGCCGGCCGGGGCCGGCGCTACTCGGCCCGCGACATCCAACTGCTCCGTCAGGTGCAGCAGTTGTCGCAGGACGAGGGCATCAACCTCGCCGGCATCAAGCGCATCATCGAACTGGAGAACCAGGTCGCCGCGCTCCAGGCCCGTGCGGCCGAACTGGAGAACGCCCTCGACGGCGCGGCGGCGGCGATGCGCCAGCGCGAGGCGGCGGTGCACGCGTCGTACCGCCGCGACCTCGTGCCGTACCAGGAGGTCCAGCAGAGCAGCGCGCTGGTGGTGTGGCGGCCGAAGCGGCAGCAGCAGTCGGACTGACGCATGCGTGCGTGAACGTACGCGAAAGGGGCCGGGAGGCAACTCCCGGCCCCTTTCGTGCGCCTTGGCCCGATTTCGCTGGGTCTCCCGTCGATGGGTGGCCCGTGCAGGGACCTTGGAGCTGGTTCCGCAGAGTCTTCACAACGCTTGCGGAGCGTGGTGTTGTCATCTCGTTAAGTGCTTCCGCTTGACGCTGAGGGCCGCGTCCGCGTTGGCTTTTCAGTCACATGGGCCACAAAGCTGTGCCCACGTCCGAATCACACGCGAAGTGAGCTCCCGACATGCGTCGTCGTATCTCCATATCCGTGGCCGCGGCCGCGATGTCCGTCACGCTCGCCGGTTGCGGCGCGCTCAACGCGACGGGGAGCAGTGACGACGCGAGCCCGGCCAAGGGCAACGACATCACGGTGGGCCTGTTGCTCCCGGAGAAGGCGAACACCCGGTACGAGAACTTCGACTACCCGATCATCAAGACGAAGGTCGAGTCCCTCACCAACAACAAGGGCCGCGTCGAGTACGCCAACGCCGAGGCGGACGCCGACACGCAGGCGGGCCAGATGCAGAAGATGATCGACGACCGGGTCGACGTGATCCTGCTGGACGCGGTCGACTCGCAGGCCATCGCGAGCGGCGTCGAGAAGGCCAAGGAAGCGGGCATCCCGGTCATCGCCTACGACCGGCTGGCCGAGGGGCCGATCGAGGCGTACATCTCCTTCGACAACGAGTTGGTCGGCGAGGTCCAGGGGCGCACCCTGCTGGAGGCCATCGGCGAGGACGCGAGCCTCTCCGACAAGATCGTCATGATGAACGGCTCGTCGACCGACCCGAACGCCAAGCAGTTCAAGGCGGGTGCGATGTCCGAGCTGAACGGCAAGGTGACGATCGCGCAGTCCTTCGACACGAAGGACTGGAAGCCGGAGAACGCGCAGGCCAACATGGCCGACGCGATCCAGGCGATCGGCAAGGACGACATCGCCGCCGTCTACTCCGCCAACGACGGCATGGC
>KL569106.1:33587-34105 GCA_000715635.1 Streptomyces violaceus | reverse complement strand
TCAGAGATGTGTATAAGAGACAGGTCAAGGCGCTGGAGGCCGCGGGCGTGACCGACCTGCCGCCGATCACCGGGCAGGACGCGGAGCTCCAGGCGGTGCAGCGGATCATCGCGGGCGAGCAGTACATGAGCGTGTACAAGTCCTACCCGCAGGAGGCCGAGAACGCCGCGGAGATGGCCGTGGCCAAGGTCCAGGGCCGGGACATCCAGTTCGCCGCCCTCACCCGCGACAAGGTCGACAGCCCCACCCACAAGGGCATCCCGGCCCAGCTGGTGCCCGTGGTCGCGCTGACGAAGGGGAACATCGAGGACACGGTGGTCGCGGACGACATCTACAAGCTGTCGGACATCTGCACGGCCAAGTACCGGGCGGCGTGCGAGGCGATCGGCCTGAAGTGAGCCGGTGAGGGGCGGCTTCGCGCGCACGAAGCCGCTCAGCCCCGGTGGGCCGCCTCGCGCTCGGGCCCGCTCGGTGTGCCGGCCCTCCCCGGCCGTCCGGCCAGGGTGATCGCCCGGAGC
>KL569106.1:32256-33323 GCA_000715635.1 Streptomyces violaceus | reverse complement strand
AGCACGGCGGCCGGCCCCACCTGCCCGTAGAGGGACAGCCCGTACGCCGTGGCCACGAACATCGTGATCAGGGACTGCCCGAGGTAGTTCGTGAGCGCCAGGCGCCCCGCCGGGACGAACAGCCGCCGCACCCGGTCTCCCCACGACGAGTGCAGGAGGAGCAGCAAGAGGCAGGCGTATGCGGCCGACAGGGCGGGTGCCGTCAGCATGCCGATGCCTATTCCCAGGAAGGTCCACCGGCCGTCCAGCGGCCCCTCTGCGGCGGAGGCGTAGAAGACGGCCCCCGGGACTCCGACGGCCAGTCCGACGGCCGTGATCCGGAGCAGCTGAGAGCGGGCCGCTCCGCCGGGTGCGAGCAGGCGCCGCTTCCCTGCGGCCAGGCCGAGGAGGAATGCGGCGAGGACACCCGGACCCATGAGGAGAACACCGAGAAGCGCGTCGGGCAGCCGGTCCAGGTTCTCCTGAACGACCGTGCCGGGACTGCCGCGGTAGGCGGCCACGAGCTGCGCGATCTGCCTGTGGGGGGCGGGCTCCTCGTCGTCCACCAACGCGGCCAGCGCCCCCAGTCCGGTGAGGACGACGACGTAGACGCCGTAGATCCAGGCGGCGGCCTTCACGGCGGTGGCCGGTCCGATCCGGCGAGCGCACAGCAGGATCAGGCCGAGGAGGCCGTAGGTCAGCAGGATGTCGCCGCTGTACAGCACGACCGCGTGCGCCAGCCCGAGCAGCACCAGGCCGAGGGACCGGCGCAGAAAGCGCGCGGTGGCGCTTCCTCCGTCCCGCTCGGCGGAGGCCTGCTGCAGGGTGAAGCTGTAGCCGAACAGGAACGAGAACAACAGGTAGAACTTGAAGGTCGCCAGCGCCGTCACCAGCCAGACGGCGGCCTGGTCCCACAGGGGCGCCCCCGGCCGGCGGATCCCCTCAACGACGTAAGGGTCCATCATCTGGGCGCTGTTGACCACCAGGATGCCCAGCAGGGCGAAGCCCCGCAGCGCGTCGACAGCGGGCAGACGCCGGGGGTCCACCCCGGTGTTGATGGTCACGGGTCCTCCGAGGTGTCCGTAGAC
>KL569106.1:31777-32075 GCA_000715635.1 Streptomyces violaceus | reverse complement strand
GGGTCCACCCCGGTGTTGATGGTCACGGGTCCTCCGAGGTGTCCGTAGACGGGCCTGGTCGGGGCCCGCCATCACAGAGGGTCACACGCCGGCTGCACCCGCGCCACCCCCCTCCTGTTTCAGCAGCCCATGAAGGGGGGTGAATTCGGCGGCAGAACGGCCGGAAAAGGGGCGTGGGTGCGGGGGAGCCGTGTTGCGGAGCTGGGCGGGTCCGCGCATAGTTGCGCTGCGGAAAGACGGTGAACCGGGGGTGGGATGGGCGATGGCCGGGCACGGGGCGGAGGAGCATCCACACGGT
>KL569106.1:29874-31593 GCA_000715635.1 Streptomyces violaceus | reverse complement strand
GAGGAGCATCCACACGGTGCTGACCGACTGTGCGAGGCCGGGGATCGCGTGTATTCCCGGGCCGTACGGCGGGGCCGCGTGCCGCGCGGGGATGCCGAACCGGTGCCCTGTCTGCTGGAACTCGCCCTGCTGCACCCGGACCCCGACGACATGGACTGGCTGGTGCCGACCTCCCCGCAGGAGGTCATGACCCGGTTGCTGCGCGGGATGTACGACGAGGTCAGCGCCAGTCAGCGGCGGGTGGGTTCGGCCGTGGCGGCCGTCGAGTGGTACGCCGGTCTCGGCCGCCGGGTGCGGCCGGCCCCGTCGGCGGGCGAGGGCTCGGCGATCCGGGTGCTGGACGGGCTCGCCCGGATCCAGGCGGCGATGGACGAGGCGACCCAGGCGTGCACGACCGAGGTGCTCACGGTCCAGCCGGGCGGCATCCGGCGCGAGGCGGAACTCTCCGAGGGCCTGCACCGGGCGCTGGCGCTGCGCGGCCGGGGCGTGCGGATGCGGGACCTGTACACGCATGTCGCCCGGCACGGGCAGGGGCTGCTGACGTATCTGGAGCTGATGGGCGACGCCGTGGAGGCGCGCACGCTGGACGAGGTGATCGACCGGCTGATCCTCTTCGACCGGACGGTGGCCTTCATCCCCGCCAACACCGACCGCACGATGGCCCTGGAGCTGCGGCACCCCGCGCTCATCGAGTACCTGGTCACCATGTTCGAGCGGCTGTGGCGACTTGCCATCCCGCTGACCGCGCCGCTCCCCGACACCGGCATCGAGGGCATCTCCCACCGGGAGCAGTCCATCGCGGCGCTGCTGGCGGAGGGCCACCAGGACGCGGTGATCGCGGAGCGGCTGGGGATAAGCGTCCGGACGTGCCGGGCCCATATCGCGCGGCTCTCGGAGACGCTGGGGGCGGCGAGCCGTACGCAGCTCGGGGTGCGCATCGCCCAGGTGGGACTCGACGGTCCGTCACGGGCTGCCGCGTCCACGCCCCTCAGCGTTCCTGGTCCAGAATCCCGGACTGCCCGATGAGATAGCCCAGTTGGGCTCTGCTCTGACTGCCCAGCGTTGCCGCGAGCTTGGCGATGTGGACGCGGGCGGTGCGGATGTTCATGCCCAGACGGTCGGCTATGACGGCGTCGGTGTGGCCCTCGGTGAGGAGGGTGGCGATGGCGCGCTGGCGGGGGGTGATGCCGTTGTGGGAGGGCTGGGGGGCGGCTTCGGGGAACACCGGGGTGGCGAGGCGCCAGAGGCGGTCGAAGGTGGTGGCCAGGTATCCGACGATGGCCGGGTGACGGATTTCCAGCGCGAGGTCTCCGTTGCCGTCGGCGGGGACGAATGCGACGTCCCGGTCGACGATGATGAGCCGGTCGGTGATCTCGTCCAGCGCACGCGCCTCGATGTCGCCCCTCAGCCGTTCATGGTGCGCGACGGTCGTGGGTGAGTGGCGGAGGGTGTGCTGGTACAGGGTGCGGATGCGGCCGCCGCGGTTCAGCAGAGCCTGGTCGCGGTCCGTGGCAACGGCATAGGCCGCCTCGACCCGTTCCCTGGTGAGCTTGGCGCGGGGCTGGATGGTGAGCAGTTCCCGGGAGGCCGCCGCCATGGTCTCGGTGATGGCCTCGTTGATCCGCTCCTTTCCGCTGAGGAGCGTCAGCGTCGGGGTGGCGGACGCGGCGGTGTGATGCCCTTCGACGGCCATGAGCGGCTCGAATGTCTCGGCAAGCC
>KL569106.1:15882-29697 GCA_000715635.1 Streptomyces violaceus | reverse complement strand
GCGTCGTCGTTCGCGCGCGATGCGTTCCCCGGACGTCCGCAGCAGCCGGTGGAGGGCGAGGGCCGGCACCACGGGCTCGAGCCGGTGGAGGTCGTCGACGGCGGGATGCAGCAGGCCGATGTCCATCAGGCAGGGTGCGGCGCGGGCCGCTTCGGCGGGTACGTGACCTTCGCGCAGGGCTCGTTCGTACAGCTCCGTCCCGGCAGGGCACAGTTCTTCCGCGTCGTGCAGGGGGTGTGGCGCCGACGTCACTCGGGACTTCCTCCTCCTGAGTGGTCCTGCTGCAGGATCCCCGACTGCGCTATGAGGTACCCGAGTTGGGCCCGGCTGCCACTGCCCAGGGCCGACGCCAGCTTGGCGATGTGAGCACGGCAGGTGCGCACGTTCATGCCCAGGCGGCGTGCGATGGCCTCGTCGACGTGCCCCTCGACCAGAAGCTTGGCTATGGAGTGCTGGACATCCGTGATACCGCCGGTGGCCGCTTCGTACGGGGTGCCGGTGCTCAGCGGGACCGCGCGGTCCCACAGGTATTCGAAAAGCTTGAGCAGATAGCGGACGAGGCCGGGGTGGCGCAGTTCCAGGGCAACCTGCTGGTCGTCCCGGGCGGGGATGAAGGCGACCGTTTGGTCGCAGATGATCAAACGTTCCACCAACTCGTCTATGGTGCGGTACTCCGCCTTGCCGTCGGAGAGCCTGGCCGCGTAGGCCAGTTGCTCCGGGTTGTAGCGGGCGGTGTGCTGGTACACCGTACGGATCCGCACACCGCGTTCGATGAGTGGCTTGTCGCGTTCCAGCCCTCTCAGGAGGCTGCGTTCGGACATGCGGTCGCTCGGCTGGAGGGTGAGGACCTCGGTCCGGCACTGGACCGTGGCCATGTTGAGTGCGGCGTTGATACGTTCACCGCCTTCCAGCACGGTGATGGCGTCACTTACCGTTGCGATCTGGGTGCCCAGGGCCATGAACGGCTGAAAGGTCTCCGCGAGGTCGACGGCCAGGCGCCTGCGCTCGGCGATCTCGTGTTCCAAGGGGTTGAGTTGCCGGGACAGGGCGACGACCGGGGCCACCGGGCGCAGCCAGTCGGGATCGTCCGGATCGGGGTGGAGGAGGGCGAACTCCACCAGGCAGGGGGCCGGCTCCACGTCCGCGCGTGCGATGCGTCCTGTGCGCAGAGCGGTGGCATACAGACGTCCGCCCTCCTCGCACCACTCGGTCATCGGATGGGGATGTGTCCCTTTTGCTTGATTTATTGTCAAATCTCCACCCCCCAGGGTCCTGAACATGCAGGAACATGATGCATCGATTGTGTGGCCATGACGTGCCCGAATGAGCCATCGTCGTACTCGACGGGGGAAAAGGGGACCTTCAAGTGAGGACGAAGCCGACTATGCGGAACAGAATGCTTCGCTCGGTGCTTGTCGCCGCCTTCTCCGTCGTTGTCACCCTCGGCGCGCTGAGTGGCTTCTCCGATGAGAAGGGCGATGTTCGGGCGAACACGAGTTGGCCGGCGGTGGCTCAGACCAGCTACGGCGTGAACAACACAAGCTGGCCGAGTTCCGCGAACGCGGGATCCGGGAGCTGACCGTGACCACTCCACCCGACGACCGCTCCTTCCGCCGTGAAATGGCCACCGCCTACCGCTCCGGCTGGCACTTCATCGACTTGGTCACCGCCATCCCCCACAGTGGTGACTCGTTGATGGTGACCGTTTTCGGCGAGCCGGTGGTCGTCACGCGGGACGACGACGAGGACGTGCGGGCTTACCGGTGTCTGCGGCGGCCTCGGGGGGCGCCGCAGCCTGTGCGATGTGCCGTACGGTACGGAATGATCTTTGTGAACCTGGACCAAAGGGACCATGAGCAGGTGGACGCCGAGTCCCCTGCCCCTAGGACCGTCTCTGCCACCCCCCGCAGTGCCTGACGCGATTCCCCCGTCGTAACAGATCGCTCAGGTGCTTCCCCCCGCAGCGGCGTCACCGTGACCTGAACACGGTGACGCCGCTGCAGTTTTTGGGGGACATTTCCTGGAATCGACCTGGTCACGCTGTGGCTGGAAGCAGTCGATCACCGGTGTGGATTTTCACTCCGCTCACCTTCCGGTCACCCTCGCCCCATCGCTCGCGTCAGCTCGATCTCGATCACCACGCGCGCCGGGTTGGGTGACGGGGTCCGGCCGTAGCGCTCCGCGTAGCGGCGTTCCGCCTCCGCGACCCGGTCGGGCTCGCCGTGGACGAAGGCCCGGCCCTCCAGCGTGGCCCACCGCTTGCCTTCCATCTGACAGACGGCGACGGCCGCCCCTTGCGCCCCGGCGGCCAGCACATGGCGCACCTTGGCGCTCGCCTTGTTCGCGATCACCCGAGCCAGACGGGCCTCGGGATCGTATGTGACGCCGACGGGTACCACGTGCGGAGTTCCGTCCGGGCGGGGAGTCGTCAGGGTGCAGACGTGCCGCTCCCGCCAGAAGGCGAGGTACGGCTGGTCGGGGGCACCCGGATCGACGGAGTACTTGGTGGCCATGACCCGGAACTTAACCCTCGCGGACTCCCGGATCCGGCCTTGAGTGGAATAGACTCAACTTTATGTACGCTGATTGAGTCAGTGCGCTGATCGGGTCAGTGCGCTGATTCGGGTCAGGCAAGGAGGAGGAGAACGCGAACGTGGACGCCGAGCTGACCAACAGGAGCCGGGACGCGATCAACGCGGCCAGTAATCGGGCCGTGACCGAGGGGCACCCCGACCTCACCCCCGCCCATCTGCTGCTCTCGCTGCTCCAGGGCCAGGACAACGAGAACATCACCGATCTGCTCGCCGCGGTCGACGCCGACCAGGCGGCCGTCCGCGCCGGAGCCGAGCGCGTGCTCGCCGGGCTGCCCAGCGTGACCGGCTCCACCGTGGCGCCGCCCCAGCCCAACCGCGAGATGCTCGCCGTCGTCGCCGACGCGCAGGCCCGCGCCAAGGAGCTGGGGGACGAGTACCTCTCCACGGAGCACCTTCTCCTCGGCATCGCCGCGAAGGGCGGCGCGGCCGGTGAGGTGCTGTCCGGGCAGGGGGCCGACGCGAAGAAGCTCCAGGCGGCCTTCCAGAAGGCGCGGGGCGCACGCCGGGTGACCACGGCCGACCCCGAGGGCCAGTACAAGGCCCTGGAGAAGTTCGGCACCGACTTCACCGCCGCCGCCCGCGAGGGCAAGCTCGACCCGGTCATCGGGCGGGACCAGGAGATCCGGCGGGTCGTACAGGTGCTGTCCCGGCGGACCAAGAACAACCCCGTGCTGATCGGTGAGCCCGGTGTCGGCAAGACCGCCGTCGTCGAGGGGCTCGCCCAGCGGATTGTGAAGGGCGATGTGCCCGAGTCGCTGAAGGACAAGCGGCTCGTCGCGCTCGACCTGGGCGCGATGGTCGCCGGGGCGAAGTACCGGGGCGAGTTCGAGGAGCGTCTGAAGACCGTCCTGGCCGAGATCAAGGACTCCGACGGGCAGATCATCACCTTCATCGACGAGCTGCACACGGTCGTCGGGGCCGGTGCGGGCGGCGACTCCGCCATGGACGCCGGGAACATGCTGAAGCCGATGCTCGCGCGTGGTGAGCTGCGCATGGTGGGTGCCACGACCCTCGACGAGTACCGCGAGCGCATCGAGAAGGACCCCGCCCTGGAGCGGCGCTTCCAGCAGGTGCTGGTCGCCGAGCCGACCGTCGAGGACTCCATCGCGATCCTGCGCGGGCTCAAGGGGCGGTACGAGGCCCACCACAAGGTGCAGATCGCGGACAGCGCGCTGGTCGCCGCCGCATCGCTCTCCGACCGGTACATCACCTCCCGCTTCCTGCCCGACAAGGCCATCGACCTGGTCGACGAGGCCGCCTCGCGGCTGCGCATGGAGATCGACTCGTCCCCCGTCGAGATCGACGAACTGCAGCGCGCCGTCGACCGGCTGAAGATGGAGGAGCTGGCGATCGGCAAGGAGACCGACGCGGCCTCCCGCGAGCGCCTGGAGAAGCTGCGCCGCGACCTCGCCGACAAGGAGGAGGAGCTGCGCGGTCTCACCGCCCGCTGGGAGAAGGAGAAGCAGTCCCTCAACCGCGTCGGCGAGCTGAAGGAACGCCTCGACGAAGTGCGCGGCCAGGCCGAACGCGCCCAGCGCGACGGCGACTTCGACACCGCCTCCAAGCTGCTCTACGGCGAGATCCCGGCCCTGGAGAAGGAACTGGAGGCCGCCTCCGAGGCCGAGGAAGAGGTCGCGAAGGACACCATGGTCAAGGAGGAGGTCGGCTCCGACGACATCGCCGACGTCGTCGCCTCCTGGACCGGCATCCCGGCCGGGCGGCTGCTGGAGGGCGAGACGCAGAAGCTGCTGCGCATGGAGGACGAGCTCGGCAAGCGCCTCATCGGGCAGACCGAGGCGGTGCGGGCGGTGTCCGACGCCGTACGACGGTCCCGCGCCGGGATCGCCGACCCCGACCGACCCACCGGCTCCTTCCTCTTCCTGGGCCCGACGGGCGTGGGCAAGACCGAACTGGCCAAGGCCCTCGCCGACTTCCTCTTCGACGACGAGCGGGCGATGGTCCGCATCGACATGTCGGAGTACAGCGAGAAGCACAGCGTGGCCCGTCTGGTCGGCGCCCCGCCCGGATACATCGGCTACGAGGAGGGCGGCCAGCTCACGGAGGCGGTGCGCCGCCGCCCGTACTCCGTCGTCCTGCTGGACGAGGTGGAGAAGGCCCACCCCGAGGTCTTCGACATCCTGCTCCAGGTGCTGGACGACGGCCGGCTCACGGACGGCCAGGGCCGCACGGTCGACTTCCGCAACACGATCCTCGTGCTGACGTCGAACCTGGGCAGCCAGTTCCTGGTCGACCCGGTGAGCAGCGAGGAGGAGAAGAAGGAGCAGGTCCTGGAGGTGGTGCGGACCTCGTTCAAGCCGGAGTTCCTCAACCGCCTGGACGACCTGGTCGTCTTCGCCGCGCTGACCAAGCCCGAGCTGGAGCGCATCGCGAAGCTCCAGCTCGACCGCCTGGCCAAGCGCCTCGCCGAGCGGCGCCTCACGCTGGACATCACGCCCGAGGCCCTGGCCTGGCTCGCCGAGGAGGGCATGGACCCGGCGTACGGCGCCCGTCCGCTGCGCCGTCTCGTCCAGTCCGCCATCGGCGACCGCCTCGCCAAGGAGATCCTCTCGGGCGAGATCAAGGACGGCGACACGGTCCGGGTGGACCGCTTCGAGCAGGGCCTGATCGTGGGCCCGGCGACGGGCAAGACGCTCTAGGCCGTCACATCGTGAACGCCGAGAACCGCACCAGCGCGGTCTCGGCGTTCTCGTACTCCACCCGCACCTGCACCACGTGTGCCTCGGCCGAGGCGGGCAGTCCGTCCTCGTGGCTCACATCGAGGCACAGGGCGCCACAGGGGCCGCCCGTGCGGATCTCCGGTGCGTCCGGATACGTCTCCCGCAGCCAGGCGCGTACGTCCTCGCGCGGCATCCGCAGCACCGCCGCGTAGGCGGTGTCGATGCCGTGCTGCACGGTGCAGCGCTCGGGCTGGACGTTCACGGGGCGCACGGCGCCGCCGAATGCCAGGGCCTCGGCGCAGGCCACCTTCGCCGGGCCGCCCGCGCGCGGATCGTCCTCGTCCGAGTCCGACAGAGCCCACATGAACATGCCGATGATCAGGAACCCGAGGACGAGCACGGGCAGGGCCAGGATCGGCAGGACCAGTCCCCACCGGGTGCGCCCCCTGCCCGTTTCCGGCCCGCTGCCTGCTGCCACCACGGTGATCGCCCCCTCCACGTATGCCGCTGAGGAGGACGGGTCCGGGTACCCGGAGGTTGCGCTTGACCGGATCGTGTCAGCCGAGGGCTGACAGGGTCTGTCTGGGCTTGCCACCCCCCTCCCCGCATGGGGGAGGATGGCGGAATCCGTACGAAGGGAAATTCACGGTGACCATCGACCCGTCCTCGATTCCGAACTTCGGGGGCCAGCCCGAGCCGCAGCCCGGCAGCGGCCCGGCCGGCCCCGTCGTCCCGGATCAGGACCTCGTGAAGCAGCTCCTCGACCAGATGGAGCTCAAGTACGTCGTCGACGACGAGGGAGACCTCGCGGCGCCGTGGGAGCAGTTCCGCACCTACTTCATGTTCCGGGGTGAGGGAGACCAGCAGGTCTTCTCCGTGCGGACGTTCTACGACCGGCCCCACGAGATCGAGGCGAAGCCGCAGATCCTGGAGTCCATCGACGACTGGAACCGCCGCACCCTGTGGCCCAAGGTCTACAGCCACACCCACGACGACGGCACGGTCCGCCTGATCGGCGAGGCCCAGATGCTGATCGGCATGGGTGTCAGCCTGGAGCACTTCGTCTCCTCGACCGTCAGCTGGGTGCGCGCCGCGATCGAGTTCGACAAGTGGCTCATCGAGCAGCTCGGTCTCGAGGAGGAGATCAACGAGGCGGAGAAGCCCGAAGACGAAGAGTAGGCCCAGCGAGGCCACGCCCCAGCGGCGCGTCGGCGCGTACGAGCAGGACAGGTACGTGCTGTACGCGCCGTACGCCTTTTTCGGGCGCCGCTGCCTCCCCTCCCTCGCCGAGGGGGCGGATCAGATCTCAAGACGCAGCTCCGCCCATACCGTCTTGCCCACCGGGCTGCGAGGCGTCGACCCCCAGCGGTCGGCCAGGACGTCCACCAGGAGCAGCCCCCGGCCGGACTCACCATCGGGAGACGACGAGGGCGCGGCCGTGGGCAGCCGCTTCGCGGAGGCGGCGTCCGCGACCTCGACACGCAGCACGCCCGCATCCCGGTCCAGGGCGAGCAGGAGACCGAACTCCCGGCCGGGAACCCGACCGTGCTGTACGGCGTTCGCCGCGAGTTCCCCGACGACGAGGGCGACCGCGCAGGAGATGTCCGACGCCGGCGGGTGGCCCCGTTCCTCCATCCACCGGACGGCGTGACGCCGGGCGACCTGCGCACCACGCGGGGAGGAGGGACACTGCACCGTGAGCGACTGGAGTTCACGCTGCGGCATGTCCTCCGGGGTGGCGGTTTCTGTCAGCACGGCCTG
This sequence comes from Streptomyces violaceus, assembly GCA_000715635.1. Taxonomy (GTDB): domain Bacteria; phylum Actinomycetota; class Actinomycetes; order Streptomycetales; family Streptomycetaceae; genus Streptomyces; species Streptomyces violaceus. The sequence goes on along the minus strand of KL569106.1, from coordinate 22,664 downwards.
TCCGTCCCTTTCCGTCGGCTCGAGGCGCTCCGTTGCGCACACGAGTCATCACGTTCCGTGCTCAAGAGTCGGCCGATCGTCCTACGCTCGCCAGGGGGCGCAGCCTTACTTGTGAGGCCGTAAAGAACGGAAGTGATGCCTTGGCCAACGGAATTGATCCCAGTGCGTCGATGGCCGCGCTGTTCGGTGCGCGGGTGCGCAGGCTCCGTACGGCGGCGGGGCTGACCCAGGCCGAACTGGGCGACCGGACGCATGTGGTGAGCACGCGGATCACGCAGATCGAGCGGGCGTCCGGAGCGAAGCCGACGCTGGAGCTGGCGCGAGCGCTGGACGCGGCGCTTGGTGCGGAGGATCTGCTGGTGGAGCTGTGGCCGTATGTGTACCGGGAGGCGTTTCCGGACTGGTCGCGGAAGTTCATGGAGTACGCGGAGCGGGCGGTGGCCGTCCGCGAGTACGCGGCTCATGTGGTGCCCGGCTTGCTGCAGACCGAGGACTACGCGCGTGCGGTGCTGAGAGTCGGCCGGACGCTCGGCAGCGAAGAGCAGTTGGAAGAACGGGTCACCTTTCGTCTGGGACGACAGGAGCGACTCGGCATGCCCGACCGGCCCGAGCTGTGGGTGGTTCTCGACGAGGCGGTGCTCCGGCGTCCTGTTGGCGGCCAGGGGGTGATGCATGAGCAGTTGGAGCGACTACTCAGGACCAGGGTGGAACCTCACATCACCGTGCAGGTCCTGCCGTTCGACCAGGGCGAGCACGAGGTCATGGGCGGTTCGCTCACGGTGCTCACCATGCCGGACGGCTCGGAGGTCGCGTACACGGAAGGCGCGCACTACGGCCAACTCATCGAGGATCCGGACGAGGTCAGGAGTTTCGCGCTGACTTACGATCGGCTGCGGGCGGCAGCTCTGCCCCCGCTCATGTCCCTGGACATGATCCGATCCGTGAGGGAGGACAACCACCGTGGAGCGAAGGTCCCGTCCCGATCTGAACGGCGTCGTCTGGCGCAAGAGCAGCTACAGCAATCAGGAAGGCGGCAACTGCGTGGAGGTGGCCGACGGGTTCCGAGGGGCCGTCGTCCCGGTCCGTGACAGCAAGTCCCCGCAGGGTCCGTCGCTGTGCTTTGCGGCAGCCTCCTGGACCGCCCTCATAGGGGAGTTGAAGGCCGGTCGCGACCGTTCCTGAGGCAGCCGGTTTCCGGTCGCCGTCCGTCTTCCGGGCTCACCGGGCCCTTGTTCGCGAGGGTCCGGCCGGCCGCTGCCGCCCGGCACGTCCACTGTCGGAGCCGATCCGTCGTCCCTACGCTGGGAACTTCGGCTCGAGGTGCCTGGACCGGCGGGCAGGACGGGGGAGTTCATGCAACGGACTTGGCGGCGTGTGCTCGGAGATCTCAGGACTCGCACGAACCTGGACGCGTACGTGGTCTCCGCGTGCGCCTTGGTCTTTGTCGTGCTGTCCCTGGTCGGCGATGTCCTGTCCCAGCGGCTGCAATTGACGGTCGTGTTGGCCGGCGTGGGCCTGTTGGTCTTCCGGATCACGCTGCCGGACCGGCGGGCCGCGGACGTGGACGCGGTCCTTCAGGACCGTACCGATCTCGACTCGGTGCCGGTCTCTGCGCGGCTCGCCGGAGCCCGAGAGGTCGCCGTGTTCGCCCCCTCCGGCATCAACCTGCTGAGTTCGGGCACCTGCCAGGCGCTGCGCAGTCAGGTGCTGGCGCGCGCCGACGGGAAGGTGCGGGTGCTGCTGCTCGACCCCTCCGCGGCGGAGGCGGTGCGGGTGGCCGCCCGGCAGCTGGACGACGGGCAGGAATTCTCGGTGGAGTCGTTGGAGCCATCACTGCGCACAGTGGTCTCCCGCATGGAAATGATGCGCAACTGGAATGTCCCGGGGAGCTTCGAATACCGGCTTATTGACTTCAGTCCCGGATTCAGCATGTTCACCGTCGATCCCGGAACCAATAATGGCTCATTGATCGTCGAGTTTCACGCTGTTCACGGACGTCACACTGGCACCCGTATGCACATTAGCCTGACCCGGTCCAGTAGTAATCGCTGGAATGACTACTGGGTCGAACAGTTCGAACATCTTTGGGAATTGGGTCGACCGCCCGGCAGTTGAGGTAGGGGCATCGAGAATTCCACTTGTGTGTGTTGTCAAAGCCTTGCCTGCCCACCGTTCAGCCGCCGATAATGGGCGGCCCTGTACGTCCGTGGAAAACAGGCGGATCGCCCATGAGTTCGACCGTTCCACCGTTCCCCAGACTTGACTTCAAGGGCTGGCACATCGTGCTGCCGGAGCGCGGCCGTCAGTTCCTGCTGCCTTCCGAAAATCCCCGTGAGCCGCTGGAAGCCAAGGTGGCCGAACGCAAGTCCGGGTTATGGGTTCTGCGAACCGAGTCGGGACTCGGCGTGGTGGTTCCGGACGGCGTGGATGTCATACGCAACGGAACGGCCGTCACCGGAATGGCCGTTCTCCACCAGGGGGACAACCTTGAACTCGGCGGCCGTCTCGCGATCTACGAAGAGGTCCAGCGCCTCACACTGACCCTCGGTGACGCTCTGGTGGACCGACGCTGCCCGCACTGTTTCACCGCACTTTCGGTGGGGAGCGAGGTGATCCGCTGCCCGCTGTGCGGTGAAGGCTACTGCCCGGACTGCTGGGAGCACCTGGCGGGCAGCCGGTGCTGCTCGCGCAACTGCCACTTTTCCCCTGGCAGTCAGGGAACGCATGACGAGTGAGCGCTACGCCCAGCTGTCGTCGGTCCGGTGGTGGCGCCAGGATCTGCTCAAGGCGGCCCGGGCGATCGTGGTCGGAGCCGGTGCCCTGGGCAACGAGGTGGTCAAGAACCTGGCCTTGCTCGGCTGGGGGACGGTCGTCCTGATCGATTTCGACCGTGTGGAGGGCGGCAATCTCGGCAAGTCCGTGCTTTTTACCGAGAAGGACATCGGCCGGCCCAAGGTGGTGGCCGCCCGGGCCGCCGCCACCCGGATCAATCCCGACTGCACCGTCGTACCCCTGGACGGGGAGTTGCGCACCGTGGCTGGCGCCGGACTGTTCGCCCGCATGGACGTCGCCTTCGGCTGCGTCGACAACGCGGCGGCCCGCATCGCCCTCGGCCAGCTCGCGGGCCTCACGGGCTGTCTGTTCGTCGACGGCGGCCTCACCCCCTGGGAGGGGGTGGTCCGGCTGTACGCCCCGGACGACACCGGCCCCTGCTACGTGTGCACGCTGACCGAGGAAGACCTCGTAGACCTGACCCTGCGCCACTCCTGCCTCGCCTACGCCCGCCGCGCACAGTACGGACAGGGAGTGCCCACCACCGCCCTCGGGGCATCGGTGGCGGCAGCGCTCATGGTGCAGCAGGCGGTGAAGTGGGTCCACGACGATCCGGAGACGCTGCCCGTCCCCGTCGGTGAGGAGATACGCGTCGACCTCGCCCACGACCGCTACCTTCGCATCGCGCTCCCCCGCCGCGAGGACTGCTGGCTGCACCCACGAATGGTCTCACCGGCCTCGGCCCCGGCCGACTGGGCACACACGGACACCGACTGGGCGGGGCTGCTCTCCTCCTGGCGGGACGCCTCGGACCAGCCCGACGCGGTGCTGCGGCTGCCCATGGAAATCAACGCGCGCGTGACGTGCCTGCAATGCGGCACCGTGCGGGCGGTCGACCACATCCAGGCGAGCACCGACAGCCCCGGGGACGAGGACAACTGCTGCGCCGAGTGCGGCACACGGACCGTCCCTGACCTGTCCAACGTGGTGACCGGGGACGAAACCTGGGCCGGCCTCTCCCCGGGGGAGACCGGCTTCCCCCCGTGGAGCTGGGTCCAGGCCGGTCTCCCGGGCGTCGACACGGTCGTACACCTGGAACTCCCCGGGGCTCCCCCGGAGCCGGAACTGGCCGGACTCGACCCGAGGGGGCGGGAATGACCTCACCTCACCTCCGACGGCTCGCCAACGACTACGCGGGAATGCTCGACCTCGCCGGGAGCAGCGAACTGATCAGCTTTCACAGTCTGGGAAGCCCGCCTTCGAAGTACATCGTAAAAATGACCTGTCTGGGCCTGGTACAGGTCAAGGACGTCCTGCTCCAGTCCAGCGAGCACGAATTCGATCTGCTGCTGAGCGAGAACTTCCCGAAGCTGCCGCCTACGGTGGTGTGGAAGACAGCGATATTCCATCCGAATTTCAAACCCCCGGACGTCTGCATGGGGGACATCTGGTACCCGGGACTCTCACTCGCCGAACTGTGCGTGGCGCTTTGCGAGCTCGTCCAGTACAAGTCCTTCAACATCTACGACCCACTCGACGCGCAGGCCGCCCTATGGCTCTGGGAGGAGCTGAGCCGGGACGAGTCGATTGTGCCGATCGATGGTCGTCCGGTCGTCATTCCGCAGTTCGAGATCACGGCTTCTCCACGACTCGAGCCGGTGGAGGAATAGACAGCATGCACAAACTCGACGCACACACCGTCGCCGAGTACTTCGACCAACTCGGCTGGAACTACCGCATCGTCGACACCACCACCGTGCTCGCCGGCGTACGATGCCTGATCCCTTGCTACGACTACCGGGCCGCGCTGGAGATACGCACTGGCGAACCCTGGGTCTACCTGCGGGTCCTCCTGCAGCGCGACGTCCTGCCCGCCCGGCGCGTCACCGTGCTGCGATTCCTCTCCCGCTGGAACCAGCGCTGCCATCAGGCCCGGCTGCTCCTGGTCGACGACTGTGTCGTCGTCCAATCCGAAATCGCCTCCGTGCAATGCCACTTCGGCAGCTTCCGCGACGCGTTGTCCGCCGTGTGCCGGTACAGCGAACTCGTCGGGGTGGAGGTTTCCGTCCTCGCCACGAACCCAGCCGCCAGCGAACTCTACGAGGCGGTCGAAGACGCCCGGCAGAACGACTACTCGCCTACCGTCGGCCGAGGCCTCACGGCCGAAGAACTGGACTTCGACTTCGATCTCGTGGTGAATCCCACGTCGTCGTCCGCAGTCGTCCCTGCAACCCCAACCGCTGCGAGGTAAAGCATGACAACCCCCGCTCCGGAGGCGATTCCAATCATTCTCCGCGCGAGTTTCGGTACCAACTCCTGGGACCTCTCCCTGCCCCTGGACATCAATATCTCGGCCATCATCAGAAAACTCATCCGGTCGAACCTGGGCTTCGAAGAACAGGACAGCACCGGCGCCCGTATCCCCTACCGGCTCCACTGGCAGGAGGGCAACCGCTACCTGCTGGAGGGCGAGACCCTCCGCACCGCGCAGGTCGCCGCCCGTCACACCCTGACCATGTCGGCCGAGGCCCGTGCGGGTGCCGTCGACGCGTGGCCACGGCCATCGGCCGGGGTCCGGCCATGACCGATGCCGACGAGGACTTCTCGATCAGCCCGGTCCCGAGGATCTCCCTGAAGGACACCCCCGCGAGCATCACCGAACTGCCCCTGGGCGCCCACGGTTTCCGCCTCGAGGTCGCCGATCATGTGCTGTCCGGCATGCGCAGCCACGCCGCGCTCGACACCGAGCAGGAGTGCGGGGGCGTCCTGCTGGGACGGCACTACCGTTCCGACGACAGGTACGCGGTACGGATCACCGACTCTCTCGCGGTGCCCACCGAGAGTCGCAGCCAGGTGCACTTCGACTTCGACGCCACCTCGATGGACGCCATCTTCACCCGCCTGGGAGACGGTGCCGAGGAGTACGTGGTCGGCTGGTACCACTCGCACGTGGCGGGTGCCCCGTTCATGTCCGGCACCGACCGGCGTACCCACCGCCGCCACTTCACCGAGCCCTGGTACGTGTCCTGTGTGGTCGGGGCCGGCGAGTGGGGCGTGCCGGTGGGCTTCTGGCGGTGGGCCGACGATCGGCTTCGCGCCGTCGACGACTACTGCGTCACGACGCGGGCCGTACCGCCGTACGCGGTGCTGGAGAACCACCGGCGCTACTTGCGGGCCTGCGGCATGCCGGAGGACTCCGCGGAGACCTCCGCCCTGCGTGCGATGAGCGTGTTCCCGGCCCTCGGCATCGATCCGCGCGGCCCGCTCGGGCAGGCCCTGCTGCCGCCGAAGGAACCCTCGGACGGCCGCCGATGGCTGCTGGGGAACGGCTCTGGCCTCCAACTGATCGTCGGGCTCGCGAGCGCAGCTGCCGGAGAGCCGAGCGCCGCGGCCGAACTGGCTCTGCTCAGGGAACGGCTCCTGATGACCCGTCCGCTGCAGGACGTTCTGCACCGAACACTGTTCAACGGCGACTTCACCGATCTGCTGGCTGTACACCGCGGCGTCTGCTGCGCGCTGGACCCGGACGAGGAAATGGTCCGCCGCTACGACATGGCGCGCGGTGGGGCGATACACGTAGCCCTCGGCGTCCGTCTGGACACCCTCTCCTTCGGCCCCGAAGGGGATCTCTTCCTCACCTCGGACGACCAGCGACTCTACAAGCTGCCGCCGACCGTCAAGCAGGACGGGACGGGCTACCAGTACGAGTTCCACACCATGCTGCTGACGGGGCTCGACGGCACCTGCCGGCAGCTCCTCGCCGCCCATGACGGGCTCTGGATGCTCACCGACGACGACCGCTGGCTCCGCTACCCCTATCCCAGGCGCATCGAGGCCATCACCCCACTGGGATCGGGCGGACTGCCCCCCGCTGACAGTCACTTCGTGCTGGAGGAGCTGGCACCCGAGTCCCCTTCGTCCCCCTCTTCTCAGTCCTCGGTGTTCCTGCTCACCGCAGACAGCGGCTCGCTCGGCACCTGGCGGTGGGAGGCCGGGACCTGGGCGGAGCA
>KL569106.1:13713-15712 GCA_000715635.1 Streptomyces violaceus | reverse complement strand
AGCGGCTCGCTCGGCACCTGGCGGTGGGAGGCCGGGACCTGGGCGGAGCAGAGCACGTCGAAACTGCCGGTGCCGTTCCGTGACGCGTCCGTCGTCCAGGCCTGTGTCGGCGGGCCGGGCATCTACCTCTTGTTCGAGAACGATACGGGACATCAACTCGCCCTTTTCGAGAGGGACTCACTGAAGTTGCTCTGCCACTTCCTCGACATGGACACCAGCGAACCGGTCAACCCCACGGGCATCTGCGCGGACAACATCGGGCGGGTGTACGTCCGGACCGACGACGAGTTGTACCGGGTCAGGATCTGAACCGGGACGGCGGATCATGACCGACGGGGAGGGGGCGGTGAACATGCCGGAAGTGCTCGACAGTTTGCTGGACGGCGATCCGGCCCGTGCGGCGCGTGGGTTCGCCACGGCCCATGGTCTGGCCCAACCGCGCGAGGTGCCGGGGGCGGCGGTCGTCGATGCCGACGCCGTCCACGCGCTGGTCGACGCGCTGCGTGAGGGGCGGCCGGCGGACGCGGTCTGGTGGACGCTGGTCGCGGAGCTCTGGCTCGCTCTGGGCATGGCCGGTACGGCGATCTCCTGCACCCTGCACGCCCGGCAGCTGATCAATCAGGGGGCACCGACCGTTCCGGAGCTGGTCCGCCGGCTCAGCGGGACGGACAGATCAGCACGGGCCGCGCTCACGGCCACCGCCCCCTCCGCCGATGAGGCGCCCGTGCCTCCCGGGCCCGAGGCCGCCTACACCAAGTACGTGAGAATGCTCGAACACCGGGACCGCGGCAGGTTCCAGATCGACGCGGAGCTGAAGCGGAGGTGGCATCGCGAGGGCCAGTACTGGCTGATCGTGGAGAGCCTGCTCGCCCACGCAGCCAACAACCGTTTGGAGTACTGGCTGTTCTACTCCGACACCGAGGAACTGGTCCGCTGCGGACGTGCATTGCACACTCTGGGTGACCGGATCTCGGCATATGCCTGCTTCAGCCTGGTGGTGTCGGTGCACGGTGAACCCACGTCGGATCTCGACGACGAACACCCCGACGACCCTCACTTGCGCTACGCGTATGCATATCTGAGCCGTTCCCCCGGTCTGGCGGACCGACTCGGCGAGCCGTCGCCGCCAGGCCATCGCATACGGGGGGCTGCGCTCCTCGAATGGCTCGAGCGGGAGGGCCTGCAGACGGAGTTGCTGACGGGCCCGTATGTGCGGGAACTGTGTGCTGGGCCGATGCGGGGTCGGCTCCGGACGTTGCGCCGACAACTGGAGGGTATTGCCCGGCGCAACGGCTGGTTTCTGCCCCTGATCGAGGAGGAGCTGCTGCCCCCCGGCCCCGACGCCATGGACGCGACGGCACCGGTCACCGCTGCTGCTCCCCCACCGTCGGCCGCCCTTCCGGGCGGTGTGCGCCGCGTCCGCGGGGCGCTACGGGCCGGCGTGGGGGCGGCTGCGCGGTTCGGCTGCTCCGCGCCGGAGAATCTGCCCCGGGACCTGCCTCAGATCACGCCGGCGAACCTGCCCGAGACGTTGTCACCGGAGATGCGCAGACTGCTGGCCGCCCTTTTCGCGGCCCCCTCGGCCCCCGCGCTGTTGCGGACAGTGATCGGCATCGGTCCGGACGGCGACGACCGGATCCTGGAGATCGCGCCGGGCAGCCCGACCATGCTGCTCGGCAGCGCTGGCGAGGTGGCCATGACCGGGCACATCGCGGCGGAGCTGGTGGCCTCTGGCATCCCGGTGCTGTGGGCCTGCCATCCCGGACCGGAGGGCTCCGCGCACCGCGTCACGGGCGGCTGGCACCGACTGAGCGACGGCGGGCACTGGGGACGGCGCGCGGGTTCCTGGGTGGCCGAGTTCAAGCATGCCGACACCCGGGCGGCGGTCCTCGACTGCCTGATCTCCGGGGCGGGCCCCTGCCCGGATCCGGCGGGCGACGATTGTTTGAGCGGACTGGTCGACGCCGTCTGCGGCGACCAGGGAGCGGAGGACCTGGCC
>KL569106.1:12181-13558 GCA_000715635.1 Streptomyces violaceus | reverse complement strand
TGCCAGCCCGCTCAGAGATGTGTATAAGAGACAGCACATCGACTACTCAGGCCCAGCCGCCCTGCGCCGCACCGCTCTGCTGCTGGAGCGCACCACCAGAGCCGCGGAGTCCCTGCGCGAGGCCATCTCGATGAGCTGGTCGGATCCGCCCGTACCGATGCCGGACGCGCCGAGTGCGGTGGTCCTGGAGCTGCCCGTCGACGACCCGACGGCCGCGGCTGTGGCGCTCACCCTTGTCATCGGTTCGCTGCTGCGAACCGCCGAGGCCGTGCGCGACGTCGGCGCCGTTCCGGGGGCCGCGACGGATATCTGGCCGGAGGGGTTCGATCTCAAGGTACGGCCGCGAGGCGCCGACGAGCGTACTGACGAGATCGGCGCGGGCTCCGCCGGCCCGTCTGTAACCCCGGCCCCCGCACCCGGGGCCCCGGCCGCCGTCTCCTGGTTCGATGACCAGGACTACGACTACGGTCCGTTCGGCACCGGCCGTGCCGTCCGGGCCGAGCTCACCTCGGCCTGGACGGAGCACGGGATGGTCCATCCGCGCCGCTGGCAGCCGGTGTGCGTGCTGGTGTCCGCGAGTCTGGAGACCGTGCCGGTCCGGCTCCTCGAACGCTTCGGCGCCGACGGGGCCGCCCACGAGCACGGCCTGATTGTCGCGAGCACCCTCGTCTCGCCTGCCGAACTGCGTACCGCGACCCGCTACGGCACGTTCCTGGTCGGCCGGTCGGTCGAGCGAAACGATGAGCTGCGTATGGCGTTTGAGGTGGGGGCCGGCGTGCTCCTGCCGTCCCCGGCGGACACCCGGGATGCGGACGCGTGCCTGGTGCGGTGCGCCGGACCCGACGGCACCCGTTGCGACCCGCTGGTGCTGTGGCCCCGGGTCTCGACTGGAGGGGGGGAATGACCATGCCGTACCCCGACGACTGGCGCAGCCACTACGAACAGGGAATCGAGGCTCTGCGGGCGGAACGGTTCGAGGACGCGCGGGCGCATTTGGACAAGGCCGTCGAGGCCGGTGCCGACCGCTGGCAGGCCTACTATGCCCGTGCCTGGGTCACGCTGATGTCCCCGGACGGCAGCGTCGACTCCCGGCTGAGCACCGCGGAGAGCGATCTCGCGCGCGCCGTCGGGGAGTTCGGGGCCGGGGCGGACGCCACCGCGCTGCGCGGGGAAATCGCCCGGCGGCGCGGGGACGACGAACAGGCCCTTCGTCACTATCTGCACGCTCTCGGTCGCAGCAGCAGGCCCGACGTCGTCGAGGAACGGGTCTGCGACACACTGTCCGACCTGCTGGAGGAGCTGGAGGAGCAGCCCGACACCGAGGCCGCGCTGGAGCGCTGCGAGCGGCTGGTACGGCTGGTGCAGGCAGCGCCGCTG
>KL569106.1:0-11990 GCA_000715635.1 Streptomyces violaceus | reverse complement strand
GGTGCAGGCAGCGCCGCTGCCGCCGAAGCGCGCCGACGAGCTGCTGGCCGAGGTGATCGCCAGCCGAGCCCACTGCCACCGGTCGGCAGGTCACCAGGAGTCCTACCAGGAAGATGCCGACACGGTCGCGCGGCTGGCTCCCGAGCACCCCATGGCCGCCGCCGGCAACGCCAAGGCGGGGCCGAACGGCGCTGCCCCGCCGAAGTCCGTCTCCTCCGAACCGACGTTCGCATCGGTGGGCGGGCTGGATCATCCGGGCAGCTTTATGGACACCGTCAAGCAGTTGTTCGAGACCTACTTCGCCACGCCCGACGTCGAGGCGCTGCGGCGGAAACTGACGGAGTACGGGCAGACGCCGACCCAGTCACTGCTGATGTTCGGCCCGTCCGGCTGCGGCAAGACACACATCATCCGAGCCCTCGCCGGGGAGTACCGGGCCCGGCACCACATGGAACTGCCGATCGTCCGGATCCGCCTCAATGAGGTCCTCAACCGGTACGTCGGCGACGACCAGAAAGCCCTGACCAACCTCATCGACCAGGTTATCGACGTCCAGCCGGCCATCCTCTTCGCCGACGAGGTGGACGCCATCGGCATGTCCCGCGAGGACAGCCAGGATTGGCGCATCCATCTGGCGGCGCACTGGATCCAGGAGGTCGACCGGCTGCGTGAGTCGGGCGCCTCCGTTCTGTTCTTCGGTTGCACCAACCGCATCTGGGCCATCGATCCGGCGATGCTGCGCCGCTTCGATCAGATGCTGCCGGTGGAGCTCCCCGGCCCGGAGGTACGCTCCCAGGTCTTCGAGCTCTACATCAATCGGCTCAGCACCCGGGTGCGCCCGGAGGCGGTCGATCTGAAGCTTCTGGCGGAGCGGTCGCACGGACTGACCCCCGGCGATATCCAGCAGGTGGTCAGCCGTGCTTCCCAGGATTTGCTGGGCCGTGGTGACGGCTCCGAACGACTCACTCAGGAAGCCCTGTTGACGGTTCTGCGTGCCCGCAGCCAGCCCATGCACGTCAGGGAGTGGGTGCGCCAGTCGGTCAGCGCGCTGCGCAACAACCATCTCGACGCCATGGCGGAGCAGGTCGAGCGGACCTATGGACCGTTCGTCGCCGACTTCGACGCGCTGACGCAGGACGTGGGCCCGGGGATGCCCGCCTGGCGGTCCGTACCGGAGAACGCCTGGACCGAACAGCCCCACTTCGACCTCAGTCTCATGCGGAAAATCCGGAGATGACAGTGAGCGCAAAAGACACGGTCGGCTTTCTCGTCGATCACATGAAGACGGTGTGTTCCCCGGAACCACGTGACGGCAAGCCGGTCTTCTGGCTGGGCGCCGGCTGCTCGACCCACGACGGTGTTCCGCTCAACGCCGAGTTACTGCGGCTGGCCCTGCCCGATGACCGGGGTACCTGGGGCAGTCCTCAGTACCGGTTCGACGTCTTCTGCGACAACCTTGGAGCGGACCGGTCCCGGGCCGACTTCCTCACCCCATACGTCGAACGGCCCCTGAAGCCCGATTCTCCCTATCACGGTCTCACCCGGCTGATGCGAGACGGGTACGCCGACGTGGTCTTCACCTTCAACATCGACGACCTGCTGGAACAGGCCTTCCAGGAGGCCGGGTTGCGCGAGCACAAGGACTACCAGGTGATCCTCGTGCCGGAACTGGTGCCGAACGTGGTCGTCCAGCGGCTCTCCCCGCACCAGGGGCCCCGCCTTCGGATCGTGAAGCTGCACGGCGACTATCGGTGGGGCATCAACTGTATGACCAGCACCGAGATCACGCAGTATCCGGAGGCCATCCGCAAGGCGGTGGAGGTCTGGTCGGGGCAGCCCGCCGTGGTGTGCGGCTACTCCTTCTTCCACCTCAACGTGCTGGAGGCGTTCAGCCGTACCGGCTCCTACATGGTCTACGCCAATCTGCGGTTCCCCGACGCGCCCATGGTGCTGTCCCTGATGTCGGCCAGGAACCCCAACTCGGCGTGGTTCGTCGACGGTGACCTTGGCTCCTTCGGCGGGTTCGTGGCCGCGCTGGAGGAGGGGCTGAGGCCATGAGCGATCTGGACGTCAAGCTGTTCGGTGCGCATCTGAAGGTGCACCCGCGCGACGGGACATGGAGAGCCGCGCTCGTCGTCGGATTCGACGGAGGTGCCGCTCTCCTCGGGCATGACGGACCGGAGGTCTTCCAGGACGACCTGCTGGTCCCGCAGTACCGCAGAGTCGAAGTGGCCTGGCGCAGCATGCTGCACGATCAGAAATTCCGGACCGACTGGATGAAGAAGCACACCTCGTCGTCGTCCCCGAACAAAAAGCCGGACATGAAGGCCATGTGGTGCATCGCGCGGATGGTCCGGGACGGGTACATCCGGACGATCGTCGCCACGGACAACGCGGGCGTGTTCTACAACGCCTTGACCGAACTCGGCGTGACGATGACGAAATACCGGTGCAGCGAGTTCCTGCCCAACGCACTGCCGGTCAAGGCCGCAGGCTCCGGTTCTCTCTTCATTGATGGCGGGGAGCTTCTGCTCCGCGAGTGCGAGCCGGACAGCCTGGGCAACGAATCAGAGCACACCGTAAAAGTACACCGGGCTCTCCAGAACTATCTGGCCGGCTTCAACGCCGTGTACTGCTGGGGGTGGTGCAACGTCAACTACTCGATCAAGGACATCTTGCCCGTGTCGAGTGAGCGCCTGAAGATCCTCGGCTGGTATGAGTCCACGCTGAACGGGATCACGCTGAGATCCAACGAGTACTCGCTGGTGGAATGCGACGGTTCGGGTCTGCCCAAGACCGCGGACACCGAGATATTCCACCGGCTGGCCGACGAGCTGTTCGATGACGAGGAGCCCCCGAACGCCACTGCCAGGCAACAGCCCGCGCCGGAGTCGACCGGGCCCGTCCTGCCGAACTCGATCCCATGGACGCTGCTCTCAGAGGAATGGCGCGCCCAGTTGGTCACCAATGTCGAGCGGCACCGCGTCAGCTATGTCGGAGTCGACGGCGAAGTGACCCGGGGATACTGCTTCGACTGGCTCGCCGCCGAACTGAGAGGGCGCGGTCACAATGTCGTCGAGCGCGCCGACAGCGACATCTCAGCCCTTGGGAAAAAGGCCACCTTGATGTCTGGGCTCGACCAGGACATCTGGTTCATCGGCCGGCTCAACGGCAACGCGACGATCGACCAGGAGTGGCGGAGCACGCTGTTGTCGTACTCCCAGCACTGGAACGGCCGCTCCGACGCGCCGGAGGGCGAACGGACCGGTGCCGGATCGCGCATCGTGCTGCTCCTTCCGGACATGGCCACGACCAGGCTGGAGAGCTCGATGCCCAAGCACGGTGAAACCTGCGTCATGTCCGTATTCGACAACAGTCACTTGGACCAGGACACCGTCATCAATTACGTGGAGTCGACAGCCGGGCCGCCCATCGCGGACATCACCGCTCTCGATGTCTCCAGGCTCGCGAAAAGGATGATCGACCGGTGCCGGGTCAGCGACGCCCCACCGCTGGACTGGCTGCACGACGCCCTGGACCTGTGGCGAAGGCTGCTCCAGTCGGCGATAACCGACCGAGCCTCCGGTGGTACGGGCTCCGGTCATGAGTCCGTGCTGACCTACGACGATCTCCTGCGGCTCTGGGAAGAAGCCGTCAACCTCATGACCAATGCCGAAGTACCGCTGGACTTCGACCTCGGACCTGTGCATCTTCGAATCGAGGACAACCCCCCTCATGGCGACAATCCCTGCGAGGACGACGACCCATTTGACTTCGATCTCGGCCCTGCGAAGCCCCGGCAGTAGGAGACAGCAATGCAACCTCGTCAGGTCTACGAACGGGATCGCCGAAAGAGGAGCCCGTCGGACCCCGACCTGCGTCTCAAAGCCAAGGACAGCTGGCTTTCCGTCAACCTCACGCCCCCCGACCGGACCCACAGCAGCAGCCCGACTGTCCAACTGCTTGCGAGCCTGCAGGACAGGCGCTTCAAACTGACGTATGAGATGTCCGGCGACATCATGGACGTGCGGGACAGACTGTCGAGTATTCAGCAGAGCCATGAGGTGAGCACCGAACAGGCTCGGCGAGACACGACGGCTTCCACCACACCCGAGTTGCCCACGAAGTCCGTGACGACCGACCTCCAGGACGGTGTCATCGAGCTCCTTACATGTCAGTCCTTCCTTGATACGGCCTCGGCCCTGCGCGAGGTGGCGGACTTCGACAACAGGCGGGGCAAAGAGCAAGACCTGTTGCTCGACAAGGTCGCCGACATGTATCGCTACTGGTTGACCGTGATCGTCGACCGGGTCCGGAACCGGCGCGACGGCGTGGACTTCATCCAGTCCCTGCTGCGGTCAGATCTGGAGATCCTGGTCAACCTGGGTGTGCGGCTGGCCCGGGAACCCGCGGTCAGGCCGGCGCTGCAGCAGGAACTGGTCGGGGTCTACCGCCGCAGCGAGTTGTCCTCCGAGACCAGGCGCCGTGCCTTCAACTCCATGCAGCCGACCACCCAGGCAGACATCGTCAACCGGGACTCGGCTTCGGGTCCCTGACCGTACGCCGAGCGGCGAGCACCAATGTGCGGGGCGGCTGCCCGGCTGCCGTTCTCCCGCTGCCTCGGCCGCGAGTCCTCGCATGACGTAGCCTCCGACGCTTCGCTTGTGCGGAAAGGCAAAGCGAACCGCCGGGGCGCGGTCAGCGCGCGAACGCCTTCCGGAGCCGTTCTGCCGCCTCCTCCGGCACCCCCGTCCGCTTGCAGAACGCGAACCGCACGAACAGGGCGCCCTCCTCGCGGTGGTCGTAGAAGACCGCGTTCGGGATGGCGCCGACGCCGGCCCGTTCCGGCAGGGCGCGGCAGAAGGCGAAGCCGTCCGTCTGGCCGAGGGGGCGGATGTCGGTGGTGACGAAGTAGGTCCCCGACGGGCGGAACACCCGGAACCCGGCCTCCTCCAGGCCCGCCGAGACGTACGTCAGGTACTGCTTCGCCGAGCGCACCGCCGTGACCAGCTCCGGGGCCGCCGTCACCCAGCCCACACCTCGTTCGTACGCCTTTTCGTGTGCCGAGCAGCAGGCCTACCAGCGGCATCTCGGTACCACCGGCTCACCGGTGAGCCGGCCGCCGTCCACTGCCGCATTTCCCAGGAGGACGATGACGGCGAGACGGGCGTCGAACCACAAGAGCGCATGTGCGACGAGATCGCCGACCGGCGCGGCCTAGTCATTGCTCCCGCCCATGTCTTCGTGGACAACAGCCGCTCCGCCTGGAGCCGTAAGCGGTCTGGCTAAGGCCACCTCGTGCTGGAGGAAGCCCCGAGGGACCTCGCGGTACTGTGCAGCGAGCGCGGCCGGCCCGGGAGTTTCCCGGAGGTGGGAATTCCGGAGGCGCGTTGGTATCAACGGTGCTGGAATCGTGCAGAGCCTCGCTGAGGAGAATCGTTGAGCGTGATGGTCACCGGGACCGTCGGTGCCCCGGAGCCGCCCTCCCCGCCTCCCTCTTCGGGGTCGGTCGCCTTCTTCCCCACCGAGGCCACCTCGCCCTTCACCGATTTGCCGTCGGGCAGCCCGATCGTGACGGCGGCGCCGCGCACGGCCCAGGAGTCCTCCGTCGCCGAGGCGTTGACGACGACCTTCCGAGACGTACCGGTGTACGTGAGGACGTCCTCTGTGACTGCCGAACCGAGCCGGACACCCGCGTGGCCGATCCGCACCTTGCCGGCGGAGTAGACGACGTCCCCGACGCCGACCGTGCCGGTCTGGGGAAGCCCGAGGGACTTCTGCCAGCGCTTGACCGCGCGGGCGGTGACGTCGGTGAACTCCTCGTCGACGGTGAAGCCGGTGTAGCCGAGAGCGGCGAGATTGCTCTCGAACTGCAGGACGTCCATCCCGCGCAGAGTGCCCCCTGTCCCTCCGGCCCCGGCGCCACCCGGCGTCGGCGATCCGGAGGGAGCCGGGGCCTTGGAGGTGTCGTCCGTCAGGCCCTGGTCACCCGTGCCCTGGGCGTCCCCCTTGTTCCCGGTGTTCCCGGCGTTCCCGGCGTCTTGCCGGGTGCCCTGTCCGGTGCCCGCGGTCAGGCCCAGGTCCCGGTACATCGGCAGCGTCCCGTACAGCAGCACCACCGGCCGGTCGTCGACGCGCAGCAGAGTGCCGCCGTGCTCCACGGTCCTGCCCTCCGTGGGCAGCCAGGTCACGGTGCCCGTCGACTTGACCGGCAGCGGTATCTCGGTGCCGTAGCCCAACTGGCCGTCCACCGTGGTGCGTTCGGTCAGCGTTGCCCGGGTGACCGGGACGGTGGAGCCTGAGCGGGGCGGGGCGAGGCCGTCCTCCGCCCCGCCTCCGCCGAGGCCCAGCGCACCGACCACGGCGACTGCCGCCACGACGACCAAAGCCGAGGCCACCAGGACCGTACGCCGGCCGCGCCGTCCGCGCGGCGGCGGCGCGGGAGCCGCCCCGCGCTCGTGATCGGTCTGCGTCACCGTCTCCGTCATCGTCAGCCCTTGCCCGCAGGCTGGTCCACCGGGTCGCCGATGATCGGAGCGCAGACACGGGTGGCACGCTTGGCTCCCGCCGACGTCTGGTCCCACTCGGAGCCCTGCGCGGTCCCGTCGGGGCCGGGATCGGGGAAGTCGGCGGCGCCGTTCTTCTGCATGCAGTCGGCGTACTCACGCTTGACCTTGATCTGCTCGGGGGTGAGCTCGGGCTGGTTGGCGTTCTCGAGGCTCTCCGGGACGGCCGCCACGAGCGAGGCGCACTTCTCGGAGGCGTTCAGGAACTTCGTGTCCTTCTTCAGCGCCGCGTTGTCGCCGAAGTCGACCTGCCCCTTGGCGTCCGGGTCGGGGGCGTCGACCCCGTTCTCCCGCAGGCACTTCACCCACTCGCGCTGGGCGTTCACGTACGCGGACACGTCGTCGCCAACGCCCGGGGCGGCCGTCTTGCCGGACGCCGCGGACGAGTTGTCGCCGCCGGCCGTGGGGACCTTCGGAGCGTCGCCCTCGCCGCCGCAGCCGGCCAGGGTGATCGCCATGACCGACGCCGTCACCACGGCCATCAGCACCCGGTTCGTCCTCATCGGTTCTCCCGCCTCCTGTCGGCCCGACCGCGGGCGCGGCGGGCAGCCCGACCGTAGGCCGGAGGTGATGAAGAACCTTTGAAGAACCTTTTACCCGATCATGCGGGCGCGCTTCGGGCGGGGCGCCACGTCACGGCAGCCGGCGACTCCCGCCCGACAGCGGCGCAGAACCGGCCACGCGGCGAGCGCGCTGTCCGGTGCGGCAGGCCGGCAGTCGAGAAGCCCGCGTCGGCGAGGCGCACGGCGAGCGGGTCGTGCCGGCAGGGAAGGTGAGGTCACGGAGCCAGGCGCCGCAGCCGAACGGCGGCCTCGTGGAGAACGTCGTCCCTCTTGCAGAAGGCGAAGCGGACCTGGCTGCGTCCGGCGTCCGGGTCGTCGTAGAAGACGGAGTTGGGGATGGCGACGACGCCGCAGCGTTCGGGCAGAGCGCGGCAGAAGCGGTGGGCGTCCTTCTCACCGAAAGGGGTGATGTCGGTGGTGATGAAGTATGTGCCCCGGGGTTGGTAGACCTCGAACCCGGCCGTGCGCAGTCCGTCGCCGAGCAGGTCGCGCTTGCGGCGGAGGTCGGCGCGGAAGCCGTCGAAGTACGAGTCCGGCAGGCTCAGCGCCTCAGCGATCGCGTACTGGAACGGGCCGGCGCTGACATAGGTCAGGTACTGCTTGGCCGTCCGGACGGCGGTCACGAGTTCCTGGGTGCCGGTCACCCAGCCGACCTTCCAGCCGGTGAACGAGAACGTCTTGCCGCTGCTCGAAATGGTCACCGTGCGCTCGCGCATCCCCGGGAACGTCGCCAGCGGCACGTGCTCGGCCCCGTCGAAGACCAGGTGCTCGTACACCTCGTCCGTCACCACGAGCAGATCGCGCTCCACCGCCAGCTCGGCGATCGCGGCCAGCTCTTCGCGGGTGAGGACCGTGCCGGTCGGGTTGTGCGGGGTGTTGATCAGCAGCAGGCGGGTGCGGTCGGTGACGGCGTCGCGCAGCTCGTCCAGGTCGAGGCGGAAGCGGCCCTCGTCCTCGTGGGCGCGGAGGGTGACCGGCACCCGGCGCCCGCCCGCCATCGCGATGCACGCCGCGTACGAGTCGTAGTACGGCTCGAAGGCGATCACCTCGTCGCCGGGCTCCACCAGGGCCAGCAGCGAGGCCGCGATGGCCTCCGTGGCCCCGGCGGTGACCAGGACCTCCGTGTCGGGGTCGTACGACAGGCCGTAGCGCCGCAGCTGGTGGGCGGCGACCGCGGTGCGCAGCTCGGGGACGCCGGGGCCCGGCGGGTACTGGTTGCCGCGGCCGTCCCGCAGGGCCCGTACGGCGGCCTCCCTGACCTCCTCGGGGCCGTCGGTGTCCGGGAAGCCCTGGCCGAGGTTGATGGCGCCGGTGCTCAGGGCCAGGGCGGACATCTCGGCGAAGATCGTCGTCCCGAACTCGGCGAGCCGACGGTTGAGGAGGGGGCGCGCGCTGGAGGTCATGCGGGTCATCCTCCGCCGAAGCTCTGGAGTTCCTCAACTCACCTTCGCGGATGAGCACCTGCGCCGGCAGCCACGGCGCCGTCTCTGAGCAGGGGGAGTGCTGTCGTCGGTTGTCGTCATCTGTCGTCGTTGGCCGCCCTCGGACGGCCTACAGACGGCCCGGCCCGTGGGCTCGCTTGTCCTCATTACCGCCGTTAGATGGTGGCCGCAGACTTCTTGGGCCAGCCTCGACCTGCAAGATCGCGATTTACAGCTTAAGTGTCAGCGGTGCAGTACCGGTGTTCTCAGGCGAGTTATGGGTAGGTTCCCACAAACCCATGCCAGTGGGGATGAAACGGGTGGGGATGTGGTGAACCGAGAGAACCGAGTACGTCGGGCGAAAATGGCGCGACGCCATCCCAAAAGCCGGAAAGTGCGGAGCAGGCCGCAGATTCGGCGACAGAAAATAGACTGGGTTAAGTGGACAGCAATCATCACGGCTGTGGTCTCGCTAAGTGGGCTAGTGTTCGGGGGGGTGGGATCCTACTGGGGTGCGCGTACATCAAAGGATCAGCTCGCGCAATCCAGGGAAGAAGAAGCGCAGGCCCGTCGGAAACAAGCATCCCTAGTGACGTCCTGGGTGGAGCAGCGGCCTGAGGGACTCGTCAGAATAGTGGTTAACCGATCACCTGACCCTGTCTTTTCCGTTCAGCTCGACTATGAATGGAACGATCCGAAGGATGCGGAAGCGGAACGATCAGCGCTTCAAGACCACCGAGGAGACACCCTCTCGGACATCGCCGAGGGTTCCCGCGGCGGCTGGGACAGGCTGCTCCGGGGCCATGAGGATGTGATGGCTGATCAGGAGCTGATTTTCCCTGATGGAACTCGCGCCAAGGTGGCCAAGAAGAAAGGGCTTTTGGAAGTTTATTTGGAGATCATGATCAGGAACGCTCGGGCTCGCTACATCGGAGAAATTCCCCCTTGCACAAGGGTGGAACTCAAGCCCCCTGTGCGCAATGTCGATCTACGCTTCATTGACAGTCGGGGAAAGCATTGGTTGCGTACCAGTCAAGGAATTCTTCGACCCAGCGAGCCGGAACCGCTCAGTGATGCATCCATGACGCTTGCATACAGCAGGGATGGGATTCTGCAGGCAGCACCACCGAAATCGAAGCTGACTAAGATCGACTGCGGTGAGAGCGAGAAGCCTTGACGGTCATCGAATCACGTTTGGCCTGACGCCGATTCCTCCAACCGTTCATCATGGAGGAGCCGCCACCACATGCCGTCGAGCGGTGCGTAGTTGTCTGCCGTTGTGCGTTGCAGGGCCACGCAGTCAGACACTCGCTCAATCCTTAGCGTTACATCGATGATGTTGTGTGAGCGCGGAGTCAGTGCACCCTGAAAGGGTAGTGTTCCGGTGTGACTAGAAGAGCCAAGCGGCAGGTGTCTGACGGTGCTGCGCAGGCAGCCATAGCGAGTGTGGCGACGGGCGCTGGGGCAGCCCTTGGTGGACCGGCGGGCGCCCTTGTAGGCGCTGTCGCGGGGCCTGCTCTCTCGACTGGGCTAAGGATGCTTTCGGAGAAAATTGCCCTAAGTCGACAGGAGTGAAGTTCCGAAGTCATATTCCTGGCGGCCAACTCACTCGGAATAAGTGAAGAGGAGTTGGCTGGCCTCCTCATCGAAGATGAGCGGCTCATGGAACTAGCTGGCCGGGTCATACTCTCAGCTCAAGATATTTCACTGGAGGTGAAGAGGAGGGCGTTGGCGCTCGCCCTCGCTGCTGCGGCTGACGATCCATCTCCTGCGAAGCTTGATGTGATGGAGCTCGTTCACTCCGCCATCGCCTCCATTGATGCTCCTCATATTCGTTTCATGCATGTCATGTCGGAAGCGGAGGCTCTGCCTGAACTGCCTGAGCAGCCCGTTCCCGGGCGCAGCTATGGAATGTCGATCGGTCAAGTGACTAAGAGAGACCCAGGGCTCGGAGAAGGTGCTTTTGTGATCCTTCAGAAGCTGATATCTCGCGGGCTAGCAGAAAGCGCCTCGAACGGTATAACGTTCGGTGACGTGCATAAGTCATACGCCCTTTCGCGCCTTGGTGTTCGTCTTCTTTCTTTCCTTCGGGAGTCCTAGTACTACAGCCGGTTGTTCACGTGACGTGACGGCGGGTGCCTCGTTGCTCCATTCGTGCGACTGATGCTGACGCTGGGCGTGGTGCAGACGGGTGAGCTGAAGGAGTGCGAGATCCGGTCGCTGGATGGGGAGTTGGAAGCGCTGTGCGCCTCGGTGGACGATGTGTTCGCGCGTCCAGCCTCGCGGGCGAACCTGCGGGCTATGGTGCGCGGGCTGCTGAGCGAGGTGCCGCGCAAGAACATGTGGCAGCTGGCGGAGGCGGCCGGGCACCCCAACCCCGACCGGCTACAGGGCTTCCTTGCCAAGGCGGCCTGGGACGCCGACGAACTACGTGACCGAGTGCGCGGCGTCGCTGTCGCCGCTCTGGCCGCCGACGACGCGGTCCTAATTGCGGATGAGACCGGCGATATCAAGAAGGGCACCAAGAGTGCCGGTGTGGGCCGCCAGTACACCGGCACGGACGGCAGGATCGAGAATGCCCAGGTCAGCGTCCACCTGTCCTACGGCTCCAGCCGGGGACGCACCCTGATCGACCGCGAGCTCTACCTCGGCAGGCACTGGTCCGGCACCACCGCCGACCATGAGCGTCGCTGTGCCGAGCAGGGCATCCCGCCCGAGAGGGCCACCGAGGTGGCGACCAAGCCGGAGCTGGCCCGGCGCATGCTGGAGCGCGCACTGGAAGCCGACGTGCCCTACACCTACTTCCTTGCCGACGAGGCGTATGGGCAGTGCCGCGCGCTACGCGCCTGGCTGGAAGAGCGCTGTGTGCGCTACGTGCTCGCGGTGCCCAAGGACGAGGTGGTTCCCTTGCCGGACGAGCGCACCCGCCAAGCCCGCGGGCTGTACGCCGTCGTGCCGGAGGAAGCGTTCGAGCGCCGCTCGTGCGTCGACGGCGCCAAAGGCCCTCGCGATTACGACTGGGCCACCGTCCACCTCGCACCCACCGTCCAAGGACTGGAGCGCCACCTGCTGATCCGCCGCTCCACCGTGCTCAACAAAAAGGACAAGAAGACCGGCCAGTTCGTGCGCGAGATCTCCTACTTCCTGTGCCACACCGCCCCCGGCGCCACCCTCGCCGCGCTGGTGACGGCCGCCGGGCAGCGCTGGATGGTGGAGGAGTCGTTCCAGGCGGCCAAGGGACAGGTGGGGCTGGACGAGCACGAGGTGCGCAAGTGGTGTTCCTGGTACCGGCACACCACCGTGTGCATATTCGCCATGGCCTTCATGGTCGCTGTCCGGAGCCGGCTAATACTCTGCCAGCCGCCGACACCCGGCCCGACCGTGAACGAGATCCGCCGCCTGTACGACCGGATCGTCCTGTCTCTTATACACATCTCTGA
>KL569105.1:47929-48128 GCA_000715635.1 Streptomyces violaceus | reverse complement strand
CCGCCGCGCGGCAACCGGCGCGGGCTGCTCGCCGGGTGCGCGGTGTGGCTCGGGCTCGCCTGTACGTGTCAGATGTGCTGCGGCACGTACCAGGACCCGTGGACGGGCGAGCGCAAGGAAGGGCAGTGCGGCAACTGCGACTGCAGCGGATGCGGAGACTGCTGCAGCTGCTGCGACTGTTGCGGCAACTGCTGTGACA
>KL569105.1:45432-47653 GCA_000715635.1 Streptomyces violaceus | reverse complement strand
GCGACGGCTGCGACTGCGGCTGCAACTGCTGAGGCACCGGCAGGACGCGTGAGCGCACGCCGGTGTGAGGAGTGGTGGGCAGGCCCCTCGTAGAGGTCGTTCAAAGGGCGACGGCCGAAAGGCACCCTTGCGCCTACCGGCCGTTCGGCCGAATACTCCCCCCAGCGCTTGTCAGGGGCACGGCGTGTTCGGAAACCGGACACGCGGTCCCAGGCTGCGCCTCACGGGCCCGAGACCCCACGAGGGCCCCCTACTTCCCCTGTGGAGGAACGAAAAGTGAGGATCAAGCGCACCACCCCCCGCAGCGGCATTGCGAGACGGACCCGGCTGATCGCCGTTTCCACCGGCCTCGTCGCCGCCGCAGCGATCGCGATCCCCAGCGCGAACGCGTCCGACACCCCCACCACCTTCAGCGCCGCCGAGCTCAAGAGCGCGAGCGGCTCGATACTGAAGGCCGACGTCCCGGGCACCGCCTGGGCCGTCGACAGCAAGACCGACCGTGTCCTCGTCACCGTCGACAGCACGGTCACCCAGGCCGAGATCGCGAAGATCAAGCAGCAGGCCGGCGCCAATGCCGACGCGCTCACGATCAAGCGCACCCCCGGCAAGTTCAACAAGCTCATCCAGGGCGGCGACGCCATCTATGCGAGTAGCTGGCGCTGCTCCCTCGGCTTCAACGTCCAGAACAGCAGCGGCCAGCAGTTCTTCCTGACCGCCGGTCACTGCACCGACGGCGCGGGCACCTGGTACTCCAACTCCGGCCGTACCACGGTCATCGGCTCGACCGCCGGCTCCAGCTTCCCGGGCAACGACTACGGTCTGGTGCGCTACAGCGGGTCTGTCAGCCGGCCCGGCACCGCCAACGGCGTGGACATCACGCGCGCGGCCACCCCGAGCGTGGGCACCACCGTCATCCGCGACGGCTCCACGACCGGTACGCACAGCGGCCGGGTCACCGCCCTCAACGCCACCGTCAACTACGGCGGCGGCGACATCGTCTCCGGCCTGATCCAGACCACCGTCTGCGCCGAGCCCGGTGACTCCGGCGGCTCGCTCTACGGCAGCAACGGCACCGCGTACGGTCTGACCTCCGGCGGCAGCGGCAACTGCTCCTCCGGTGGTACGACGTTCTTCCAGCCCGTCACGGAGGCCCTGAGCGCCTACGGGGTCAGCGTGTACTAGGCCCTCCCTACCGGGCAGCAGCAGGCAGCGTTCTGTGCCCCCGCACGCATTGCGTGCGGGGGCTTTCCTCTGTGGGGTGGGGCGGTTTGTGGCTGCTTGTCGTGGTTTAGGGAGAGTGCAGGGAAAGGTGTGTCAATATCCGCCCCTCGGATGCCGATTGGGGTCAGTTGGTTGGGCGATATTCAGCCATGGCCAGACCTCGCAGAGTGTGCACACATTACTCACGCGTAATGTTTGCAGTGTGAACGCGCGTGAACCGTGTGCGAGTTGGGTCCGTTTTGACCGTGCGCGGTCAAAATGTGGGGGCGTATGGTCGGCAATCTACGCGCGTCCTGAACTCGACCTTGTGTGCTCCCCGTTGTCCTCGGAATAGTGGGCGCTCGTCAACAAAGCCTTCCGGCTCGCGAGGTCCCCACAACCTCCCGGGCCGACCCCCCACAGGAGGACGTGAGTTGAAGCACCGACGCATACCCAAGCGGCGTGCAGCCCTGGCAGGTGCGGGTATCGCCGCACTGGTCGCCGCCGGAGTGACCTTCCAGTCTGCGAACGCCAGCGAGCCCGCGAAGGCCTCCGCGCCCGAGACCCTGTCGGTCTCCGCGGCCGGAAAGCTCGCCTCGACGCTGGCCAAGGACCTGGGCGCCGACTCGGCGGGTACGTACTACGACACGAAGAGCAAGAACCTCGTGGTGAACGTGCTCGACGAGGCCGCGGCCAAGGCCGTCGAGAAGGCCGGCGCCAAGGCGAGAGTCGTGGCGAACTCCCTCTCCGAGCTGAAGAGCGCCCGCAGCACGCTGAAGGCGGACGCGACGATCCCGGGCACCGCCTGGGTGACCGACCCGACGACGAACAAGGTCGTCGTGACCGCCGACCGCACGGTCTCCAAGGCCGAGTGGGCGACGCTGACGAAGGTCGTCGACGGGCTCGGGGCGAAGGCCGAACTGAAGAGGTCGAAGGGGGAGTACAAGCCCTTCATCGCCGGTGGTGACGCGATCACCGGTGGCAGCGGCCGCTGCTCGCTCGGCTTCAACGTGGTCAAGGG
>KL569105.1:44780-45199 GCA_000715635.1 Streptomyces violaceus | reverse complement strand
GGTCAAGGGCGGCGAGCCGTTCTTCCTGACCGCCGGGCACTGCACCGAGGGCATCTCCACCTGGTCGGACTCCAGCGGCAAGGAGATCGGCACCAACGCGGACTCCAGCTTCCCGGACAACGACTACGGGCTGGTCAAGTACACCGCTGAGGTGGCTCACCCGAGCGAGGTGAACCTCTACAACGGCTCGACCCAGAAGATCTCGGGTGCCGCCGAGGCGACCGTCGGCATGGAGGTCACGCGGAGCGGGTCGACGACCCAGGTGCACGACGGGAAGGTCACGGGGCTGGACGCCACCGTGAACTACGGCAACGGCGACATCGTGAACGGTCTGATCCAGACCGACGTCTGCGCCGAGCCCGGTGACAGTGGCGGCTCGCTCTTCTCGGGCAGCAGCGCGGTCGGGCTCACGTCCGGTG
>KL569105.1:44350-44516 GCA_000715635.1 Streptomyces violaceus | reverse complement strand
GGGGCGAGACGTTCTTCCAGCCGGTGACCGAGGCGCTGTCGGCGACCGGTACCGAGATCGGCTGACTCGCAGCTTTGTGAAGTCCCGCCCCTTGTGTGAGGGGCGGGGCTTTTGCGTGTGTCGCGCGTTGTTTGTTGTGTGCCGGTTGTGGTGGGTCGGGGCCGTG
>KL569105.1:42311-44138 GCA_000715635.1 Streptomyces violaceus | reverse complement strand
GTGCGTGCGCGGGTGCGGGTGCGTGCGGCCTACGGTGCGTGCGGCCTACGGTGCGTGCGCCGGGGGGCTTGTCTCTGCTCGCTTTCGCAGCGCGGCGGCTGCCAGGGTGATGGCCGCTCCCGTCACTGCCCAGGCCGTCAGCACCAGGAGTGATGTGGCCATGGCGTTGTTCTCGAAGTAGGCGATCGAGCGGGTGGCCCAGGTGCCTGCTCCTGGGGGGAGTGCCGGGCCGATCGCCTTCCAGAAGGGCGGGAGCAGGGGTGGGGGGAGGGCGCCGCCGGCGCTCGGGTTGCCGAGGATCACCACCAGGAGGACCACCAGGCCGATACCGATCGTGCCGAAGACGCCCTGGAGGGCGAGGGTGGCCGCTCCTACGGCGAAGATGATCAGGGCGCCCAGGCCCCAGAGGGCTGCTGTGCTGCCGGGGAGGGCGCCCAGGACCGGGCCGGTGATGAGAGCTCCGCCCAGGCCGCCGGTGATCGCGACCAGGGTCATGACCGCCAGGCGGATCGCGGCGCGGGTGGGGTTGGAGGGTTTCGCCCCGGCGCTGATGGCCAGGGCCGCGGCGCCCAGGTAGCCGCCCACGCACCAGCCGACCACCAGGTAGAAGGACGAGAGCCCGTTGGGGTCGTGGGCGGCGGACGGGATGACGTCGACTGTGCGGAGTGTGCGGTTCTCCGATCTCTCCAGGGTGGTGACGAGGGTCGTCAGGGTGCTGGCGAGGACCCTGCCGCCGCCGGAGGCCACGAGGAGGGTGTCCCTGCCCGCCGGATTGATGACCAGGGCGCCGTCGATGTCCCGATTCGTGATCTGGTCCCGGGCTGTGGCCGCGTCGGGCAGTGCGCGGGGGTCCAGCGGGGAGCCGGGCAGTCGTTCCAGTCGGGTCACCGCTTGTGCGGAGGCGGCCTGTGGGGCGACCACCGCGAAGGGCACGTCCTTGGGTTTCGGGTCGTGCAGTGCTCCCACGTAGGAGGCGATGAACAGCAGCTGGAGGGCGATCACGCCGAGGATGAGCAGCGTGGCCCGCGGGGTGACGGCGCCTTTCACCTCGCTGAGGAACGAGCTGTGCGGCATGCCTCCACGGTCGGGGGCGGTCGGGTGTTTCCGCAGGTGGGGCGGGGCCGAACGGATGTCGCACACACATTCGAGGATGGGGGTATGGTGGGGGTGAGGTAGCTGGGAACAGATGTTCGAGAGCCGGTGTGGCTCACGAGTGCGGGAGGTGCGTGTGCCGGGGTTCACGCATCTGCACACCGTCTCCGGATTCTCGTTGCGATATGGAGCCTCGCATCCGGAGCGGCTGGCCGAGCGTGCCTCCGAGCGGGGCATGGACGCCCTGGCTCTCACTGATCGCGACACGCTCGCCGGTGCCGTCCGGTTCGCGAAGGCCTGTGCGAAGGCGGGGGTCCGTCCGGTGTTCGGGGCGGATCTGGCGGTGGCGGGCGCCCAGCCTTTGGAGAGCGGGGATCGGCGGGGGCGGCGTCGGACTCCGGTGCGGGGTGGGGCCTTCGTCGACGAGTCGGCTCCCCGCGTGATCTTTCTTGCCCGGGACGGTGCCCGGGGGTGGGCCGAGCTGTGCCGGCTCGTCTCGGCGGCGTATGCGGGGGAGGGGCCTACGCCTCTGCTGCCCTGGGAGCACCATCACGCCGAGGGGCTGACCGTGCTGCTCGGGCCCGAGTCGGATGTCGGGCGCGCCTTGGCCGCGGGGCGTCCCGATCGTGCGGCGCGGCTGCTCGTGCCCTGGCGGGAGGTCTACGGCGACGACCTGCGGCTGGAGGCCGTGTGGCATGGCCGAAAAGGTACGGGTCCAGGGTCCCTGCGGCTGGC
>KL569105.1:37096-42111 GCA_000715635.1 Streptomyces violaceus | reverse complement strand
GGTCCAGGGTCCCTGCGGCTGGCCGCCCGCACCGTCGGGTTCGCCGCCGAGCAGCGGATCCGGCCCGTGCTCAGCAACGCCGTACGGTACGCCGACTCGGGGCTGGGGCCGGTCGCCGACGTCCTGGACGCCGCCCGGCGTCTGGTGCCCATCGACCCGACCAAGGAACTGGATTCCGGCGAGGCCTGGCTCAAGGGGGCGGGGGCCATGTTCGAGGTGGCGGAGCGGGTCGTGGAGGCCGCGGGGTTCCGGCGGGACACCGCTCATCGGCTGGTGGAGCAGACCGAGGCCACGGCCGCCGAGTGCCTGGTCGATCCCGAGGACGACCTCGGGATCGGTACCGTCCACTTCCCCGAACCGCACCTGGTCGGCGCCGACCGCCGCACCGCCCAGCGGACGCTGGCCTCGCGGGCGGTGGCGGGGATGGTGTCGCGCGGGTACGACCGGCGGCGGGAGTACTGGGAGCGGATGCACCATGAGCTGGACATCATCGCCCACCATGGCTTCGCCTCTTATTTTTTGACCGTTGCCCAAGTGGTCGACGATGTGCGGGGGATGGGGATCCGGGTCGCCGCCCGGGGGTCCGGGGCGGGGTCGCTCGTCAACCATCTGCTCGGGATCGCGCACGCCGATCCGATCGAGCACCGGCTGCTGATGGAGCGGTTCCTGTCGAAGGAGCGGGTCGTGCTGCCCGACATCGACATCGACGTGGAGTCCGCGCGCCGGCTGGAGGTCTACCGCGCGATCATCGGCCGGTTCGGCACCGAGCGGGTCGCGACGGTCGCGATGCCGGAGACGTATCGCGTGCGGCACGCGATCCGGGATGTGGGGGCCGCCCTGTCCATGGACCCGGCCGAGATCGACCGGGTCGCCAAGTCGTTTCCCCATATTCGGGCGCGGGACGCCCGTGCGGCACTGGAGGAACTGCCCGAGCTGCGTGCGCTGGCGGGGGAGAAGGAGAAGTACGGGCGGCTGTGGGAGCTGGTCGAGGGGCTGGACGCCCTGCCGCGCGGGGTGGCCATGCATCCGTGCGGGGTGCTGCTCTCGGACGCCTCGCTGCTCGCGCGTACGCCGGTCATGCCGACCAGCGGCGAGGGGTTTCCGATGTCGCAGTTCGACAAGGACGACGTCGAGGACCTCGGGCTGCTGAAGCTGGACGTGCTGGGGGTGCGGATGCAGTCGGCGATGGCGCACGCCGTGGAGGAAGTGGAGCGGGTGTCGGGTGTCAGGGTTGACCTGGATGCCCTGGCGCCGGGGGATCCGGAGACGTACCGGCTGGTGCGGTCCGCCGAGACGCTCGGGTGCTTCCAGATCGAGTCGCCGGGGCAGCGGGACCTGGTCGGTCGGCTCCAGCCGGCCACCTTCCACGATCTCGTCGTCGACATCTCGCTGTTCCGGCCCGGGCCGGTCGCCGCCGACATGGTGCGGCCGTTCATCGAGGCGCGGCACGGGCGGGCGCCGATCCGCTATCCGCACCCGGATCTGGAGGAGCCGCTGAAGGAGACGTACGGGGTCGTCGTCTTCCACGAGCAGATCATCGACATCGTCGACATCATGACCAGGTGCGGGCGTGGTGAAGCGGACCGGGTGCGGCGGGGGTTGTCGGATCCGGAGTCGCAGGGGCGGATCAAGGTGTGGTTCGCGCAGCACGCGGCGGCCCGGGGCTATGACGCGGAAACGATTCAGCGGACCTGGGAGATCGTCGAGGCCTTCGGGTCGTACGGCTTCTGCAAGGCGCACGCGGTCGCCTTCGCCGTGCCGACGTACCAGTCGGCGTGGCTGAAAGCGCATCATCCGGCCGCTTTCTATGCCGGGCTGCTGACACATGATCCCGGGATGTATCCGAAGCGGCTGCTCCTGGCGGACGCGCGGCGGCGGGGTGTGCCGGTGCTGCCATTGGATGTGAACGCGTCGGGCGTCGCACATCGTATCGAACTGGTGTCCGGTAAGTGGGGGCTGCGGCTGGCGCTTTCCGACGTGCACGGCATCAGTGAGGCCGAGGCGGCGCGGATCGCCGAGGGGCAGCCGTACGCCTCGCTGGTCGACTTCTGGGAGCGCGGCCGGCCCAGTCGTCCGCTGGCCCAGCGGCTCGCACAGGTGGGAGCGCTGGACGCGTTCGGCGCCAACCGCCGTGATCTGCAACTGCATCTGACCGAGCTGCACCGGGGCGCGCGGGGTGCGGGCGGCGGCCAGCTCCCGATGACCGGAGGACGGAAGACCGCCCCGGCCGGGCTGCCCGACCTCACCTCGGCGGAGCGGCTCAGTGCCGAGCTGGGCGTGCTGTCCATGGACGCCTCGCGCCATTTGATGGACGACCACCGGCGGTTCCTCGACGAGCTGGGCGTGGTCTCGGCGCGGCGGCTGCGCGAGGCCCGGCACGGGGAGACGGTGCTGGTCGCGGGCGCCAAGGCGGCCACCCAGACGCCGCCGATCCGGTCCGGCAAGCGGGTCATCTTCTCCACCCTGGACGACGGCACGGGCCTGGTCGACCTCGCCTTCTTCGACGACTCCCACGACGCCTGCGCCCACACCGTCTTCCACTCCTGGCTGCTGCTGGTGCGCGGGGTGGTGCAGCGGCGCGGCCCGCGCAGCCTCAGCGTGGTGGGCGCCGCCGCCTGGAATCTCGCGGAACTGCTGGAGGTGCGCCGGGAGGAGGGCCTGGAGGGCGTCGCGGCCCGGCTGGCCGGCTCGGAGGGGGCACCCGAACCGGCGGACTCCGCTGCCCAGGATCCGATGGAGCAGCGGAAGATCCGCATGCCCACGGGGTACGAGATGCACCCCTGGGCCGATCTGCGTCCCGCGGGCGAAGGACCCGCGGTGGGACGGAAGTTGTGGCACCAGAGTCCGGGGAGTGCGGGATGACCATCCTCTGCGTACGTTTCCAGCTGCCTCCGACACGCGAGGCCGATCTGCCCCGACTGCTCGGGATGCTCGAGGAGTTCACGCCCGTCGTCCAGGCCCTGCCACCGGACGGGGCACTGGCCGACCTGCGGGGCGCCGAGCGGTACTTCGGACGGGACGCCGTCGAACTGGCCTCGGTGATCCGGGTGCGGTCGCTCGCGCTGTACGGCGTCGACTGCGTGATCGGCGCCGGACCCGGGCCGATGCTGGCCCGTGTCGCGCTGGGCGACGCCGTGCCCGGGGTGACGTCCGCGGTGCCCGAGGGGCGGGACGCCATCGCGGAGTTCCTCGCGGAGAAGCCCGTCGCCGCGCTGCCCGGCGTCGGCACCGCGACCGCCCGTACGCTGGGCGACTACGGCCTCGACACCCTCGGCCTGGTCGCCGCCGCGCCGCTGTCCACGCTCCAGCGGCTGGTCGGCGCGAAGGCCGGCCGCGAGCTGCACGAGAAGGCGAACGGCGTCGACCGCGGCCGGGTCGTCCCGAACGCCGTCTCCCGCTCGCTCGCGACGGAACGCCCCTTCGAGCGCGACGAAGTGGACCCGGACCGGCACCGCCGGGCGCTGCTGTCGGCCGCCGAGGAGATCGGCGCCCGGCTGCGCGCCCTGGACAAGGTCTGCCGCACGCTCACTCTCACCGTGCGCTACGCCGACCGGTCGGCCACCACCCGAAGCCGCACGCTGACCGAACCGACCGCGCACTCGCCGGCGCTGACCAGGACCGCGTACGGCATGTACGAGGCGCTCGGTCTGCAGCGCGCCCGGGTGCGTGCGATCGTCCTGCGCGCCGAGGGGCTCGACCCCGCCGACCAGGCCTCCTACCAGCTGACCTTCGACCCCGTGGACGAGAAGACCCGCCGCGTCGAGGAGGTCGCGGACCGCGCGCGAGCGAAGTTCGGGCCGCGGGCGGTGATGCCCGGGGGACTAGGCGGACTGGCGGCGTGAATCCTTCCACGTGACGTCAGTTGGCCCACGGCGGCGCGATGCGGGTGCCGTCGGCCAGGCGGGCCTCCAGACCGATGGAGGTGGTGACCCAGGAGTGCGCGGTCCGGTCGGTGGGGTTCTCGACGGTCAGGGTGGCGCCGGGGTTGATGATCACCGTGTCGCCCGCCGCGATCCGGTCGGTGCGGCCGTCGAGGGCGATCAGCAGCTCGCCGTCGAGCAGATGGAAGATCTCCTCCCGGCTGACCGTGTGCGCGGGAGCCTTGAGACCGGCGGGAATCTCACCGCGCCAGGCGCACAGCTCCTTGCTCCCGCTCAGCGGTGTGGCGTACGAGACGAAACGGGCGCCGTGGATCTCGTGCGTGACGGCTTCCGAGGAGCGGATGACGGGCATGGCTGCCTCCGGTCGACTAGTTGGTCAAGTAACTTGACTATATGGTCAAGCTGCTTGACCGTCACGTCAAGGGTGTTTCATTGCATGCGTGCAGAACTCCGAGGCCATGGCCCTGTCCGCCGCCCTGCTCGCCACCGCCGGCGGGCTTACGCAACGCATCCACGAGGGCGTGGTCGCGCGCGGCTTCGAGGGGGTGCGGCCCGCGCACGGCTTCGCCTTCGCCCGGCTCGCTCCGGACGGCGCGACGGTCACCGACCTCGCCGTCCATCTCGGGGTGACCAAGCAGGCCGCGAGCCAGCTCGTCGACGAGATGGTGCGCAAGGGATACGCCGAACGGCGGGCGCACCCCGGGGACGCGCGGGCGCGGCTGATCGTGCTCACCGCGCGGGGGTGGGCCTGCACGCGGGCCGCCGAGGAGGCGGCTGCGGAGGCGGTGCGGGAGTGGGGCGCGGTGCTGGGGGAGGGGGAGGTGCGGGTGCTGCAGGAGCAGTTGTCGCGGATCGCGCCGCGAGGTCCTGTGCGGCCCGCCTGGTGAGGGGGCGTCAGGTGGGCCGGCCGGCGTCGGTTGTCGCTGGAAGTTTTTACTGACGCGTAACTTCCCAGTTTGACTACTCGCTCGTAACTTGACGAGTGAACAGCATCCTCGTGATCCGGATCACAGGGCGTCGTGCCGTCGCACCTCCCTTGACCCGCAAGGAGATCACTCGATGCTGCCCTGGAAACGAGTGCTCAGACCCCTGGCCGCGCTGCTGCTGACCGCCGCGGTCGTCACCGTCCCCGCC
>KL569105.1:36054-36884 GCA_000715635.1 Streptomyces violaceus | reverse complement strand
AGATGTGTATAAGAGACAGCCGCACGGGCGGCCGCCGCCCCGAGCGCCGGCTGGAACGACTACTCCTGCAAGCCGTCCGCCGCCCATCCCCGCCCCGTCGTCCTGGTCCACGGCACCCTCGGGAACTCCGTCGACAACTGGCTGGGCCTCGCCCCCTATCTGAAGGTCCGCGGCTACTGCGTCTTCTCCCTCGACTACGGCCAGCTCGAGGGCGTCCCCTTCTTCCACGGCCTCGGGCCCGTCGAGAAGTCCGCCGCACAGCTGAAGGACTTCGTCGACAAGGTGCTCGCCGCGACCGGCGCCGCCGAGACCGACGTCGTCGGACACTCGCAGGGCGGCATGATGCCCCGCTACTACCTGCGGTTCCTCGGCGGTGCCGCCCGGGTGAACGCCCTGGTAGGCATCGCGCCCAGCAATCACGGCACCACCCTGAACGGCTTCGCCAACCTGCTGCCCTACTTCCCGGGCGCCGCGGACCTGTTGGCGAAGAACACCCCCGCCCTCGCCGACCAGGTCGCCGGCTCCGACTTCCTCAAGCGGCTGAACGCCGGCGGCGACACCGTGCCCGGCGTGCGCTACACCGTCATCGCCACCAAGTACGACGAGGTGGTCACGCCGTGGCGCAGCCAGTACCTGAGCGGGCCGGACGTGCGCAACGTCCTGCTCCAGGACCTGTGCCCCGTCGATCTGTCCGAGCACGTGGCCATCGGGCTGTTCGACCGGATCGCCTTCCACGAGGTGGCCAACGCCCTGGATCCGGGGCATGCCAGGCCCACCACCTGTGCGTCGGCGTTCGACTGACACGTGTAGGGGAAACGTTTCGGGGCCTG
>KL569105.1:32278-35803 GCA_000715635.1 Streptomyces violaceus | reverse complement strand
CCGCTCACCGCCCTGCGCCGGGCCGACAGGAACAGCGCCGACGAGCCGAGTGCCAGCGCGGCCGCGCCGCCGATCGCGAGGTACGTCGTGCTGCTGTCGCCGCCCGTCTCGGCGAGGTTCTCGGTGGCACCGGCCGCCTTCGGCTGGTTGGGAGCGACTTCGGCCCCCTTGGGCCGGTTCGGTGCGGTGCTCTCCGGGGCACCGGCCGGCTCGGCCGAGGTGCTGGGGTCGTTGTCGCCGTGCCCGTGGTGCTCGATCGTCGACTTGTCGTTGCCCGCGTCGATCTGCTCCTTGGTGGGAGCGGAGGCCGTCGGGGCCGGGGCGGTGCCGCCCGCCGCACTGTCGCCGCCTGCGAAGGTGACGTCCGAGCAGGAGTAGAACGCCTCCGGGCTGTCCGACCGCTGCCAGACCGCGTACAGCAGATGTCTGCCCGAACGCTCGGGCAGGGTGCCGGAGAAGGTGTAGAAACCGCCCGTGGCGGCCGGGTCGGTGGACGTCGCCACCGGGTTCTTCAGATCCAGGTCGCTCCAGGCCAGCGGCTTGGCCGGGTCGTAGCCGGACTTGGTGAGGTACACCTTGAAGGTGCCCTTGTGGGGTGCCGTCACGCGGTACTTGAAGGTGTGCGAGCCGCTGCGCACGCCGGTCGCGGGCCAGTCGGCGCGGGCCAGGTCGAGCCCCTTGAACTGCGCGTTGTTCGCGCTGCACAGCTTGCCGTCCGGGATGAGCCGCCGGTGCCGTCCGCCCGCGTCGCCGATGCGGATGCCGTTCCAGTCGTAGAGGGCCTGCGTGCCGCCCGCCGCGACCGCCGCCTTGCACGCGGCCGACTTCGGGCTCTCGGGGCCCTCGGCGTAGCACTGCGAGACACGGCTGACCGGGTCGCCCATGGAGCCGTGCGCGGCCGCCGGCGTGGCGGTCAGCGCGGTCAGGGCGAGCGGAAGGCTGCCGAGGGCGGCGACGGTGGCTGCGACGCGGCGTGCGGGCATGCGGCGTGCGGGCATGCGGGAACTCCTCGAAACGGTTTCATGGGACAGGGCCGGGCCCGAGTGGGCCGGATCCCGTGGGGTGATCCGAAGCTAGCCCCGGAGAACCGTGAAATCGCCTGCTGAGGACGGGTGGAGGAGATCCTTATGGCCGCGTTAAGGGAGTGCTCAGACTGGCATCAGGTAGGTACCGTCGCGGCATGGCAGACGAGGAGATCCGGCCGGCCGGAGCCGCCGACGTACCGGTCGTCGAGGGCGTGATCGACGCGGCCTTCCGCCCCTACGTCGAGCGCATCGGCCGGGTGCCGCAGCCCATGGAGGAGGACCACGCGGCGAACGTGGCCGCGGGGAAGGTGTTCGTGACGGGTGAGCCCGTGACCGGCCTCGTCGTGGTCGAGGCCTTCGACGACCAT
The DNA here is from genome assembly GCA_000715635.1 of Streptomyces violaceus. GTDB lineage: Bacteria > Actinomycetota > Actinomycetes > Streptomycetales > Streptomycetaceae > Streptomyces > Streptomyces violaceus. Next base: position 34,410 of record KL569105.1, on the reverse strand, counting down.
CTCTTCCTCGACATCATCGCCGTCCACCCCACCGCGCACGGCAGGGGAGTGGGGCGACGGCTGCTTCGGTTCGTCGAGGCACGCGCGCGTGCGCTGGGCCTGTCCGAGATCAGGCTCTACACGAACGCGATGATGTGGGAGAACCAGAAGATCTACCCGAGGTACGGCTACGAGCTGGTGGAGCGCCGTGTGGACGGCCCCTACGACCGTGTCCACTACCGCAAGCGGCTGCTCTGAACCCGTCTCATGATCGGCACCGGCCGGTCAGCTGTCCGGCCACCACGTGCGTGCGACGTCCTTGCGGACCTCCGGGCGCCCGCCAGGGCACTCCTCGGCCTCCTCGCGGACCCTGCGGACGTCCGACTTCTTCAGGGGCTTCTGCACGGTCACACGGCGCATGGCTGCCTCCTTAGGGGCTACCGGGTTCCGCGTTCTCACGGAGGTAGACCTTTCGGGGGAGAGTTCCTCATCGCTCCCGGTCTGTCTGTGGCGGCTGTCACCATTCGACTGTCAGTGGCGGGTGTCACTCTTGGGCGCATGACGAACGACGGTGAACCCGTGACCTCGGCGAACACCGCCCGCCCCGACGTGGACTGGGACGAGCGGGCCGCCTCCTTCGACGAGGAGCCGGACCACGGGCTGCGCGACCCCGGGGTGCGCCGCGCCTGGGACGGGCGGCTGCGCGGCTGGCTGCCCGGGCACGCGGGTGACGTTCTCGATCTCGGCTGCGGCACCGGCAGCCTGTCGCTCCTCGCGTCCGAGCAGGGACACCGGGTGACGGGCGTGGATCTTTCCCCGGCGATGGTGACGCTCGCGAGGGAGAAACTGGCCGGGCGTGACGCGGTGTTCCTCGTCGGCGACGCCGCGGCGCCGCCGATCGGGGAGCAGCGCTTCGACGCCGTGCTCGTCCGGCATGTCCTGTGGGCCCTGCCCGACCCCGGCCGCGCCCTGCGGCACTGGGCCGGGCTGCTGCGGCCGGGAGGGCGGCTCGTGCTGGTCGAGGGCGTGTGGGGGACGGTCGCCCCGGTCGGTATACCGGTGGAGCGGCTCACCGCCCTCCTCGCCCCGGTCGCCGGGCAGGCGCGTGTGGAGCGGCTGTCGGACGATCCGCTGCTGTGGGGCGGGGAGGTGGCGGACGAGCGGTACGCGGTGGTCGTGGTGACGGGCTGAAGCGGGGGACGGCGGGGGCTCAGGCCAGGAGCGCGGCGAAGTCGCCGCCGCGGGCCAGCGCCTCCAGTTCGTCGAGCGCGGCCAGGGCGGCGGCCGCGGCCTCGGGGTCCGTCTCGGACAGGCCGCTGTCGGCGAACTCGTCCTCGTCCAGGCGGCGTACGTCCGTGCCGTCGGCGGAGCGCCACAGGTCCAGGTCGAGGTCCTCGACGACCAGCTCCGGGCCGGAGCGCCGGGCCGGGCGGGTGATGTCGCAGTACCAGCCCTTCAGCGTGCCCGTGGCGGAGCGGACCTCCTTCACCGCGTACCAGCGGTCACGCCAGTAGTACTCCGTGAAGACGTCCCCGGGCTCGAAGCGGACGAACCCGAAGTCGCGTACCCCGCTGCCCGCCCACGGGGCGCGGACCGCGACGCGGGTGCCGTCGTCCGTCAGCAGCTCGCCGGTGTAACGGATCTTCGTACGGCCCGCCTTGACGAGTACGACGTCCACCTCGCCGGGCCGGTCAGCCGAGTTCTCGGACATGGCGCACTTCCTTCGCACAGATCTCGTAGCCGAACCACTTGTTGATGGCGATCATCGGGTCGTTCCCGGTGTCGTTGCCGGTGAACGCCTCCGTGTACCCGGCGGCGCGGGCCCGATGCAGGGAGTCGTTCTTGGCGAGCTTGGCCAGGCCCCGGCCGCGGAAGGCGCGGGCGGTGCCGGTCATGGCGGTGGCGTAGCGGGTGCCGCCGTCGGTGTACGCCACGCTGAAGGCCGCGGGGCTGCCGTCGACCATCGCGACCGTGGTCAGCTCGCGATCGAGGAGCGGGTGCTTCCAGTTCTCCTCGATCCAGGCCTCGTAGTCCGTGAACTCGACGTCGATGTCGCTCGGTTCGTCCGACGACGTCTCCGCGTCCAGCTCGAACACGGGGCGCGGGTCGTCCGCGAAGTCGGCGGCCGTACGCAGCTCGACGCCCGCCGGCGG
>KL569105.1:30277-32085 GCA_000715635.1 Streptomyces violaceus | reverse complement strand
CAGGCCGGCTGCCAGGTCCAGGCGCAGGAAGTAGGCGGAGCGGCTGGCCCGGAAGCCGTTCCGCTCGGCGAAGGCGAGGTTCTCCGGCTCGTCCAGCACCCAGGCGAACAGCTTCCTGACGCCCAGTGCGGCCAGGCGTTCCTCGGCGGTGCGCAGCAGGAGCGAACCGGCGCCCCGGCGTCTGCGGTCGGGGCGTACGTAGATGTTGGCGGAGCCCTGGCCGGGTTCCGGGCTGTCGTGGGCGACGCTGATCTGGGCCGTGCCGATGATCTCGCCGTCCTCCTCGGCGATGAGCTGTCCGAAGCGGGCGTCCGGATGGGCGTGCGTCAGGGTGTGCACCACGGACTCGGGGGTGGACAACATGTAGGGAAGGGCGAGGCGACGGGTGTCGGAGAACCCCTCGGCATCGGCTCGGACGTCGGGTCGCAGGTCGCGCACGATCATGGTCATGGAGGCGGACGTTACGCGGGGGCGCACCCCGGGTGCCTCTTATTTTCCGTCGGGTACGGGACAATTGGCCTGTGACGTTGAAGATCGACATCGATGACAGCGCTCCGCCGTACGAGCAGGTGCGGGCGCGGATCTCCGAGCAGGCCCGGTCGGGGGCGCTGCCGGTGGGCTACCGGCTGCCGACCGTGCGGGGGCTGGCCGAGTCGCTGGGACTGGCCGCGAACACGGTCGCCAAGGCGTACCGGGCGTTGGAGGCGGACGGCGTGATCGAGACGCGGGGGCGCAACGGCACCTTCGTGGCCGCCGCCGGCTCGGCAGCGGACCGGGAGCTGGCGACCGCGGCGCAGGCCTATGTGGAGCGGGCCCGGCGGCTCGGGCTCACGGAGGCCGATGCGCTGGCGGCGGTACGGGATGCCCTGCGGGCGGCTTACGGGGGGTAGGGCGTCGGGCTGCTGGTCGGGTTGGGCTGTCGGCCGGGCAGGGATCGGCACCGCCGGATCGCGCTTGTGCGGGAGCGTACGGCTGTCGTCCGGGTGCGGGCCGGTGGGGGTTGTTCGCGCAGTTCCCCGCGCCCCTAGGGCGACGCCCTCAAGGAGCGCGGGGAACTGCGCGACCGGCCACAACGGCGCCGCAGCCGACGTACGGCCTTCCGCCGCACACCGTCGTGGCGAGCGACGCCGCGGCAGAGAAGAGTGTCCGGCTCAGCCGGCCTGCGCCAGACGCTCAGGTGTCCGTGTGATCTCCAGGCCCGCCGACCTCCCCACCCGCGCGAACGTCCTCGCGTCCTCCACCGCCGCGCCCCCCGGGTCGTTGTTGAAGTACGCGTAGACGTCCTCGCCGTCGGGCCAGGTCGTGGCGATGCGGTCGAGCCAGGTGGCCAGGGAGCGCCGGCCGTAGCGGGGCCAGGGGCGGGCGCGGCCCTGGTGGAAGCGGACGTAACCCCAGTCGGTGGTGCGCCACAGCGGCGTCGCGGGACGGGCCAGGACATCGGCCCAGCACAGGGCGGCGCCCCGGGCCCTCAGGACCGCGCGGACCTCCGGTGTCCACCAGGAGTCGTGGCGGGGCTCGACCGCGACCCGGGTCGAGGCGGGGAAGCAGGCGAGGCAGGCGTCCAGGAGGCCCGGGTCGGCGCGCAGGCTGGGCGGGAGCTGGAGCAGGACCGGGCCGAGGCGGTCGCCCAGGCCCGCCGCGTGGCTCATCAGGCGGTGCACCGGCTCCTCGGGGTCCTTGAGCCGCTTGATGTGGGTCAGATAGCGGCTCGCCTTGACCGCGACGACGAAGTCCCCGGGCACCCGCCCCCGCCAGTCCTCGAAGGTCTCCCGCGCCGGCAGCCGGTAGAAGGCGTTGTTGATCTCGAC
>KL569105.1:28425-30063 GCA_000715635.1 Streptomyces violaceus | reverse complement strand
GGTAGAAGGCGTTGTTGATCTCGACGGTGGCGAAGTGCCCCGCGTACTCCTCCAGCCAGAGCCGCATCGGCAGCCCGGACGGGTACAGGACGTCCCGCCAGTCCTTGTACTGCCACCCGGACGTGCCGACGAACAGGGTCATACCCCCATCAAAACACCGGCACCCGTCGGGCCCCCAGAGATGGAGGACCGGGTCAGAGATAGAGCCCCGCGTCGGCGTCCCCGCGCGGCTCCGGCAGGGCCGTCGGGGACGTGCCCCGGCGCAGCGCGTACAGCTCGGCCAGGGTCGCGCCCTCGCGGCCGACGCCGTCCTCGTGGCCCAGCCAGCTCACCGCCTCCCGGCGGGTCAGCGGACCCACCTCGATCCGGGCGAGGCAGCGGCCGGGGCGGACGACGGCGGGATGCAGGCGCTCCAGATCCTCGTTGGTCGTGACACCGACCAGGACGTTGCGGCCCTGGCCGAGCAGTCCGTCCGTCAGGTTCAGCAGCCTCGACAGCGCCTGGCCGGCCGTGTGCTTGGCCTCGCCGCGGATCAGCTCGTCGCAGTCCTCCAGCAGGAGCAGCCGCCAGCGGCCCTTGCCCGTCGCGTCCTCCTCGCCGATCGCGATGTCCATGAGATAGCCGACGTCGGAGAAGAGCCGCTCGGGGTCCAGGACGCAGTCCACCTGGCACCAGTCCCGCCAGGAACGGGCCAGGGTGCGCAGCGCGGACGTCTTGCCGGTGCCCGGCGGGCCGTGCAGCAGGAGCAGCCGGCCCGCGATGTCCTCCGGGGTCGTCTTCATCAGGCGGTCCATGGCGTCCGCCACCGGCGCGGTGTAGTTGGGCCGCACCTCGTCCCAGGTGCCCGCCGCGATCTGGCGGGTCGTGCGGTGCGGGCCGCGGCGCGGGGAGACGTACCAGAAGCCCATCGTGACGTTCTCCGGCTGCGGTTCGGGTTCGTCCGCCGCGCCGTCCGTGGCCTGGTCGAGGACCTTCTGCGCCAGCTCCGCGCTGGTCGCCGTGACCGTGACGTCGGCGCCCCGGTTCCAGCGGGAGACCAGCAGCGTCCAGCCGTCGCCCTCCGCCAGCGTGGCGCTGCGGTCGTCGTCCCGGGCGACGCGCAGCACCCGGGCGCCGGACGGCATCAGCGTCGCCCCGGACCGTACGCGGTCGATGTTCGCCGCGTGGGAGTACGGCTGCTCGCCCGTCGCGAAGCGGCCGAGGAACAGCGCGTCGACGACATCGGACGGGGAGTCGGAGTCGTCGACGTTGAGCCGGATCGGCAGCGCCTCGTGCGGGTTTCCAGACATGCCGCCATGATCCGGCACAGGGGCGCCGCGTGCACCCGGTTTCCCGGTGCACGCGGCAGGTTCCTCCTGCGCAGGTCAGACCCCGAAGCCTGCGCAGGTCAGACCCCGAAGCGGGACACCAGCCGGCGTGCCTGCCGGGTCCTGCGGACCAGGGCGTACCCCTTGGTCAGGGCACGGTCCCTGGCGAACGTACGGGTGATCGCGCGGCCCTCGACCACCCGCTCGAACTCGTCGATGCCGGTGCCGCGGCGCACCGTCACCCGCCGCAGGGCGTACGGCCCCTGCGCGCGGTGCGCGAGGCCGTTGCCGACGGCGAGTGCCTGGGCGTAGCCCGTCTCGCGCACCGCCT
>KL569105.1:24471-28258 GCA_000715635.1 Streptomyces violaceus | reverse complement strand
GGGCGTAGCCCGTCTCGCGCACCGCCTGCCGGACCCGGCGGCTGGAGTAGCCGTAGGGGTAGGCGAACGAGGCCGGAACGCTGCCCAGTTGGTCCGCGACGATCTCCTTGCAGTGGATCAGCTCGAACCGCAGCGTGGCATCGGAGACCTGGTCGAGCTGGGGATGGCTGTGGCTGTGACCGCCGATCTCGACGCCCGCCGCGGCGAGCTCGCGCACCTGGTCCCAGTCCAGCATGGTGTCCAGGCCGCCGCCGGTGTCGTACGGCCCCTGGATCCACCCGGTCGAGACGAACAACGTGGCCGGGAAGCCGTGCTTGGCGAGCACGGGCAGCGCGTGCTGGTGCACGCCCTCGTAGCCGTCGTCGAACGTGATGAGGACCGGCCGTTCGGGCAGCGGGCGGCCGGAGCGCCAGCCCGCCGCGAGACCGGCCGTGGTGACCGGCGTCAGACCCCGGTCCGCGAGCACCGCCATCTGCTCGGCGAACGCCTCCGGGGTCACGGACAGGGCGCGGGTCGCGTCGTTCGGATCGGCCGCGACCGCGTGGTACATGAGGATCGGAACGCGTACGTCACTCACGGACCCGCACCTCCGCCGGCCCGGACGGCCGCGTCGCATCCACCTCGGGCACCGAGAACGTGGCCCCGCCCCGGCGGGCCCGCACGCTCCCCACCACGTACCCGCCCGCCGCCGTGACCACCCCGGCGACGATCGCGCCCACCCGCCCGGCACCGCCCGGCCGGGCCAGCAGGGCGTCCCGCAGCCCCCGGGCCACCCCGGCCGGCAGCACCCGGGACGTGTACCGGCGCTCCGACTCGAGTCCCTTCCCGGCGCCGACACTTCGGGCCACCAGGGCCTTGGACAGGCCCTCGGCGTAGGTACGCGTACGGAAGTAGCGAAAGTGCTCGCGGACCTCGGGCACCCGGTGGTGGATCACCGCCCGGTCGTCGATCAGCAGCACCGCGTCGGGCCGGGCGCGGCTGAGGCGGATGCACAGTTCCGTCTCCTCGCAGCCCAGCGGGCGTTTGTCGCCGTCCCTGCCGATGCCGGTGGCGAAGCCGCCCGCCGCGTCGAAGGCGGTGCGGCGGAACGAGGCGTTGCCCCCGAGCACGTTGCGCACCCGGACCCGGCCGCGCGGCAGGCCCCGGTAGGTGCAGCCCACCACCCAGTCGAACTCCTCAGGGAACCAGTCCGGACGCCGCCCCGACGCCCAGACCGGCACCGTGCGCCCGCCGACCGCCATCACCCGCGGGTCGGTGTACGCCTCGGCGAAGTGCCGCAGCCAGTCGCGCTCGGCCACGGCGTCGTCGTCGAGGAAGGCGACGATCTCGCCGCGTGCCGCCGCGATCCCGGTGTTGCGGCCCGCGGACAGGCCGCGGGGGCCCGTGTTGGCGAGCACCCGCACCACAGCGCCGTCGGAGGTCTCCTTGTACTCCTTGGCCAGCCGCTCCCGGAGCGTCTCGTTGTGGTCGACGACCAGCAGCGTCTCCAGGGCCGGCCGTGACTGCGCCCGCACCGAGGAGACCGCCGCGAGGATGTCCTCCCAGCGGTCCTCGGTGTACGCGCAGATCACGACGGAGATGCCGGGACCGCTCAAGACACCTCTCCCCGCATCGCGTCCAGCATCGGCGACTGGGGCGAACGGCGGCGCAGCGCACGGCGGTTGGAGCGCTCCTGGAGGATCACCCTCAGCACACGCAGCCCGTCCCGCACGGCCCGCAGGTTGCTGGTGCCGTGGATGCGCAGGTACTCGTGGCTGGGGATCTCCTGCACCTTGAGCCCGGCCTTGACGACGCGGATGTTCATCAGGGTCTCGACCTCGAAGCCGGTGCAGTCGAGGTCGATCTTGTCGAGGCAGTGGCGCCAGAACGCGTTGTACCCGTAGCACAGGTCGGTGTAGCGGGCGCCGAACTTACGGTTGACGACCGTGCACAGCGCCCAGTTGCCGAGCTTGCGGATGAAGGTCATGTCGTCGGTGCCGCCGCCGTTGGCGAAGCGGGAGCCCTTGGCGAAGTCCGCGCCGGAGACCAGGGCGGAGACGTACGACAGGATCTCGCCCCCGTCGGCCGAGCCGTCCGCGTCGACCATCACGATGATGTCGCCGGTGCAGGCCTGGAAGCCGGTGATCAGGGCGTCGCCCTTGCCCTTGCCGCGCTGCTCGACGACCTTGACCTCGGGCCACAGCTCGCGGGCCACCTGGACGGTGTTGTCGGTGGAATTGCCGTCGACCAGGACCACTTCGTGTATCCAGTCGGGCAGGGACTTGAAGACGTACGGAAGGTTCTCCGCCTCGTTCATGGCCGGGATCACCACGCTCACCGGCGGCGCGATGGCCAGGTGAGAGGAGACGGGCCGGTACTTCCCGGCGGTCGGCGGATACTGCTCCGCCGCGGCCGGCTGCAGAACTGAGCTCATGAGTCTGGTCCCTCTCGTCCGGTGGACCGCCCCCCCAGGGCAGTCCGGATCCAATCCGGTTCGAAAGGGGGGTTCTCACCCGTGGCACGCCGAGATGGAGCTTCGGGCACGCCGGGTGAGCTGGCAAAGCTGGCCGGCAGCGAAAAACGGCAGCCGACCGCGCGGCACGGCTCGGTCACATGTTGCGGTCACCGAGCACGGCACCCCCCTACCGCGCCCCGCGCCGGTTCGTCGCGGTCCTTGAGCCCTCCCCTAGAGCCGCTTGCTGACGGACCGATGCGGGTGAGATGTATGACGGTATTGACGATTGAACCCGTATGGCAAGACCTGGAACGGCCTCTCACGTTTTTGTTGGTTTGGTCGTTACGTACTGTGTTTTATGAGTCGCAAGTTGAAAGGTTCCGGTCACGGAAACAGCCGTTCCCCGGAGGCGGGTCGAGCCTCCGGGGAACGGTTCTTCAGGTGCTTGGGTCCGTGCGGGTTACGGCACGAGCTTCAGCAGCCGGTTCGGCGAGCCCGAACCCGCGCTGGTGACCTTGCCGGTGCTGGCGCCGGCGACCAGGGCCGAGGCGACCTGGGCCGGGGTGGAGGAGGTGTGGCCCGCCAGGTAGACCGCCGCCGCGCCCGCGACGTGCGGGGTCGCCATCGAGGTGCCGGAGATGGTGTTGGTCGCGGTGTCGCTGGTGTGCCAGCCGGCCGTGATGGACGAGCCGGGCGCGAAGATGTCCAGGGCCGAGCCGTAGTTGGAGTAGCTCGCCTTGGCGTCGGTGTTGGTGGTGGCGCCGACCGTGATGGCCTCGGCGACCCGGGCCGGGGAGGACGAGGAGGCGGTGGTGCTGCTGTTGCCCGCGGCGACGGCGTACGTGACGCCGCCGGCTATGGAGTTGCGGACCGCCGTGTCCAGCGAGGCCGAGGCGCCGCCGCCGAGCGACATGTTGGCGACCGAGGGGCCGGAGTGGTTCTGCGTCACCCAGTCGATGCCCGCGATCACACCGGCCGTGGTGCCGGAGCCGCTGTTGTTCAGCACCCGCACGCCCACGATCTTCGCCTTCTTGGCGACACCGTAGGTCGTGCCCGCGATCGTGGTGGCCACGTGGGTGCCGTGGCCGTTGCCGTCGGAGGCGTTGTTGTCGCCGTCGACGGCGTCGTAACCGTGCGCGGCACGGCCGCTGATCTGCTGGTGGGTGATGCGCACACCGGTGTCGATCACATAGACCGTCACGCCGCTGCCCGCGCTGTCCGGGTAGGTGTAGGTGCCGGAGAGCGGGAGCGAGGTCTGGTCGATACGGTCCAGACCCCAGGGAGCACTGGTCTGGGTGGCGGCGAGCTGCACACGCTGGTTCTGCTCGACCGTGGCCACGGCCGGGTCGGCGG
>KL569105.1:22033-24181 GCA_000715635.1 Streptomyces violaceus | reverse complement strand
GGTGGCGGAGTAGCCGTTCAGCGCCTTGCCGAAGGTCTTCTCCACCGTGCCGCCGTACTCCTTCACCAGGCCCTTGCCCGCGGCCGAGGATGCCTTCAGCCCCGCGCTCTTCTTGAGCGTGACGATGTAGCTGTCCTTGATCGCGGTCGCGGAGTCCGCGGCGAGCACCCGGCCCTCGGCGGGAGCGGCCTGGGCGGGGAGGGCGGTGAGCCCGCCCACGAGGGCGGCGGTCGCCGACAAGGTGATCGCGGCGAGTCCGAGTCTCTTGCTACGCAGTTGTGCCATTACGAGGGAGTCCTCCTCTAGGCGGCGCGCGCCTGGGTGGGGCGCGCGTCATGTGGGGGTGGTGCGCGTGCTCGCGCACCCGGCCGGGAGCGTCGCGTTCCGCTCCCGGTCGGAGTAAAGCGTCGACCATCTACCGGCGTAGAACAAGAGAGTTGAGCACTAGTCAACAAATCTGTCATGAGCACGCAACAAAGCAACAGACTTGGCATGGACACTTCCTGTCAACACGCGTAGCTGCTACGACGGTTATGGCAGAGATCCTGCTAAAGGGAGGTTCCATGAGACGTTCCCGATTTGTCGTCCTCGTGAGCTCGCTCCTCCTCGCCGTCGGCACCGCCCTCACCGGGGCAGCGACGGCGCAGGCGTCCTCACTCGCGGCAACTGGCGGCTATGTGGCGCTCGGTGACTCCTACTCCTCCGGAGTGGGCGCCGGCAGCTACATCAGCTCCAGCGGCGACTGCAAGCGCAGCACGAAGGCCTACCCCTACCTCTGGGCCGCCGCCCACTCACCCTCGACGTTCGACTTCACGGCCTGCTCGGGCGCCCGAACGGGTGATGTTCTGTCCGGTCAGCTCGGCCCGCTCAGCAGTGCCACCGCCCTCGTCTCCCTCAGCGTCGGCGGCAACGACGCAGGATTCGCCGACGTCATGACGACCTGTGTGACCCAGTCCGACAGCGCCTGCCTGTCCCGCATCAACACCGCCCGGGCGTACGTCGACTCCACGCTGCCCGGCAAGCTCGACGGCGTGTACTCGGCGATCCGCTCCAAGGCACCCAACGCACGCGTCGTCGTCCTCGGCTACCCCCGCTTCTACAAGCTCGGCACCACCTGCCTCGGCCTCTCCGAAGCCAAGCGGAAGGCCATCAACGACGCCGCCGACCACCTCGACACCGCCATCGCCAAGCGCGCCGCCGACCACGGCTTCACCTTCGGCGACGTACGCACCACCTTCACCGGCCACGAGATCTGCTCCGGCGACTCCTGGCTGCACAGCGTCAGCTGGCTCAACATCGGCGAGTCCTACCACCCGAAGGCCCCCGGCCAGTCGGGCGGCTATCTGCCGGTGCTCAACGCCAACGACTGACCGGTCATCCGGAGTCCGAGTCCGAGTCCGAGTCCGAGCCTGTGCCGGTATCCGTGTCCGTGCCCGAAGGAGAAGGGGAGGCCCCGTCCGTCGGGGTCTCCGTCTCGCACGTCACCGAGAACGGCACCCCCTCGGACGTCGTCCGCACCGGCTCCCGCACCTCGACGCTGATCTCGTTCTCGAACGCCCCGCTCTCCGCGTCCGTCGTCACGGTCACCGCGTCCTGCTTCGTACGCCCGTCCCCTTCCGGGAACGACAGCGTCTTCCAGCCCCCGTCGAGCGCCGAGCCGTCCTGCGTCACCCAGCGGTAGCGCACCTCGGCCGGCAGCCGGCCCACCGTGAACGTCGCCGTGAACTGCGGCGCCTCGGCGTTCGGCGGCGGGCACGGGCCCGAGTAGTCCGTGCGCCTGCCCTCCAGAGCCACCCGCACCGACTGCGGCGGCGGACTGCTCTTCTCGGTCTCGGTCTCGCTCGGCGTCGGGGAGGGGCTCGACTTTTCGCTCCCGGTGTTCTCCTTCGGGCCGGTCTCGGCCGGCGTACTCGCCCCGGCCCCGCGGTCGTTGTCCCCGGAGCCGTCGCCGCCCCCACGGTTCAGCAGCGCGTACGTCAGCCCGCCCACCGCGAGGGCCAGTGCGACCACGCCCGCGACCAGCACCCGGCCGGTCCGGCGGTCGCGATCCTGACGGGCGGCCGTCGTCGTCCCACCCGAGCCGGAGGGCATCGGCTGCCCGGGGAAGGGCATCGGGGGCGTGGCGGCGGGCTCGGCGCGGGCCGCGGC
>KL569105.1:18832-21830 GCA_000715635.1 Streptomyces violaceus | reverse complement strand
CAGCAATCCCTCGATGACCGGGGCGAGCGGCCCGGCCCGGTACGGCGGCGGCAGCTCCTCGTCGACGATCGCGCGCAGCGTGCTCAGCGGCGTGTCGTGACGGAAGGGGGAGTGGCCCTCGACCGCCGCGTACAGCAGCACCCCGAGCGACCACAGGTCGGACTCCGGACCCGGCGTGCGGCCGAGCGCCCGCTCCGGGGCGAGGAACTCGGGCGAGCCGATGACCTCCCCGGTCATGGTCAGCGCGGAGCTGCCCTCGACCATGGCGATCCCGAAGTCGGTGAGCACGATCCGGCCGTCGTTCGAGATCAGCACGTTGGCCGGCTTCACGTCCCGGTGCAGCACCCCGGCCTCGTGCGCGACCCGCAGCGCGGCCAGCACCTCGGCGCCGATGTGGGCGGCCCGCTGCGGAGGCATCGGGCCCTCGGCGTCCAGCACCTCCGCCAGCGAGAGCCCGCGGACCAGCTCCATGACGATCCACGGTCGGCCGCCGTCCGTCGCCACGTCGTATACGGTCACCACGTTCCCGCTGGCGACCCGGGCAGCCGCCCACGCCTCCCGCTCCAGCCGGGCGTACATCCGCTGCACGTCATCGCCGGCCAGCCCGGCCGGGGCACGCACCTCCTTGACGGCGACCTCGCGGTGCAGCACCTCGTCGCGGGCGCGCCACACCGTCCCCATGCCGCCCTCGCCCAGCGGCGCCAGGAGCCGGTAGCGGCCCGCGATCACACGCTCATGGCCCGGTTCTTCGGACACGGAGCCCCCATTCGCAGCCGGGCGAAATCTCCACGAGGTCTGTTTTCCCCACGAGGTCGGATTTCCTCACGACGTCCGTTTTCCCTCTGACGCCTGTTTTCTCACGAACGTAGCTCAGCCGAGTGCGGATGCCGCCCCCTTGAACACCAGTCCGGCGCCGAGTACCACCACGGCGAAGGCCGAACCGAGCGGTGCGGTGCGGCGTATCAGGGCCGCCATCGGGCCCGCCGTCCAGCGGGGGCGCCGGTCCAGGAGCCGCGTCATCCCGCTGCCCGCCTTGACGACGGCGTACCCGGCGGCCGTCAGGGTGAGCGCCAGCCCGACGCCGTACGAGACGACGAGCAGAAGACCGAACCAGGCCTGCCCGAGGGCCGCGGCGCCGACGAGCACCACCACGGCGGACGGGCTGGGCACGAGTCCGCCCGCGAAGCCCATGAGGATCGTGCCGCGGAGGGTGGGGGCGACGGCGTGGGAGTGGGTGAAGCCGCCGTGGGTGTGCACGACCGTGTGCGGATGGGAGTGGGGGTGGGCGTGGTCGTGCGGGTGGTCGTGGTCGTGGTGGTGGTGATCGTCGTGCGCGTGATCGTGATCGTGATGGTGGTGGTCGTGCGTGTGGCCGTGGCCGGTGTGCTCATGCCGGTGGTCGTGATCGTGGTCATGCTTGTGGGGGGGCGGGTGAGGCGCGCGGCTGCGCAGCGCGCGGCGGACCAGGCTCGCGCCCGCCAGGGTCACCAGCAGGCCGCTGGCGACGCCGAGCCAGGCGATCACCGAAGGGGCCGCCGCCGAGCCGGCCGTGACCAGGAGGCCCAGGGCGACCACGCCCAGGGTGTGGGTGACCGTCACCGAGGCGGCCATGGGCAGGACGTCCTTCATCCGGGCCGCACCGCCCCGGGCCGCCGCCGTCGCGGCCATGATGGTCTTGCCGTGGCCCGGGGCGAGCGCGTGCATCGCGCCGAGGACGACGGCGATGCCGAGAGCCAGCGCGGCGAAGCCCGCGGTGAGGTCGTGCCGGGCGACCAGGTCGTCCAGGGCACGCGTCCAGCGGTCGGCGCCGCGTGGCAGCACGGAGGCGGCGGGGGCGTCCGACTCCTCCTCGGCCAGAGCCGCCCCGCCGGGGCGCACCCGCAGGGCGGCGGACGCGGTGTCGGCCGGAGAGGAGAGCAACTCCTCGGGGTACTTGGTCAGTTCGGCCGATATCGACTTCTCGGGTACGTCCGACGCGGTGAGGGTCATACGGTCGCCGCGCGCCGTGATCTCCCGCCAGCCGGGGCCGGAGGAGGCGCCCGCGCCGCGGAAGCCGAGGGACACGCTCTCCTTGTCCGACGGGAGGGGAGCCGTCAGCTCGCACTCCACGCGGAGGGTGTCGAGCCCCGCCTGCCCGGGCCGCACACGGGCGCGGCTGCGCTCGGCGGTGAGGGCGGCGCTGCGGCCGTCGACGGTCACACTGCTGTCCGCGGCGGCCGTGGCGCACCGCTCGCGGGCCCACAGGGCGATGCCCAGCCGCTCGATGTCCGACTTCGCCTGGGTCGCCGGGATCTCGGCGAGGTCCTCGACGTGCTGGACCCGGAGTTCGCCGGGAGCGGCGACGAGACCGTCGTAGCGGTTCACGGTGAAGTTGCCCAGCGGGTGGGCGCTCGCCGTGGCGGCGGGCAGCAGAATGAGCGCGCAGGCGGCCGTGAGGACGGCGGCGCCGGACGCGAACAGTCGGCGCAGGGTCACCGGTTCTTCTCCAGGTCCTTGAGCGCGGTACGGGCCTCGCGGGCGCCGAGGGGTGAGAAGCCGGGGTTCAGGTCGAGCGCGGCCTTGAGGTGGTCGCGGGCTTCGCGCTCGTCGCCGGTGGCGCGTTCGATGATCCCGCGGTGGAACAGGAAGGCGGCGTTGCGGTAGCCGGTGGCGGTGGCCCGGCGGGCGTACGGCAGGGCCTCCTCGTCGCGGCCGTTGACGTGCAGAGCCCAGGCGAGGGCGTCGGCGGTGTGCACGCTGTGGCGGCGGTCCCACTCGGCGCGGGCGGAGCGCAGGGCCTCCTTCTTGTCGCCGTGGTCGGCGGCGGCCATGGCCGAGTCGAGGTCGGCGTTGACACCGCCGGCGCGGGCCAGGGCCGTCCAGGCGTCGACGAGGGCGTACTGGTCGCCGGCCTTCGTCCGGTCGCCGTCGGCGCCGCGGTCCTCGTACAGCTCGCCGAGGGCGACGAGCGGGCCGGGCAGCGGGAAGCGGGCGACGACCTGCTCCAGCCCCTTGACGG
>KL569105.1:4794-18617 GCA_000715635.1 Streptomyces violaceus | reverse complement strand
CAGCCCCTTGACGGCGGCCGCGCGGTCACCGTCCGCCGCCTCGGCGCGGGCGCGGCCCTCCAGGGCGGGCAGGTAGGCGTCGTCGGCGGCGAGCGCGCGGGCATAGTGGTCGCGGGCCGCCTTGTAGTCGCCCTGGTTCCAGGCGAGTTGCCCGAGTGAAGTGGCGACGTACGCGATGTCGGCGGGTGAGTCGGCGGCGTCCAGGGCGCGCTCCAGCACGTCACGCGCCGTGCGGACGTCGCCGCGCAGCTCCCGCACGTACGCGTACCGCGTGAAGACGGGCACGCCGGGGCGCCTGTCGTCGGCGGTGTCGGCGGCCTGTTCGGCCTCGTCGTACCGGCCGAGTTCGACGAGGGCGTCGATACGGGTGCACAGGGCACGTTCGTTGTAGGGGTTCTGCTTCAGGGCCCGGTCGGCGTACTTCAGGGCGCCGGGGAAGTCGTGCCGGGCCGCGGCGAGGGCGCCCTGGCCGGCCAGGGCCGGGTCGTTGCCGGGCTTCAGCCCGAGGGACCGCTTCAGCGCACGCTCGGCCTGCGGATAGCGCGAGGGGTCGCCCTTCGTCCGGGCCTGCTCGACGTAGGCGATGCCGAGGGTGGCCCAACTGCCGAAGTCCCTCGGCTGGGCACGGAGATGCTTCTGCAGGGACGCGATCCCGGAGTCTAGATCCCCCCGGGCCAGCGCGCCCGGCGACAACGCCCCGGCCGCGGACACGGCGGCCACGTCGCCTCCGGCCGGACCGTTTCCCGCACCCCCGAAGGCGATGGCCCCACCGGTGAGCGCGACGGCCAGCAGTGCGGCGCACCCGGCCAGATGAGCCGCCCGCCAGCGCCGCGCGCCGTCGGCGGTCCGCCGCATCGCGGCCACGCGCTGGTCGACGTCCTGGCCGGCGGGGGGTGCGCTGTCGCCCTCGGGCCGGGCGGCCTCCGCGCCGGCCTGTGCCTCGCCGGCCTCCCCGGCACGCCCGGCCGCGGCATCAGCCTCCGGCTCGACGGCCGGCTCGTGGTCCGGGCGGGGGCGGTCGTCGTCGCGCCTCTCCGGTGCGCTGTCCGTCGTACGCGGAGGCATGGGTCTCCTCAGTCGGCTGTGCAAGTGCGGGTGCGGGAGCAGACGGCGCGGCCCGTGCCGTGGGGGATGGGTGGGAACGGGCCGCGCCAGTCGGGGGGAGCGGAACGGGTCAGTACGCCCGGTTCCGCATACGGCGCCACCACATCAGGGCCGCGCCGATCAGGACGATTCCGCCCGCGCCGGCCCCGGCGGACGCGGCGATCAGGCGCATGTCGTCCGAGCCCTGCGCGCCGGCCGGCTGCAACGCGTCGCCCAGCTGGCTGCGGACGTCGTTGCCGCCGTCCACGCCCTTGGCGAGCGGGCCGCGCGAACCCTCGGTCGGGTTGGCCAGGTACGGGAAGGACTTGCCGAACTTCTTGTCGTTCTCGTTCACCGCGTCGCCGAGGTCGTTCTTGGCGCCCAGCAGTTCACCCTCGACGACCTGGAGCGACGCGTCGATCACGTCGTCGGTGAGCCGTCGTCCGTTCGGGAAGCCCGCGTTGTCACCGTCCAGGACACCCAGCCGCTTGGGCTTGGCGGCCGGCTTGATGGACGTGTTGAGCCGCAGCTGCTCCGACGGCGTCACATGCGGCGGCTGGTTGAGGTCCTTGACTCCCTTGAGGAACACGTCGACCAGGTCGTTGCGGGGCTCGTCGGGCGCCGGGATCTTGTAGATCCCCTCGATGAGCTTGGGCAGCTCCGGGTTGGTGACGTTCTCCAGGAACTGCGCGTCGTCCCGCGGGGCGGACGCGTTGAACTTGTCCTTGTCCTTCAGCGGGTTGACGACCTCGTTCACCAGCGGCATGCCGAGGCGCGAGACCTGCGCGTAGTAGCCCTTGGCGTTCTCGCGCTGCGTCGTCGACCAGATGCCGACGATCGGCTGTTCGTGCGACTCGGCGATGAAGCTGTTGGGGACCTGCAGGGCGATCGAGTTGACGTTGTAGCCCTTGAGCGTGTCGTTGCCGACCTCGGACAGGTTCCCGCCGTACAGCAGGTCGAAGACCCTCAGGTCCAGGAAGAACGGGTCGTCGGCCTGCCCGGCGAACGTCTGGGCGCCCCCGGCGAGCTTGTGGACCGCCTGCTTGCGCAGGGTGTTGTAGTCCGGCATCGACGCCTTGCCGACGTTCGACGGCGCCACCGGCACGTCGTCGGCGACCTTGGTCTTCGACACCGCCTTCAGATCGCGCAGCTTGATCAGCTCGAGGTCGTACGTCTGCGTGATGTTGAGGTCGGGGTCGTCGAGGCTCTCGACCGGACCCGTGTTGTAGAGGAACGTCTTGTCGTTCTTCGTGTGCGTCTTGAACGTGTACCGGAACAGCAGGTCTTCCTGCGCGTCACCGTTGCTGTCGATGCGCAGGTCGTACTCGGCGTCCTCGGCGAACGTGAAGAAGTTGGGTCCGCCCGCGGGTTCCTCCATCGGGATCCAGTTCGCGACGATGGTCGTCGTGTCCGGCTTGTCCGGGCTGACGAACGCGTACACGTCGGTGTTGTCGTACTGCGGTGTCCCCGAGATCAGTGGGGCCTCGCGGTGACTGGAGGCGGAGGCCTCCTCAGGGGCCAGCGCGGTCACACCGGCGGCGGTGAGCCCGCCGGTGGCCAGCGCAGCACAGATCACAGTCGCGATGCTCCGGCGCCCCGCGCCGGTCCTGAAGCTAGGTGTCATGCCGTCCGTCCTCGGTGCCAACTTGCCTGACACACACCATTCGGAGCGGTCGGCAGAGCGGATTGGTCGAATCTCAAACGTTCTTACGGCGCGACTGGAATGTTGTTTCATCGCAGGAGACCCGCGTTTTCGGCGAGTTGATCCGTAACCCCATCCGGAGGTGTGTGCGTTGCGAATACCTCGTGTGAGGGGACAGGCCCGATGCGGCCTCGGAGAGGGGGAACGAGTGGAGGCGGACGAGCTGCTGCTGCTCGTGGCGGGCGGGAACCACCAGGCCTTCGAGGAGCTGTACGGACTGGTGTCCGGCCCGGTGTTCGGTCTTGTACGGCGTGTGGTGCGCGATCCGGCTCAGTCGGAGGAGGTGGCTCAGGAGGTGCTGCTCGAACTGTGGCGGTCCGCCACGAAGTTCGACCCGGACCGGGGAAGCGCGCTGTCCTGGATCCTCACCCTCGCCCACCGCCGTGCCGTCGACCGGGTGCGCAGCGCCCGCGCGGCGGGAGAGCGCGAGCAGCGCGAGGCCTGGCGGGCCCACTTCCCGGCCTTCGACCAGGTCACCGAGGAGGTCGAGGCGGGACTCGAACGCGAGTGGGTACGCCGCTGCCTGGACCGCCTCACCGAACTCCAGCGCCAGTCCGTCACCCTCGCCTACTACGAGGGCTACACCTACCGTGAGGTGGCCGAGCGGCTCTCCCTGCCGCTGGGCACCGTCAAGACGCGCATGCGCGACGGGCTGACCCGGATGCGCGAGTGCCTGGGAGGCGTGGCATGAGCCTCTTCCGCCGCGAGGACCTGCACTCGCTCGCCGCGCCCTACGCGCTCGACGCCCTGGAACCCCCGGAGCGGGTCCGCTTCGAGAGGCATATGAAGGACTGCGACCGCTGCGCCGCCGAGGTGCGCGCCCTGTCCGAGGACGCCGTCCGGCTCGCCTGGTCCACGGCCGCCCCGGCCCCGGCCGCCCTGCGCGACCGCGTCATGGCCGCCGTACGGACGACTGCGCAGGACCCGGTGCCCCAGGAGGCGGCACGCGAGCCGGCACGCGCGCGTGCGACGCAGCTGCCGCCGCACGTGTGGGGCGCCCAGCCGCCGCCGAGACAGCGGGTGCGGCGCCGGATCCCGCTGTTCGTGCCCTTCGCCACGGCCACCGCCGCCGCGGCCCTCGTCGTCGCCTCGCTGTTCGCCGTCCAGGCGAACCGGACCCAGGACGAACTGAACGCCGAGCGGGACCGGTCACGTGAGATCGCCCACGTTCTGGCGGCTCCGGACGCCCGTGCGAGCAGCGGCCGGGACGGGCGGGGCCGAACAATCGGAGTGATCGCTTCCGCGACGGAGGGGAGCGCGGTGGTCACCCTCGGCGGATACAGCACCCCGCCGGGCGGCCGAGTGCACCAGCTGTGGCTCATGCGCCCGGGCGCGCAACCACGCTCCCTGGGGCTCCTCAAAGACGACACGCCCCTGGTCGCGACCAGTCTCGGCTCCTCCGCGACGTCACTGGCCGTAACCGTCGAGCCCGCCGGCGGGTCACCGCAGCCCACCACCCAGCCCATCGTCCAACTCGCCCTGAAATCTGTTGGATTCGGAGAGTAATCGGAGATACATCGTCAACCCCCTTATGGGGAAGGTGAATCCTGTGACCGCGATACACGAGTGCCCGGGCGGGGCGATAGGGTTAACCTGCCCGGGCCGGGTGGACTCGTACGGGTGGGGAGTGACATGGAACAGATAACAGTGCGCAGCAGGGCGAGGGTCCCTGCGATCACCTGCGGGAGCAGCGCGACCAGTTCGCGCCTCGACCGCCATCTGTCGGTGCTGGGCGGTCCTGCCGTCCCGCAGCGGGAGACGGTCGAGGCGACCTCGCTGATGCGTGAACTGACCGCGCGTCAGCCGCACGACCGCAGTGGCAGGGGAGCGCGCGTGCGCCGCGTCTCGCTCTTCGCACCGTTGCGCCGACTGCGCCGCTCGCTGTTCGGCGGCAGGTAGGGGCCCGCGCTCGGGCGGTCACACCGCCCCTGGCGTCACGCTGCGCACTCGTCGTCCGTCATCCCCACGGCACGCAGCGGCGCCAGGTGTGTTCCCGAGCGCGGTACGTCCCCCCGTTTCAACGCTCCCCGTGCGCGTACTGACGCACGGCCAGCGGCACGAAGATCCCGAGCAGCACGGCGCACCACATGAGTGACCCCGCGACGGGGTGGGCCACCGGCCAGGCCGCTTCGTCGGGCACGCGCGCGTTGCCGAACAGGTCCCGCAGGGCCGTCGCCACCGCGCTGATCGGATTCCACTCGGCGACCGTCCGCAGCCACCCGGGCAGCCCCGTCGTCGGGATGTACGCACTGGACAGCAGCGGCAGCAGGAAGGTCGCCCCGCCGAGCTGACCGGCCGCCTCCTCGTTCCGGGTGAGCAGGCCGAGGTAGATCCCGGCCCAGGTGCACGCGAAGCGGAACAGCATCAACAGTCCGACGGCTCCCGCCGCTTCCAGCGGGCCGCCCTCGATCCGCCAGCCCACGGCGAGCCCCACCAGCAGGAACGGAA
Source organism: Streptomyces violaceus (assembly GCA_000715635.1). Taxonomy (GTDB): domain Bacteria; phylum Actinomycetota; class Actinomycetes; order Streptomycetales; family Streptomycetaceae; genus Streptomyces; species Streptomyces violaceus. The sequence continues at coordinate 13,384 of KL569105.1, read as the reverse complement.
CCGTCCCGACGGCCGTGACCACCACGTCCGCCGCGGCCTGTCCGAGCGGTACTGCCGCCCGGCTCATCGGCAGCGTACGGAAGCGGTTCGTCACGCCCCGGTGCGTGTCCTGGGCCGCCTGGAACATGCCGGTCATGATGCCGCCCGCGGCGGTCGCCACCAGCAGGCCCGGCACGAGGAACGACCGGTAGGCCTCACCCGGCATCGCCAGCGCGCTGCCGAACACATAGCCGAAGAACAACAGCATGCTGATCGGCATCGTCTGGGTGAGGATCAGCAGCCCCGGGTTGTTCCGCATCCGCAGCAACTGGCGCCCCAGCATCGCGGTCCCGTCGTACGCCAGCATGCTCATGCGGCGCGCTCCTTGTCGTCGGCCGTGGTGGTGGCCGTGATCGTGGTCTCCGTGAGCCGCAGGAACACGTCGTCCAGCGTCGGTGGCCGCAGGCTCACGTCGAGCAGCGGCACGCCCGCCGTGTCCAGTGCGCGCACCAGTAGTGGGAGGGTGAGCGTCGGGTCCTTGCTGACCGCGCCGACGGCGTTCCGCTCGTGGTCGAACGACGGCTGCGCGCCCGTGAGCCGGTCGAGCACGCCCGCCGCCCTCACGAGCACGTCCGCGTCCGTCACGACGACCTCGGCGTGCGCCCCGACGAGCGCCTTGAGCTGCGCCGGCGACCCGGTGTGTGCGACCCGGCCGCGGTCCACCAGGGCGATGTCGTCGGCGAGTTGATCGGCCTCCTCCAGATACTGGGTGGTGAGGAGCACGGTCGTGCCCTCGGCGGTCAGATCGCGCACCGCGTCCCAGATGAGGTTGCGGCTGGCCGGGTCGAGGCCGGTGGTCGGCTCGTCCAGGAACAGCACGTCGGGGCGGCGGATCAGGCTCGCCGCCAGGTCCAGACGGCGGCGCATGCCGCCGGAGTAGGTGGACGCGGTCCGGTCGGCGGCCTCCGCCAGCCCGAAGCGGTCGAGGAGCTCCGCGGTCCGGCCGGCCGGACCGCGCACCCGGTGAAGCCGGCCGAACAGCTGGAGGTTCTGGCGCCCGGTCAGGTCCCCGTCGATCGAGGTGTCCTGCCCGGTGACACCGATCCTGCTCCGTACGGCGGCGGCCTCGCGGACGAGGTCGTGCCCGGCGACCCGCGCGGAGCCCGCGTCCGGCCGCAGCAGCGTGGTCAGCAGCCGCACGGCCGTGGTCTTGCCCGCCCCGTTCGGCCCGAGGACCCCGCACACCGTGCCCTCGGCCACCGCGAGGTCCAGTCCGCGCAGGGCGTGAACCTCCCCGAATCGCTTCTCGAGACCTTCACTAAGTACAGCGTACGTAGAAGTCATGGGTCGACCATAGCGCACTACGTACGCTGTACGTAACTAGGATGGTGGCCGAGGTGATGATCGATGGCGGGCCGAGCGGCCGTACCCGAAGTGATCTGGGCGCGCCCCGAGCGCACCGGCCGTGGGCCGAAACCGGCGTTCACCCGCGCCGGCATCGCGGCGGCGGCCGTGCGGATCGCCGACGCGGAAGGGCTTGACGGGGTGTCCATGCGGCACGTCGCCGCGGAGTTGGGCTGCGGCACGATGTCGCTGTACAACTACGTCCCCCGAAAGGAGGATCTGTACGAGCTGATGGTGGACGCCGTCGGTGCCGAGCACGAGATGTTCGAGCCCACGGGCGACTGGCGCGCCGACATGCTCCGCAACGCGGAGGAGACGCGGGCCATCATGTACCGCCACACCTGGGTGCCACGCCTGATGCCAGGCGTGCACGGCTTCAGCCCCAACACCCTGCGCTATCTGGAGCACTGCCTGGCCTGCCTCGAACCGCTCGGAATTCCGGCCGGGACGAAGACGGAGCTGATCGCGCTTCTCAACGGCGTCGTGACCACATACACCGCGAACGACATCGCCACCGTCGAGCGCACCCGCTCCATGCCGTGGTCCGAGGAGGAGGAGAACGCGGTGCGTATGGCCTATCTGGGCAGCCAGGTGGCCACCGGCGCGTATCCGCGACTGGCGGCGGCCTTCATGGAGCAGAGCGGGCCGGTCGATCTGGAGGCGGTGTTCAGACGGGCGCTGGAGCGCGTACTGGACGCCTACGACCCCGAGCTGCGCTAGAGCAGCGCGAGCTGACCCTCCGGGCCCTCCTCGGGGCCGACCAGGACCGAGGCCGGCCGGCGGACCGTCGCCGGCACCGGGAGGAGGCCCGCCTCGCGGAGTTCGGTCGTCGTGATCGGGTCGGGGAGCGCCGGCTCGTCCGCCGGCCCGTCCAAGGGGCGCAGCTCGGCCAGCAGGGCGAGGACCGTGATCAGCTCGAGCAGCTCCGACGTCCAGGTCTGTGTCCAGGTCGCGGGGCGGATCGCCGTGAGGGTGCCCGGCTCGCCCTCGGTGACGCGCGCCGCGAACCACCGTTCCAGGACGCGGACCCCGCCCGCCTCGAAGTCCCAGGCTTCCGGCGGCACCGGGGAGATGCGGCCCTCGTCCAGCAGCAGGGCCTCCTCGTCCCTGTCGTAGTCCAAAGTCAGGGGCCGGGAGGGAAGCGGGGCGCGGACGTAGGGGCGGCGGCCGCCGGGGAGCTTCGGGCGTGCGCCGTCGCGGCGCATCAGCCACAGCAGGCGGTGGCCCAGCTCCACGCCCCGCGTCCACGCGTCGCCGTCACCGGTGAGCGGGACGGTGAGGTCCGGTCGCGCCGTCGCCGTGATCCAGGCCAGTACGTCCAGTGGTGCGGGGGCGTCGCCCAGGCGGGTGCCCAGGTGCTCCAGCAGTCCGGGGGCCAGGTTGGGTTCCCGCCCGCCCGGCCGCCGGAACAGCGGGCGGACGCGGCCGGGGCGGAGCAGCGGGAGCAGTGAGGTGACGATGAGGGGAGGTGCGAGGGACTCGGGCGCCTCCACCACGAAGACCTGCCGCTCGTCCGCCACCCGCCACAGCTCCGGGCGGGCCGCGTCGATCAGCCGCTGGTCGGGGATCAGCCACTGTTCGTCGAAGGGCGCGTGCAGCACGCGCACCGGCTCCGGGCACGGGCCCGAGGCGCGGAGCAGCTTCTCCGTGCCGCCCGTCCGGCCGGGCAACTGGCCGACCGCCGTGTGCAGCGTGCGCGAGCGGGTCGGCTCGAACAGGGTCTCGCGGTCGGGTCCCTCGGCCTTCACCAAGGCGTCCCAGCGGGCCTTCAGGGACGCCGCGTCGGGGGCCGCCGGCCAGCCCCGGCCGAGCCGCGGCGGTGCGACGGACCACGGCATGAGGTCCGCCAGCAGCGGAGCGTCGTCGTGCGTCACGCAGGGCATCGTACGACCTGGGCGCCACAGTCGGTCAGGTCGCATCCAGGGTCACCGTGAAGGAGAAGCGGTCGCCCCGGTAGTGGATGACGGCCACGTCCAGGGGCCGCCCGTCGGTGTCGTACGTGATGCCCGTGTAGTGCAGGATCGGGCTGAGCAGCGGCACTTGGAGCAGCTTCGCCGTCTCCGGGTCGGCCAGCCGGGCCTCCACCGTGTCCGTGATGCGGCTGATGTCCACCCCGGCGACGTCCCGCAGCACCTTGGTCATGGGCCACCGGACGAGGTCGTCCAGGTCGATCAGCGCGGCCAGCTCGGGACGGACGTAGTTCCGGGCGTGATTCGTCGGCTCGCCCGTCTTCTCGTCGCTCCGCAGCCGGTGGTACGTCGAGACCTCCCGCACCTCCGGGAAGAACTCGGCGAGTTCGCCCGGCACGGGGGTCGTGCCGTGGTGCAGCAGTTCGGTCGTCATGCCGGACTGCTGGGCCACGATCGCGTCCACCGAGCCGAGCAGACGGACCGGGGAACCCCTGCGCGCGTGCGGCTCGATGAAGGTGCCCCGCCGGCGGTGGCGTGTGATCAGCCCCTCGTCCTCCAGCTCCTTCAGCGCCTGCCGTATGGTCAGCACGCTCACGCCGTAGTGCCCGGCCAGCTGTTCCTCGGTGGGCAGACGCAGCGGGTCCTGGGGCGAGCGGCCGAGGATCGAGGCGCGCAGCGACTGCGACACCTGGTACCAGAGCGGCAGCTTGCGGTTCAGGACGATCGAGTCCGGAGCGAAGGAGGTCACGGGCCATCCGTACCGGTCAGGGGTGTTCAGTGCAAGGGACGGAAGTGCCGCTCCAGGCCCTGCCAGACGTCGTCGTAACGCTGTTGGAGGTGTTCCGCCCGGGCCGCGTGCGGCGTGAGGGCCAGCGGCCAGCGGGTCTCGAACATGAACGCCAGTCCGTCGTCGATCTTCTGCGGCTTCAGCTCGGCGGCGCTCGCCCGGTCGAAGGTCTCCCGGTCCGGGCCGTGCGCCGACATCATGTTGTGCAGCGAACCGCCGCCCGGCACAAAGCCTTCCGCTTTCGCGTCGTACGCGCCCTCGATCAGGCCCATGTACTCGCTCATCACGTTCCGGTGGAAGTACGGCGGCCGGAAGGTGTCCTCGCCCACCAGCCAGCGCGGCGCGAACACCACGAAGTCGACACCGGCCAGGCCCGGGGTGTCCGACGGGGACGTCAGCACCGTGAAGATCGACGGGTCCGGGTGGTCGTAGGTGATGGTGCCGAGCACATTGAAACGGCGCAGGTCGTAGACGTACGGCACATGATTGCCGTGCCAGGCGACGACATCGAGCGGGGAGTGGTCGTAGGTGGCCGTCCAGAGGTTGCCGCAGAACTTGTTCACCACCTCCACCGGGCCCTCGACGTCCTCGTACGCGGCGACCGGGGCGCGGAAGTCCCGGGGATGGGCGAGTCCGTTCGCGCCGATCGGGCCCAGGTCGGGGAGGCGGAAGGGCGCGCCGTAGTTCTCGCACACATAACCTCGGGCCGACGCGTCCAGCAGCTCCACACGGAAGCGGACCCCACGCGGGACGAGCGCGACATGGCCCGGCTCCACATGGAGCAGACCGAACTCGGTGCGCAGCAGCAGCCCGCCGCGCTCCGGGACGATCAGCAGCTCGCCGTCGGCGTCGCTGAACACCCGCTCCATCGAGGTGTTGGCGGCATAGAGGTGCACGGCGACGCCGGTGCGCTGGGTGACGTCGCCGTTGCCGCCCAGCGTCCACAGTCCGGCCAGGAAGTCGGTCTCGGGGGCCGGGTCGGGAAGGGGGTTCCAGCGCAGGCGGTTCGGGTCGGGCACGGTCTGGGTGAAGGGAGCGGTGCGGATCGCGCCGTTGTGGGTCCGGGTGAACGCCGGGTGCGCGGCCGACGGGCGGATCCGGTACAGCCACGAGCGGCGGTTGTGGGACCGCGGCTCGGTGAAGGCCGTACCGCTCAGCTGCTCCGCGTACAGCCCGAGCGGAGCCCGCTGGGGCGAGTTGCGTCCCTCGGGCAGCGCGCCCGGGACGGCCTCGGAGCTGTGCTCGTTGCCGAAGCCGGAGAGATAGGTCAGCCCTTCGGCGGTCTTCCGCGCTCCCCCACGCTCGAACACGCTCGCGTGGGAGGTACCCCCATCGCCCATGATCGCTGCTCCCTTGCGGTTTGATTCCTATGTATCACCGTAGGATTGCGTTTTCCCCGGCGCAAGGGGGACACGCCCCCTCCTCTCGGCGGATGACCTGAACCCGACTTGAGGACGATCCGCCGGGCCGGACGCGCGTTCTACGCTCGCGGACATGTCGTGGACACGTAGACCTCTTACCCTCCTCGCGGTCTGCGTCCTGCTGACCGGAGCCGCGGGCTGCGCCTCCGGTGATGCGCGGGAGCGGGGGAGCGGAGCATCGCCCACGCCGGTGGGCACGCTCCTGGAGGACCGGGACACGGAGGGGCGGCCCTACCGGCAGGTGGCCCAGCGGGACGCCCCCGACGTCGGCATCGAGGTGCAGCCCGACGCGGCCGACGGCTGGAACGTCCGCCTGTCCGTCCGGAGGTTCCGTTTCTCGCGGGCGGGTGCGGCGGGTGCGGCGGTGGCCGGGCGCGGACTCGCGCATCTCTATGTGGACGGCCGTCTCGTCACCCGGCTCCGCACCTCCGAGTACCGGCTGGCCGCCCGCCTCGTGCCGCGCGGCACGCACCACGTCACGGCCCGCCTCTACGCCGACGACGGCACCGCCTGGGCGGTGGACGGCAGGCCCGTGGAGAGCACGGCCGACGTCACCGCGTCGGAGCCCGGCCCGGGCGCGACGCCGAGTGCGAGCGCCCCGGGCGAAGCGCGGACGCAGGGCACCCGGCGGATCGGGGGGCGAGGTTCACCGCACCGCGCCGGAAAGGCATCATGAAACCCGTGCCCCACGCGACATCGCTCCGTCGTGCGCCCGTCCAGCGGCGCAGTGCCGAACGCCTGACCAGGATCCTCGACGCCTGCGCCGACCTTCTCGACGAGGTCGGCTACGACGCCCTGAGCACCCGAGCCGTCGCGCAACGGGCCGGCGTCCCCATAGGCTCGGTCTACCGCTTCTTCGGCAACAAACGCCAGATGGCCGACGCGCTGGCCCAGCGCAACCTCGAGCGGTACTCCGCCCGCGTCACCGAGCGCCTGCGGGAGGCGGGCGACGGGGGCTGGCGCACGGCCATGGACGCCGTGCTCGACGAGTACCTGGAGATGAAGCGCACCGCGCCCGGCTTCTCCCTCGTCGACTTCGGCAACCAGATCCCGGTCGGCGCCCGCCACGGCGAACCCAACCACCGCGTCGCCGACCGCCTCACCGAGCTCCTCTCCGGCTACCTCGGCCGCGAGCCCGACGAGGAACTGCGCCGGGTGTTCCTCATCGCCGTGGAGACCGCCGACACGCTCGTGCATCTGGCGTTCCGGGTCGCGCCGGAAGGGGACCCGAAGATCATCGAGGAGATGCGGGAGATGCTGCGGGCGTATCTGTCCCGGGTGCTCGACTGACCCGATGCCGTCAGGGCCTCCCCTCCGTGCATACCGGTCGGTATGCTCGGGCGCGTTCGTGCGTCACCGTAGCCGCCGTCCCATGGAGGACCCGTGTCCCGCACCGCCCTGCGTATCTGTCCCCTGTGCGAGGCCACCTGCGGCCTGACCCTCACCATCGAGGGGACGCGCGTCACCCACGCCCGCGGTGACCGCGACGACGTGTTCAGCGAGGGGTTCATCTGCCCCAAGGGCGCCTCCTTCGGCGCCGTCGACTCCGACCCCGACCGGCTGCGCACCCCGCTGGTGCGCAAGGACGGCGAGCTGCGCGAGGCCACCTGGGAGGAGGCCTTCGACGCCGTCGCCGCCGGTATCCGGCCGGTCGTCGAGCGGTACGGCCCGAACTCCGTCGGTGTCGTCCTCGGCAACCCCAACGTGCACACCATGGCCGGCGCCCTCTACCCGGCGGTGCTGCTCGCCGGACTCGGCACCCGCAGCGTCTTCACCGCCTCCACGGTCGACCAGATGCCCAAGCACGTCTCCAGCGGACTGCTCTACGGCGACGCGAACGCCATCCCCGTGCCCGACCTCGACCACACCGACCATCTGCTCCTCATCGGCGCCAACCCGCTGGAGTCCAACGGCAGTCTGTGCACCGCCCCCGACTTCCCGGGCAAGCTCAAGGCGCTCAAGGCGCGTGGCGGCACCCTCGTCGTGATCGACCCGCGGCGCACCCGGACCGCCAGGCTCGCCGACCGGCACATCGCCGTGCGGCCCGGCACCGACGCGCTGCTGCTGGCGGCGATGGCGCAGGTGCTCTACTCCGAGGGCCTCGTCGAGCCGACCCCGCACGTCCAGGGCGTCGAGGAACTGGCCGACGCCCTGCGGGAGTTCACCCCCGAAGCCGTGGCCCCGGCCTGTGACGTCGACGCCGGCCTCATCCGCACCCTCGCCCGCGACTCGCCGCCGCCCCCACCGCGGCCGTATACGGCCGCATCGGCAGCTGCACCGTCCCGCACGGCACCCTGGCCAGCTGGCTCGTCGACATCCTGAACATCCTCACCGGCAATCTCGACCGGCCGGGCGGCGCGCTCTTCCCGCAGGCCGCCACCGACAAGACCCCGCGCCCCGCCGGACCCGGCCGCGGCTTCGCCCTCGGGCGCTGGCACTCCCGGGTGAGCCGGCACCCCGAAGCGAAGGGCGAGCTGCCCCTCTCGGCCCTCGCCGAGGAGATCGACACCGCCACCGAGGAAGGCGAGCCGGTCCGCGCGATCGTCGCCGTCGCCGCCAACCCCGTGCTCTCCGCGCCCGACGGTGACCGGCTCGACAAGGCGCTCGACTCGCTCGACTTCATGGTCAGCGTCGACCCCTACCTCAACGAGACCTCACGCCACGCCCATGTGGTGCTGCCCCCGCCCCCGCCCTCCCAGAGCCCGCACCACGACTTCGCCTTCAACACCCTCGCCGTACGCAACCAGGTCCGCTACACCCGCCCCGCGATCCCGCTGGAGCCGGGCCGCATGGCGGAGACGGAGATCCTGGCCCGGCTGATCCTCGCCGTGACCGGCATGCACGGGGCCGACCCCGCCGCCGTCGACCAGATGGTCATCGACCAGACCCTCGGCAAGGCCGTCAAGGAACCGCACTCGCCGGTCCACGGCCGCGATCCCCGCGAACTCGCCGACGGGCTCCACGGCGACACCGGCCCCGAACGACGGCTGGACATGATGCTGCGCCTCGGCCCCTACGGCGACGGCTTCGGCGTACGGCCGGACGGGCTCACCCTGGAGAGGCTGCTCGCGCATCCGCACGGCATCGAC
>KL569105.1:3059-4556 GCA_000715635.1 Streptomyces violaceus | reverse complement strand
GCGCAGGACCTGCCCCGCCTGCGCGCGGCCCTGGCCGAACGCCCCGATGGGCTCGTCCTGGTCGGCCGCCGTCATCTGCGCTCCAACAACAGCTGGATGCACAACGTGCCCGCCCTCACCGGCGGCTCCAACCGCTGCACCCTGCACATCCACCCCGAGGACGCCGAACGGCTGGGCGTGGTGGACGGGGCGCCGGTACGGGTGAAGGGCGCCGGGGGAGAGGTGACCGCACCGGCCGAGGTCACGGACGCCGTCCGCAGGGGTGTGGTGAGCCTGCCGCACGGCTGGGGCCACGACCGGCCCGGCACCCGCCTCAGCCACGCCTCGACCGACCCCGGCGTCAACGTCAACCAGCTTCTCGACGGCCGTCTGCTCGACCCGCTGTCGGGCAACGCGGTCCTCAACGGAGTGCCCGTCGAATGCGCCCCGGCGGCCGAAAAGCTCATGCCTCTGACCTGAGCAAAGCTGTGACCAGCAGTTTTGCGCTTATTGCTCGCACGTCAACGTCTTGTTAACGCTGCTTGACGGGACCTAACGTCTCGGGAACCGCCGGCCCTGGTGGAATGTTCAAGGGCGAACGTTAGGTACCCACTCATGCTGACCATTCTCGGCTTCGCCATGATCGCGACCTTCCTGGTCCTGATCATGATGAAGAAGATGTCGCCGATCGCGGCGCTCGTGCTGATTCCCGCTCTCTTCTGCGTGTTCGTCGGCAAGGGCGCCAAGCTCGGCGACTACGTCCTCGACGGCGTGACCGACCTCGCCCCCACCGCGGCGATGCTCATGTTCGCGATCGTCTACTTCGGTGTGATGATCGATGTCGGTCTCTTCGACCCGATCGTCCGCGGCATCCTCAAATTCTGTAAAGCGGACCCGATGCGGATCGTCGTGGGCACCGCCCTGCTCGCGGCGATCGTCTCGCTGGACGGCGACGGCTCCACCACCTTCATGATCACCGTCTCGGCGATGTACCCGCTGTACAAGCGCCTGAAGATGAGCCTGGTCGTGATGACCGGTGTCGCCGCGATGGCCAACGGCGTGATGAACACCCTCCCCTGGGGCGGCCCGACCGCCCGCGCCGCGACCGCGCTCAAGCTCGACGCCAGCGAGATCTTCGTCCCGATGATCCCGGCGCTCCTGGTGGGTCTGCTCTTCGTCTTCGGCCTCTCCTACGTGCTCGGTGTGCGTGAGCGCCGGCGGCTGGGCGTGCTGACGCTGGACGAGGTGCTGGACGAGGAGAAGGAGACCGAGACGGTCCTCGTGGGCTCCGGCGGCTCCGGCGACTCCGGCGACGGCAAGGTCTCCATGCGCAAGGGCGGCGGCACGGGCTCCGGCGCCGACGCGGGCGCGGGCTCCGGCAGTGGCACGGACGCCGAGGACGACACCGAGGACGACGGCTTCCAGGGCCTCGACCCGAACCGGGCCACCCTGCGCCCCAAGCTCTACTGGTTCAACGCGCTGCTCACGGTCGTCCTGCTCACCGCCATGATCATGGAG
>KL569105.1:0-2867 GCA_000715635.1 Streptomyces violaceus | reverse complement strand
CCGCCATGATCATGGAGTGGCTGCCGATCCCGGTGCTGTTCCTCCTCGGTGCCGCGCTCGTCCTCACCGTGAACTTCCCGCACATCCCGGACCAGCGGGCCCGCCTGGCCGCCCACGCCGACAACGTCCTGAACGTCTCCGGCATGGTCTTCGCCGCCGCCGTCTTCACCGGCGTGCTCCAGGGCACCGGCATGGTTGACAACATGGCCAAGTGGATGGTGGACGTCATCCCCGCGAGCATGGGCCCCCACATGGCCATCGTCACCGGCGTGCTGAGCCTGCCGCTGACGTACTTCATGTCGAACGACGGCTTCTACTTCGGTGTCCTCCCCGTCCTCGCCGAGGCGGGTGCCGCGCACGGCGTCTCCCCGCTGGAGATGGCCCGCGCCTCCCTGGTCGGCCAGCCGCTTCACATGTCGAGCCCGCTCGTCCCGGCCGTCTACGTCCTGGTCGGCATGGCCAAGGTGGAGTTCGGCGACCACACCAAGTTCGTCGTGAAGTGGGCCGCCCTCACCTGCCTGGTCATCCTCGGGGCGGGCATCCTGTTCGGGATCATCTGACCTTGTCCGACCCCCGTTGGAGAACATCATGAGGCCCGGTGGGAACCGCGGCTGGCTGCTCCGCCTCGTCATCGCCTTCAGCTTCGCGCAGGCGGCGGTGTCGATGGCCCGGCCCGCCGTCTCCTACCGGGCCCTCGCGCTGGGCGCGGACGAACGCGCGGTCGGTGTGATCGCCGGTGTCTACGCGCTGCTTCCGCTGTTCGCCGCCGTCCCCCTGGGCCGCCGTACCGACCACGGCCGCTGCGCGCCCCTGCTGCCCTTCGGCGTGGTCCTCATCTCCGGTGGCTGCGCCCTCAGCGGCGTCGCCGGCTCCCTGGGGACGATGGCCCTGTGGAGCGGGGTGATGGGCCTCGGCCACCTCTGTTTCGTCATCGGCTCCCAGTCCCTCGTCGCCCGCCAGTCGGCGCCGCATGAGCAGGACCGCAACTTCGGCCACTTCACCATCGGCGCCGCGCTCGGCCAGCTGGTCGGCCCCGTCGCGGCGGGCGCGCTGATCGGCGGCGAGGACATGGCGCGCACCAGCGCGCTCGCCCTGATCGTGGCGGGCGGGGTCGCGGCGGTCGCGTTCACCTCGCTGTGGCGCATCGAGCACCGACGCACGGCAGCCACGTCCCGCGCGGACAAGGGCGAACGGGTCCCGGTCCGGAGCATCCTGCGCACCCGGGGTGTGCCCGCCGGCATCCTCATCAGCCTCGCCGTGCTGTCCGCGACCGACATCCTCACCGCGTACCTCCCGGTGGTCGGCGAGCACCGGGGCATCGCGCCGTCCGTGATCGGCGTCCTGCTCAGCCTGCGCGCGGCGGCCACCATCGCCTGCCGCCTGGTGCTGACGCCCCTGCTGCGGCTGCTCGGCCGGACCATGCTGCTCACCGTGACGTGTCTGCTGGCGGCCCTGCTGTGCGCGGGTATCGCCCTGCCGGTGCCGGTGTGGGCGCTCGGTCTGCTGCTCGTACTGCTCGGCTTCTGCCTGGGCGTCGGGCAGCCGCTGTCCATGACGACGGTCGTCCAGGCCGCCCCCGACGAGGCTCGTTCCACGGCCCTCGCCCTGCGCCTGACCGGCAACCGGCTCGGCCAGGTCGCCGCACCCGCCGCGGCCGGGCTGATCGCCGGGGTCGCGGGGGTGGCGGCGCCGTTCGTGATGCTGGGGGTGCTGTTGCTGATGTCGTCGGGGGTCGCGGTGCGGTCGCCGCGGGAGCCGGACGAGGCAGGCGGAGAGGATCCCGAACCACGCCGGAACGGGATGCCGTTGGGCCGGAAGAGCGACATCTGACGCGTCGTGGGCGCTGCTCCGGCGTTTCCGGGTGACATGTGGCAGATAGTCAGGTGACGAGGTGTTTGTATGAAAATCATCTGACTTGGAGGCATGTTCATGCCCGTCGTACCCTCGCACGCCGTGCCGGCACCCGCACCGCCGTCCTCGCTGCTCTCACTCTCGCCGGGACCACCCTGAGCGGGGTGCTGCCCGCTGTCGCCGCTCCGGGGGACAACGGGGATGTCAAGATTCACGCCACCGAGACGGCCGCCGGCGATCGGCGCAACGATCCGAAGGTCTGCGACTTCTACCTCGCCGCGTTCGACTTCGAGGCGGGCGAGACGGTCAACTGGACCATCCAGGCGCTGCCCGAGGTGCCGGCCAAGAGCGGCTCGGTCACCCTCGACGCGGCCGGAGCGGGCCGCTCCCCGATCGTCGACCTGCCCAACGGGCAGTACAAGCTGACGTGGCTCACCGACCGGGCCCACGGCGCGGGCAAGTTCAAGGTGTTCCAGGTCGCCTGCCCGGACTCCAAGGCCACCATCACCCCGAACGGTGGTGCGCCGGCGGGTGGTGGTGGCATCGCCCGTGCCGAGGCCTTCACCCCGGTCGCCGGCGCCGCCGCCGTCGGCCTGGCCGCCGTCGCCGGAGCGGTCTGGTTCCGCCTCCGCCGCCGCCCTGATGGCGCGGCGTAGGACACCTTCCGCGTATCGCGCCGCTCCTGTGGGGCGGCGCGAGTCCGGGGCGGGCGGTGGTGCGGGTTCGGTGGGGCGGGGTGGCGGTGGATCTGGAGCCGCCCCCGGGGTCCGGCGTGGGGGCGGGCCGGGGTCTGCGGCTGAGCCGGGGGCTCGGCGAGGGAGTGGGGCCGATACCGGTGGTGGTCCGGTGGGGTGGCGTGGGGTTGGTTCCGGTTCCGACGATGTCCCGGTGGGGTGGCGTCGGGCCGGTTCGGGTTCTGACGGTGGTCCGGTGGGGCGGCGTGGGGCTGGTTCCGGTTCTGACGGTGGCTCGGTGGGGCGGCGTGGGGCTGGTTTCCGTTCGGACGGCACTCCGGT
>KL569104.1:126152-126350 GCA_000715635.1 Streptomyces violaceus | reverse complement strand
GGTGGAACGTTGACTATTCGGCCAGACCTCGGGTCGGAGGCTGCTAGTACTGCTCGCAAGAGCGTGGAACGCATGATCTCCGGACGGGATGTGGCCGGGCACGCTGTTGGGTGTCTGAGGGAATGAACTTCCTCAGTCGCCGGCCCCGGTAAAGCATCATGTAAGTGGTGTGTGACGGGTGGCTGGTCGTTGTTTGAG
>KL569104.1:125242-125921 GCA_000715635.1 Streptomyces violaceus | reverse complement strand
GGGTGGCTGGTCGTTGTTTGAGAACTGCACAGTGGACGCGAGCATCTGTGGCCAAGTTTTTAAGGGCGCACGGTGGATGCCTTGGCACCAGGAACCGATGAAGGACGTGGGAGGCCACGATAGTCCCCGGGGAGTCGTCAACCAGGCTTTGATCCGGGGGTTTCCGAATGGGGAAACCCGGCAGTCGTCATGGGCTGTCACCCTTGCCTGAACACATAGGGCAAGTGGAGGGAACGCGGGGAAGTGAAACATCTCAGTACCCGCAGGAAGAGAAAACAACCGTGATTCCGGGAGTAGTGGCGAGCGAAACCGGATGAGGCCAAACCGTATGCGTGTGAGACCCGGCAGGGGTTGCGTATACGGGGTTGTGGGATCTCTCTTTTACGGTCTGCCGGCCGTGAGACGAGTCAGAAACCGTTGATGTAGGCGAAGGACATGCGAAAGGTCCGGCGTAGAGGGTAAGACCCCCGTAGTCGAAACATCAGCGGCTCGTTTGAGAGACACCCAAGTAGCACGGGGCCCGAGAAATCCCGTGTGAATCTGGCGGGACCACCCGCTAAGCCTAAATATTCCCTGGTGACCGATAGCGGATAGTACCGTGAGGGAATGGTGAAAAGTACCGCGGGAGCGGAGTGAAATAGTACCTGAAACCGTGTGCCTACAAGCCGTGGGAGCGTCG
>KL569104.1:124377-124997 GCA_000715635.1 Streptomyces violaceus | reverse complement strand
TCGTGACTGCGTGCCTTTTGAAGAATGAGCCTGCGAGTTTGCGGTGTGTTGCGAGGTTAACCCGGGTGGGGAAGCCGTAGCGAAAGCGAGTCCGAATAGGGCGTTTCAGTAGCACGCTCAAGACCCGAAGCGGAGTGATCTAGCCATGGGCAGGTTGAAGCGGAGGTAAGACTTCGTGGAGGACCGAACCCACCAGGGTTGAAAACCTGGGGGATGACCTGTGGTTAGGGGTGAAAGGCCAATCAAACTCCGTGATAGCTGGTTCTCCCCGAAATGCATTTAGGTGCAGCGTCGTGTGTTTCTTGCCGGAGGTAGAGCACTGGATAGGCGATGGGCCCTACCGGGTTACTGACCTTAGCCAAACTCCGAATGCCGGTAAGTGAGAGCGCGGCAGTGAGACTGTGGGGGATAAGCTCCATGGTCGAGAGGGAAACAGCCCAGAGCATCGACTAAGGCCCCTAAGCGTACGCTAAGTGGGAAAGGATGTGGAGTCGCAGAGACAACCAGGAGGTTGGCTTAGAAGCAGCCACCCTTGAAAGAGTGCGTAATAGCTCACTGGTCTAGTGATTCCGCGCCGACAATGTAGCGGGGCTCAAGCGTACCGCCGAAGTCGTGTCATT
>KL569104.1:122267-124127 GCA_000715635.1 Streptomyces violaceus | reverse complement strand
CCAACGCCTGTGTGGATGGGTAGGGGAGCGTCGTGTGCCGGGTGAAGCAGCCGCGGAAGCGAGTTGTGGACGGTTCACGAGTGAGAATGCAGGCATGAGTAGCGATACAAACGTGAGAAACGTTTGCGCCGATTGACTAAGGGTTCCTGGGTCAAGCTGATCTGCCCAGGGTAAGTCGGGACCTAAGGCGAGGCCGACAGGCGTAGTCGATGGATAACCGGTTGATATTCCGGTACCCGCTGTGAAGCGTCAAACATCGAGCATCGTGATGCTAAGGCCGTGAAGCCGTTCCGGACCCTTCGGGGAAAGGAAAGTGGTGGAGCCGCCGAACCAAGCGGTTAGTAGGTGAGTGATGGGGTGACGCAGGAAGGTAGTCCATCCCGGGCGGTGGTTGTCCCGGGGTAAGGGTGTAGCCCGTCATCTAGGTAAATCCGGGTGACATGTGGGTGAGACCTGATGCCGAGCCGATTGTGGTGAAGTGGATGATCCTATGCTGTCGAGAAAAGCCTCTAGCGAGTTTCATGGCGGCCCGTACCCTAAACCGACTCAGGTGGTCAGGTAGAGAATACCGAGGCGTTCGGGTGAACTATGGTTAAGGAACTCGGCAAAATGCCCCCGTAACTTCGGGAGAAGGGGGGCCACACCTGGTGAGAACACTTGCTGTTCGAGCTGGGGGTGGCCGCAGAGACCAGCGAGAAGCGACTGTTTACTAAAAACACAGGTCCGTGCGAAGCCGTAAGGCGATGTATACGGACTGACGCCTGCCCGGTGCTGGAACGTTAAGGGGACCGGTTAGTCACTCTTCGGGGTGGCGAAGCTGAGAACTTAAGCGCCAGTAAACGGCGGTGGTAACTATAACCATCCTAAGGTAGCGAAATTCCTTGTCGGGTAAGTTCCGACCTGCACGAATGGCGTAACGACTTCTCGACTGTCTCAACCATAGGCCCGGTGAAATTGCACTACGAGTAAAGATGCTCGTTTCGCGCAGCAGGACGGAAAGACCCCGGGACCTTTACTACAGTTTGATATTGGTGTTCGGTTCGGCTTGTGTAGGATAGCTGGGAGACTTTGAAACTCGCACGCCAGTGTGGGTGGAGTCGTCGTTGAAATACCAGTCTGGTCGTGCTGGATGTCTAACCTGGGTCCGTGATCCGGATCAGGGACAGTGTCTGATGGGTAGTTTAACTGGGGCGGTTGCCTCCTAAAGAGTAACGGAGGCGCCCAAAGGTTCCCTCAGCCTGGTTGGCAATCAGGTGTTGAGTGTAAGTGCACAAGGGAGCTTGACTGTGAGACCGACGGGTCGAGCAGGGACGAAAGTCGGGACTAGTGATCCGGCGGTGGCTTGTGGAAGCGCCGTCGCTCAACGGATAAAAGGTACCCCGGGGATAACAGGCTGATCTTCCCCAAGAGTCCATATCGACGGGATGGTTTGGCACCTCGATGTCGGCTCGTCGCATCCTGGGGCTGGAGTCGGTCCCAAGGGTTGGGCTGTTCGCCCATTAAAGCGGTACGCGAGCTGGGTTTAGAACGTCGTGAGACAGTTCGGTCCCTATCCGCTGTGCGCGTAGGAATATTGAGAAGGGCTGTCCCTAGTACGAGAGGACCGGGACGGACGAACCTCTGGTGTGCCAGTTGTTCTGCCAAGGGCATGGCTGGTTGGCTACGTTCGGGAGGGATAACCGCTGAAAGCATCTAAGCGGGAAGCCTGCTTCGAGATGAGTATTCCCACCTCCTTGAGAGGGTAAGGCTCCCAGTAGACGACTGGGTTGATAGGCCGGATATGGAAGCACGGTAACGTGTGGAGTTGACCGGTACTAATAGGCCGAGGGCTTGTCCTCAGTTGCTCGCGTCCACTGTGTT
>KL569104.1:121837-121956 GCA_000715635.1 Streptomyces violaceus | reverse complement strand
GTTTCGGTGGTTATAGCGTTAGGGAAACGCCCGGTTACATTCCGAACCCGGAAGCTAAGCCTTACAGCGCCGATGGTACTGCAGGGGGGACCCTGTGGGAGAGTAGGACGCCGCCGAAC
>KL569104.1:120339-121597 GCA_000715635.1 Streptomyces violaceus | reverse complement strand
AATCATTGAATGGGTTGGTCCCGTAACTTCGGTTACGGGACCAACCCTTTTTTGTTCCGCGTCACTTGAAGTTCACGTTGCGCGCTCAGCATCCAAAGCATGGGTACTGCTGCAATGCTCAGGGCCGCCGGAGTCGGACTCGGTGACGAGGTCGTCGTGCCGGCCTTCGGGAACGTCGAGGTCGCCGAGGCCGTTGCCATGGCCGGGGCGATGCCGGTGTTCGCCGACATAGATCCTGTCACCTATTGCCTCGACGCCGTCGCTGTGGAAGCGGCGGTAACTCCGCGCACCGCGGCCGTGGTTGTCGTGCACCGCTTCGGGCGGCTCGCCGACATCGCACGGTTGCACACGTTGGGAGCGCGGCACGGACTGCTCGTGCTGGAGCAGGGAGAGTCCGAGGCGCCGTACGACGAGATAGCGCAGCGCAGGGAGCGCGCGGGCTACCTCGGCGCGAAGCTGAGGGGAGTGCGGACGCCGGACGACGGTGACGGGCACACCTATCAGCAGTACGTCGTGCGGGTTCCGGGCAACGGGCGACCGGACCGGGACGCCTTCGCGCGGGCTGTGCGGGCCAAGGGAGTTGAATGCCGGGTGCCGGTGAAGACCCCGGTGCATCGGCTGCCCGAATTCCGGCGGTGTGTTTCCCTCCCGGAGACGGAGCGAGCTGCTGACGAGACGCTTGCGTTGCCGGTCGACGCGACGCTGACCAAGCGGGACATGCAGCGGACCGTGTCCGCTTGCAATGCCCTTGGAGGGCTGCTGCAGCCCGCCTTCTGACGTGGTTGGGAGCACGGGGCTGTTCGGGGTATGATCTATTCCGTTGCCGCGCGGGAAACCGCAACGCGACAGGCCCCTATAGCTCAGTCGGTAGAGCGTCTCCATGGTAAGGAGAAGGTCAGCGGTTCGATTCCGCTTGGGGGCTCCAGCAGAAAAGGCCCCACCCTCATGGGTGGGGCCTTTCGCATGTCCTAGTCCTTGTGGAGGCCCGGGACGCGCATGGCCAGGATCGCCATGTCGTCGGACGGGGCGTCCGACGCGAAGCGTTCCACCGCGCGCATGATGCGGGCCGCGACCGCTCCGGCTGTCAGGCCCGTGCAGGTCGTGAGGACGTCGGCGAGGCCGTCGTCGCCCAGCATGCGGGCGCCTTCGCGGCGCTCGGTGACGCCGTCCGTGACGCACAGGAGGACGTCGCCCGGATCGAGGGTGACCGTCTGCTCGTAGAGCTCCAGGTCCTCGATGACGCCGAGGAGCGGCTGGG
>KL569104.1:119810-120112 GCA_000715635.1 Streptomyces violaceus | reverse complement strand
GATGTGTATAAGAGACAGGTCCTGGCGCAGGCGCAGCGGGAGCGGGTGGCCGGCGCAGACGACCTTCAGTTCCGCGCTGCCGTCCTCCTGGGGCCGCATCTCGCCGTACAGGAGGGTGAGGAAGCGGCTGCGGGCGCCCTCGTCGAGGATCGCGGAGTTGAGGCGTTCCAGGACCGCCGGGCCGCTGAGGCCCTCGCGGGCCAGGAGGCGCAGGGCGTGGCGGGCCAGGCCCGTGACCGCTGCCGCGTTCGGGCCCGTACCGCAGACGTCGCCGATGGCGAAGCCGTAGGCGCCGTCGCGGA
>KL569104.1:118075-119592 GCA_000715635.1 Streptomyces violaceus | reverse complement strand
CGTAGGCGCCGTCGCGGATGGGGAAGACGTCGTAGAAGTCGCCGCCGACCTCGTTGCCCTCGCAGGCGGCGCGGTAGATGACCTCGACCTCGACGCCCGCGATCACGGGGAGCTCCGGGGGCAGGAGGCTACGCTGGAGCGCCTGGCTGATCGCCGTGCGCTCCGAGTAGAGGCGGGCGTTGTCGAGGGCCAGGGCGGCTCGGCGAGAGAGGTCCTCGGCGAGTTCCAGGATCTCCTGGCGGAAGTGTTCGTCGGTCGGCTTGCCGAGGGTCAGCATGCCGATGACGCGGTTGCGGGCGACCAGGGGGAGGACGACCGTCTCGCCGCCCACGGCCGAGGCTGTGGCGAGGGTCGGGCCGATGCCGGGCGTGACCTGGCGGGTCGGGCCGCCGCTGAGGCCGAGGCTGCGCATGGAACTGCGCAGGGCCGCCTGGTGGGCCACTTCGCCGGGGGCCGTCCAGACGCGGGCGCCGGGTGTGGGGACCGGGTCGGGCGGGGGGACCTTCGACAGCAGGGACTTGATGCCGTCGATGAGTTCCTCGTCCTCGTGCAGGACGTACGACAGGTACGGCTCCGAAGCCTGGTGGGCGATCGTGTAGACGGCACACCAGGTGGCGAGGGTGGGGACCGTCATCTGGGCCATCAAGGCCAGGGTCTGGTCGCGGTCCAGGGTGCCGGCGAGCAGGTCGGAGGCCTCGACCAGGAAGTTCAGGGAGCCGCGGCGCAGGCGTTCCAGTTCGCCGAGGCGGGCCGATTCGACGGCGAGTGCGATGCGGTCGGCGGCGAACTGGAGGCGCAGAGCCTCCTCGTTGGAGTATCTGCCGGGGGCTTCGGCGGCGACGCCGAGGGAGCCGGTGAGACGGCCCTCGACCTTCAGCGGGACCGTGACGATCGAGCGCATGCCCGTGCCGTTCAGCAACGGCACCGCGCCGGGGACCGCCGTCAGGTCGTCGTGGACGGCCGGCATGCGGGCCGAACCGTAGCGGCCGGGGCCCGCCTCGACGGGGACGCGGGCGAAGCGCTGGCGTGCCGAGGGCAGGCCTGTGGAGGCGCGGACCTCCAGCTCCGTCTCGTCGTCGGTGGCCAGCAGGAGGAACGCCGAGTCTCCGTCGAGCATGTCGCGGGCGCGCTCCACCGTGCGCTGGAGGAGGCCGTCGAGGTCGTCCGGGGCGGGGTAACCGATGAACACCTCGAAGGGGTCGGTGCCCTGGCCCTCGGAGGTGGTCGAGGTGTCGGAGGCGGGGACGCGCAGGGGCGTCTGAAGAACGGCCCGTTCGTGGTCCCTTACGAGGAGGCACACAGTTGACGGTTCGCCGCCGGTGTCGCGGACGCGCAGGTGGGAGGCGTAGACGGGGGTGACGCGGCCGCTGGCGGCGCGGATGCCGTAACTGCCCTCCCAGCGGGAGAGCTGGAGTGCCTCGGCGATGCCGGTGCTGGTGCCCGGGGTGTGCGGCCAGGCCGCGAGGTCGGTCAGGGGCTTGCCGGCGACCTGCTCGGCCGGGTAGCCGAAGAGTTCC
>KL569104.1:117325-117888 GCA_000715635.1 Streptomyces violaceus | reverse complement strand
GTCCTCGCTCCAGGCGGTGATGTGGCCGGTGCGGTCGATCTGGATGACGGCCACGCGGACCCGGCCGTCGGCGAGGGGGAGGAGGTCGGCGGGGAGGGCAGGTCCGGCCGCTCGGGTGCCCACCGCGCGTGCGGGCAGATCGAGTTGGAACCAGACGGTTTTGTGCGTGGGGGTGTACTCGACGCCCCAGCGGCCGGCGAGAGCCGCGCAGAGCTGGAGGCCGCGGCCGCCTTCGCGGTCGGGGCTTCCCATGTTGATGGCCGCGCCCTGGAGCGGGATCTCGCGCTCGGGATACCGGTCGGCCACCTCGATGCGCACGCCCTCGTCGCTGCGCAGGCACAGCAGGTCGGCGGAGGTGCCGGCGTGGACCACGGCGTTGGTCACCAGTTCGCTCGTGAGAACCACGGCGTCGTCGACGATGTCGGCGAAGCCCCAGCCCTGGAGGGTGTCGCGGACGAAGGAGCGGGCGCTCGCGACAGATCGCCCGACGGGCTCGAAACTGGCGGCCGCGCGCGCGGTGATCACAGAACTCCTTGACCGGTTCTCGACGTGCTGGGCTGCGT
>KL569104.1:115930-117131 GCA_000715635.1 Streptomyces violaceus | reverse complement strand
GGCTGCCCGTCGGCCGGGGGTCCGGGGGCTGTCCCCCCGGGATCAGTCCGGTGGTCATGTGTGCGGCCGCCCCTCCGATGCCCGCTCGTCTTCGTGCCACCGCCCAGGCCGGACGGACCGGCGCGGCTGGACAGCCGGATGCAAGGTTACTTACCTTCGCGGTCCATTCGGATGCCGGTCTGCAGTGTTTCCGTCCGGAGGGTGTGCGGACGATGTGCGAAGCTGCCGAACTGTTATGGCCTGGTTCGGCCAGGGTGAAACACTGGGCAAGCTTCTTGTGAAGGTCCGGGCAGGCTGAGTGCCCAAGGCGTACGGCGGGCAGCAGCCCTCTGGCACGAGCCTGATATGCAGGGCAGAGAATACGCAGTAGTAACTGGTACGCGGAGCGCGGTACCCGAGCACAGCAGTGACGGTCGACCCCTGCGGGAGGGACACAGTGGAGTCTGGCGCAGCGACGCGTGGCACGAAGACGCGCGCGAAAGGCGGACAGTCCCCGAGCAACCAGGGAAAAACACGCAATGGCACCACAGAGGTGGACACGGCAGCCCTGAACCGTCTGATGGCGGCCCTGGTGTCGATGCGGGACGGAAACTTCCGCAAGCGGCTCACGGTGTCCGGGGACGGCGTGATGGCCGAGATCGCGGCCGTTTTCAACGAAGTGGCCGACCGCAATCTGCATCTGACGGGCGAGCTGGCCCGGGTGCGGCGGATGGTGGGCCGTGAGGGAAAGCTCACCGAGCGGCTGGAGACCGGGGCCTGCGAGGGCTCGTGGTCGACGGCGATCGACAACTCGAACGCCCTGGTGGACGACCTGGTGCGGCCGGTTTCCGAGGTCAGCCGGGTGCTGTCCGCGGTGGCCGAGGGTGATCTGTCACCCCGGATGGAGTTGCGGACGCAGGCCCCGGACGGGAATGGGCATCCGCTGCGCGGAGAGTTCCTGAAGGTCGGACGGACGGTCAACAACCTGGTCGACCAGCTGTCGACGTTCACCGACGAGGTCACGCGTGTGGCCAGTGAGGTGGGCACCGAGGGCAAGCTGGGCGGGCAGGCGCGCGTACGTGGCATGTCGGGTTCGTGGCGGGATCTCACGGACTCCGTCAACACGATGGCGTACCGGCTGACGGCCCAGGTGAGGGACATCGCGCTGGTGACGACGGCAGTCGCCAAGGGTGATCTGTCGCGGAAGGTCACGGTCCAGGTG
>KL569104.1:115147-115705 GCA_000715635.1 Streptomyces violaceus | reverse complement strand
TGCTGGAGCTGAAGAACACCGTCAACACGATGGTGGACCAGCTGTCGGCGTTCTCCTCCGAGGTGACCCGGGTGGCCCGAGAGGTGGGCACCGAGGGCGCCCTGGGCGGGCAGGCGCAGGTGCCCGGTGTGGACGGTGTGTGGAAGGAGCTCACCGACTCCGTGAACACCATGGCCGGGAACCTCACGGCCCAGGTGCGCGGCATCGCGGAGGTGACCACGGCGGTCGCCAACGGTGACCTGTCGCGGAAGGTGACCGTGCAGGCGCGGGGCGAGGTCGCGCAGCTCGCCGAGACGATCAACCAGATGACCGAGACGCTGCGGATCTTCGCGGACGAGGTCACGCGTGTGGCCAACGAGGTCGGGGCCGAGGGGCGGCTCGGTGGTCAGGCGAACGTGCCGGGTGCGGCGGGGACGTGGAAGGACCTCACCGATTCGGTGAACACGGTCTTCCGGAATCTGACCACTCAGGTGCGGGACATCGCCGCCGTGACGACGGCCGTGGCCAACGGTGATCTGTCGCAGAAGGTCACCGTGGACGTGGCCGGCGAGATGCTGG
>KL569104.1:99968-114927 GCA_000715635.1 Streptomyces violaceus | reverse complement strand
GTGGCCGGCGAGATGCTGGAGCTGAAGAACACCGTCAACACGATGGTCGACCAGCTGTCCGCCTTCGGTGCGGAAGTGACCCGTGTGGCACGTGAAATCGGTGTCGAGGGTGAGCTGGGCGGTCAGGCGCAGGTACCGGGTGTGGCCGGGACATGGAAGGACCTGACGGACTCCGTCAACACGGCGTTCCGGAACCTCACCGGACAGGTGCGGAACATCGCGCAGGTGACGACGGCGGTGGCCAACGGTGACCTCTCGCAGAAGGTCACGGTCGACGTCTCCGGCGAGATGCTCAAGATGAAGAACACCGTGAACACGATGGTGGACCAGCTGTCGAGCTTCGCCGACCAGGTGACCCGGATGGCCCGGGACGTGGGCACGGAGGGCCGTCTCGGCGGTCAGGCCCGGGTGGACGGCGTGTCCGGTACGTGGAAGGAGCTCACCGACTCCGTCAACTCCATGGCCGGGAACCTCACCTCCCAGGTGCGCAACATCGCGCAGGTGACGACGGCCGTGGCCCGGGGCGACCTGTCCCAGAAGATCGACGTCGACGCGCGCGGGGAGATCCTCGAGCTGAAGAACACGATCAACACGATGGTCGACCAGCTCTCGGCCTTCGCCGACCAGGTGACCCGGGTCGCCCGTGAGGTGGGTACGGACGGCCGGCTGGGCGGTCAGGCGCAGGTGCCCGGGGTCGCCGGTGTGTGGCGCGACCTGACGGATTCCGTGAACGGCATGGCCGGCAACCTCACCGCCCAGGTGCGCAACATCGCCCAGGTCGCGACCGCGGTGGCCCGGGGTGATCTGTCGCAGAAGATCGACGTGGACGCGCGCGGGGAGATCCTGGAGCTGAAGAACACCCTCAACACGATGGTGGATCAGCTGTCGTCGTTCGCCCAGGAGGTCACGCGTGTGGCCCGTGAGGTGGGTACGGAGGGCATCCTGGGCGGCCAGGCCGAGGTGCAGGGTGTCTCCGGCACCTGGAAGGACCTCACCCAGTCCGTGAACGGCATGGCGAACAACCTGACCATCCAGGTGCGCAACATCGCCGAGGTCACGACCGCGGTCGCCCGGGGCGATCTGTCGAAGAAGATCACCGTCGACGCCAAGGGCGAGATCCTCGAGCTCGTCACGACCGTCAACACGATGGTGGACCAGCTGTCCTCCTTCGCCGAGCAGGTGACCCGGGTGGCCCGTGAGGTGGGCACCGAGGGCATCCTGGGCGGACAGGCGCACGTGCCGGGTGTCACGGGTATCTGGAAGGACCTGAGCGACAACGTCAACCTGATGGCCAAGAACCTCACCACGCAGGTGCGGAACATCTCCCAGGTCTCGGCGGCGGTCGCCAACGGTGACCTGACACGGCAGGTCACCATCGAGGCGCGCGGTGAGGTCGCGCAGCTTGCCGACACCATCAACACGATGGTGAAGACGCTGAGTTCGTTCGCGGAGCAGGTCACCAAGGTGGCCCGTGAGGTGGGTACGGACGGCATCCTCGGCGGGCAGGCGCATGTGCCGGGTGTGGCCGGTACGTGGAAGGACCTGACCGAGTCCGTGAACGGCATGGCGTCCAACCTGACCGGCCAGGTGCGCAACATCGCCATGGTGACCACGGCCATCGCCAAGGGTGACTTGACGAAGAAGATCGACATCGATGCGCGCGGCGAGATCCTGGAGCTGAAGACGACCATCAACACGATGGTCGACCAGCTGTCCTCCTTCGCCGAGGAGGTCACCCGGGTCGCCCGCGAGGTGGGTACGGAAGGGCAGCTCGGCGGGCAGGCACGCGTGCGTGACGTCGACGGGACGTGGCGCGACCTGACCGAGTCCGTGAACGAGATGGCCGGGAACCTGACCCGGCAGGTGCGGGCCATCGCGCGCGTGGCGACCGCGGTGACCCGTGGCGACCTGAATCTGAAGATCGACGTGGACGCGTCCGGGGAGATCCAGGAGCTCCAGGACTACATCAACAAGATGATCGCCAACCTGCGTGACACCACGATCGCCAACAAGGAACAGGACTGGCTCAAGGGCAACCTGGCCCGGATCTCCGCGCTGATGCAGGGCCGCCGCGACCTGGAGGACGTGGCCTCGCTGATCATGAGCGAGCTGACGCCGGTGGTGTCCGCGCAGCACGGCGCGTTCTTCCTGGCGATGCCGCTCGTCGACGGCGAGGACAAGAACGCCGCGGGCGACGACCAGTACGAGCTGCGCATGCTCGGCTCGTACGGCTACTCGATGGGCTCCATGCCGACATCGTTCCAGCCGGGTGAGGCGCTGGTCGGGACGGCCGCCGAGGAGAAGCGCACGATCCTGGTGGAGAACGCGCCGAGCGGCTATCTGAAGATCTCCTCGGGGCTCGGCGAGGCGCCGCCCGCGCAGGTGATCGTGCTGCCGGTCCTCTTCGAGGGCAGCGTGCTCGGTGTCATCGAGTTGGCCTCCTTCACTCCCTTTACGCAGATCCAGAAGGATTTCCTCAACCAGATCGCCGAGATGATCGCGACGAGCGTCAACACCATCTCCGTCAACACCAAGACCGAGCTGCTGCTGGCGCAGTCGCAGGAGCTGACCGAGCAACTGCGTGAGCGGTCGGCGGAGTTGGAGCAGCGGCAGAAGGCCCTCCAGGCGTCCAACGCCGAACTGGAGGAGAAGGCCGAGCTGCTGGCCCAGCAGAACCGCGACATCGAGGTGAAGAACACCGAGATCGAGGAGGCGCGGCAGGTCCTGGAGGAGCGCGCCGAGCAGCTCGCCGTGTCGATGCGCTACAAGAGCGAGTTCCTGGCGAACATGTCGCACGAGCTGCGTACGCCGCTCAACTCGCTGCTGATCCTGGCCAAGCTGCTCGCCGACAACGCCGAGGGGAACCTCTCCCCGAAGCAGGTCGAGTTCGCCGAGACCATCCACGGGGCCGGTTCCGACCTGCTCCAGCTCATCAACGACATCCTCGACCTGTCGAAGGTCGAGGCGGGCAAGATGGACGTCTCCCCGACGCGTATCGCGCTCGTCCAGCTCGTGGACTACGTGGAGGCCACGTTCCGCCCGCTGACCGCGGAGAAGGGCCTGGACCTGTCGGTGCGGGTGTCGCCGGAGCTGCCCGCCACGCTGCACACCGACGAGCAGCGGCTGCTGCAGGTGCTGCGCAACCTGCTGTCGAACGCGGTGAAGTTCACCGACTCGGGATCGGTGGAGCTGGTCATCAGGCCGGCGCGGGACGACGTGCCGCAGCGGATCCGGGAGCAGCTTCTGGAGACCGGGTCGCTGACCGAGCCGGACGCCGAGCTGATCGCGTTCTCCGTGACGGACACCGGGATCGGTATCGCCTCCAGCAAGATGCGGGTGATCTTCGAGGCGTTCAAGCAGGCCGACGGCACGACCAGTCGCAAGTACGGCGGTACGGGCCTCGGGCTGTCCATCTCGCGGGAGATCGCCCAGCTGCTCGGCGGTGAGATCCACGCGCAGAGCGAGACGGGCCGCGGCTCGACGTTCACGCTGTATCTGCCGCTGCACCCCAGCGAACTGCCGCCGCAGGGCTACCAGCAGCAGCTGCCCGCCCTGGAGGCCGGTGACCTGATGACGTCGTCGTCCGACCTTGCCGAGCTGTCCGATGTGGAGGTCGACACGCCGGCCGAGGTGAAGTCGTACCGCGATACGCAGAACGGACCGGCAGCCCTGTTCCGGCGGCGCCGCAGGATGCCCGAGCTGCCTCGCCCCGCGCAGCCGGAGCAGTGGACGCCAGCCGAGCCGGAGACGGCGCCGAAGCCGCAGCGCGGCATCCGGTTCGGCGGCCAGAAGGTCCTGATCGTCGACGACGACATCCGCAACGTCTTCGCGCTGACCAGTGTCCTGGAGCAGCACGGCCTGTCCGTGCTGTACGCCGAGAACGGCCGTGAGGGCATCGAGGTGCTGGAGCAGCATGACGACGTGGCGGTCGTCCTGATGGACATCATGATGCCCGAGATGGATGGGTACGCGACGACCACGGCGATCCGCAGGATGCCGCAGTTCGCCGGGCTGCCGATCATCGCGCTGACCGCGAAGGCCATGAAGGGCGACCGGGAGAAGGCGATCGAGTCGGGTGCCTCCGACTACGTCACGAAGCCGGTCGATCCCGATCACCTGCTCGCGGTGATGGATCAGTGGATGCGAGGGGAATGAGGGGAACGTTGGGCTGTTACGCAACCGTGGCGGGAAGGTTCGGTGTTCACGCGGAGTTGCCGACTCGATGTGCGCATAGTCGTGTAGAAGTACAAGATCTGGGGAACCTTCTGGTCTCCTGCTGCGTTTCTGCTACGTGCACAGTGACATCACGGTGACAGGGTGTGGCGACAGGCAGGGTGCGGCTACGATGACCGGCACAAGGACGGGCGACGTAAGGGAGTCGTCCCCTGGGGCGGCACCCACCGGTGCGTCCTCAGGTCCTGCGGACAGGGGAGGCCCCACGCCGGGGCGAGGAGGGCGGGCCATGGTGCAGAAGGCCAAGATCCTCCTGGTCGATGACCGGCCGGAGAATCTGCTGGCGCTGGAGGCGATCCTCTCTGCGCTCGATCAGACGCTGGTGCGGGCATCGTCCGGGGAGGAAGCACTCAAAGCGCTGCTCACGGACGACTTCGCGGTCATTCTGCTGGACGTCCAGATGCCGGGCATGGACGGCTTCGAGACAGCTGCGCACATCAAGCGGCGTGAGCGGACCCGGGACATCCCGATCATCTTCCTCACGGCGATCAACCACGGCCCGCACCACACCTTCCGGGGTTACGCGGCGGGCGCGGTCGACTACATCTCCAAGCCGTTCGACCCGTGGGTGCTGCGCGCGAAGGTCTCCGTCTTCGTCGAGCTGTACATGAAGAACTGCCAGCTGCGTGAGCAGGCGTCGCTGCTGCGGCTCCAGTTGGAGGGCGGCGACAAGAGCGCGGGCGGCGAGGCCAAGGACTCGGCCGGGCTGCTCGCGGAGCTCTCCGCGCGGCTCGCGGCCGTCGAGGAGCAGGCCGAGGCGCTGACCAAGCAGCTGAATGACGAGTCGACGGACGCGGCCGCGGTGGCCACGGCGGCTCATCTGGAGCGCAAGCTCACGGGGTTGCGGCGGGCGTGGACGCGCTGGAGCCGGGCACCGGGAGTACGTCTTCGGTGCCTTCGCAGAACTGACATGCGGGCGTGCGCGGTTGCCCGTCCATGAACACGCGTCAGTTTCGCGCCTCTCCCGGAGCGACACGAACGGGTGAAGCCGTAGGCGCACGTGTCCCCTGCCGTCTGCACCGGTAACCTCACACCCATGGCCTCACGTTCCTCCGCAGCCAAGAAGCCGCCCGCGAAGAAGGCGGCCGCTTCAGCGAAGGCTCCGGCGAAGAAGGCCGCTGCCAAAAAGGCTCCCGCGAAGAAGGCGCCCGCCAAGAAGGCCGCGGCGAAGAAGCCCGCGCCCAAACCGGCACCCAGCCCGACCGGGGGCATCTACCGGCTCGTGCGCGCGGTGTGGCTCGGCGTCGCGCATGCCGTCGGGGCCGTGTTCCGAGGCATAGGGCAGGGCGCCAAGAACCTCGACCCGGCGCACCGCAAGGACGGCGTCGCGCTGCTGCTGCTCGGCATCGCGCTGATCGTCGCCGCCGGCACCTGGGCCGATCTGAAGGGCCCCGTGGGCGATCTGGTCGAGATCCTGGTCACCGGCGCCTTCGGCCGGCTCGACCTGCTCGTGCCGATACTGCTCGCCGTCATCGCCGTGCGATTCATCCGCCACCCGGAGCAGCCCGAGGCCAACGGACGCATCGTCATCGGCCTGTCCGCGCTCGTCATCGGCGTGCTCGGCCAGGTCCACATCGCCTGCGGCTCGCCCGCGCGCGGCGCCGGCATGCAGGCCATAAGGGACGCCGGCGGGCTCATCGGCTGGGCCATGGCGACGCCGCTGTCGTACGCCATGGGCCATGTGCTCGCCGTACCGCTGCTCGTGCTGCTGACGGTCTTCGGGCTGCTGGTCGTCACGGCCACTCCCGTCAACGCCATTCCGCAGCGGCTGCGGCTGCTCGGGGTGCGGCTCGGGATCGTCCGCGACCCGTCCGAGGACGAGTTCGGCGAGGACGACGAGCGCTACGAGGAGCAGTGGCGGGAGGCGCTGCCCGCCCGGCCGCGCGGCAGGCGCACGCCGGCGCCCGCGGAATACGACCCCGACAGCGCCGAGCAGGAGGCACTCTCCCGGCGCCGCGGCCGTCCCCGGCGGTCCGCCGTGCCGCAGCCCGACATGGACCGGCCCATGGACGCCGTGGACGTCGCCGCCGCGGCCGCCGCCGCGCTCGACGGCGCCGTCATGCACGGGATGCCGCCCTCGCCGATCGTCGCCGACCTCACCCAGGGCGTGAGGGTGGGGGACCGCGAGGCGACCACACCGACGCCCGTCCCGGCCGCCCGCCCCCAGCAGGACAAGACAAAGCCCAAGCAGGACAAGCTCAAGCAGGACGAGCCCGAGCAGGAGAAGCCGAAGGCGGGCGTCCGCGACCTCACCAAGGCCCCGCCCTCCCAGCCCCGCGACCTGCCCCCGCGCGCGGAGCAGCTCCAGCTCTCCGGCGACATCACGTACTCCCTGCCCTCGCTCGACCTGCTGGAGCGCGGCGGCCCGGGCAAGGCCCGCAGCGCCGCCAACGACGCCGTCGTCGAGTCGCTGACCACCGTCTTCACCGAGTTCAAGGTGGACGCCAGCGTCACCGGCTTCACCCGCGGACCGACGGTCACACGCTACGAGGTCGAGCTCGGCCCCGCCGTGAAGGTCGAGCGGATCACCGCGCTGACCAAGAACATCGCCTACGCCGTCGCCTCCCCGGACGTGCGGATCATCAGCCCGATCCCCGGCAAGTCCGCGGTCGGCATCGAGATCCCGAACACCGACCGGGAGATGGTCAACCTCGGTGACGTACTGCGCCTGGCGGAGTCCGCTGAGGACGACGACCCGATGCTGGTCGCCTTCGGCAAGGACGTCGAGGGCGGCTTCGTCATGCACTCGCTGGCGAAGATGCCGCACATGCTGGTCGCCGGCGCCACCGGCTCCGGCAAGTCGTCCTGCATCAACTGCCTGATCACCTCGATCATGATGCGGGCGACTCCCGAGGACGTCCGGATGATCCTCGTCGACCCCAAGCGGGTCGAGCTGACCGCCTATGAGGGCATCCCGCACCTGATCACGCCGATCATCACCAATCCCAAGCGGGCCGCCGAGGCGCTCCAGTGGGTCGTACGCGAGATGGACCTGCGCTACGACGACCTGGCGGCCTACGGATACCGGCACATCGACGACTTCAACCGGGCCGTGCGCGAAGGCAAGGCCAAGCCGCCCGAGGGCAGCGAGCGGGAGCTTCAGCCGTACCCGTATCTGCTGGTCATCGTCGACGAGCTCGCCGACCTGATGATGGTCGCGCCGAGGGACGTCGAGGACGCGATCGTGCGCATCACCCAGCTCGCGCGCGCGGCCGGCATCCACCTGGTGCTCGCCACGCAGCGGCCGTCGGTCGATGTCGTGACCGGTCTGATCAAGGCGAACGTGCCGTCGCGGCTCGCCTTCGCCACCTCGTCGCTGGCGGACTCGCGGGTCATCCTCGACCAGGCGGGCGCCGAGAAGCTCATCGGCAAGGGCGACGGGCTGTTCCTGCCGATGGGGGCCAGCAAGCCGACCCGTATGCAGGGCGCCT
The DNA here is from genome assembly GCA_000715635.1 of Streptomyces violaceus. Lineage (GTDB taxonomy): Bacteria > Actinomycetota > Actinomycetes > Streptomycetales > Streptomycetaceae > Streptomyces > Streptomyces violaceus. The sequence continues at coordinate 107,263 of KL569104.1, read as the reverse complement.
TCGTGACCGAGGAGGAGATCGCGGGCGTCGTCCAGCACTGCAAGGACCAGATGGCGCCCGTCTTCCGGGACGACGTCACCGTCGGCACCAAGCAGAAGAAGGAGATCGACGAGGACATCGGCGACGACCTCGACCTGCTGTGCCAGGCGGCCGAACTGGTCGTCTCCACGCAGTTCGGGTCGACATCCATGCTCCAGCGCAAACTGCGCGTCGGCTTCGCCAAGGCCGGGCGGCTGATGGACCTCATGGAGTCCCGGAACATCGTCGGACCGAGCGAGGGTTCCAAGGCACGTGACGTTCTTGTGAAGCCTGATGAGCTGGATGGCGTGCTCGCGCTGATCCGGGGGGAGTCTGAAGGATAGGGAAGCGGTGGTCGCCGCGCGCGACGTGTACGCCGATCGGGTGTCCGGATCGTGACTCACCCGTTAGGGATCATTGAGCAACCGTTTCCCGTCGGCGTACGTCAAGTTGAGGGAGGCGAAAAGCACCGACCCCACCATCGGAATGTCGGGCCATTCCGATGGCGTACAAAGTGACACCGCCCGGTTGCCTCACCCTTTCATACCCCCCCTAGACTGAACTTCCAGCACAGGCGGCTACACGCTCGAAAGGCGCCCCCGTGTCCATCGGCAACTCCCCTGAAGACGAGCGTCCGTTCGAAGACGAGCGCGTCGAAGACGACCACGAGGAAGCCCGCCCCTCCATCGGCCGTGTCCTGCAGCAGGCGCGTATCGCCGCCGGACTGACCGTCGACGAGATCAGTAGCGCCACCCGGGTCCGCATGAACATCGTGCACGCCATCGAGGCGGACGACTTCACCGCCTGCGGCGGGGACGTCTACGCCCGCGGGCACATCAGGACCCTGGCCAAGGCCGTCCGCCTCGACCCCGCGCCGCTGCTCGCCCAGTACGGCGACACGCACGGCGGACGTCCGGCGCCGACCCCGGCAGCTCCCCTGTTCGAGGCGGAACGCATCCGTCCGGAGCGGCGGGGGCCCAACTGGACCGCGGCCATGGTCGCCGCGATCGTCGTCGTGATCGGTTTCGTCGGGTTCACCATGTTCCAGGGCGACGACGACAGCGCCGGCGAGGCCAATGTGGCCGAGGGCTCCACGCCCGGTGCGTCCGCCTCCCCGACCACCAAGTCCAAGAAGCCCGCCGAACCCAAGCCCGAACCCTCCGACAGCGCCATCGCGGCCGCGCCTCAGGACAAGGTGACGGTCCGGGTGGCCGCCGCCGACGGCCGCAGCTGGATCGCCGCCAAGGACCACAACGGCCGGATGATCTTCGACGGCGTCCTCAAGCAGGGCGATTCCAAGACCTTCCAGGACAGCTCGAAGGTGCACCTCGTCCTCGGAGACGCCGGCGCGATCGACCTCTTCGTCAACGGCAAGAAGATCGAGGACGACTTCCAGCCGGGCTCCGTGGAACGCCTGACGTACACGAAGGGCGACCCCGAGGCCGGGTGACCGCGCCGAAGGGATGTCCGACGTACGGGGTTGGCCGGGATCGGCCAACCCCGTCGACGTGGGGTGTCAGCGGGACGAAGTACTCTTGAGCCCATGCCTGAACGCCGTACCGTCGCACTGGTCACCCTTGGCTGCGCCCGTAACGAGGTGGACTCGGAGGAGCTCGCAGGCCGTTTGGAGGCGGACGGCTGGCACCTCGTGGAGGCCGCCGAGGACGCGGACGTCGCCGTCGTGAACACCTGCGGCTTCGTCGAGGCCGCCAAGAAGGACTCCGTCGACGCCCTCCTGGAGGCCAACGACCTCAAGGGGCACGGCAGAACCCAGGCCGTGGTGGCGGTGGGCTGCATGGCCGAGCGGTACGGCAAGGAACTCGCCGAGGCTCTCCCCGAGGCCGACGGCGTGCTCGGTTTCGACGACTACACGGACATCTCGGACCGGCTCCAGACCATCCTCAACGGCGGCATCCACGCCTCGCACACACCGCGCGACCGGCGCAAGCTGCTGCCGATCAGCCCGGCGCAGCGACAGGAGTCCGCCGCCGGGGTCGCGCTGCCCGGGCACGCCCCGGCCGACCTCCCGGAAGGCCTCGCGCCGGCCTCCGGTCCCCGCGCGCCCCTGCGCCGCCGACTGGACGGCACCCCGGTGGCCTCCGTGAAGCTCGCCTCCGGCTGCGACCGGCGCTGCTCCTTCTGCGCCATCCCGTCCTTCCGCGGCTCCTTCATCTCCCGCCGCCCGAGCGACGTGCTGAACGAGACGCGGTGGCTGGCCGAGCAGGGCGTGAAGGAGATCATGCTGGTCTCCGAGAACAACACGTCCTACGGCAAGGACCTGGGCGACATCCGCCTGCTGGAGTCGCTGCTGCCCGAGCTCGCCGAGGTCGACGGCATCGAGCGGGTCCGGGTGAGCTACCTCCAGCCCGCCGAGATGCGGCCCGGCCTGATCGACGTCCTGACCTCGACCCCGAAGGTCGCGCCCTACTTCGACCTCTCCTTCCAGCACTCCGCACCCGGTGTGCTGCGCGCGATGCGCCGCTTCGGCGACACCGACCGCTTCCTGGAACTGCTCGACACCATCCGGAGCAAGGCGCCCGAGGCCGGCGTGCGCTCCAACTTCATCGTCGGTTTCCCCGGCGAGAGCGAGGCCGACCTCGCCGAACTGGAGCGGTTCCTGAACGGTGCGCGGCTGGACGCCATCGGCGTCTTCGGCTACTCCGACGAGGAGGGCACCGAGGCGGCGACCTACGAGAACAAGCTCGACGAGGACGTGGTCGCCGAGCGGCTGGCCCGGGTCTCGCGGCTGGCCGAGGAACTCGTCTCGCAGCGCGCCGAGGAGCGCCTCGGGCAGACGGTGCACGTGCTCGTCGAGTCCGTCGACGAGGAGGGCGTGTACGGCCGCGCCGCGCACCAGGCGCCCGAGACGGACGGCCAGGTGCAGCTCATGAGCGGCGCGGGGCTCGGCAGCGGTCGTATGGTCGAGGCGAAGGTGGTCGGTACGGAGGGTGTCGACCTGGTGGCCGAGCCCCTGCAGGGTTCGTTCGCGTCGCCTGCGTGGAGTGAGGAGGCGGGCAGATGACCGGTGTCCCGGCAGCCGCGGCGGGAGGCGCCTCCGGCGCGAGGAGGGCCGGGGCCGGTGCGGCCTCGGGGAAGGTGCCCGGGTCGGCGGTCGGCCGTACGGCCGCGCGGTCGGCTGAGGGCGGGACGTCCGGTGCGGGGCACGGTGCGGGTGGCAGTGGGGCCGTCGTCGGTGAGGGCTCGGACAGCGCCGGCCTCGACGCTCAGGGCGAGGAGAAGAGCGCGCGGGGCGGGAAGCTGACGGCAGCGGCCGTCAACCAGGCCAGTGTCTGGAACGTCGCCAACCTCCTGACCATGCTCCGGCTGGTCCTCGTGCCGGCCTTCGTGGCGCTGATGCTCGCGGACGGCGGATACGACCCGGCGTGGCGGGCCCTCGCCTGGGCTGCCTTCGCCATCGCCATGATCACGGACATCTTCGACGGTCACCTGGCGCGCACGTACAACCTGGTCACGGACTTCGGGAAGATCGCCGACCCCATCGCCGACAAGGCGATCATGGGGGCGGCGCTGATCTGTCTGTCCGCGCTCGGGGATCTGCCGTGGTGGGTGACCGGTGTCATCCTCGGGCGGGAACTCGGGATCACCCTGCTGCGTTTTGTCGTCATCCGGTACGGCGTCATCCCCGCCAGCCGCGGAGGCAAGCTTAAGACCCTCACCCAGGGCGTGGCCGTGGGCATGTATGTGCTGGCGCTGACGGGGTGGCTGGCCACCCTGAGGTGGTGGGTGATGGCCGCGGCGGTCGTTCTGACCGTGGTGACCGGGCTCGACTATGTGAAACAGGCCATTGTGCTGCGCAGGCAGGGAATCGCCGAGCGCAAGGCCGCGTTGGAGGAGAAGGAAGCGTGAGTTCCACGGCCACTGACGTGGTGCGACTACTCACGGTGAAGGACGGGACGCTTGCCGTCGCTGAGTCGCTGACCGGTGGCCTCGTCGCGGTGGAGGTCACATCGGTCCCCAGGGCGTCCCGGGCCTTCCGGGGCTCCGTGACCGCCTGCGCCATCGGGCGGGAGCATGAACCGCTCGGTGTCGACGTCACCGCGCCGGCGGTGAACGGAGCGATGGATGCGCAGGTCGCGGGCCGGATGGCGGTCGGCGTGCGCAGGGCGCTCGGTGCCGACCGGGGCGTCGCGGCCGCCGGTGTCGCGGGTCCCGGGCCGCAGGACGGACGGGCCGTCGGGACGGGTTTCGTCGCCGCGGGCGGGCCCTTCGGGGTCGATTCCGGTTCTGCCGGCGGCGGAAAAGTGGAGGCTCTGCGGTTGAACGGCGACCGCGAGGAAATTCGTAGAGAGAGTGTACGGAGCGTACTCGCACTGCTCCTGAAGGAGCTTGCGGGCGAACAGACTGGGAATGAGCGGGCACAGGATACGGAACGGAACGGGGGGTTTTGATGTTTGCAGCCCTGAGTGAACACGACATCGCTCCCCGCACGGCCGCGGCGCAAGGCGGTACGGTGGGGCGTAATGGATGCGGCTACGCGGTCCGAGGAGGGAGCCACCGATGATTCTGCTCCGTCGCCTGCTGGGTGACGTGCTGCGTCGGCAGCGCCAGCGCCAGGGCCGTACTCTGCGCGAAGTCTCCTCGTCCGCCCGAGTCTCACTCGGCTATCTCTCCGAGGTGGAGCGGGGGCAGAAGGAGGCTTCCTCCGAGCTGCTCTCCGCCATCTGCGACGCGCTGGACGTACGGATGTCCGAGCTCATGCGGGAAGTGAGCGACGAGCTCGCCCTCGCCGAGCTGGCCCAGTCTGCTGCGGCCACCCCCAGCGAGCCTGTACCCACGCCGGTTCGTCCGATGCTGGGTTCCGTTTCGGTGACCGGTGTGCCACCGGAACGGGTGACCATCAAGGCGCCCGCCGAGGCGGTGGACGTCGTCGCCGCGTGAGCGTTTTCGCGTACGCGGCATGAAACGAACGGCGCCGACCAGGCGTTGAGTAGTGCTGAGGCCCCGGCCGGGCCTCTCCGGGAGATCCGGAGGGGTGCCCGCCCGGGGTTTTTGCTTGCGCGCGGGCAGTCCGGCGTCGGCTGCCCGTTTCGTGTGCGTTTGCCGGTGTGGTGTACGGCGGTCATCGTTGAGGGGATGGCGGGGGGCAGTCCACGGAGGTGCGGATGTACGTCGTGAAGAGCCCGTTGTCCGACGCGAGCTTGAAGACCGTGTCAGATGCGCTGCAAGGTGCCCTGGTCGACCTGGTGGATCTCGCCATCGTGGCGAAGCAGATCCACTGGAACGTGGTGGGACCGCGCTTCCGCTCCGTGCATCTCCAGCTCGACGAGGTCGTCGACACCGCACGGAAGTACTCCGACACCGTGGCGGAGCGCGCCGCGGCGCTCGGTGTCTCGCCCGACGGGCGTGCCGCGACGGTGGCCGTCGGCAGTGGAATCGGCGTGACCCCGGAAGGGTGGGTCGATGACACGACCGCCGTCGGGACACTCGTCGAGGCACTGGGCGCGGTGATCGCGCGGATGCGGGAGCGGGTCGAGGCGACCGGCGAGCCGGACCCGGTGAGCCAGGACATCTTCATCGGGATCACAGCGGACCTGGAGAAGCATCACTGGATGTTCCAGGCCGAGAACGGGTGACGGAACCGGGTGATGGGACGGCCGGGCGCGATGCCGCCCGGCTTCGAGTGGTGCGCGGTGCGCCTGTGTGCCGTTGGTGCGCCCTGCCTTCGGGTCCGAGCGGCCGAATAGCGTCGGGCTGGAGGTGGCGGCCATGGCGGGGATAGGGCGCTGGGGGGTCTGGGGCTGGGGAGCCCGCGGGGTCGTGCTCGGGCTGGGGGTGCTGTGGTGGTGGGCCATGCTCCGGCTGGCGGTCGTGCCCGGGGCCGGAATGCTGGAGGCGGCGGTCGCGGCCGGGGGGTGGGGGTTGAGCGTGTTGCCGGTGCACTGTGTGCCGAAGGAGCGGGCGAGTGGGGTGGTCGGTTCGGGGCGGTGGCGGAGGGCCTGGGGGGTGCGGGGTGATCAGGGGACCCGCGCTACCACGGCATCGCCACACCCCCGTTCGGGCGGAGAATCTGGCCTGTGGTGAAGGCCGAGGCGTCGGATGCCAGGTGCAGGACCGCGTGAGCGATGTCCTCGGGCTCGCCCACCCGGCCCAGGGGTGACATGCGGGCCATGACGGACTCCGTGTGCCTCTGGGCCTCGCTGTCGTGGCGGTCGGTCATCGGCGTACGGATCCAGCCGGGAGCGACCGCGTTGACGCGGATGCCGTGCCGGCCGACCTCCGTCGCGAGGGTCTTCGTCAGCTGGACCACCGCCGCCTTCGCCGCGCCGTAGCAGAGCAGCCCGGGGCCGCCGGTGTCGACGGCGCCCGAGGCCATGGTGACGATGCTGCCCCGGGTGCCGGTGGCGATCATCAGACGGGCCGCCTCCTGGCAGGCGTAGAGCACACCCTTGAAGTTCACGTCGAGTACCCGGTCGAGGTCCTCGTCCCGGGTCTCCAGTACAGGGCTGCTGTGCATGATGCCGGCGATCGCGGCCAGGGCGTCCAGGTGTTCGCAGGAGGTGATGGCCTGCCTCATCCGCGAGCGGTCGGTGACGTCGAGGGGGTGCGGATGGGCGGTGCCGCCGGTGTCCTTGATCAGGGTCGCCGTGTCGTGCAGGCCCTCGGTGTCGCGGTCCGCGCAGTGCACGGTCGCGCCCGCCTCGGCGAGCAGGAGGGCCGAGGCACGGCCGATACCGCTCGCGGCGCCGGTGACGAAGACGGTGCGGCCGGTGAGGTTGTACGCCGTGACGGGCATGCAGGGACCGTACGAGCAGATCTGACGGGCCGTCAATTGTCTGGGTCGGGGCGGGTGCGTCCGGCCGGGGCCGGGGCGGGGCCCGGCTGGCAGGTGGGACACCAGTAGGTGGGGCGTTCGCGGGAGCCGTCGCCCTGGTCGGCGACGCGGACGGAGGTATGGCAGCGCAGGCAGGGGCGGGGAGCCCGGCCGTAGACGAAGAGGTCCTGGCCGCGGCGGCCCGTCGTGCTCCGAACCGGGCGGTCGCGGTTGGTCTCCAGCAGCTTCTTGGCCAGCGCGGGCAACTTCGCGGCGCGTTCGGCGGGCAAGTCGCCCACGGGGAGCCACGGGGTGACGCCGAGCAGGAAGCAGAGCTCGCTCTTGTAGACATTGCCGATGCCGGCGAGGTTGCGCTGGTCGAGCAGGGCCTCGCCGAGGGGGCGGGCGGGGTCCTGGAGGACATGGGCGAGGGCCAGGTCGGGGTCCCAGTCCGGGCCGAGGAGGTCCGGGCCGAGGTGGCCCACCGCGCGGTGCTCGTCGGTGG
>KL569104.1:99345-99745 GCA_000715635.1 Streptomyces violaceus | reverse complement strand
ACCGACGGCTGTGCTGTCGGCGTTTGCGAGAATCGCGCGGATCTGGTGGCCGGGGCCGCCGCTCCAGCGCCGGCCGTTCGCGTAGACCTTCCAGGAGCCGTCCATCCGCAGGTGGGAGTGCAGCGTCAGGCCGCCCTCCACGCGGGTCAGGAGGTGCTTGCCGCGCGGGGTGACGTCGAGGACCGTACGGCCCGTGAGGTCGGCCGTGGCGAACCGGGGCACCCGCAGGTCGCTGCGGGTCAGCACCTTGCCCGCGAGGGCGCCGTGCAGCCGCTTCGCGGTCTGCCAGACCGTGTCACCTTCGGGCATGGGTCAAGGGTGGCACGGGGCGGGGTGGGCGGCGGGTGGCTTTGGCGGGGGCTCATGGGGTGTGGTCGGTGGCTTGGGCGGGGGCTCGTGG
>KL569104.1:98869-99100 GCA_000715635.1 Streptomyces violaceus | reverse complement strand
GTCGGTGGCTTGGGCGGGGGCTCGTGGTGTGGTCGGTGGCGTGGGCGGGGGCTGTTGGTGGGCGTCCGCTGGTGGGCGGGTGGTGATCAGGCGCGGAGGCGGAGTCCGCGGGGCGTCGCGATGAAGCCCGCTCCTTCCAGGAGGGTGCCGATGGGGGAGGTCAGGGCCTGGGTGCCGTTGACCCGCTCCACCGTGACCGTGCCGAGGGAGCCCGCGCGGGCGGCTGCGGCG
>KL569104.1:97836-98633 GCA_000715635.1 Streptomyces violaceus | reverse complement strand
GAGTGCCTCCGCCGCAGTGCGCAGGCGGGAGTCGTCGGTGGGGGCGCCGTCCGGGTCGGCGGCCCAGGCCAGCAGGGTCTTGCCGCCGCGCTCCATGTAGAGCGTCAGCTCGCCCTCGACGAGCACCACCAGGGAGCCCGCCTTGCGGCCCGGCTTGTGCCCGGCACCGGTCGGGGGCTCGGGCCAGGCCAGGGCGGCGCCGTACGCGTTCGCCGGATCGGCGGCGGCGAGGACGACGGCCCGGGAGGCGGTGTCCGGGCGGGGGCGGCGGCCCGGGAACCCGGGGTCGTACCCCGCGCGTCCGCCGTTCTGCCAGGCCGGGGCGGCCTGCGGGGCGTAGTCGCGGGGCGAGACGTAGTCGCCCGGGGACGGCTGGGGTGCCGGAGTGTCGTAGGCGGGGCCGAAGTCGGGGAAGCCGTCGGGGCCGGGGGCGTCGGTGTGGTCGTTGGAGCGGGGTGCGTCGTCCAGCTCGGCGAAGTCATGGGCCGGGAACGGATCGAGGCCGGGGCCCGGAGGAGGGCCGGGCAGGTCCTCGCCGCGGTCGCGGGCGTTGGACACCGCGCGCAGGCGGTCCACGGCGCCGTCCATCGCGAACTGCGCCGCGCCGAGCCCCTCCACCACATAGCCGCGGCGGGCCTGGCCGCTCTCCTCGAAGACGGACAGGACGCGGTACGTTGCCGAGAACCCGCCCTCGACGCCCTCCGCCGAGACCGCGCCCCTGGTCACCACGCCGTGCCGGTCGAGGAGGGTGCGGGCGAGGGCGTGGGCGCGCACCGTGGGGTCCGGCTCGTGGGACG
>KL569104.1:94224-97540 GCA_000715635.1 Streptomyces violaceus | reverse complement strand
GGGAGCCGTACCGGCCGCGCGGGACCGCGCGCTTGGCGCGGTGGGCCGTGGAGCCGGCCGTACGGCCCGAGCCGAGCAGGGAGCGCATGGGGGTGAGCGTGTCGTTCGTCAGGCGGCCGGACCAGGCCAGGTCCCAGAGCACGTCGGCCAGCTGGGGATCGGTGGCGTCGGGGTGGGTGGTGGCGCGGACCTGGTCGGCGATCTGGCGGAAGAACAGACCGTAGCCGCCGGAGAGGGTGTCCAGGACGGACTGGTGGAGGGCGGTCAGCTCCAAGGGGTGCGGGGGCGGCAGGAGCAGGGGGGCCGCGTCCGCAAGGTAGAGGGAGACCCAGCCGTCCTTGCCGGGGAGCGAGCCGGCCCCGGCCCACACCACTTCGCCCGCGGCGGTGAGCTCGTCCAGCATCGCCGGGGTGTAGTTCACGACCCGGGAGGGCAGGACGAGCTTCTCCAGGGCGGAGGCCGGCACGGACGCGCCCTGCACCTGCTCGATGGCGCGCACCAGCCCGTCGATGCCGCGCAGGGAATGCCCCTTGCCGATGTGCTGCCACTGCGGGAGGAACTGCGCGAGCGCGGCGGGCGCCACCGGCTCCAGCTCGTGCCGCAGGGCGGCCAGGGAGCGGCGGCGCAGCCGGCGCAGCACGGCCGCATCGCACCACTCCTGGCCGATCCCGGCCGGGTGGAACTCGCCCTGGACGATCCGGCCCGCCGCGGCGAGCCGCTGGAGGGCGCCCTCGGTGACGGCCACACCCAGGCCGAAGCGGGCCGCCGCCGTGGCCGAGGTGAACGGGCCGTGGGTGCGGGCGTAGCGCGCGAGGAGATCGCCGAGCGGGTCCTTGACGGGCTCAGTGAACGCTTCCGGGACACCGACCGGCAAGGCGGTCCCCAGGGCGTCGCGCAGCCGGCCCGCGTCCTCGATCGCCGCCCAGTGCTCTCGGCCCGCGATCCGGACCCGGATGGCACGGCGGGCACCGGCCAGCTCCTGAGCCCACTGGGGTTCGGCGCCCCGCTCCGCCAGTTCCGTATCCGTGAGCGGGCCGAGAAGGCGGAGGAGGTCCGCGACGCCCTCGGCGTCCTTGACGCGGCGGTCCTCGGTGAGCCACTGCAGCTCGCGCTCCAGCTCGGTCAGCACCTCCGCGTCGAGCAGCTCGCGCAGCTCCGCCTGGCCCAGCAGCTCGGCCAGCAGCCGGGAGTCCAGCGACAGGGCGGCGGCGCGGCGCTCGGCGAGCGGGGAGTCACCCTCGTACAGGAACTGGGCGACATAGCCGAAGAGGAGGGAACGCGCGAAGGGAGACGGTTCGGCTGTGGTGACCTCGACGAGGCGCACCCTGCGGGATTCCAGGTCGCCCATCAGCTCGACGAGCCCGGGGACGTCGAAGACGTCTTGGAGGCACTCGCGGACCGCCTCCAGAACGATCGGGAACGAGCCGAACTCGCTCGCCACCTGCAAAAGCTGGGAGGCGCGCTGCCGCTGCTGCCACAGAGGCGTGCGCTTGCCGGGGTTGCGGCGCGGCAGGAGCAACGCGCGGGCGGCGCACTCGCGGAAGCGGGACGCGAACAGGGCCGAGCTGCCCACCTGGTCGGTGACGACCTGGTCGACCTCGCCCTTCTCGAAGACGACGTCGGCGGCGCCCACGGGGGCCTGTTCGGCGTCGTACTCCCGGCCCATCTTGACCGGCTCCTGGTCCAGCAGGTCCAGGCCCATCAGGTCGGCGTCCGGAAGGCGCAGCACGATGCCGTCGTCGGCGTGCATGACCTGCGCGTCCATGCCGTACCGCTCGGAGAGCTTGGCGCCGAGCGCCAGCGCCCACGGGGCGTGCACCTGGGCGCCGAAGGGGGAGTGCACCACCACCCGCCAGTCGCCGAGCTCGTCGCGGAAGCGCTCCACGACGATCGTCCGGTCGTCCGGGACATGGCCGCAGGCCTCGCGCTGCTCCTCCAGGTACGAGAGCACATTGTCCGCCGCCCAGGCGTCCAGGCCCGCGGCGAGGAGGCGGAGGCGGGCGTCGTCCTTGGGCAGCGAACCGACCTCGCGCAGGAAGGTGCCCAACGCCCGGCCCAGTTCGAGCGGGCGGCCCAGCTGGTCACCTTTCCAGAAGGGCAGCCGGCCCGGTACCCCCGGGGCGGGGGAGACCAGGACGCGGTCGCGGGTGATGTCCTCGATGCGCCAGGAACTGGTGCCGAGCGTGAAGACATCGCCGACGCGGGACTCGTAGACCATCTCCTCGTCGAGCTCACCGACCCGGCCGCCGCCCTTCTTGGGGTCGGCGCCCGCGAGGAAGACACCGAAGAGGCCGCGGTCGGGGATCGTGCCGCCGGAGGTGACGGCGAGGCGCTGGGCGCCGGGCCGGCCGGTGATCTCGCCGGTGACGCGGTCCCACACCACGCGCGGGCGAAGCTCGGCGAAGGCGTCGGACGGGTAGCGGCCGGCGAGCATGTCGAGCACCGCCGTGAAGGCGGACTCGGGCAGTGAGGCGAAGGGTGCGGCCCGGCGGACGGCTGCCAGCAGGTCGTCGAACTGCCAGGTGTCCAGAGCCGTCATGGCGACGACCTGCTGGGCCAGGACGTCCAGGGGGTTGGCGGGGATCCTGAGGGACTCGATGGCGCCGGTGCGCATGCGCTCGGTGACCACCGCCGCCTGGACCAGGTCGCCTCGGTACTTGGGGAAGACGACGCCGGTGGAGATCGCGCCCACCTGGTGGCCCGCGCGGCCCACGCGCTGGAGGCCGGAGGCGACCGAGGGCGGGGATTCGACCTGGACGACCAAGTCCACCGCGCCCATGTCGATGCCCAGCTCCAGGCTGGAGGTGGCGACCACCGCGGGCAGCCGGCCCGCCTTGAGGTCCTCCTCGACCAGGGCGCGCTGTTCCTTGGAGACCGAGCCGTGGTGGGCGCGGGCGATGACCTGCGGTGCGCCCTGGGCGGCTCCCGAGCCGCCCATCAGCTCGGCGGGGGAGTGATGCTCGTCGAGAGGCTCGCCCGTGGCTCGTTCGTACGCGATCTCGTTCAGACGGTTGCACAGGCGCTCCGCGAGCCGGCGGGAGTTCGCGAACACGATCGTGGAGCGGTGGGACTGGACGAGGTCGGCGATCCGCTCCTCGACGTGCGGCCAGATCGAAGGGCGCTCGGCCCCCTCCGAGCCGTCGGAGACGGGGGAGCCGCCCAGCTCGCCCAGGTCCTCGACCGGGACGACCACGGACAGGTCGAACTCCTTGCCCGACTCCGGCTGGACGATCTCCACCCTGCGCTGGGGCGAGAGGAAACGGGCCACCTCGTCGACCGGACGGACCGTCGCGGAGAGGCCGATGCGGCGGGGGGG
>KL569104.1:92682-93977 GCA_000715635.1 Streptomyces violaceus | reverse complement strand
GGTTTCGGGAGGAGGTCGTCCAGCCGCTCCAGGGAGAGTGCCAGGTGGGCGCCGCGCTTGGTGCCGGCCACCGCGTGCACCTCGTCGAGGATCACCGTCTCGATACCGGTCAGCGCGTCGCGCGTGGCCGAGGTCAGCATCAGGAACAGCGACTCGGGGGTCGTGATCAGGATGTCCGGCGGGCGGGTGGCCAGGGAGCGGCGCTCGGCGGCCGGGGTGTCGCCCGAGCGGATGCCCACCTTGACCTCGGGCTCGGCCAGGCCCATCCGCACGGATTCCTGGCGGATGCCGGTCAGGGGGCTGCGGAGGTTGCGCTCGACGTCCACCGCCAGGGCCTTGAGGGGCGAGACGTACAGGACCCGGCAGCGCTTCTTGGGATCGGCAGGGGGAGGGGTCGAGGCGAGCTGGTCCAGGGCGGCCAGGAAGGCGGCCAGGGTCTTGCCGGAACCGGTGGGGGCGACGACCAGCACGTCCGAGCCCTCGTGGATGGCCTGCCACGCGCCGGCCTGGGCGGTGGTGGGCGAGGGGAAGGCACCCGTGAACCAGGCGCGGGTCGCGGGGGAGAAGCCGTCCAGGGCTCGGTGCGCGTTGCTGGGCATGCGTCCATCGTGCACCTCGGCACTGACAACGGGGCCTGCGGCCGTTGCGCCGGGTCCCCTGATGCCGGGTGGTGGGTCGGGGTCGTACGCGGGCGCGTGGGTTCCACTCGTCCCGCGGACAATGGTCGTATGACAGAGCGCGCGCGGCATTGGCAGTACGAAGAGCTGCCCGGGGTGGATCTGCTGCGGGCCCGGTACGTGCGGAAGACGTTCGTCCGGCATACGCACGAGAACTTCGTGATCGCCGCCATCGCCGACGGGGTGGAGGTGTTCCACCACGGTGGGGGTGATCAGTACGCCGGGGCAGGGGCTCTCGCGCTGGTGAATCCCGATACTCCGCACACAGGACGGGCCGGTGTGCCCGAGGGGTGGCGGTACGGGGCCGTGTACCCGTCGGTCGACGTGGTGGCGGAGATCGCGGCCGAGACGACGACCCTGCGGGGAACGCCGGGGTTCGTCAGCCCGGTGATGGACGATCCGTACGCCGTCGGCCTGGTGCACCAGGTGCTGCGGGCCGCCGACGAGGGCAACGCCTTGGCCGCGGACACACTGCTGCGGGTCGCCGTGACCCGGTTGCTGCGGTTGAACGGTGGGCCCATGCCGCGGCGGCAGGTGCGGGCGGCGGGGGCCCGGATCGCGGCACGCGCGCGGGGGGTGCTCGAGGAGCGGATGGCGCAGCCGCCGACTCTGGAACAG
>KL569104.1:91333-92562 GCA_000715635.1 Streptomyces violaceus | reverse complement strand
TCAGAGATGTGTATAAGAGACAGTCTCGGGACCAGTCCGTTCGCTTTGCTGCGGGCGTTTCGGAACGCCTACGGGATGCCCCCGCACGCGTGGCTCACGGACGCGCGAGTCCGGCGGGCGCGGCGGCTGCTGGACCTCGGGACGGCGCCCTCGGAGGTCGCCGTGGCCGTGGGGTTCACCGATCAGCCGCACCTCAACCGGCACTTCAGCCGGATCGTCGGCGTGCCGCCGGGGGCTTACCAGCGCGAGCGCAAGAACGTACAAGACCTGAGGTAGCGGCTGCTCGTAGCGTGCGGGGCGTGGTGGATCGGACAGCTTTCAGAGATGCAGGGACCGGTGGGAAGGCGGACCGCGCCGTCGTGCGGGACGCCTTGGGCGTGGGGGTGGCCGTCGGGCTCTCCGGGTTCGCCTTCGGCGTGACGTCGGCGGGCAGCGGACTCACCCTGATGCAGACGTGTGCGCTCAGCCTGCTGGTGTTCACCGGGGCGTCCCAGTTCGCCCTGGTGGGCGCGCTTGCGGCAGGAGGCAGTCCGTTCACGGCGGCTGCCGGGGCCTTCTTCCTGGGCGTGCGGAACGCCTTCTACGGCCTGCGGCTGTCACAGTTGCTGGCCCTCCCGCGCGCGGTGCGGCCGTTCGCCGCACAGTGGGTGATCGACGAGACGGCCGCCGTCGCGCTGGCTCAGCCCACGCGGCGCGGTGCGCGGATCGGGTTCGTCGTGACCGGGCTGAGCCTGTATGTGCTGTGGAACCTCACCACGCTGCTCGGTGCCCTGGGCGCCGGGGCCATCGGGGACACCGACGCGTGGGGGCTCGACGCCGCGGGACCCGCGGTGTTCCTGGCGCTGCTCGCGCCGATGCTGAAGACCGGCACCGAGCGGGCCGTCGCCGGGCTGGCCGTGCTGCTGGGACTCGGGCTGCTGCCTCTACTGCCCGCCGGGGTGCCGGTGCTGCTGGCCGCGCTGGCGGCGCCGGTCGTCCTCTGGGCGGACGGCCGGCGCAGGGGTGCGCCTGCTTCCCGGGAGGACGAGGCGTGAACGTCTGGATCGCGATCGGTGTGACCGTCCTCGGGTGCTACGCCGTCAAGCTGGCCGGGCTGCTGGTGCCGGCCGGAGCCCTGGAACGACCCGTCGTCAAGCGTCTTGCCGCGTTGCTGCCCGTCGCGCTGCTCGCGGCTCTCACGGCCGAGCAGACCTTCGCCGACGGGCAGACGCTGGTGCTGGACGCGCGGG
>KL569104.1:90904-91084 GCA_000715635.1 Streptomyces violaceus | reverse complement strand
CCTGCGCGCCCCGTTCCTGCTCGTCGTCGCGGCGGCCGTGGTGGTGACCGCGGGGGTGCGGGCCATGGGGGCGTGGTGATCAGTCGATGGTGCGGCCGTAGGCGCTGAGGGTGCGCAGGGCCTCGATCGTCACGACCGGGCGGGCCTCCAGGGCGGGGGCCGGGGCCCAGTGGCGCCACT
>KL569104.1:85077-90690 GCA_000715635.1 Streptomyces violaceus | reverse complement strand
CAGTGGCGCCATCGGACGGGCCAGCCGCCGTCGGGTTGCTGCTGAGCCGCGAGGTGGTCCAGGGAGCGGGCCATCTCGTCGTCCGTGAACCACGCGCGCGCGAGGGAGCGCGGCGTCCTCGCGTAGTCGTACGGGAAGTGGTGCTCGCCGGAGGCGTAGCCGGGGGCGACCGGATACGCGTCCAGGTTGTCGGGGTCCAGGGCCACGAGGCCGTGTGCGCGTACCAGGCGGCCCAGGCGGTCGGCGGCCGTCTCCGCGCGCGGGCGGTCGGGGGCGGAGTCCAGGAAGGTCACGGCGGCCTCGATCTCGTACGGGTGCGAGTTCTCCAGGGACTCGACCGCCTGCCAGCAGAAGTCCGTGGCCCGGAACAGCCAGGCGTGCCACACCTCGTTGCGGTGCAGCAGCCCCACCACCTGCCCGGTGGCCAGGAGGTCGCTGGGCGGGTCGGCCACGACCGGCACGAAGGGAGCCGTCGGACAGTCGCGC
Organism: Streptomyces violaceus; assembly: GCA_000715635.1. GTDB lineage: Bacteria > Actinomycetota > Actinomycetes > Streptomycetales > Streptomycetaceae > Streptomyces > Streptomyces violaceus. The sequence goes on along the minus strand of KL569104.1, from coordinate 90,204 downwards.
CGGCTGGGACGGATCGTCGCCGGGAGCGCGCCGTCCGCCGTGGAGACGGACGTCAGGTAGCGGCACATGCGTTCCACGCGCTGGCCGGCGCAGCGCGCCACGGCGTCCAGGACGCGCAGGGCGTGGGCGGTGTGCAGCGGCCGGCTGACCGGGCCGCGCAGATCGGGCTCCAGCGCGTGGCCGTACCCGCCGTCCTCGTTGCGGTAGGCGTCCAGCGCGGTCTCCACGGGGTCTGCGGCGGCGCCACGGAAGAGGTGGGCGAAGAGGCGCTGCTCGAGCACGCGCGCGGTGAGCCAGACGAAGCGCTCCGCGCGCGTGACAGTGCTGTGCGGCGCGGGCGTCGGGGGGAGTGTGGAAGCTCCTGATTCGGCCATGGGTCAGACCGTAGGGCGGAAACCGGTGCCGGCAGGCGGTCCTGGCTCAGGCCCACCCTCAGGGGCGGGATACTGGAGTCATGCGGTTGACGGTCTTCTGGCAGCGGATGGCGGAGCACTTCGGTCCGGGCTACGCCGACACCTTCGCGCGCGATCACGTGATGACGGAGCTCGGCGGGCGCACCGTGCACGAGGCGCTGGGCGCCGGCTGGGACGCCAAGGAAGTCTGGCAGGTGGTCTGCTCGGTGATGGACGTGCCGCGGGAGAGGCGCTGACCGACCCGGCACGGAGAGGGCCGGCCGGTCGCGGCAGACGGCCGACCGCTCGCACAGATCGCTGAGGGGTCACGAAGATCGCAGGCGGGCAGACGGCTGTCGGTCGCGTGGGTGAGACTTGGTCCGTGGCACCCACTGACGAGACCGGGCAGGAAGCCCAGCAGTCCTCCCCCTTCGGTACGACGCCGCCGACCGGGCCCCCCGCCGCCGGCGGAACCACCGGGCCGAACGGCCGCATGCCGCGCTGGCTGCCGCGTGCCATGGTGCTCGCGCTCGCCCTCGTCGCCGCGTTCCAGCTGGGCAGCTGGGCCTTCCACCAGGTCACCGGCCTGCTGATCAACATCCTCATCGCGTTCTTCCTGGCGCTCGCCATCGAACCGGCGGTGGGCTGGATGGCCTCGCGCGGCATGCGCAGAGGACTGGCCGCGTTCGTCGTCTTCATCGGCGTGGTGATCGTGTCGGCGGGTTTCGTCACGCTGCTCGGTTCCATCCTCGCGGACCAGATCATCAAGATGATCGAGGGCTTCCCGGAGTACCTCGACTCCGTCATCCACTGGATCAACACACACTTCAAGACCGACCTGAAGCGCGTGGACATCCAGGAGGGAGTGCTCCGCTCCGACTGGCTGCGCAACTACGTGCAGAACAGCGCCACGGGTGTCCTGGACGTGTCCGCCCAGGTCCTCGGTGGTCTCTTCCAGCTGCTGACGATCGCGCTGTTCTCGTTCTACTTCGCCGCGGACGGCCCGCGTCTGCGCCGCGCGCTCTGCTCCGTCCTGCCGCCCGCGCGTCAGGCCGAGGTGCTGCGCGCGTGGGAGATCGCCGTGAACAAGACCGGCGGCTACATCTACTCGCGCGGCCTGATGGCGCTGATCTCCGGCGCGGCGCACTTCGTCCTGCTGCAGATGCTGGATGTGCCCTACGCGCCCGTGCTCGCCGTGTGGGTGGGCCTGGTGTCGCAGTTCATCCCCACCATCGGCACGTATCTCGCGGGCGCCCTGCCCATGCTGATCGCGTTCACGGTGGATCCTTGGTACGCGCTGTGGGTACTGATCTTCGTCGTGGTCTACCAGCAGTTCGAGAACTACGTGCTGCAGCCCAAGCTGACCTCGAAGACCGTCGACATCCACCCCGCGGTCGCCTTCGGCTCGGTCATCGCGGGCACCGCGCTCCTCGGCGCCGTCGGCGCGCTGATCGCCATCCCCGCCATCGCCACGCTCCAGGCCTTCCTGGGGGCGTACGTGAAGCGCTACGACGTCACGGACGACCCGCGCGTGCACGGCCATCGCTGGCGGGGGGAGGGGCCGGGCCTGCTGGCGCGCACGAGGCGGCTGTGGGCACGGCGGCCAGGTGCGGAACGGCCGGAGGACGGAGGGCCCGGGCAGGGCTCCGCCTGACTCGTCGTCGGGCCGGCTCGGTCCCGGGGTGTGCCGTGTGGTGCGCTTGACACGAAAATCGAACATCCATTCTTATGGAGTCTCCGGCACGGCTCAACGGCGAGCATTTCGACGTACTTTGGGTAGAGAAGTGCCTGAGTTATCCACAGGCCGGACGTGCGTCGGGGCGCATTGTCAGTGGCAGGCGTTAGCGTCTTTGACGTGAAGCGATCGACTCAAGCAAATCGGGTGGAACCCATGGCAGGAACCGACCGCGAGAAGGCCCTGGATGCCGCGCTCGCACAGATTGAACGGCAATTCGGCAAGGGCGCGGTCATGCGCATGGGCGAGCGGCCGAACGAGCCCATCGAGGTCATCCCCACCGGGTCGACCGCGCTCGACGTCGCCCTCGGCGTCGGCGGCATCCCGCGCGGCCGAGTGGTCGAGGTGTACGGCCCGGAGTCCTCCGGTAAGACGACCCTGACCCTGCACGCGGTGGCGAACGCGCAGAAGGCCGGCGGCCAGGTCGCCTTCGTGGACGCGGAGCACGCCCTCGACCCCGAGTACGCGAAGAAGCTCGGCGTCGACATCGACAACCTGATCCTCTCCCAGCCGGACAACGGCGAGCAGGCCCTGGAGATCGTGGACATGCTGGTCCGCTCCGGCGCCCTCGACCTCATCGTCATCGACTCCGTCGCCGCGCTGGTCCCGCGCGCGGAGATCGAGGGAGAGATGGGTGACTCGCACGTGGGTCTGCAGGCCCGTCTGATGAGCCAGGCGCTGCGGAAGATCACCAGCGCGCTCAACCAGTCCAAGACCACCGCGATCTTCATCAACCAGCTGCGCGAGAAGATCGGCGTGATGTTCGGCTCCCCGGAGACCACGACCGGTGGCCGGGCCCTGAAGTTCTACGCCTCGGTGCGCATGGACATCCGCCGCATCGAGACTCTGAAGGACGGTACGGACGCGGTGGGCAACCGCACCCGTGTCAAGGTCGTCAAGAACAAGGTGGCGCCCCCCTTCAAGCAGGCCGAGTTCGACATCCTCTACGGCCAGGGCATCAGCCGCGAGGGTGGTTTGATCGACATGGGCGTGGAGAACGGCTTCGTCCGCAAGGCCGGCGCCTGGTACACGTACGAGGGCGACCAGCTCGGCCAGGGCAAGGAGAACGCGCGCAACTTCCTGAAGGACAACCCCGACCTGGCCAACGAGATCGAGAAGAAGATCAAGGAGAAGCTGGGCGTCGGCGTGCGTCCCGAGGAGCCGGCCGCCGAGCCGGGTACGGACGCCGCGGTCTCCGCCGCTCCGGCCGACGCCGCGCCTGCGGTGCCCGCCCCGGCAGCGGCCAAGACCGTCAAGTCCAAGGCCGCCGCAGCCAAGAGCTGACCCGTGACACGACGAACCGACTGGGCGGAGTACGAGCACGCCGCCTTCGGTGTCCCACGGGGGAGGGGCACCGGAGGCGACGCGGCCTCGGCCGTGGACGGTGAGGGCGAGTACGGGAGCGATCGGCTGTACGGGGAGGACGAGGGGCCGTACGGGGGCGGCTCCCAAGGCAGCGACTCACCCGGCACAGGCTCACGCGGAGGCGGTTCACGCAGGGGCGGCTCGCGTGACGGCGGGGCGCGTCGTGGGCGTGGACGTCGCCGGCAGGGCTTCGGTGAGGTGATTACCGAAGACGGAGGCTCCCCCTCCTCGTCGAGGGCCGAGCAGGAGGAGCCTCCAGGGGACCCGGTCGAGCAGGCTCGGGCGATCTGCCTGCGCCTGCTCACCGGGACCCCGCGGACCCGCAAGCAACTCGCCGACGCCCTGCGTAAGCGGCAGATCCCGGACAGAGCCGCCGAGGAGGTGCTGTCGAGGTTCGAAGAGGTCGGCCTCATCAACGACAGCGCCTTCGCGGACGCCTGGGTGGAGTCCCGCCACCGCGGCCGGGGGCTGGCGCGGCGTGCGCTCGCCCGGGAGCTGCGGACCAAGGGCGTCGACTCCACGCTGATCGACGAGTCCGTTGCCCAGCTCGAGCCCGAGCAGGAAGAGGCAACCGCGCGTGAGCTCGTCGCGCGCAAGCTCCGCTCCACCCGTGGGCTCGACCGCGACAAGCGACTCCGCCGCCTCGCGGGCATGCTCGCCCGCAAGGGCTACTCCGAGGGCATGGCCCTGCGCGTGGTCCGGCAGGCGCTGGAGGAGGAGGGCGAGGACACGGACTTTCTCGGGGACGAGCAGTTCTGAGACCTGCGCTTCCGAGACGAGCCGTTCGGATGCTCCGGCGTGATCACACGACCGGAAGCCCCGACGCCTTCCACGCCTGGAACCCGCCGACGAGGTCGGTGGCACGGTGCAGGCCCAGCTGGTGCAGGGACTGAGCCGCCAGGCTGGAGGCGTAGCCCTCGTTGCAGATCACGACGACGCGCAGGGAGTGGCTCGTGGCCTCGGCGGCTCGGTGGCTGCCCTGCGGGTCGAGACGCCACTCCAGCTCGTTGCGCTCGACGACGAGCGCGCCGGGGATGAGGCCGTCGCGCTCGCGCAGCGCCGCGTAGCGGATGTCCACCAGCAGCGCGTCACCGGCCTCGGCGGCCTCGTACGCCTGCCGCGGCTCGATCCGCTCGTAGCCCGCGCGCACGCGCTCCAGCAACTCGTCGATGCCGACGGGAGGCTGGACATCGCTGCCGCCGCTCACCGGCTCGTGTGTGCCGGCGCTCACTGCCAGTCCTCCGGTCGCTCCACCTGCTCGAGCCGGAGGATCGGTCCGCTGCGGCTGTAGCGGCGGATCTGTGGCAGGGGCGGGTAGTAGGCGTGGACGGAGATCGCGTGCCGCTCGGGGGACTCGTTGAGCACTTCGTGGACGTGGTGCCGGCCGAAGGCGCGGCCCTGGCCGGACGACAGCCGGCGTTCCCGGTCCACACCGTCGGAGAGCTCCAGGGTCCTCCAGCCGTCGGTGGGCAGCCGCGCGGCGAGCGAGTTCTCCTTGAGCTCGCCCGACGCGGTCAGGAAGGCGCCGACGGAATCGGCATGGTCGTGCCAGCCGGTGCCCGTGCCGGGCGGCCAGCCGATCAGCCAGGCCTCGCTGCCGCCGGGGCCCTCCAGCCGCACCCAGGTACGGCCTTC
>KL569104.1:83876-84896 GCA_000715635.1 Streptomyces violaceus | reverse complement strand
CCCAGGTACGGCCTTCCGGGTCGAGCGGCAGGGAGTCGATCAGCTCGGTGTCGGCGGCCGTACGCCGGACGAAGTCGAAGAGGTCGGCCTGGGTGGGCCCGGAAGAGGCGGGGGAGACGGACGTGGAGACAGGGGAAGGGGATGCGGAGGGGGATACAGACACGGGTGCCGTCCTGGAGGTCCTGATGCGGGTTCGCACGGAAGGCGCGTCGGCCGGCATGAAGAGCGCGGCGCGCGCGGAGGAAAGAAGGATGCGAAGTCAGCAGGACGGGCGACACACGCAGCCCGCATAGCGGAGGAGGTCCATATGGACCCTCCGCCACAGGCGCACACAGGTGTCGGTCACGCACCGGAGTACACCACGGTCGTCCGGGCCGGTCAACTCACTGTCACCATGCGGACGCACTGTGACAGAGAGCACGTACCTCCCGGTACCTGAGGTCAGCGCGAACCGGCCGTGGCACCGGCCTCTGCCTGCGCCTTCGCCGGCCCGCCCACCGCGGCCTCGGCCGCCGTGTACAGATCGGCCGGGCGCACCCCGCCCAGGGCGGTCACGAGATGGCCGTCGGGGCGTACCAGGAGCACCGTGTGCGCGGCAGCGCCCGGATAGCTCTCGGCGACCAGCAGTTCGGCGTGGTGGGGGAGTGCCATGACCGCGGCAGCGAGCTGGGGCATGATGCCGGCGCTCACCCAGTGCCTGCGCTCCCACACGCCCGTGCCAGGGGCGATCAGCACGACGAGCAGCGCGCCGCGGCCGAGCCGGTCCCGCAGCCGGACGAAGGTGCCGTCCTCCGCGGTGACCCGTACGTCGATGACCGACGATCCGGGCGATGTCCGGACCGGAACCTCTCCTTCGAGGGGTGGGGGTGCGAGCGGGGAGTCGGCGTACGCCCCCGGCGCGCCCAGTTGGCCGTGCCCCAAGTGGCCGTCCGTGAGGAGCGAGTCGTGGCCCCGGGCCGAACCGGGGACGTAGGAGCGCAGGCCTCCGCCGCCGCGCAGCAGTGGCAGGGCCTGGTCGGT
>KL569104.1:83425-83682 GCA_000715635.1 Streptomyces violaceus | reverse complement strand
GGCAGGGCCTGGTCGGCTGCGCGGAGCCGGGCCGCCACGATCGCCCGGCGTTCGGTCTGGTAGCTGTCGAGGAGCGCCTCGTGCGGTCCGTGATGCCAGGCCAGGGCCAGTTTCCAGGCCAGGTTGTCGGCGTCCCGCAGGCCCTCGTCCAGCCCGTGCGTGCCCAGTGAGCCGTGGAGGTGCGCCGCGTCCCCCGCGAGGAAGACGCGGTCGGCGCGCCAGCGGCGGGCCAGCCGGTGGTGGACGGTGTGCACACC
>KL569104.1:76526-83188 GCA_000715635.1 Streptomyces violaceus | reverse complement strand
CCAGCCGGTGGTGGACGGTGTGCACACCGGTGTCCAGGAGCTCGTACGGCGGGGTCGTGCCGCCCGACCAACCTGCCAGGGTCTCCCGGATGCGGGTCAGCAGCAGCTCGGGGGTGACCAGGTCCTTTCCGGGCGGCAGGAGCCAGTCGAGACGCCAGACGCCGTCCGGCAGGGGGCGCGCGGTGACCTCGCCGGCCGAGGGGCCCGACATGCGCCACGGCGGCATGCGGTGCAGCAACGCCTCGTTGTACCAGGGCAGTTCCGTACGCAGTGCCGCGACGGCGTGACGCTCCACCGCCGTACGGCCCGGGAAGCGGATGTCCTGGAGCTTGCGTACGGTCGAGCGGGGGCCGTCGCAGCCGACCAGGTAACTGCCGCGCCACCATGTGCCCTTGGGACCGCGTGTGTGGGCGGTGACGCCCGAGGACTCCTGCTCCATGCCGTCGAGTCGGCTTTCCACCGCGATCTTGACGAGCGGTTCGCCCGCGAGGGCCGTGCGCAGGACACCGGTCAGCACGTGCTGGGCGATGTGCAGCGGGACGGGTTCGGTGCCGTCGAAAAAGACCTCGCGCATCACCTGCTTGCGCCGCACCGACCGCCATCCGGCCCAGTGGGCGCCGACCCGGTCCAGGGGAACGCCGGTCAGCCGTTCGATGAGGGCGGTGGTGTCCTCGCGCAGCACCACAGTGCGCGACGCACGGGGTTCGTCCTTGCCCGGCCCCTCGTCGAGGACCACGCACGGCACCTCCTGACGCGCCAGCGCCAGGGCGAGCGTGAGCCCGACGGGCCCCGCTCCGACGACGATCACCGGATCCACGGCGCGGCGCCCCCTGCCCGTGGTGACGTCCTGAGGGACGCAGGTGAACACGAAGTTGGAGCAGGGTGCACGATCACAGAACGTATGCAACCCATTGCCGGTGCTTGCGTCAAGTGACGAGGGGCAGTGGCGATCATGCCACTGCCCCTGAGTATGTCATCCGGGTTGACCGAGTGTCAGACGGTGCCTCCGGCGCCGGTCCCGGTGGTGCCGGCGATCTGTGCCTCGTCCGCGCCCACGACCGCTCCCGTCGACTTCTTGGCCCGCCGCAGCCGGCGCTCGAGCCAGCTCGCGAAGGACGTGAGGGCGAAGTTGAGCGCGATGAAGATGACAGCCACGACCGTGAAGCTGGCGATGATGTTCGCGCCGTAGTAGCCGCTCATCGTGTTCGCCGAGGAGAGCAGTTCGGAGTAGGTGAGAACGGCGCCGCCGAGCGCGGTGTCCTTCACGATGACGACGAGCTGGCTCACGATGGCCGGGAGCATCGCGGTGACCGCCTGTGGCAGGAGGATCAGGCGCATCAGCTGCCCCTTGCGCAGGCCGATCGCCTGCGCCGCCTCGGACTGGCCCTTGGGCAGGGCCAGGATGCCCGCCCGGACGATCTCGGCGAGGACGGAGGCGTTGTACAGCACCAGGCCGGTGACGACCGCGTAGAGCGGACGGTCGTCGGAGCTGACGTTGGTGTATTCGGCGAACAGCGCGAGGCCGAAGATCATCAGGACCAGCACGGGGATGGACCGGAAGAACTCGACCACGACCGCGGCCGGAACCCGGACCCACACGTGGTCCGAGAGGCGGGCGATGCCGAGCACCGCACCGAGCGGCATCGCGATGATCACCGCCAGGGCGGCGGCCTTCAGCGTGTTCAGCAGACCCGGCCAGATGTAGGTGGACCAGGCCTCGGTACCGGAGAAGAACGGTTCCCACAGGGCCCATTCCAGCTGGCCCTTGTCCTTGAGGGTGCCGAACACCCACCAGAGCAGGGCCGCGGCGGCAACCACGAAGACCACCGTGAGGACGGCGTTGCGCCGCTTGGCCCGAGGGCCCTGGGCGTCGTACAGAACGGAGCTCATCGCTTCACCGCCACCTTCTTGCCCACCCAACCGAGGATCAGACCGGTCGGCAGCGTCAGAACCACGAAACCGAACGCGATGATCGCCGCGATCAGCAGCAACTGGGCCTCGTTCTCGATCATCTCCTTCATCAGTACCGCCGCCTCGGCGACACCGATGGCGGCCGCGACCGTGGTGTTCTTGATGAGGGCGATCAGCACGTTCGCCAGCGGGACGACAGACGAACGGAACGCCTGCGGCAGCACGACCAGACCCAGCACCTGGCGGAAGCTGAGACCGATCGCCCGAGCCGCCTCCGCCTGCCCGACCGGCACCGTGTTGATGCCGGAGCGCAGCGCTTCGCACACGAAGGACGAGGTGTAGAAGATCAGGCCCAGAACTGCCAGCCGGAAGTTGATCGTCTCGACGTCATCGGCGCCGAGGGAGACACCCAGCGTCTGGTTCAGGCCCAGCGACGTGAACAGGATGATGACGGTCAGCGGGATGTTCCGCACGATGTTCACGTACGCGGTCCCGAAACCGCGCATCAGCGGCACGGGGCCGACGCGCATGGCGGCCAGCATGGTGCCCCAGATGAGAGAGCCGACGGCGGACAGCGCAGCGAGTTGCACTGTCGTCCAGAAGGCTCCCAGCAGGTCGTAATCCTCAAGAAAGTCGAACACGATCTCCCGCGCTTCCGCGTATAGGGATGCCCCGGTGCGCCGCCCCGCAGGGCGGCGCACCCGTCAGGCGTTGCCTCAGCTCTTGATGTCGCCGATCTTCGGCGCGGGCTCGTTCTTGTAGTTCGCCGGGCCGAGGTTCTTGTCCACGGCCTTCTGCCAGGCGCCGTCGGCGACCATGGCCTCGAGGGCCTTGTTGATGTCGGCCTTGAGGTCGCTGCCCTTCTTGACGCCGATGCCGTAGTTCTCGTTGGTCAGCTTGAAGCCGCCGAGCTTGAACTTGCCCTTGAACTGCGACTGGGCGGCGTAACCCGCGAGGATGGAGTCGTCGGTGGTCAGCGCGTCGACGGCACCGTTCTGCAAGCCGGGCAGGCAGGCGGAGTACGTCGGGTACGGCTGCAGCTGCGCCTTCGGCGCCAGCTTGTCCTTCACGTTCTGCGCCGAGGTGGAGCCGGTCACCGAGCAGAGCTTGGCGTTGTTCAGGTCCTTCGGCGACTTGATTTTGTTGTCGTCGGCGCGGACCAGCACATCCTGGTGGGCCAGCAGGTACGGGCCGGCGAAGTCGACCTTCTCCTGGCGCTCCGGGGTGATCGAGTAGGTCGCGGCGATGAAGTCGACGTCACCACGCTGGAGCATGGTCTCGCGGTCGGCGCTCTTCGCTTCCTTCCACTCGATCTGGTCCTCGTTGTAACCGAGCTTCTTCGCGACGTACGTGGCGACGTCGACGTCGAAGCCGGCGTAGCCCTGCGGCGTCTTCTGGCCGAGGCCGGGCTGGTCGAACTTGATGCCGACCGTGACCGTCTTGCCGCCATCGGAGCCGGAATCGCCGCCCGTGCTGTTGTCGCCGCCGCAGGCGGTGGCGGTGAGGGCGAGGGCGAACACGGTGGCCGAGGCGGCGGTGACCTTGCGGAGCTTCATGATGAACATCCTTTGGCTGGTGAAGAGATGCTGGCCGTCAGGTGGCGACGCAGGTGGTGTCGCGCGCGAAGTGCGCCGTCAGTGATGCAGGATCTTCGACAGGAAGTCCTTGGCACGGTCACTGCGAGGGTTGCTGAAGAACTGGTCGGGCGCAGCCTCCTCGACGATTCGGCCGTCTGCCATGAACACCACGCGGTTTGCGGCCGATCGTGCGAAACCCATCTCGTGGGTGACGACGATCATGGTCATGCCGTCGCGGGCGAGCTGCTGCATGACCTCCAGCACCTCGTTGATCATCTCGGGGTCGAGCGCGGAGGTCGGCTCGTCGAAGAGCATGACCTTCGGCTCCATGGCCAGCGCCCGCGCGATCGCGACGCGCTGCTGCTGGCCGCCGGAGAGCTGCGCGGGGTACTTCTCGGCCTGCGCGCCGACGCCGACCCGGTCGAGCAGGGCCCGAGCCCGCTCCTCGGCCGCCTTCTTGTCCTTCTTGCGGACCTTGATCTGGCCGAGCATCACGTTCTCGAGCACGGTCTTGTGCGCGAAGAGGTTGAAGGACTGGAAGACCATTCCGACGTCGGCCCGCAGCTTGGCCAGTTCCTTGCCCTCGTGGGGCAGCGGCTTGCCGTCGATCGTGATCGTGCCGGAGTCGGTCGACTCCAGGCGGTTGATGGTGCGGCACAGGGTGGACTTTCCGGACCCGGAGGGTCCGATGACCACGACGACTTCACCGCGGGCGATCGTCAGGTCGATGTCCTGGAGTACGTGCAACGCGCCGAAGTGCTTGTTGACGCTCTTCAGGACGACCAGTTCGCCGGTCGCGGCCAGATCTTCCTTGACCACCGATACTTCGGTCATCGCTCTCAGGCTCCGTCCTCCTCGGTTTCGGAGGACAGTAGTAACCCTCTACGACCTGCGTCATTACATCTGAGGGGAATCTGAGCATCACGATCCGATAGCAATCGGACACGTGTCGTAGCACTTGTGAGCAGCGCTCATATCGGCCGGGTAACGGAAGCTCTCCGCAACCGGAACCCTCTTGACGCCGTCCTCATCCATCAGCGTGACTGCAATGCGTGCACGCGCGCGTGCACGTGTTTTTTGTACTCAGACAGATCGTACGGCCAGTGAACCGAAGGGGGACCGGATGAGACTGCTGCTCGTCGAGGACGACAACCACGTCGCCGCCGCCCTGTCGGCCGTCCTGGCGCGGCACGGGTTCGACGTCACGCACGCACGCAGCGGTGAGGAGGCCCTCCAGGCACTCGTTCCCGAGAGCGACTGCTTCGGTGTCGTCCTCCTCGACCTCGGCCTGCCCGACCAGGACGGGTACGAGGTCTGCGGCAAGATCCGCAAACGCACCGCCACCCCGGTGATCATGGTCACCGCGCGCTCCGACGTCCGCTCCCGTATCCACGGCCTCAACCTCGGCGCCGATGACTACGTGGTGAAGCCTTACGACACCGGGGAACTGCTCGCCCGTATCCACGCCGTGAGCCGGCGCACGTCCCACGAGGACACCTCCAGCGGCATCGAGACCGAGCTGCGCCTCGGGCCCGTGCACATCGAGCTGCCCACACGCCGGGTCAGTGTCGACGGGTCGGTGATCCAGCTGACCCGCAAGGAGTTCGACCTGCTGGCCCTGCTCGCGCAGCGGCCCGGAGTGGTCTTCCGCCGGGAGCAGATCATCAGCGAGGTCTGGCGGACCAGCTGGGAGGGGACGGGGCGCACCCTCGAGGTGCATGTCGCGTCCCTGCGCGCCAAGCTGCGCATGCCGGCCCTCATCGAGACGGTACGCGGAGTCGGTTACCGGCTCGTCGCGCCTGCCGGGTAGCGGGGCCGGGTGCGCACTCGTCTGCTCCCGCTGCTGATCATCCTGATGGCGGCTGTGCTGCTCGCGCTCGGGGTCCCGCTCGCCGTCAGCCTGGCCGGGGCCCAGCAGCAGAAGGTCGTCGTCGACCGGATCGACGACACCGCGCGCTTCGCCGCCCTCGCCCAGTTCGTCACCGACTCGCCCACTGGCACCGTCGGCGCGTTCGAGAACGAGCGCCTGGCCACGCTCAGCAGCGAACTCGACAGCTACTACGACGTCTACGGCATCCGGGCCGGTGTCTTCTACCGCAGCGGCAGTGCCATGGCTCATGCACCGGCCAGGTGGTCCCTGCCGGAAGAGGGCGAGGTGCGTGACGCCTTCGACGAGGCGCTGCTCAGCCGTCGCAGCCACGACCCGAAGCAGGTCTGGCCCTGGCAGCGCCACAACCTCGTGGTCGCCTCACCGGTCATCCGGGACGGTGACGTCGTCGCGGTCGTGGTCACCGACTCGCCCACCGGGCAGATGCGCTCGCGCACCCTGCACGGCTGGCTGGTCATCGGCGCGGGCGAGGGCGCCGCGATGCTGCTGGCCGTCGGCGCCGCCCTGCGGCTGACCGGCTGGGTGCTCAAGCCCGTACGGGTCCTCGACGCCACCACCCACGACATCGCCACCGGGCGGCTCAAGTCCCGGGTCGCGGCCGCCGGCGGACCGCCAGAGCTCAGGCGTCTGGCCCGGTCGTTCAACGAGATGGCGGACAACGTCGAGGACGTGCTGGAGCAGCAGCGCGCCTTCGTCGCCGACGCCTCGCACCAGCTGCGCAACCCGCTCGCGGCGCTGCTGCTGCGCATCGAGCTGCTCTCCTTCGAACTGCCCGAGGGCAACAAGGAGATCGCCTCCGTCCAGGCCGAGGGCAAGCGCCTCGCGCAGGTCCTGGACGACCTGCTGGACCTGGCGCTGGCCGAGCACACCGAGGCGGACCTGCGGATCACCGACATCGGCGAGCTCGCCGCCGAACGCCTCGCGGCCTGGGCCCCGACCGCCGAGGCCAAGGGCGTACGCCTGGTCGGCGACTGCCCGCCCACGACCGCGTGGGCCGACCCGGTCGCGCTGTCCAGCGCGCTGGACGCGGTCATCGACAACGCGGTGAAGTTCACGCCCGAGGAGCAGACCGTCGAGGTGACCGTCGCCTCCATCGGTGACACCTCCACCATCGTCGTCACCGACCACGGCCCCGGCCTCACCGACGAGGAACTGGCCCGCATCGGCGACCGTTTCTGGCGCAGTGGCCGCCACCAGAACATCAAGGGTTCCGGCCTCGGACTGTCTATCTCGCGGGCGCTGCTCACGGCGGGCGGCGGTTCGATCACGTACGACCGTCACGAGCT
>KL569104.1:75641-76355 GCA_000715635.1 Streptomyces violaceus | reverse complement strand
CAGAGATGTATATAAGAGACAGATCACGAGCCGCACGGGCTGCGGGTGACGGTGACAGTGCCGAGGACAGGCCCTACGGCTTGACGGACTGGTAGTAGCGCTGGGCGCCGCGATGCAGCTGGAGCGGGTCGGTGTAGATCGCGGTGCGGACGTCGACCAGCTGGGCGGAGTGGACGGTCGCGCCGATGCCGTCCCGGCTGTCGATCACCGTACGGGTCAGCCACTCGGTGAGCCGGGGGTTCATGTCGCTGCGCGTGACCAACAGGTTGGACACCGCCAGGGTCGGCACCGGGTCACCGCGCTGGATGGTGGGGTAGGCCGACTCCGGCATCTTGGTGGCGCGGTAGTACCGCGTGGCACCACCCTGGTCGTGCAGCTTGGCGACGAGCCCGGCGTCGATCGGCACGAACCGGAAGGCGGAGGCCGACTTCTTGGCCAGGCGGCTGAGCCCGTCCGTGGGCAGTCCGCCCGACCAGAAGAACGCGTCGAGGCCGTGCCCCAGCCGCCTGGGGCCGGTGTCGATGCCGTCCGACGAGGGCTTGATGTCCTTCTCCGGGTCGATCCCGGCCGCCTTGAGCACCCCGTTCGCGATCAGTCGCACGCCGGAGTTCGGCAGCCCTATGGCCACGCGCTTGCCTCGCAGGTCCGCGACGGAGCGGATGTCCGAGTCGGGCGGTACGACGAGCTGCAGGTAGTCGTCGTAGAGGCGGGCCA
>KL569104.1:71175-75475 GCA_000715635.1 Streptomyces violaceus | reverse complement strand
TCGTGGAGGCGGGCCATACCGCGCAGCCGGTCGGCGCCCGCACCGTGGTCGAGCCTGTACGTGGCGACCGCGTCCGCCGCCGCGATCGCGAAGTCGGCCTTGCCCGTCGCCACGTCCGAGACGTTCTCCTGCGAACCGGCGCTGGTCAGCAAGCGCACCCTCAGGTCGGGCATGTCCTGGTCGATCTCGGTGCGCAGGAGTTCGCCGTACTCGTGGTAGACCCCGGCGCGCGTGCCCGTGCTGAAGGTGATCGCCCCGCCCGGAGGCTCCTCGGCCCAGGGGCGCAGCCACCACAGCAGCAGCCCGAGGACCAGGAGGGAGGCGGTGCCGCCCTGCAGCGCCCGGCGTCTGCCGATACGGGGGAACATCTTGGACATGCGCGAGATCCTGCCAGCCGTGGGGCCCCGCTGACCAGGGGCGGGGTTCGGCACAAGGGCGGAGGAGGAGTGTCAGTGGCGGCCACTACTGTCGTCCCCATGAGCTCCTCGCCCGCTGACCTGGTCCGTGAATTCCACCTCGCCTTCGGCCTGGACGCCCGCAGTACCCCGACGGAGATTTCCCCGGAACTCGCCGCCCACCGCGGCGAACTCCTCGCGGAGGAGGCCGCGGAGGTCGCCGAGGTGTCGGTCCGGGGCCCGCTCGACCGGCTCGCCCACGAACTGGCGGACGTCGTCTACGTCGCGTACGGCACCGCCCTCGTCCACGGCATCGACCTCGACGCGGTACTGACCGAGATCCACCGCTCCAACATGACCAAGATCGGCCCTGACGGCACGGTCTCCCGACGCGAGGACGGCAAGGTCCTCAAGGGCGAGCACTACGAGGCACCGGATGTGCCGGGGGTGCTGCGGAAGCAGGGGTGGGCTCCGGGTGGGGGTGACTGACGGTCCCAGAAGCCACCCCCGGGAGGGCCTCAGTCGCCCACCGGTGCTTCCGCCTCGGTCTTCCGGGGCGCGGGTTCCGGGGTTCCCCGACGGGCCTCGCGGCGTCCGCTCCACCACATCGCCACCGGCTCCGTGTAGCGCGCGGTGAGGGGGCCCAGGACGACCAGGATGAGGACGTAGGCCGTGGCCAGGGGGCCGAGGGACGGTTCGATGCCGGCCGCGACCGCCAGGCCGGCGATGACGATCGAGAACTCCCCGCGGGCCACCAGCGCACCGCCCGCCCGCCAGCGGCCCTTGACGGAGATCCCGGCGCGCCGGGCCGCCCAGTACCCCGTGGCGATCTTCGTCAGGGCGGTGACGACGGCCAGCGCGAGGGCGGGCAGGAGGACGGGCGGGATGCTGGACGGGTCGGTGTGCAGTCCGAAGAAGACGAAGAAGACCGCCGCGAACAGGTCCCGCAGGGGGCTGAGGAGGGTGTGCGCACCCTCCGCCACCTCTCCGGACAGCGCGATGCCCACCAGGAAGGCGCCCACCGCCGCCGACACCTGGAGCTGCTGCGCGACGCCCGCGACCAGGATCGTCAGGCCCAGCACCACCAGCAGCAGCTTCTCCGGGTCGTCGCTGGAGACGACCCGCGAGATGAGCCTGCCGTAGCGCAGGGCCAGGAACAGCACGAGCCCCGCCGCGCCCAGCGCGATCGCCAGGGTCACACTGCCGGCCATCAGCCCGACCCCCGCCACCAGTGCCGTGACGATGGGCAGGTACACGGCCATCGCCAGATCCTCCAGCACCAGCACGCTGAGGATGACCGGTGTCTCCCGGTTGCCGACCCGGCCCAGATCGCCGAGCACCTTCGCGATCACGCCGGACGACGAGATCCAGGTGACACCGGCCAGGACGACGGCGGCCACCGGCCCCCAGCCGAGCAGCAGCGCCACGGCCGCTCCCGGGAGCGCGTTGAGCGCGCAGTCGACCAGACCGGACGGGTAGTGCGTCTTGAGGTTGGAGACCAGATCGCTGGCCGTGTACTCCAGGCCCAGCATCAGCAGGAGCAGGATGACGCCGATCTCGGCGCCCGTGGCGACGAACTCCTCGCTCGCGCCCAGCGGCAGCAGACCGCCTTCGCCGAAGGCCAGCCCGGCCAGGAGGTACAGCGGTATCGGCGAGAGCCGGAAACGGGCGGCGAACCGGCCGAGCAGGCCGAGGCCGAGGATGATGGAACCGAACTCGATGAGCAGGACCGCGGAGTGCACAGGCTCACTCCCGCCCGAGTATCGTCGCGGCGGCGTCGACGCCCTCGCGGGTCCCGACGACGATCAGCGTGTCACCGCCCGCCAGCCGGAAGTCCGGCGCGGGCGACGGAATGGCCTCGGCCCGGCGCAGCACCGCCACGACCGACGCGCCCGTCTCCGTCCGCATCCGCATGTCGCCCAGCACCCGCCCGTTCCAGCGCGAGGTCGCGGCCACCTCGATCCGCTCGGCCACCAGTCCCAGGTCGGTGGTGTACAGGAGGCTCGGGCTGTGGTGGGACGGCTTCAGCGCGTCGATCAGCGAACCCGCCTCCGAGCTGGTCAGCCGCAGCGAATGCGCACAGGAGTCCGGATCGTCGGCCCGGTACACGTTCACCGTGCGCGTGCCGTCGCGGTGCGCCACCACCGACAGATGGCGGTGTTCCCGGGTCTCCAGGTCGTACTGGACCCCGATACCCGGCAGCGGCGTCGCCCTCAGGCGCGGAGCTGACACGTTACTTCCCCTTTTTCGTCTTCTTTGGCTTGTTTGTCTTTTTGATGTTGCTATGTCGGTGTCGTGGACGGTGCCGATCAACGGAGTCGATCAACGGACGGGTCAAGTCCGCATGCTGCCATCCGGCCGTACGGTGACGACATGGGTGTTGTGACGGATATACACAGCGGCCGGTCGCCGGAGAGGGTGGAGCGGGAGGTGCCGTACGCGAAGGCCGGAAGGGGCGGATCCAGGAACGTGTCGCTGTTCTGGCGGATCTTCTCGCTCAACGCCGCAGGCCTGGTCGTGGCCACCGCGTTGCTGCTCGGCCCGGTCACCGTGTCCACCCCCGTCCTGGCGGGCGAGGCGCTCGTCCTGCTCGGCGGGCTGGTGATGCTGCTGGCGGGCAACGCGCTCGTGCTGCGCTTCGGCCTCGCGCCCCTGCAGCGGCTCGGCAGCTCCATGGCCACCGCCGACCTGCTGCGTCCGGGATCCCGCCCGGTGGTCGCCGGCCCGGCGGAGACGGCCGCGCTGATCACGACGTACAACACGATGCTCGACCGGCTGGAGGCCGAGCGGGCCGCGGGCGCCGCCCGGGCACTGTCCGCGCAGGAGAGCGAACGGCACCGGATCGCCCGTGAGCTCCACGACGAGGTCGGGCAGACCCTGACCGCCGTCCTCCTGCAGCTCAAGCGCGTCGCGGACCGGGCACCCGAGGAGTTGCGCGAGGAGGTGGGCCAGGCGCAGGAGGCGACCCGGGCCGGTCTGGACGAGATCCGCCGTATCGCCCGCCGGCTGCGCCCCGGTGTCCTGGAGGAGCTCGGGCTGGCCAGCGCCCTGCGCTCGCTCGCCGCCGAGTTCACGACCCATGGGCTGACCGTGCGCCACCATGTCACCGGCGACCTCCCCGCCCTGACCCCGGAATCCGAACTCGTCGTCTACCGGGTGGCACAGGAAGGCCTGACCAACACCGCCCGGCATGCCACCGCCGACCGCGCCGAACTCCGCCTCCAGCCGGTGCCCGGCGGCGTCGAACTCCTCGTACGCGACAACGGCACGGGCGTCGGCGACGCCCCGGAGGGCGCCGGCATCACGGGCATGCGCGAACGCGCCCTCCTGATCGGCGCCGCCCTCACCGTCGAACCGGCCCCCGGCCGGGGCACCGACGTACGCCTGCGCATACCGGCGACGGAAGGAGCCCGCTGATGTGTCCCCACCGGTCAGGCCGAGGAGCCAGCTGATGTCCGCCCCCACCCCGATCCGCGTGCTGCTCGCCGACGACCACACCCTCGTACGCCGGGGAGTGCGCCTCATCCTGGACGGGGAACCGGACCTGACGGTCGTCGCCGAGGCCGGGGACGGGGCCGAGGCCGTCGCCCGGGCCCGGGACACCGCCGTGGACCTGGCCGTCCTCGACGTCGCCATGCCCCGCATGACCGGCCTCCAGGCGGCCCGCGAACTCTCCCGCCGACTGCCCGACCTGCACATCCTGATCCTGACGATGTACGACAACGAGGAGTACTTCTTCGAGGCGCTCAGGGCCGGAGCCAGCGGCTACGTCCTCAAGTCCGTCGCCGACCGCGACCTGGTCGAGGCCTGCCGGGCCGCCGTGCGGGACGAGCCGTTCATCTACCCGGGCGCCGAGCGGGCCCTCGTCCGCTCCTACCTGGAGCGGCTGCACCGCGGCGACGGCC
>KL569104.1:68835-70979 GCA_000715635.1 Streptomyces violaceus | reverse complement strand
CCCCCCCCTGCCGGAACGGGCCATCACCGAACGCGAGGAGGAGATCCTCAAGCTGGTCGCCGAGGGCCACACCTCGAAGGAGATCGGCGAACTCCTCTTCATCAGCGCCAAGACGGTCGAACGCCACCGCGCCAACCTCCTCCAGAAGCTCGGCATGCGCGACCGCCTGGAGCTGACCCGGTACGCGATCCGGGCCGGGCTCATCGAGCCGTGAGCCCGGGCGCCCTCGAGTCGCCGTCGGCGAGTCCGCCCAGCGCGCGAGCGACCGCGTCCGGAGTGACGCCGTCGGCCCGGTTGTCGAACACCAGGCTGTGACGGCTCGACCACCGGCACGCGTTGTCCTGGGCCGGCTCGTGGGACCTGGCCCACGGAGTGACCAGCCCCTCGACCGACAAGGTGCTGCTCAAGCAGACCGTGATGCGAGCGGCGACCTCGGTCGCCCTGCTCGCCGACAGCACGAAGTGGGGCATCGTCGAGCGGTTCAACGTGACCCCCCTGGGCGGGCTCGACACCATCGTGACGGACGACGGTCTGCCGCCCGCGGTCGTCGACCGCATCGCCGAGGAGGGGCCGTCGGTGCTGCAGGCGTCCTGAGCCGGTCCGTACGCGGCCCTCGCCCGGGAGCGCCTACCCTTGTGCCATGACCATCAGCAGCGACCGGAGCCCGGCAGTGGATAAGCAGACATCCAGGACATACGAAGTTCGCACCTACGGATGTCAGATGAACGTCCACGACTCCGAGCGATTGTCCGGTCTGCTGGAGGACGCGGGCTACGTGCGCGCCCCCGAGGGTTCCGACGGCGAGGCGGATGTCGTCGTCTTCAACACCTGCGCGGTGCGTGAGAACGCCGACAACAAGCTGTACGGCAATCTCGGCCACCTCGCCCCGAAGAAGGCGAGCCGCCCCGGCATGCAGATCGCGGTCGGCGGCTGTCTGGCGCAGAAGGACCGCGACACCATCGTGAAGAGGGCGCCCTGGGTGGACGTCGTCTTCGGCACGCACAACATCGGCAAGCTGCCGGTCCTGCTGGAACGCGCACGCGTGCAGGAAGAGGCGCAGGTCGAGATCGCCGAGTCGCTGGAGGAGTTCCCCTCGACGCTGCCGACGCGCCGCGAGAGCGCGTACGCGGCCTGGGTGTCGATCTCCGTCGGCTGCAACAACACCTGCACCTTCTGCATCGTCCCGGCCCTGCGCGGCAAGGAGAAGGACCGCCGCCCCGGCGACATCCTCGCCGAGATCGAGGCCCTGGTCGCCGAGGGCGTCTCCGAGATCACGCTGCTCGGCCAGAACGTCAACGCGTACGGCTCCGACATCGGCGACCGCGAGGCCTTCAGCAAGCTGCTGCGCGCCTGCGGCACGATCGACGGCCTGGAGCGCGTCCGCTTCACCTCCCCGCACCCGCGCGACTTCACCGACGACGTCATCTCCGCCATGGCCGAGACGCCGAACGTGATGCCGCAGCTGCACATGCCGCTCCAGTCCGGCTCGGACCCGGTCCTGAAGGCCATGCGCCGCTCCTACCGCCAGGAGCGCTTCCTCGGGATCATCGAGAAGGTCCGCTCCGCCATCCCGCACGCCGCGATCAGCACCGACATCATCGTGGGCTTCCCCGGCGAGACCGAGGAGGACTTCGAGCAGACGCTGCACGTGGTGCGTGAGGCCCGCTTCGCCCAGGCCTTCACCTTCCAGTACTCCAAGCGCCCCGGCACCCCGGCAGCAGAGATGGACGGCCAGATTCCCAAGAAGGTCGTCCAGGAGCGCTACGAGCGTCTCGTCGCCCTCCAGGAGGAGATCTCCTGGGAGGAGAACAAGAAGCAGGTCGGCCGCACGCTGGAGCTGATGGTCGCCGAGGGCGAGGGCCGCAAGGACGAGACCACCCACCGCCTCTCCGGCCGCGCCCCCGACAACCGCCTGGTCCACTTCACCAAGCCGGACCAGGAGGTCCGCCCCGGCGACGTCGTCACGGTCGAGATCACCTACGCCGCTCCGCACCACCTCCTCGCCGAGGGCCCCACGCTGGACGTGCGCCGCACGCGCGCGGGCGACGCCTGGGAGAAGCGCAACGCCGAGAAGGCGGGCAAGCCCGCCCAGCCGGCCGGAGTGCTGCTCGGCCTGCCGAAGATCGGCGTGCCCGAGCCGCTGC
>KL569104.1:68223-68595 GCA_000715635.1 Streptomyces violaceus | reverse complement strand
GCTGCGGCCTGGACTGACCGGTCCCACCTGCCAAGACCCACAGCCGGTTCGCCGGACGCGGGATGCGTGCGAGTGGGTCCCCGGGGTTACCCTGCCGATCATGCTTGTCGCCGCCGCTGTCTGCCCCTGCCCGCCCCTTCTGGTCCCCGAGGTCGCCGCGGGCGCCGCACCGGAGCTGGACGCGGCGCGGTCCGCCTGCACGGACGCCCTGGGTGTGCTCGCCGCCGCCCGGCCCGACCGGCTCGTGGTCGTCGGGCCGGTGGAGAGCGCCGGGCTCGAGACCTACGCGGAGGGCACACGGGGCTCGTTCCTGGGCTTCGGTGTCGATCTCGACGTACGGCTGGGGCCGGGCGCGGGCTCACACGGAGATCA
>KL569104.1:66935-68000 GCA_000715635.1 Streptomyces violaceus | reverse complement strand
GTACTCGCTGGCGGTGGCCGCCTGGCTGCTGGAGCGGACCGGGTGGTCCGACGCCCCGGTCGAGGGGCTCGGTGTGGGGGATTCCTCCACGCCCGAGAGGTGTGTCCGGACCGGACAGGACATCGCCGCACGGACCGAGCGGGTCGCGCTGCTGGTGATGGGGGACGCCAGCGCGTGCCGGACGCTCAAGGCCCCGGGCTATCTGGACGAACGGGCGGCGCCCTTCGACGCGGAGGTCGCGCGAGCGCTCGGCGCGGCGGACATGGCCGCCCTCACGGCGCTGGACGCACGGCTGGCGTACGAACTGAAGGTGTCCGGCCGGGCCCCTTGGCAGGTCCTGGCAGGTGCGGCCGAGGGCGCGGACCTCGGCGGATCACTGCTGTACGAGGACGCGCCGTACGGCGTGGGATACCTCGTGGCCACTTGGTCGTAGACCGCAGGGCAGGGCGCGGGAAACGGCGGACGGCCGGGAGCCCTTGTGCTCCGCGGCCGTCCGCCGATGTGCCCTTCAGCATTGCGTCATTGCCTTGTTGCGTTCAGAACCTGCGGTGCGCCGATGCGCTCTCAGGAAGTGGGCGGTGGTCCGGCCGGCGGCGTGGTGCCGCCCGCGCTCGGCGGTGGCGTCGCGCCACCCGCGTCGCGCGGAGGTGTCGTGTGCGCCGCATCCGGTCCGTTGTCGCCCTTGTGCGCGAGTCGGTCCATGGCGCCCTTGGCCTTGCCGGTGCCCGACTGGATCTTGTCGCTGTACTTGCCCTTGGTCCTCTTGTCGACGGCATGGGCGGCCTTCTCGAGCCCGTGATGGACCTTGCCCTCGTGCCGCTGCGCGAGGTCCGAGACCTTGCCCTTGGCCGGGCCCAGCTTGGCCTTCATGTTGTGCAGGAGACCCATCGCTTCACCTTCCCTCGCGCGGGGCGGTCACGTACGGGCGCCCTCGCCGGCCTCGTTGTCGGCCGCCTTGTCGGTGGACTGCTGCTTGGGGATGTCGACGCCGTCGCCCTCGGTGGCCTCGGCGGGGGCCTCGGCACCAGCCTCGGCCGCTTCCGTGGCTCCGTCAGCCCCCTTCGC
>KL569104.1:64767-66762 GCA_000715635.1 Streptomyces violaceus | reverse complement strand
CGGCACCAGCCTCGGCCGCTTCCGTGGCTCCGTCAGCCCCCTTCGCCTCCGGGGTCTCGGCCGCATCCCCCGCCTCGGGCCCGGCCTTCGCCGCGTCTGTCTGAGCCTCGGCGGCAGGCGCCTCAGGCGTGGCCTTCGACCGCCGGAGAAATCGTGCAAAAACGCCCATATCCACTCCATACGTTACTCGTGCGGGCGAAATCCCGCGTTGCCCGGTGCGTCTGTTTGCGCGACCCGGGCCACCGCCTCTGTGATCCGGCGGCAGGAACCTCGCAACGGGCAACGACCCGAGGGCAGTGGCGTCACGTAACTCGTTCGAGAGCGGGGTTCGAGGTTTGCGAGACTGTGTCGGTGAGCAGTGCACCCCCCGCCCCCCGCGTCATCGCCGTCGTCGGACCAACTGCGGCCGGAAAGTCCGATCTGGGCGTTTTCCTGGCCCAGCGTCTCGGAGGCGAGGTCGTCAACGCCGACTCCATGCAGCTCTACCGAGGGATGGACATCGGCACCGCCAAGCTGACGCCCGATGAGCGCGGCGGCGTCCCGCATCACCTCATGGACATCTGGGACGTGACCGTCACGGCGTCCGTCGCCGAGTACCAGCGCCTCGCCAGGGAGCGGATCGAGGTGCTGCTCGCCGAGGGCCGCTGGCCGATCCTGGTCGGCGGCTCCGGACTGTATGTGCGTGGGGCCGTCGACAAGATGGAGTTCCCCGGGACCGAGCCCGAGGTCCGCGCCCGCCTGGAGGAGGAACTCACGCTGCGCGGCCCCGGCGCGCTGCACGCCCGCCTGGCCGCCGCCGACCCCGAGGCCGCTCGCGCGATCCTGCCGAGCAACGGCCGCCGGGTCGTCCGGGCCCTCGAGGTGATCGAGATCACCGGCAGGCCCTTCACCGCCAACCTCCCCGGCCACGACTCCGTCTACGACACCCTTCAGATCGGAGTCGACGTGGCCCGTCCCGAGCTGGACGAGCGCATCGCGCGCCGGGTCGACCGGATGTGGGACGCCGGCCTCGTGGGCGAGGTGCGCGCACTGGAGGCGCAGGGGTTGCGGGAAGGGCGTACGGCCTCGCGCGCGCTCGGCTACCAGCAGGTCCTCGCGGCGCTTGCCGGGGAGTGCACGATGGAGGAAGCGCGGGCCGAGACCGTGCGTGCCACCAAGCGCTTCGCGCGCCGTCAGGATTCATGGTTCAGGCGCGATCCGCGGGTGCACTGGTTGAGTGGGGCCGCGGCCGATCTCACAGAACTTCCGCAGCTCGCGCTGTCCTTGGTCGAACGACCGGTTACAGCCTGATCACGTCATGGCATCGGGACGCCCAGGCCGTCATCCGGGCCTCCGGCGGCGTGCCATCATCGAGCTTCGATCGACCGAGTGAGTCCTAGTTGGGAGGGCGCGTGGCGATGGAGGCCGGCCCTCGCGACACCGCACACAGCACCGATCACATCACCGCCGACCGGGATGAACCGGAGCGCCTGGATGAGCCGGAGCACCGGGACGGACCCGAGCAGGAGACGGACCGTCTCAGCTCCGACGGGCCCGACGACGAGTCGCAGGGTGTGACGGACGACGGCCCCGAGCCCGACGAGATGTTCGCGGAGGAGGTCGAGGTCGAGCTGCGCCCGCAGCGGCGGCTGCGCATCTGGCAGCTCGCGCCCATCGTGGGCCTGGCCGCACTCGGCTCCCTGATGTTCGCCTTCCCGCTCGCCTTCGACTTCGGCGACAGCGGTGCGGTCATCGCCATGCTCGGACTGCTGATCTGCTCCTGCGCGGCCGGCTGGGGCATGATGGCCGCCCGCCGCGTGGGTTACACGTGGCCGGGCCTGCCGGCCCGCGGCTCCGGCCGCAGACCGGACTGGCGGGTCGCCCTCGCGTATGCCCTGGTCGTGGCCGTCGTGGTGGTCCTCGCCGTCTGGCGGGTGGCAAGGCTCCGCTAGAGGAAGCGCCCCCAAAGGGGCGCGGGGCTGCGTCGAATGTGCGGCTCCGCCGCGTGGGCGCGAC
>KL569104.1:63801-64583 GCA_000715635.1 Streptomyces violaceus | reverse complement strand
CAGCCACGACGCACCCGCGGCCCGCGACGGACCGCACAGAGATCCCACCACCCCGCACCCGGCCCTCCCCGCGAAGCGCCCCGTACGATCGAGGAATGAGCACGCGCACGCGGATCGCCTTCCTCAAGGGCCACGGCACCGAGAACGACTTCGTGATCGTCCCGGACCCCGAGAACACCATCGACCTGCCCCCGGCCGCCGTCGCCGCCCTGTGCGACCGCCGCGCGGGCATCGGCGGTGACGGACTGCTGCACGTCGTGCGGTCCGCCGCGCACCCCGAGGCCCGGCACATGGCGGCCGAGGCGGAGTGGTTCATGGACTACCGCAACGGCGACGGCTCCATCGCGGAGATGTGCGGCAACGGCGTGCGGGTGTTCGCGCGCTACCTCCAGCGCGCCGGGCATGTGACCGAAGGAGACATCGCCGTCGCCACGCGCGGGGGCGTGAAGGCCGTGCACATCGCCAAGGACGGTGACGTCACCGTGGGCATGGGCAGGGCGCTGCTCCCCGAGGGCGACGTCACGGTGAGCGTCGGTGAGCGCACCTGGCCCGCGCGGAACGTCAACATGGGCAACCCGCACGCGGTCGCCTTCGTGGAGGACCTGTCCCACGCGGGTGACCTGCTCTCCCCGCCGCCGTTCAACCCGGCCGCCGCCTACCCGGACGGTGTGAACGTCGAGTTCGTGATCGACCGCGGCCCCCGGCACGTCGCGCTGCGCGTGCACGAGCGCGGCGCCGGCGAGACCCGCTCCTGCGGCACGGGCGCGTGCGCGGTCGCCGTG
>KL569104.1:56164-63609 GCA_000715635.1 Streptomyces violaceus | reverse complement strand
CGCGGTCGCCGTGGCCACCGCCCGGCGCGACGGTGCCGATCCGGCGGCCACCGGCGTTCCGGCGACGTACACCGTGGACGTCCCCGGCGGCACCCTGGTGATCACCGAGCGGCCCGACGGCGAGATCGAGATGACCGGCCCGGCCGTGATCGTGGCCGAGGGCGAGATCGACTCGGTCTGGCTGGAATCCGCCACCGGCGCGTGAGCAGGGGCCGATCGGCCCGAAACGGCCGCTCGGCCTTGGTCGCTCGACCCGAAACCGCCGCGGGAACCAGCCACTTGGCGGAAAACCGACTGCCGTGGTCGCGACGTAACGGGGCACAAACCTCACATTCATCCCTCGAATGGGTGATCAGTTTCACGCTCGGCGAGAGGCGGTCAGCCGGGCGTGGTGGGCTCGGTAGCATCAAGCACCGGCCCGGACGGGGGACCGAAGCCGCCCCGTGAGCCGTGTCCGCCCTGGGGCACCCGTCCGCCGGTCCACGCAGCCGGAGGTGCCCATGAGTGCGGAGGCCACGAATTCCGTGACCCCAGGCCCGATGCCGGGCGCGGTGTCGTCACCGGTGACGCCGACAGCCCCGCGCAGAAAGGCCCGCCCCCGGATCGACCTGCGCCGCCTGGGCCGTGCCGCGCTCCTCGGCTCCGCCACGCGCGACCGGCTGCCCGACGCCATCAGTCACGTCGCCGAGGCCCATCGCGCCCACCACCCCGACGCCGACCTCGAACCCCTCCGCCATGCCTACGTCCTGGCCGAGTCCTCGCACCGCGGGCAGATGCGCAAGAGCGGCGAGCCATACATCACGCACCCGCTCGCCGTGACCCTGATCCTCGCCGAACTCGGTGCCGAGACCACGACGTTGACCGCGTCCCTGCTCCACGACACCGTCGAGGACACGGACGTGACGCTCGACCAGGTCCGCGACCAGTTCGGCGAGGAGGTCCGCTACCTCGTCGACGGCGTCACCAAACTGGAGAAGGTCGACTACGGCGCCGCCGCCGAGTCCGAGACCTTCCGCAAGATGCTCGTCGCCACCGGCAACGACGTCCGCGTCATGTCGATCAAACTCGCCGACCGGCTGCACAACATGCGCACCCTCGGCGTCATGCGCCCCGAGAAACAGGAGCGCATCGCCAAGGTGACACGTGACGTGCTCATCCCACTCGCCGAACGGCTCGGCGTACAGGCGCTCAAGACCGAACTGGAAGACCTGGTCTTCGCGATCCTGCACCCCGAGGAGTACGCGCACACAAGGGAGTTGATCGTCCGCAACGCCGCCCGCGCGGACGACCCGCTCGCGGAGGTCGCCGACGAGGTGCGGACCGTGCTGCGCGAGGCGGACATCCCCGCCGAAGTCCTCATCCGGCCCCGACACTTCGTCTCCGTGCACCGGGTCTCCCGCAAACGCGGCCGGCTCCGCGGCTCCGACTTCGGCCGCCTCCTGGTGCTGGTGAACGAGGACGCCGACTGTTACGGAGTCCTGGGCGAACTCCACACCTGTATGACGCCGGTGGTCTCGGAGTTCAAGGACTTCATCGCCGTACCGAAGTTCAACCTGTACCAGTCCCTGCACACGGCCGTCGCCCGGGAGAACGGCCAGGTCGTCGAGGTCCTCATCCGTACGCACCAGATGCACAGGGTCGCCGAGGCCGGCGTGGTCGCGCTCGGCAACCCGTACGCACCGGCCCCCGACGACCCCGCCGACGGCGAGCGTGTCGACCCCACCCGCCCCGGCTGGCTCTCCCGACTCCTCGACTGGCAGGAGGCGGCACCCGACCCGGACCACTTCTGGTCGACGCTGCGCGAGGACCTCGCCCAGGACCGCGAGATCACCGTGTTCCGGCCCGACGGCGGCACGATCGGCCTGCCCGAGGGGGCGACCTGTGTGGACGCCGCGTACGCGCAGTACGGCGAGGACGCGCACGCGTGCATCGGCGCCCGGGTCAACGGCCGCCTGGCGACGCTGAGCACCGTCCTGAAGGACGGCGACACCGTCCAGCTCCTCATGGGCCAGGACCCGGCGTCCGAACCGTCCCGGGAATGGCTGGAGCACGCCCACACGCCCGCGGCCCGGATCGCCATCCAGCGGTGGCTGACCGCCCACCCGGCACAGGCCGAGGCCCAGCGGACCGAGGCCCGGGAGGACCGGCAGGCCGAGGAACGCGAGGCCGCTCCCCGGCCCGGCACCGGCGACGCGTCCGGCACGGACGGGCCGGTCATCGAGCAGACGTCCGCCCGCCCCGCCACCGGCCACGTCCTCGCCGACCTGCCCGACGCGACCGTGCGGCTCGCCGGCTGCTGTACGCCCGTACCGCCCGACGAGATCACCGGCTTCTCCGTACGCGGCGGAGCGGTCACCGTGCACCGCGTCGAGTGCGCCGCCGTGGCCCGTATGAAGGCCGCGGGGCGTCCAGAGGTCGGCGTGCGCTGGGGGGACACCACCGAGTGCCGGGTCACGCTGGTCGCCGAATCGTTCGTCCGGCCCCATCTGCTCGCGGACCTCACCGAGGCCATGGCCCTCGAGGGCGCCGAGATCGTCTCCGCGACCGTCGAGCCCCCGACCCAGCAGCAGGTACGCCACACGTACACCGTGCAACTCCCGGACGCGGCCCACCTGCCCGCCCTCATGCGCGCGATGCGCAACGTGGCCGGGGTGTACGACGTCAGCCGGGCGCAGCCGCAGACGCAGGGAGGCTGAGCAGGTACGGACGGACGGCCGGGTGGGTGAGCCCCGGACGGGCCGGACGCGCGCCGTCCCCATCGCGCTCGCCTGCGCTGATAGCCGTGGGGCATGCTCCTCACCCCCCAGAGCCAGGCCCCCCGATCGCGCCGTCGCAAGACGGCTGCGGCGCTGCTCGCCTCGGCCGTCTCCGTCTGCCTCGTCGCCGCGAGCGCCCCCGTCGTCCCGCTCGGCGTCGGCGACCGTCTCTTCCCGTACCTGGGCAACCCCGGCTACGACGTGGCGTCGTACGACCTCTCCTTCACCTATCCCGGCAGCAACAGCCGGCCGCTGCGTGCCGTCACCACCATCAAGGCCCGGACGACCGCCGACCTGGACCGCGTCAATCTCGACTTCGCCCACGGCACGGTCGACTCGGTGGACGTCGACGGCGAGCCCGCCGGGTTCAGCTCCGCCGGAGAGGACCTGGTGATCACGCCCCAGGAAGCGGTGCCGGACGGCACCTGGATGCGGATCACCGTGCGGCACACCAGCGACCCCGTGTCCGCCAAGGGCCGCGAGAGCGGCTGGGTACGCACCACGGACGGCCTCGCCATGGCCAACCAGGCCGATGCCGCGCACCGGGTGTTCCCCTGCAACGACCATCCCTCCGACAAGGCGATGTTCACCATCCGGGTCACCGCGCCCAAGGGCCTCACGGCCGTCGCCAACGGCCTGCCCGCCGGTGTGGCCAGGTCCGACGGTTCGACCACGTGGACCTACCGCACCCATCACCCCATGGCCACCGAGCTCGCCCAGGTCTCCATCGGCCGCTCCACCGTGCTGCACCGCACCGGCCCGCACGGGCTGCCTGTACGGGACGTCGTACCGACCCGGGACCGCAAGGCGCTCGAACCCTGGCTGAGGAAGACCCCAGCCCAGATCGCCTGGATGGAGAGGAAGCTCGGCCGCTACCCCTTCGAGACGTACGGCATGCTCGTCGCGGACGCCTCCACCGGCTTCGAACTCGAGACCCAGACCCTCTCCCTCTTCGAGCGTGAGCTCTTCACCGAGTCCGCCTACCCGGAGTGGTACGTCGAGTCGATCATGGTCCACGAGCTGGCCCACCAGTGGTTCGGCGACAGCGTCAGCCCTCGCACCTGGTCGGACCTGTGGCTCAACGAGGGATACGCCACCTGGTACGAGGCGCTGTACGCCGAGGCGCGGGGCGGCAAGCCGATGCGGGACCGTATGAAGGCCGCGTACGGCGCCTCCGACGGCTGGCGCGCGGTCGGCGGCCCGCCGGCCGCCCCGAAGGCTCCCGAGCCCGGCCGCAAGACCGGCATCTTCCGGCACAACGTGTACGAGGGCGCGACGCTCGTCCTGTACGCCCTGCGTGAGGAGATCGGCCGCCCGGCCTTCGAACGCCTGCAGCGCGCCTGGGTCGGCCGCTACCAGGACGGCACGGCCTCGACGGCGGACTACGTCCGGCTCGCCTCCGAGATCTCCGGGCGCGACCTGAGCGGCTTCTTCAAGGACTGGCTGTACGGCGAGAAGACCCCGCCGATGCCGGGCCACCCCGACTGGAAGCCTCAGGCGCCCGCGAAACCGGCTGCGCCCGCGAAGCAGGGCGCGCCCGCGCCGGGAGCCGCCCGATAACACGGTGACGAGACGCCCCGTGCCGTGCGACTATCGACAGGTCGGCGCGGCACGGAGCGCCGGGAATCTCCCGGACCGCTCGTGCGTTGCGAACAGTGAACGGCTTCCCAGCTACGTAAGGATCCAATGACCTCCTCTTCTTCCCCTTCCCAGGACACCAAGCGCTTCACGCAGAGCCACCCCGAGGGTCTTCGGGCCGATGCCCTGATGGAAGAGGACGTCGCCTGGAGCCACGAGATCGACGGAGAGCGGGACGGCGAACAGTTCGACCGCTCCGACCGCGCGGCCCTGCGCCGTGTGGTGGGCCTCTCCACCGAGCTCGAGGACGTCACCGAGGTCGAGTACCGCCAGCTCCGCCTGGAGCGGGTCGTGCTCGTCGGCGTCTGGACCTCGGGAACCATGCAGGACGCGGAGAATTCCCTCGCGGAGCTCGCCGCCCTCGCGGAGACGGCGGGCGCGCTCGTGCTCGACGGTGTCACCCAGCGTCGCGACAAGCCCGACGCGGCCACGTACATCGGCTCCGGCAAGGCCGAGGAGCTGCGGGACATCGTCCTCGAGTCGGGCGCGGACACCGTCATCTGCGACGGTGAGCTCAGCCCGGGCCAGCTCATCCACCTCGAGGACGTCGTCAAGGTCAAGGTCATCGACCGTACGGCCCTGATCCTGGACATCTTCGCCCAGCACGCCAAGTCCCGAGAGGGCAAGGCGCAGGTCGCGCTCGCGCAGATGCAGTACATGCTGCCGAGGCTGCGCGGCTGGGGTCAGTCGCTGTCCAGGCAGATGGGCGGCGGCAAGGGCGGCGGCCTCGCCACCCGTGGTCCCGGTGAGACCAAGATCGAGACGGACCGGCGGCGGATCCGCGAGAAGATGGCGAAGATGCGCCGGGAGATCGCGGAGATGAAGACCGGCCGCGAGATCAAGCGCCAGGAGCGCAAGCGCAACAAGGTGCCCTCGGTCGCCATCGCGGGCTACACCAACGCCGGCAAGTCCTCGCTGCTCAACCGCCTCACAGGCGCGGGCGTGCTGGTCGAGAACGCCCTGTTCGCGACCCTCGACCCGACCGTGCGCCGGGCCGAGACCCCGAGCGGACGGCTGTACACGCTGGCCGACACCGTCGGCTTCGTCCGCCATCTGCCGCACCACCTGGTCGAAGCGTTCCGCTCCACGATGGAGGAGGTCGGCCAGTCCGACATGATCCTGCACGTGGTGGACGGTTCGCACCCGAACCCGGAGGAGCAGCTGGCCGCCGTGCGCGAGGTGATCAGGGACGTCGGCGCCACCGACGTACCCGAGATCGTCGTGATCAACAAGGCCGACGCGGCCGACCCGCTGACCCTGCAGCGGCTGCTGCGCGTCGAGAAGCGGTCCATCGCCGTCTCGGCCCGCACCGGCCAGGGCATCGACACGCTGCTCGCGCTCATCGACAACGAGCTGCCGCGCCCGTCGGTCGAGATCGAGGCGCTCGTGCCGTACACGCACGGCAAGCTGGTCGCCCGTGCCCACGACGAGGGCGAGGTGATCTCCGAGGAGCACACCCCGGAGGGCACCCTGCTCAAGGTGCGGGTGCACGAGGAACTGGCGGCGGAGCTCACGCCGTACGCTCCCGCGCCGGCGCTCTGACGTAAGCGCGCAAGGCACGCCGAAGGCCCGCCCCCTGTCCGCTTCCGTTCTAGTGGTCGTCGCAACACCCCAGTTCAGGGGATGCGATGGACTTCAAGATTCGGGAGTTGCGGACCGTAGCTCAGGGACGCAAGAAGCTGCTGCGTGAGCGGGAGGCATACTTCCAGCTCGTGCAGCGGGGCCTGAGCAACAACAAGGCGTGCCAGATCGTCGGCATCAACCCGAAGACCGGCCGGCGATGGCGCAACGGTCGCAACGCCGACCGTAAGCAGAAGGCGGCAACCCCGGTTCGACCGGCGGTGCCGCCTTCTGGCGTCTCCCGGTACCTGCGCGAGGACGACCGGATCTACATCGCCGACCAGCTGCGGGAGAAGGCCACGATCCGTGCGATAGCCGCTGAGCTGGGCCGCAGTCCCTCGACCATCAGCAGAGAGGTACGCCGCAACCGGACGGTCGGGACCCGGGGTCAGTGGCGTTACCTCCCGCACGCAGCTCAAGCCCGCGCCGATGCACGCCGGCCCCGACCGAAGCCGGGGAAGATCGGCCAGAACCTCGAGCTGCGGGACTTCATCCAGAATCACCTGGACCTACGGGGGAGCCCGGAGCAGATCTGCCAGGCTCTGCGCGCCCGCTTTCCCCGACGGCCGGAGATGCACGTGGTCCACGAGACCGTCTACCAGGCCCTCTACGTGCAGGGCCGGGGTGAACTGCGCCGCGAACTGGCCCAAGCCCTGCGCACGGGCCGCGTGCGGCGCAGGCCCCGCCGTCAGGCTCAGCAGCGTCAGTCCCGCTTCCGCGACCCGATGGTGATGATCAGCGAACGGCCGGCCGAGGCGGAGGACCGGGCCGTTCCCGGCCACTGGGAGGGCGATCTGATCATCGGCAAGGACGGCGCCTCCGCCACCGGCACCCTGGTCGAGCGTGCCACCCGCTACGTGATGCTCCTTCACCTGCCCACTGGCCGGGGCACCGAGCTGGTCCGCGACGCGCTGGTGGAGGCCGTGCAGACGTTGCCGTCCCACCTGAAACGTTCGCTCACCTGGGACCAGGGCAGCGAGATGGGCCGTCACCGCGAGTTCACGATCGCCACCGACGTCCCCGTGTACTTCTGTGATCCGGCCAGCCCCTGGCAGCGCGGCTCGAACGAGAATACGAATGGCCTGCTGCGGCAGTACTTTCCCAGGAGCACCGATCTGTCCGTCCACACCCGTGAGCACCTGGCCGCTGTCGCCGCCGAACTCAACGGCCGCCCGCGCAAAACGCTCGGCTGGCAAACTCCGGCCGAGCGCCTGCACAAACTGCTCACGGTCTGAGTCCGGCTATGTGCTGGCCGCGTGGACTCAGCTGACCGGCCAGGTGCGCTTGGCCGCCCAGGTGCCGAAGCGCTGCCAGCCGATCTCCGGAAAGTCCCGCCGCAGTGCGTCCACGTCCACATCGAGGCCGGCCTCGGTGAAGTAGCGGAACATCGCGGCGAGATCGGCCGAGAACGCCTCGACGTGGGCGATCGGC
>KL569104.1:54430-55980 GCA_000715635.1 Streptomyces violaceus | reverse complement strand
CCAGCCGCTCGAAGACGATCGGCCGGCCGCACGCGCCGGTGAGGGCTTCCGCGATCTCCAGGCAGGTCAGCTTGTCGGAGGCGATGTCGATGCGCCGGCCCGCGAACTCCTGCGGCCGCGCAAGGACATGGGCGGCGAAGGCGCCGATGTCCCGCGCGGGAATCAGCGTCAGCGGCCGGTCGGCCGGCATCGGCAACACGAACCGGCCTTCGCGCAGACCCTTGAGCGACCACTCGACCGTGTAGTTGTCCATGAACGCGGCCGGGCCGAGGACCGTCCAGGGCACACCCAGCCCGCGCAGGTGCCGTTCGATGCGGTATTTGCTGTCGAAGTGCGGGATGCCCGTGCTGCGGTCGGCGTGCGCTGCCGAGGTGAACACGATGTGCCCGATGCCGCGGGCGGCCTCCAGCAGGTCGATGCCCTGTCGGACCTCGGTCTCCGGGTCGGAGCCGAATGGCGTGGACATCGCAAACAATCCGTCGGCGCCCTTCAGGGCGGCCTCCAGCGACTTGCTGTCGTCGAAGTCGGCCGCGTGCACCTCGGCGCCGAGGACCCTCAGCGCGTGTGCGGCGGCCGAGTCGGGAGTGCGGGTCAGGGCGCGGACCTGGAAGCCCTGATCGAGCAGCGAGCGGGCGGCCGCGCCGCCTTGGGCGCCGGTCGCTCCGGCGACGGCCACCACGGGCCGGTAGAATTCCTTCGTCATGCGGTTTACCGTACAACGCAGTTACTGCGTTGCGCAGATATTTAGCGAGGGTGTGCATGCTGACTGACGATCTCCAGCAGGAGTCCCGCCGCTACCTGGCCTCGTACGTCATGTTCAACCAGGCGGTCGCGGACCATCTCAGGCTGCACCCCACCGACGTCCAGTGCCTCAACCTGCTGACCGCCGAACCCGGCCCGTTCACCACCGGCCGGATCGCCGAACTCACCGGCCTGACCAGCGGATCGGCGACCCGGCTGGTCGACCGTCTCGAGAAGGCCGGCTACGTGGTCCGGCACCGCGACAAGACCGACCGCCGCCGGGTCCGGGTGGAGCCCGTCCCGGAGGCGATGCGGGATCTCATGGAACTGTGGTCCGAGCTGAGCCAGGGATGGCAGGCGATGTTCGCCGACTACACCGAGGACGAGCGCGCCCTGCTGTGCCGGCACATGCGGCGCACCGTTGAACTCTCCCGGCAACAGATCGCACGCCTGCGCGACAAGGAATGACCACCGCGCACGCAAAACGCTCGGCCGGCAAACCCCGGCCGAGCGCCTGCATAAACTGCTCGCGGCCTGATCAACCGACCACGTGTTGCGACGACCCCTCGAAAGCGCCCCGCAGGGTGCGGGCCTTCGGCGTGCGTCGGTCAGCGACCGCCGTACGTCTTGCTCATGTTCTGGTAGAGCGTCTCGGCGTCACGGCCCAGCTGCGGGCCCGCCAGCCAGGTGTTGTCGGCTGGACCGATCGAGGTGTTGGACACGAGCACGGACTTGCCGTTCCGCACCCGGAACCAGCCGCCGCCGGACGAACCGCCTGTCATGGTGCAGCCGATGCGGTGCATCGTCGG
>KL569104.1:53779-54216 GCA_000715635.1 Streptomyces violaceus | reverse complement strand
GGTGCAGCCGATGCGGTGCATCGTCGGCAGGGCCGGGCTGAGCGAGAACCGGCCGGGGATGTCGACGCACTTGAACATCTTCAGGCCGTTGTAGGGCGGCGCGGCCGGGTAGCCCCAGGCGCCCATCTTGCGCGCCTCGGCCGCGGAGGGCGCGGAGAAGTCCACGTCCAGCGCGGCGCCGACCGTCTCCTCCAGGGACTTGCTGCCCCGCTCGGGCTTCACGTGCAGCACGGCGTAGTCGTACGCGGCCCCCTCGCCGCCGGTCTCCGAGCCGCCCTGGATCCACTGGTTCGAGGTCGAGGCCCAGTCCGCCCACCAGTTGCCGTACGGGGCGATCTCGGCCGGGTTCGCGTTGGTCAGCTCCGCCTCGGGCTTGCCGTAGTCGTTGTAGGCGGGGACAAAGGTGATGTTGCGGTACCAGCCGCCGCTGCCGCCGG
>KL569104.1:53167-53570 GCA_000715635.1 Streptomyces violaceus | reverse complement strand
TGGTTGACGTCCTTGACGACCGTGCCGGAACAGACGGCCGGGCCGTCGGGGGAGTCGAAGAAGACCTTGCCGACCGGCGCCGCGTTCCGGTGGTAGGGCGTCTTCTCCGCCTGCGCCCGGACGGGCGCGGGGGCCGGGTCGCTGACGCCCTGACCGGCCGACGCGTCCTTCGTCGTGACCGTCTTGTCGGCCTCCTTCGCGGACTGCATCCGGTCCGGCTTCCAGAGGCCCTCGATCACCGGGTTGACGAAGTCCTTGGCGTCACTGAGCCACTTGTCCTTGTCCCAATCCTTCCAGCCCCCGTCCTTCCACCGGTCGGCGTCGATCCCGTGCTCCTTCAGCTTGCCCGCGAGCTCGGCCGGGATCTGTACCTTGCCGCCGCCGTCCGCGGCCTGCGAGGTCG
>KL569104.1:52352-52901 GCA_000715635.1 Streptomyces violaceus | reverse complement strand
GCGCCAGGGCGGCGACGAGTCCGGTGGCGGCGAGGACGGTGCGCCGCCCGCGCCTCGGTGCCGCGGACGTACGTGTGGAACGCATGGTGCGATGACCCCCGTTGGTGCGTGCATAGGTGCTACTGCGTGCGAATGTCATGTGCTTGTCACGCAGGGCGCAGCGTGGCCTCCGATGCGCGACACCCCACTATGCCCGGGGAGTTGAGGGCGAACGGCGGTGGGCCGGTGAAGGTTTCCGTGAGCCCCCGGCCCCGCCACCGCGCTGATCAGCCTGCCGTCAGCGGCCCGCGAACTTCTCGCTCACCGAGTCGTACACGCCCTTGGCCACGTCGCCCAGGCGCGGTCCGGCCAGCCACCCCGACGTCACCGGGCCGATCGAGGTGTTGGACACCAGCGCCGGCTTGCCGTCCGCCCCCGGCGCGACCCAGCCGCCGCCCGACGAACCGCCGGTCATGGTGCAGCCGATGCGGTACATCGTCGGATCCGACGCCGTGACCGAGAGCCGGCCGGGCCGGTCCTGGCACCGGAACAGCTTCTGCCCGTCGTACG
>KL569104.1:51780-52129 GCA_000715635.1 Streptomyces violaceus | reverse complement strand
GGCGGGAGCCTTGAAGTCGACCGGCAGTGCCGAACCGACCATCTCCTCCAGCGACTTGCCGCCGCTGCCCTTCTCCGGCGTCACATGGATGACCGCGAAGTCGTACGGAGCGCCGTCCCCGCCCGTCGAACCGCCCTGCTCGATCCACTGGTCCGAGGTCTGCGCCCAGTCGCCCCACCAGACACCGTAGGGAGCCACGTCCTGACGGGTGGCGTTCTCCAGTTCCGCGACCGGCTTGCCGTCGTCGTTGTACGACGGCACGAACGCGATGTTGCGGTACCAGCCGCCCTTCTTGCCCGCGTGCACGCAGTGACCCGCCGTCCACACCAGGTTGGACTTGCCCGGGTGG
>KL569104.1:49258-51560 GCA_000715635.1 Streptomyces violaceus | reverse complement strand
TGGGCGGGGTCCTTCACCACCGTCGCCGAGCAGACGGCCGAGCCCTTGGGGGAGTCGAAGAACACCTTCCCGGCCGTGGGGGCGTTGGCGTGGTACGACGGCGGCACGGCCTGCGCCTCGACGGGCTCGGGCGTAGGGTCGGTCACGCCCTGGTCACCGGCGAGGTCGCTGTCGTCCACGCCCTGGTCGGGCTCCTCGGCCTCCCGCATGCGGTCCGGGTCCCAGAGGCCTTCGATGATCGGGTTGATGTACTCGTTGGCCTCGCGCAGCCAGTCGTCCCGGTCCCAGTTCTTCCAGGCACCGTTCTTCCACTTGTCGACATCGATCCCGTGCTCGCGGAGCCGGTCCCTGATGTCGTCCGGAATCTTGAGCTTGCCGTCGTCGGAGGCGGTGGCGGAGGCGGAGGCCTCACCGCCCGCCGCGACGTCGCCCGACTCGCAGGCGGTGGCGGTCAGCACGAGCGCCGAGGCGAGGGCCACGGCGGCCAGCGCGGGGGAGTTCCTGCGGCGCGTCCACCCCCTTCGGCTGGTGGTGGACGACGGCCGTATGGATCGCATGATCTGACTCCCCCTGATGTGAACGAACTGGGACGAACTGGCGCCTCGGGCGCGGTGTCCGCCGAACTCACGGGGAGTTCAGGCCGACCTCCCGGCGCCCGGGAACGGCACCACACACTATGCGGTGGCTGTGGGGGCGTTCCGACGGGACCGCAACAGTTCCGTCACGGAAAGGATCTTGAGGCAACCCGTAACCCGGTGAGCGGTCGGGGGTTGGTAGCGGTGGGGGGTCTGCTGTCTGTGTGCGGTCCTCTGTGCCCGTGCCCAGTGGGAGGTCAGGGAAGTCGTGGCGGAATCCACCCGTGGGGGATGTGCGTCAGAGGAGGCCGCTGTGGGGCGTACGCCGGTGAAAACCCTCCCCGGTGGTGCGGTCGACAGCGACACGGCACCAGGAACGCGCGTGGCACAGGAGGGGATTCTGCGCCGCCAGTCCGCTCGCGAGTCCGCGGCCCGGACCTATGCCCGGGCCCTGCCGATCGTCCCGGTGCGGGCGCGAGGGCTGACCATCGAGGGCGCGGACGGCCGCCGCTACCTGGACTGCCTCTCGGGTGCCGGCGCGCTCGCGCTCGGGCACAACCATCCCGTCGTCCTGGAAGCCATCCGCAAGGTCCTCGACTCCGGCGCACCCCTCAACGTCCTCGACCTGGCCACACCCGTCAAGGACGCCTTCATCACCGAGTTGTTCCACACCCTGCCGCCAGGACTCGCCGACCGGGCACGGGTCCGGTTCTGCGGACCGGCGGGCAGCGACGCCGTGGAGACCGCCTGCGAACTCGTCCGCGCGGCGACCGGGCGGACCGGCCTCATCGCCTTCACCGGCGCCTGCCACGGAAGGACCGCCGGGCCGCCCGACACGCCCACGGTCGCCCACGACGTACGGGTCACCCGCCTGCCCTACCCGCAGGACTACCGCTGCCCGTTCGGAGTCGGCGGCGCGGCCGGGGCCGACCTCGCCGCCCGCTGGACCGAGTCCGTCCTCGACGACCCCGGGTCGGGCACGTCACTCCCCGCCGGGATGATCGTCGAGCCCGTCCAGGGCGAGGGCGGGGTGATCCCCGCACCGGACGCCTGGCTGCGGCGCATGCGGCAGCTCACGGCCGACCGGTCAGTCCCGATGATCGCCGACGAGATCGATACGGGTGTCGGGCGGACCGGCGCTTTCTGGGCGGTGGAACACAGCGGAGTGACCCCCGACGTGATGGTCCTCTCCAAGGCCATCGGAGGCAGCCTGCCGCTGGCTGTCGTCGTCCACCGCGCCGACCTCGACACCGGGGAACCCGGCGCCCCCACCGGCACCTTCCGAGGCAACCAGCTCGCCATGGCCGCCGGCACGGCAACCCTCGCCCACGTCCGGCAGAACCGCCTCGCCGAGCGCGCGGCGACTCTCGGTGCGCGCATGCTGATCCAGCTCCAGGGTCTGCCACGGGAGTTCCCCTGCGTAGGGGACGTGCGGGGGAGAGGGCTGATGATCGGCGTGGAGTTCGTGGATCCCGAGGGGAAAACCGGGGGAGACGGGCGAATTCCCGAGGCTGCGGCAGGTGGTGATGGGGTCGGCGGCGGGACTGGGGCACGCTGCCGGGACGATGCGGTGGAGGTGTCCACCGTTTCGGGGGCATCGGTGATGCCGGACCGAGCGCGCCGGCCCCTTCCCGCCTCCCCCGAACTGGCCGCCGCGGTCCAGCGGGAGTGCCTGCGGCGCGGCCTCATCGTCGGACTCGGCGGCCGTCAGGCGAGCGTCGTACGAC
>KL569104.1:47084-49079 GCA_000715635.1 Streptomyces violaceus | reverse complement strand
GACCCTCACCGACGAACAGGCGGCCGCCGTGCTGGACCGCCTGGCCGACGCCGTCCGAGCAGCCGCCCGGTGGCATGAGGGCGCGGCAGCAGCGCCGTTTGCGCCGTGAGCCTCCACGCCGTGCCTGTTCACGCCGTGAGCCTGCACACGGTGAGGCTGCATGCCTTGAGCCCTCGGGCTCCGACCGGCGAGCCGAATGGAACTCCTCGGCTCGCACCCCCGACCGTACGCCCCTGAACCACCCCATGAGGTACTCGTGTTGAACGCCGTCCCCGAGCCCGACGAACACACCACGATGCGGGGAGAGGGTTCCGCCGACGCCCGGCTGCCGGACGCGTCTGTGAAATCGGCGGTCCCCGGTCAGAGGCGCGGGGCACCGCCCGCCGAGGGGCTGAACGCCGGCCCTGTCACCGACCTCCTGGACCACCCCGACCCGCACATCGCCGCCCAGGCAGCCGCCGTGGAGAACCTGCTGCGCTGCTGGGTGCGTGAGAACAACCGGCCCGCCCCCGCGGACGGGATCCTCCGCATCCCCCTTCCCGCCAGCGGCACGGCCCTCCTCGCCCCGGTCCGCTACTGGTCCCCGACGGGCTGGCACCGCTTCGGCCTGCCGCGACTGGCCGACGCCCCCGACCACGCCCCGCCGGCCGATGCCGTCACGGTCGCCGCCCTGCTCACCAGAGAGACGTTCGCGGAAAGCCCCGACGCCGGTCGCGCTGCCGGTGACGGCCTGGGAGGCGTCGGGCTGGTCGCGAGTGTCGCGGACTCCCTCCGCCGTGTCGCCGTCTTCGTCAGCGATCGCCGGGAACATCCGGCCGACGGCCCTGACCTCTTCCTGGCCGCGGAACAGGCACTCGTCCTCGGCCACCCCTCGCATCCGTCGCCGAAGAGCCGCGAGGGCCTCTCCGAGACCGAAGCCCGGCTGTACTCACCCGAGTTGCGCGGTTCCTTCCCCCTGCACTGGATGGCTGTCGCTCCCTCCGTACTCGCCACCGACTCCGCCTGGACCGAGCGCGGCCGCCCTGTCCCCGCCGCCCGGCTCACCGCACGCCTGGCCGGTACCGGCCTGTCGCTGCCGGACGGGTACGTCCTTCTGCCCCTGCACCCCTGGCAGGCGTGCGAGGTCCGGCACCATCCGGAGACGGCTGCCCTGCTGAACACGGGACTGCTCCGTGACCTCGGCACTCACGGCACTCCCTGGCGGCCCACCTCCTCCGTACGAACCGTCTACCGAACCGCTGCCCCCGCGATGCTCAAGCTGTCGCTGGGCCTGCGTATCACCAACTCCCGCCGCGAGAACCTCCGTAAGGAACTCCACCGGGGCGTCGAAGTCCACCGTCTCCTCCGCAGCGGACTCGCGCAGCAGTGGCATGCCGTGCATTCGGGCTTCGACATCGTGCGCGACCCGGCCTGGCTGGCTGTCGACGATCCCGACGGCGCCCCACTGCGCGGACTGGACGTGGTGATCCGCCACAACCCGTTCGCCCCCTCCGACGACGTCTCCTGCGTCGCCGGACTCGTCTCGCCGCGCCCGAGCTCCCCGGCTCGGCCGGATGCCGTTCCGGACCGCCCGGAGACACACGGCCCAGTACTTCGGTCCAGGCTGGCCGAGGTCGTCACGCGTCTCGCCCGCCAGACCGGCCGACCGCTCGGAGCCGTTGCCGCCGAGTGGTTCCTGCGCTACCTCCAGCACGTCGTGCGCCCCGTCCTGTGGCTGGACGCCGAGGCCGGCATCGCCCTGGAAGCGCACCAGCAGAACACCCTGCTCCTGCTGGACGCCGAGGGCTGGCCCACGGGCGGCCGCTACCGCGACAACCAGGGCTACTACTTCCGCGAGTCCCGGCGCGCGGAGCTCGGTGCCCGGTTGCCCGGCATCGGAGAGCGGAGCGACACATTCGTCTGTGACGAGGTAGCCGACGAGCGCTTCGCGTACTACCTGGCCGTCAACAACGTACTCGGCCTCATCGGCGCGTTCGGCTCCCAGGGACTGGCCGA
>KL569104.1:44879-46885 GCA_000715635.1 Streptomyces violaceus | reverse complement strand
CCGCCCTCCGCCGCTTCCTCGGAAACGTCGCCTCCGGTCCGGCCCGGCTGCGCACGTCGCTTCCCGCCCGCCTGCTCGACTCACCGGTCCTGCGCTGCAAGGCCAACCTGCTGACCCGGCTGCACGGCCTCGACGAACTCGTCGGCCCGGTCGACACCCAGTCCGTCTACGTCACCATCGCCAACCCCCTGCACTCCTGACCAGCCTGACCGTCCCCGACCACAACCGACCTCCTTCATCCCTGAGGACCTGCCGCCCCCTTACTGAGAGGAGCGTTCGGTGCCCTTCGCCGACCCCACCACAGACCCCGGCACCGCTGTTCCCGTCACAGCCGGCCTCGGCTCTGATGCCGGCTTCGATGCCCACTGCGCTGCCCATTGCCGTGCCGGTGCCGACGTCGGCCCCCGCAGCGGAGCCGATGCGCATCCCGGTGCGGATGCCGGTGCGGAGAAGGCGGGTGAGGGCGGGCGCGGCGAGGACACGATGGATCTGAGGCTCCCGGACGAACTCATTGCCCTCGTCGCGGACGACGCGTCCGACCGTCACGGAGCGCGGGGGCCAAACCAGGGCACGGCTCAGCTCTCCGTCTCACTCACCGCGACCCGTGACACCGCGGCCCTCCCGAGCGAGGCCGACCTCCTCGACGGCGTCGCCGACTGGGGCCCGGCCCACTCACCCGCGGGCGTCTTCCACCTCGTCCCCGTGCGCGTCGACCGTGACCTTCCGCTCATCAGCCGCTGGATGAACGACCCTGCCGCGGCGTTCTGGGAGCTGTCCGGACCGCAGAACGTGACCGAGAACCACCTGCGGGCCCAGCTCGCCGACGATGGACGGAGCGTCCCCTGTATCGGCGTGCTGGACGGAACACCGATGAGCTACTGGGAGATCTACCGGGCGGACCTCGACCCGTTGGCCCGCCACTACCCCGCCCGGCCTCATGACACGGGACTCCACCTCCTCGTCGGTGCTGTCGCCGACCGGGGGCGTGGCCTGGGCGGTCTGCTGTTGCGAGCCGTAGCCGATCTCGCTCTCGCGCAGCGGTCCTCCTGCGCACGCGTCATCGCGGAACCCGACATTCGCAACACCCCCTCCATCGCCGCTTTCCTGACCGCCGGCTTCCGGTTCTCCGCCGAGGTCGACCTGCCCGCCAAGCGGGCCGCCCTCATGGTCCGAGACCGGTCTCTTCGGCATCTGCTGTAGCGCTGTGTCATCGCGCCATCACTCATTGAACGCGGCGCGTGACGCTGCGGTTCCCACGAGCCGCACGGATTTCTCGATCTGTTCGACGATCTCTTCCTGTTCGTCGATCTCTTCGCGGATCTCTTCGTGCTCCGCAATGGCCGGTCGGGGTCCGCTGCGACCTGCTCTGCCTCGACGGGCCACGGACCACCCGATTCATCCCGCCCGTCCTGTCCCCCCATCCCCGCCGAGGAGCCCAAGGTCTTGACCTCGTCCCCCGCCCCCGCCTTGATCACCCGTTTGTCAGTGCCGGGTCGTAGGGTGGTCGCGCTATGACGAAGCCCTCACTCCCCGAACTCCTGCATGCTGCCGTCACTGCCGTCGGCGGTACGGAGCGTCCCGGTCAGGTGACCATGGCCGAATCCGTCGCGGAAGCGATCGACGGCGGCTCCCACCTGCTGGTCCAGGCCGGCACCGGCACCGGAAAGTCGCTGGGCTACCTGGTGCCCGCGCTCGCGCACGGGGAGCGGGTGGTCGTCGCGACCGCCACCCTGGCCCTGCAGCGCCAGCTGGTGGAGCGCGACCTGCCGAGAACGGTCGAGTCGCTGCACCCCCTGCTGCGCCGCCGCCCGGAGTTCGCGATGCTCAAGGGCCGGTCGAACTACCTGTGCCTGCACCGTCTGCACGAAGGTGTCCCGCAGGACGAGGAAGAAGGCCTCTTCGACCAGTTCGAGGCGGCCGCGCCCACCAGCAAGCTGGGTCAGGACCTGCTGCGGGTGCGCGACTGGGCCGACGAGACCGAGACCGGGGACCGTGACAACCTCACG
>KL569104.1:43173-44721 GCA_000715635.1 Streptomyces violaceus | reverse complement strand
TGCGCGACTGGGCCGACGAGACCGAGACCGGGGACCGTGACAACCTCACGCCCGGTATCTCGGACCGGGCCTGGGCCCAGGTGTCGGTGTCGTCGAGGGAGTGCCTGGGTGCCTCGAAGTGCGCGTACGGAGCGGAGTGCTTCGCCGAGATGGCCCGCGAGCGGGCCAAACTCTCAGACGTCGTCGTCACCAACCACGCGCTGCTCGCCATCGACGCCATCGAGGGCGCTCCGGTCCTTCCGCAGCACGAGGTGCTGATCGTCGACGAGGCCCATGAGCTGGTCTCCCGGGTCACTGGAGTCGCCACTGGCGAGCTCACCCCCGGCCAGGTCAACCGCGCGGTGCGCCGCGCCGCGAAACTCGTCAACGAGAAGGCGGCGGACCAGCTCCAGACCGCCTCCGAGGGATTCGAGCGGCTGATGGAGCTGGCGCTGCCCGGCAGACTCGAGGAAATCCCCGAGGACCTCGGCTACGCACTCATGGCATTGCGCGACGCGTGCCGCACCGTCATCTCCGCGATCGGCACGACCCGCGACAAGTCCGTCCAGGACGAGGACGCGGTCCGCAAACAGGCTCTGGCAGCCGTGGAGAACGTGCACGACGTGGCGGAGCGGATCACGAACGGCTCCGAATGGGACGTGGTCTGGTACGAGCGCCACGACCGCTTCGGTGCCTCCCTGCGCGTCGCCCCCATGTCCGTCTCGGGCCTCCTGCGGGAGAAGCTCTTCGCGGACCGCTCCGTGGTCCTGACGTCCGCGACGCTGAAGCTGGGCGGCGACTTCAACGGCGTCGGTGCCTCCCTCGGCCTCGCCCCCGAGGGCACCGAGGGCGACGACCTCCCGAAGTGGAAGGGCATCGACGTCGGCTCGCCCTTCGACTACCGCAAGCAGGGCATCCTGTACGTCGCCAAGCACCTGGCGCGCCCGGCACGGGACGGCGATCGCGCGGACATGCTCGACGAGCTCACGGAGCTGATTCAGGCGGCGGGTGGCCGCACCCTGGGTCTGTTCTCCTCCATGCGGGGGGCCCAGCTGGCCGCCGAGGAACTGCGCTCCCGGATCCCGGAGTTCCCGATCCTCCTCCAGGGAGAGGAAACGCTCGGCGAGCTCATCAAGAACTTCGCGGCGGACCCGAAGACCTGTCTGTTCGGCACGCTGTCGCTGTGGCAGGGCGTGGACGTACCCGGGCCCAGCTGCCAGCTGGTCGTGATGGACAAGATCCCGTTCCCGCGCCCCGACGACCCCCTGATGAGCGCCCGCCAGAAGGCCGTGGAGGACGCGGGCGGCAACGGCTTCATGGCGGTCGCCGCCACCCACGCCGCGCTCCTCATGGCCCAGGGCGCCGGCCGTCTCGTACGGGCATCGGGCGACCGCGGTGTGGTCGCCGTACTGGACCAGCGGCTCGCGACGGCCCGGTACGGCGGTTATCTGAAGGCCTCGATGCCCGACTTCTGGTTCACGGCCGACCGCAATCAGGTGCGGAAGTCGCTGGCGGCGATCGATGTGGCGGCGCAGCAGACGGAAGCCGGATGAGTCCAGGGGGCCGGTT
>KL569104.1:39350-42959 GCA_000715635.1 Streptomyces violaceus | reverse complement strand
GCCACACGTCGGCCCCCGCCACTCAACCTCAGGCTGACCCGCGGGTACCGGACCCGGACAGCACAGGGCCCCGGAACCGGCGCAGGGGTCCCGGGGCCCGGTCAGAGGGTGGGCCCGCTGGGCCCACCCGACGCGGTGCGTGGCGTCAGACGCGGCGCAGTACGGCCACCACCTTGCCGAGGATGGTCGCGTCGTCGCCGGGGATCGGCTCGTAGGCCGCGTTGTGCGGCAGGAGCCAGACGTGGCCGTCCTCGCGCTTGAAGCGCTTGACGGTGGCCTCTCCGTCGAGCATCGCGGCCACGATGTCGCCGTTCTCCGCGACCGGCTGGCGGCGGACCGTGACCCAGTCGCCGTCGCAGATCGCGGCCTCGATCATCGAGTCGCCGACGACCTTCAGGACGAACAGCTCACCGTCGCCGACGAGCTGGCGGGGGAGAGGAAAGACGTCCTCGACGGACTCCTCGGCGAGGATCGGGCCACCGGCGGCGATGCGGCCGACCAGCGGGACGTACGACGCGGCCGGCTTGCCCGCGGTGTCCGTGGGCTGCACGGAGGCGGCCTGGTCCGAGCCGCGCACCTCGTACGCACGCGGGCGGTGCGGGTCGCGGCGCAGGAAACCCTTGCGCTCCAGTGCCATCAGCTGGTGTGCGACGGAGGAGGTGCTGGAAAGGCCGACAGCCTGACCGATCTCCCGCATCGACGGCGGGTAGCCGCGCCGTTGCACGGAGTCCCTGATTACCTCGATCACGCGGCGTTGGCGGTCGGTCAGTCCGGAGCTGTCTGCCCGGATGCCGGGAGGTCGTCCGGGCAAGGAACGCTTGTGCCCCTCCGGGTTCGTGGCTTCGT
This sequence comes from Streptomyces violaceus, assembly GCA_000715635.1. Classification (GTDB taxonomy): domain Bacteria; phylum Actinomycetota; class Actinomycetes; order Streptomycetales; family Streptomycetaceae; genus Streptomyces; species Streptomyces violaceus. Next base: position 42,113 of record KL569104.1, on the reverse strand, counting down.
TCATCGCGTGCACCGGCTCGAGTCGGCTCTGGGAGCGGTCCTGGGCAGTGATGGTGGCACTGTCTGCGGTGGTGGTCACGTCGGCCCCTCTCGATGGTCTCCCTGCTGGACAACGGTAGTTGGTTTCGAAAGGTTGCGCCAAACACACGTTCGAGTGAAAAATCGCGAATCGACTGTCGCGATCATGTGTCCGGGTGTATTGGCTACCGCGTTGCCTGGCGGGCAAAAGGGCCTATTGCTGTACTCTTCACCGCCGGGATGATCGTCTGTGGACTGTTGCCCCAGTCTGCCATCCGGCATTCCCGTGCCCTGGGATCCGTCCTCATCTGTGCGGGAGTCCCACGCCCCCTCCTCGCGGCGCCCACGGTATCTCCGCATGTGCCGTAGCGATACGGCCGTGCGCCAACGGATGCCGCTGCGCACGAGTGGCGCGTGCGGTCGGACGCGAACGGCGGGGCGGCGGTGTGCGGTGAAGGCGGGCGTGATTCGGTCTGCCGCGCCCCACCTGCGTCTACGCGTGCGACACGCGTGGACGGTGTGGATGTATGAGCCAATCCCCACATCTAGTGGTTGGATTGCAGTAGCAGCCCACAAGTTGTGGTCCCCCGAGTCTCAGTGCCCATGGTCATCGCCTATGCTTGGGACTGCTTCGTGGGGCGCAAGAGGCCCGGCGAGGCTATTGAGTCTGCTGTGAGGAGGGTTGGGAGTTCATGCACTGCCCCTTCTGCAGGCACCCCGACAGCCGTGTCGTCGACAGTCGTACGACCGACGACGGCACATCGATCCGCAGGCGCCGCCAGTGCCCTGACTGCTCCCGTCGTTTCACGACCGTGGAGACGTGCTCGCTCATGGTGGTCAAGCGGTCCGGGGTCACCGAACCCTTCAGCCGCACCAAGGTCATCAATGGTGTGCGCAAGGCGTGCCAGGGACGGCCCGTCACCGAGGACGCGCTCGCCCAGCTCGGCCAGCGGGTCGAGGAGGCGGTTCGGGCCACCGGAAGCGCCGAGCTGACCACCCACGACGTGGGGCTGGCCATTCTCGGCCCGTTGCAGGAGCTCGATCTCGTCGCCTATCTGCGATTCGCCTCCGTCTACCGGGCGTTCGACTCGCTCGAGGACTTCGAGACGGCCATCGCGGAACTGAGGGAAGAGACGGGACGCCCCGACGCGGACGACGGCGACCGCGAGGACACGGTCGCGGGGAGCCAGGAAGACGACCGCGGGTCCGGAGGGACGACACAGGTCCCCGAGCCCGCAGGCGCCGCCGACTGACCGGCGGGCCGGACCCGGACGGCAGCTCCGGGCCCGGCCGGGCGGCGGCGATGTGAAGACCTGTTGCGGGCGATGTGAGTGAGTGCCCGCAACACCAGACAGAACACCGTGCCACGGGAACAACGGGGCACTTCAGGGCGTTTTCGCCCGTACAGGGAGGCGGCATGACAGAGACGGCGAGCGGTCCGGCACGGAGTTCCCGCGCCAAGGGCACCAAGGCGAACAAGGGTCTGCGTATCGAGCGCATCCACACCACCCCTGGGGTCCACCCCTATGACGAGGTGGCGTGGGAGAGCCGTGACGTCGTCATGACCAACTGGCGCGACGGCTCGGTCAACTTCGAGCAGCGCGGCGTCGAGTTCCCCGACTTCTGGTCGGTGAACGCGGTCAACATCGTCACCAGCAAGTACTTCCGCGGTGCCGTCGGCACCCCGCAGCGCGAGACCAGCCTCAAGCAGCTGATCGACCGCATCGTGAAGACGTACCGGAAGGCCGGAGAGGACCACAAGTACTTCGCCTCTCCCGCCGACGCCGAGATCTTCGAGCACGAGCTGGCGTACGCCCTCCTGCACCAGATCTTCAGCTTCAACAGCCCTGTCTGGTTCAACGTCGGCACCAAGCAGCCCCAGCAGGTCTCCGCCTGCTTCATCCTGGCCGTCGACGACTCCATGGAGTCGATCCTCGACTGGTACAAGGAAGAGGGCATGATCTTCAAGGGCGGCTCCGGCGCCGGCCTGAACCTCTCCCGGATCCGCTCCTCCAAGGAACTGCTCTCCTCCGGCGGCAACGCCTCCGGCCCGGTCTCCTTCATGCGCGGCGCCGACGCCTCCGCAGGAACGATCAAGTCCGGTGGTGCCACCCGCCGCGCCGCCAAGATGGTCGTCCTCGACGTTGACCACCCGGACATCGAGGACTTCATCGAGACCAAGGTCAAGGAAGAGGAGAAGATCCGCATCCTGCGGGACGCGGGCTTCGACATGGACCTGGGCGGCGACGACATCGCGTCCGTCCAGTACCAGAACGCCAACAACTCGGTCCGTGTGAACGACGAGTTCATGACCGCGGTCGAGCAGGGCAGCCAGTTCGGGCTGCGCGGCCGGATGACCGGCGAGGTCATCGAGGAGGTCGACGCCAAGGCGCTCTTCCGTAAGATCGCCGAGGCCGCCTGGGCCTGCGCCGACCCCGGCATCCAGTACGACGACACCATCAACAACTGGCACACCTGCCCCGAGTCCGGCCGGATCACCGCGTCGAACCCCTGCAGCGAGTACATGCACCTGGACAACACGTCCTGCAACCTGGCCTCGCTGAACCTGATGAAGTTCCTCAAGGACGACGACAAGGGCAACCAGTCCTTCGAGGCCGAGCGCTTCCAGAAGGTCGTCGAGCTGGTCATCACCGCGATGGACATCTCGATCTGCTTCGCCGACTTCCCGACCCAGAAGATCGGCGAGAACACGCGCGCGTTCCGCCAGCTCGGCATCGGCTACGC